>NZ_JAVBWL010000052.1:0-7627 GCF_036677455.1 Methanoculleus sp. | reverse complement strand
CGGGGAACAGTCAGCGGCGTTATGCGCCACCAGAACAGGCCTCTTACCGAGGTTCCGGGGAAGTACCTGGCGTTCATGCAGGACTACCGGCCGGTCGTCTTCTGGAACCTCACCGACCGGTGCAACCTCGCCTGCGCCCACTGCTACAGCCGGTCCGGGCCGGACTCGAGGACGGACGGGGAACTCTCGACCGAAGAAGCCCTCGCGCTCATCGAGGATCTCGCCGCGGCGGGTGTCCCGCTCATCCTCTTCTCCGGCGGCGAACCCCTCCTCCGCGAGGACCTGCCGGAACTCGCGCGTGCGGCGGCGGACCGCGGGATCAGGACCGCGCTCAGCACGAACGGCACCCTGATCACCCCCGGCGCCGCCCGGATGATCAGGGACTCGGGTATCGGTTACGCCGGGATATCGCTCGACGGCGCGGGACCGGAGACCCACGACGCGTTCAGGGGGACTCGAGGGGCGTTTGCGAGGGCTGCTCTGGGGTTTGCCCGGTGCCGCGAGGCCGGCATCCGGACCGGCCTCCGGGTCACCCTGACGAGGGAGAACATGGGGGAACTCGAGGCCCTCATCGACCTTGCGGGGACGCTCGGCGCCTCGCGGTTCTGCCTCTACTGGCTTGTCCCGAGCGGGCGGGGGGGCGAGGCCTACGACCGGCTCCAGGTGGGGCCGGGGGAGGTGGACGCTGCGCTCACCCTCCTCTACCGTAAGGCTTCGGAGACCGATCCCGGGTCCATGGAGTTCCTGACCGTCGATGCCCCGCAGGACTGCATCCACCTCCTCCGCGCGATGGAGCGGGATGGGTCGCCTGATGTGGCCGGGGCAGAAGCGCTGGTGCGATCCTCAAACGGCGGGTGCAGCGCGGGCAAGCGGGTGGCAAACATCGACCCGCAGGGGAACGTCTACCCCTGCCAGTTCGCCCGGTCCCCTGAGTTCCTCGTCGGCAACGTCCGGGATCAACCGTTCTCACGCCTCTGGCAGGATGCAGATAACCCGGTCCTCGCCCGGTTCAGGGCGGAACCCCGTGACCTCTCCGGGAAGTGCGGCCGGTGCGGCTACCGCGACCTCTGCGGGGGTGGCTGCCGGGTGCGGGCGTATGCGGCCGGCGGGAACCTCGCCGCAGAGGACCCGTTCTGTTTTGTCGAGCGGTAAAAAGTGGTGGAGGCCCGGATCTCCGGGCTACTTCTTCCCTATCGGGATACCGAGCGCATCCGCGACGCCCTTCCCGTAGGCCGGGTCGGCCTTTCGACAGTTCTCGATGTGGCGGACTTTGATGAAGTCGGGTGCATCTCCCATCGCCCGCGCGGTGTTCTCGAAGAGGACCTGCTGCTGCTGTGGGCTCATCAGGCGGAAGAGTTTGCCCGGCTGGGTGTAGTAGTCGTCGTCATCCTCGCGGAAGTTCCAGGCTCCCCCCGCACCGGAGAGTTCCAGGAACGGGTCCTTATACTCGGGCTGCTCCTGCCACTCGCCGAAACTGTTCGGCTCGTAGCCGACGGCAGAGCCGGCATTGCCGTTCACCCGCATCTGGCCGTCGCGGTGGGAGGGGTTTGCGGCGCACTTCGGGGAGTTGACCGGGATCTGGTGGTGGTTGACGCCCAGGCGGTAGCGCTGCGCGTCCCCGTAGGCGAAGAGGCGCCCCTGCAGCATCTTATCGGGCGAGAAACTGATCCCCGGCACCACGGCGGCGGGGTTGAATGCGGCCTGCTCCACGTCCTGGAAGTAGTTCTCGGGGTTCCGGTTCAGTTCGAGGACGCCCACCTCGATCAGGGGGAACTCGCCCTTGTACCAGACCTTGGTGAGGTCGAATGGGTTGTAGGGCATCTGCTTTGCCTGCTCCTCGGTCATCACCTGGATGAACATCGTCCAGCGGGGGAAGTCGCCCCGCTCGATGCTCTCGAAGAGGTCGCGCTGGTGGCTCTCGCGGTCTTTCGCGACGATAGCCTCGGCCTCCTCGTCGGTCAGGTTCTTGATGCCCTGCTCTGTGTGGAGGTGGAACTTGACCCAGACGCGCTCGTCTCTTTCGTTGATCATGCTGAACGTGTGGCTCCCAAAGCCGTGCATGTGGCGGTAGGAGAGGGGGATCCCGCGGTCGCTCATGGTGATCGTCACCTGGTGGAGCGCCTCCGGGAGCGACGTCCAGAAGTCCCAGTTGTTCTTCGCGGACCGCATGTTCGTTTTCGGGTCGCGTTTGACGGCGCGGTTGAGGTCCGGGAACTTGTGGGGGTCGCGCAGGAAGAAGACCGGCGTGTTGTTGCCGACCAGATCCCAGTTCCCTTCTTCGGTGTAGAACTTCATGGCAAAGCCGCGGATGTCGCGTTCCGCGTCGGCCGCACCCCGCTCGCCGGCGACGGTCGAGAAGCGGACGAAAGCCTCGGTCTTCTTGCCCACTTCGGAGAAGATCTTCGCTTTCGTGAACCGGGTGATGTCATTAGTGACGGTGAATGTGCCGAACGCCCCGGACCCTTTGGCGTGCATCCGCCGCTCCGGGATCACCTCCCGGTTGAAGTGCGCGAGTTTCTCCTGGTACCAGACGTCCTGCATCAGCATGGGGCCGCGGGGACCCGCGGTCATGGCGTTCTGGTTGTCCGGCACAGGTGCGCCGGCAGCGGTGGTCAGTTTCTTCTTGTTCTCCATAGTTGCCTCCTTATCTCTCTGTAGGCGCAGTTGGGTGAGTGGATTAAAAGCGACTGATGTAAACTCTCTTCGTGTTAATTTAAGCGTTGCTGAACAGCGCGTTCGATCCCCCTGCTCAACCCCTCTGGGCGAGACCGCCGGGGATACCGGCACGTCCGGTCCCTCTCGGGGGCGCCGCAGGCGTGGCTGTTCCCGCTATGGCCCGGGGTCCAGGGTGTCCCGGTATCCCCGGCAGCGGCAGGTCGTCACCTTAATCGCGTCTCACGAGAGACAGGTGGATAGCATGCCGTACAGGCAGAACCGCCGGGAATCCCGGTGAGCGAACGCTGCACGGCCGGAACACTGCAGATATGAAGGTCTACTGGCGAGCCATCTCCCAGGCAAACAACACCCTCGCCGTCCTCTCCGCGGCGTGCGAGAGCTCCGGATACCCTTTGGCGATCACCGATGAGCCGCAGCGCGACGTCACCGTCTACAGCCTGAACTCCATCAACGAACGCCTCTATCGTGACGAGATCGCGGGAGCGGACTGCATAACGATCGTCGGCGGCCCTCACCCCTCCGCCTGCTACCGGGAGGTGGCGGAGTATGCCGATTACGTCGTCGTCGGGGAGGGCGAGTACACCCTCCCGGCGCTCCTCTCTGCCATCGAAGAGGGGAGGGACCCGCCGCCCGGGGTCGCTACCGCCGCCGGCTACACGCCCGCACGGCATACCGTCCTCCTCGACGGCTACCCGCCGTTCTCGGACCTCAAGGGGTTCGTCGAGATCTCCCGGGGATGCCCGTTCTCCTGCGGATACTGCCAGACCCCCCGCCTCTTCGGGCGGTGCATGCGCCATCGCTCCATCGACGAGATCGTTTTCTATGCGTCACGTCACCGGGATATCCGGTTCGTCACCCCGAACGCGTTCGCCTACGGGTCGGACGGTGTCCATCTCCGGCTCGACCGCGTAAAACGGCTCCTTGAAAGCCTCGACGGCAGGATCTACTTCGGCACCTTCCCCGGGGAGGTGCGCCCGGAGTGCATCTCGAGGCAGTCCGTCGAGCTCATCATCGACCACTGCGCCAATACCCGTCTGCATTTCGGGGCCCAGTCCGGGAGCGACCGGGTGCTCCGCCGCCTCCACCGGGGGCACACCGTGGAGGACGTCGTCCGTGCCGTCGACCTCTGCCGGGAGCAGGGGCTCGTCCCGGTCGTCGACTTCATCCTGGGGCTGCCGTTTGAGAGCGACGACGACCAGCGCGCGACGGTCGACCTCGTGCGCCAGGTCACCCGGGTGGGGACGGCACACATCCACTACTTCATGCCGTTGCCCGGGACCCCCCTCGGGAACAGCCGGCCCCGCCGGCTCCTTCCGGAAACCCAGAAAGTTCTCGGGAAACTGGCACTCGGCGGCAGGATAACCGGCTCCTGGATGGATCAGGAGATAAGGTTTTTTAGACGCACTTCTCATCTATAGTGCATGACGGATGTGCTACTCTTAGCAGATCTGCACGGTAACTACGGAAAGCTTGACGCTTTTCTCAGCTACGACTACGATGCAGTCATCATTGCAGGCGACATCACCAACTTTGGTCCACTTGAGCCTGTAGATTCGGTACTCTCAAACTTCGAAGTACCGTGTTTTGCAATCCCCGGCAACTGTGACCCCCGTGAGATCATCGACGTGCTCGAACGCTCAGATGCAGTCTGTCTGCACAAATCCTGGATAGCGCTCGGAAAGATAACGCTCGCAGGTCTTGGGGGTTCGAACCAGACGCCTTTCGGCACGCCGTTTGAACTTACCGAGAAGGAGATTGATGGAGACCTCACCCGGATAGTCAACCACATGGACAAGAACGTGTACAACGTCCTGCTCAGCCACGCTCCGCCGTACGGAGCGCTGGATACAGTCGGCGAGGATCACGTCGGCTGTCAGAGCATTCGGAAGCACATGACCCGGTTCGACCTGGTCTGCTGTGCTCACATTCACGAGGCACGAGGGATCACCGAGGTCGACGGCGTCACCGTCGTCAACCCCGGGCCCGCATCAGAGGGCTACGGCGCTCTCATCCACTTCGGGACGGAGCCAAAAGATATCCATATCGACCTTATTGCTGTTTAGATAGCAGCATCTCAAGATACGAGGTGTAGATCGGTGGACCGTCTACACCCAACCCTTTTGCTACCACTCCTATCCGTTCGGCAGCGTCTTCTGTACTAACTTCGGTCAGGATCTCGATCTCGATGAACGTCCCGAGGCCCTCGACGTCGTCGAGCGTCACCGTCACCTCCCCCATCTCGTAGAACTCCCGCGCCTTTGAGACCGTGGCGGTCGGCCGGAAACCGAGGCGGGAGAGGATCGCGTCAAGGGTCTCTCCTGAGGCCACCGCGAGGTTGAACTCCTCGCGGGCCTTTGCGCTCCCGACCCGGACCTTCGGCCCTTTGTAGGTCACGGTGACCCCGGTATCGTCGTACCTGACCCGTAACGCCTCGTCGGTCTCTCCGAAATCGCGGTGGGGGGCGTTGTAGTAGACGTCGCGCTCCTGCTGTCTCCTCGTCATCCGCACTTCCTGCTGGTTGAGCCGGGCCCTGATGCGGGAGATGTCAGGTGCCGCAAACTTCGCTTCTACTTCGAGCATGACATTCGCGCCAGATAGTCTCTCTGGAAGCGAGATAAACCCTCACTGCACGGGCCGGACCGTCCCGGTGGTCTCCCGCCGGATAAGATCTCTCTGCTCCCGTGCGGTGGCAAGGAGAGCACTGTCCCCGAGGTGCTCCGCAGAGACGATCGCCCGCTCGGTCAGCATCAGGCCCGTATCGTGGTCCTCGCGATGATAGAACCGGAGCCCCAGCTCCAGGTTCAGGTCCGCCGCTTTCTCGTACTCCCGCGCGAAGAAGAAGTGGCAGGCAAGCGAGAGGAGGACGTGCAGCCTGCCGGAGAGACGGTGCAGGGAACGTTCGAAACAGTCCGCGGCACGGGTGTTGAGCGATACTCGCGTGCCCGGGGTGAGTTTTAGCCTGCAGTGCTCCTGCAGGAGGGGGTGCGCGAAGGCGTACTCGCCGCCGGGGAGCCTCCGGAATGTGCTGCTCTCCTGCAGCCGGCCTGTCACATCCGTCGCCTGGACATCGAGCATGCAGGCCATGACCGGCACCGGGAACGGGGGGTTCAGGACAGAGAGCCCCTCCGCCCATCTCCTCTCCGGCCCGGGGAGCGCGGAGAACGCAAGCCCTGCCGGGTCATTTGCCCCGGCAAGCAGAGCGGTAATCGTCTCCCGGGAGGGTGTCATGCCCCGATGGCGCAGGACGTTGAAGCAGGCCATGAGGCTGAACGGGTCGCCTCCGGTCCCGTCGAGGAGGGCGGCCGCTGCCCGGTCGTCGATGGGGAGGGCAAAGCGCCGCTCCCCCAGCTCCCGGATCTCGTAGGGCTGCAGCCCGGAGAGCGGCATATGAGCGATCTCGATCTCCAGGATCTCCTGCCCCGGCCCGGCCGCATCCCCCGTCCGGCACGTGAAGGCGAGGAGGATGCCGGGCGGGAGGTCGCGGATGGTATCCAGGAGGAGGCGTCGGTCGAGGCTTGAGGCAAGGTGGACATCGTCGAGCAGGACTGCTGCAGCACGTCCGGTCCCGGCCATCAGCCTCCCGAGTTCCTGGAGCAGTTCATCGAACGCCTGGCGCACCCGGTCGTACCCGACTTCAGGCGACCGGGCGAAGATGCCGATGATCTCCTCGCCGGTCTTCGAGAGGAGGCCCACCGGCTCCACCGGGGCGGCATACTTCGCGAGGACGTCGTCGGCATACCTGACCGCCTCCTTCATCCCCTCGGTGCCGAGAATCCCCCCAAACCTCCCGGACACAGTGTGCCCCTGCAGGTCCTTCAACAGGTCGCGGAAGACCGAGAAGAGCATCCCCGGGAGGTCGAAGACCTCACCCCTGAGGACGGGCGCCTCGCCCCCGACGGGGTTCTCCTGCACCTCGTAGGCGAGCCGGTTCAGGAGTGAACTCTTCCCGATGCCGGGGGGCCCGGAGATCATCACCGCCTGCCCGTGCCCTGCTGCCCGGGAGAGGATGGTTGCGAGCCGCTCACGCTCTCTCTCTCTGCCGCAGAACTTCTCCGGGGGAGAAGGGGCGTATGAGACCCCCTCCGCCCGATGCTCTCCCTCATCCATGATCCTGCCCGTTCCCTCACCCCCGTACGATAAATACCATTCCATCCAAATAAAGTGGGACAACGAGACGCAGGCATGCGACGGGCCGGTACGGGAGGCGTATCGGCCCGATAACGCGGCTGCTCTTCAAGGTGAATGGAATGGCACTTCAGGAAGGAGATTTTATCAGGCTCAGATACACCGGCCGCGCCGGTGAGAATATCTTCGATACCACGGATGAGGAGAGCGCAAAGGAAGAGGGGATCTACAACCCGCGGGCGGAGTACGGTCCTGTCACCGTCCGCCTGGGGAGCCACCACATCATCATCGGCCTTGAGGACGAGTTGATCGGGAAGGAAGTCGGCGCCGAGGGCCAGGTTGAGATCCCGCCCGAGAAGGCGTTCGGGGAGCACGAAGAAGACGGCATGAAGTCCGTCCCGACCTCGCAGTTCCGTGAGAAGCCGAAGCGCGGGACGCGGATCGAGGTCGAGGGCCGCGAGGGCGTCGTCGTCGACGTCATCGGAAAGCGCGCGGTCGTCGACTTCAACCACCCGCTTGCCGGCAAGACCCTGACCTACTCCTACTCGATCCTGGAGAAGGTCGAGGACCCGATCGAGCAGATCAAGGGTCTCATCAAGCTCTTCTCGGGCCGGACCGACATCGGGATCACCATCGCCGACGGCGTGGCCGAATTGACGCTTCCGCCCGCGATCACCTACGACCGGCGCTGGATGGTCTGGCGGGGCACCCTCGTCCGCGAGATCTTCGAGAACTACTCCGATGTCAACGACGTCGTCATGAAGGAGACGATCTCGCGCCCGGCCACGCCGGAGGCTGCAGCCGAGATCGAAGAGGCTGAAGAGTC
>NZ_JAVBWL010000051.1:0-165021 GCF_036677455.1 Methanoculleus sp. | reverse complement strand
GTCTCCGGCCGCCAGCTCCACCCGGTCGATATCCACTACAACAACGGGGTGACGGTATACAATGAGACCGTGTACTACTGAACCGATGAACGAGGAGGGGGTCACCCGGCTCATGGAGTACATCATCATCAGCGGCATGCTGCTCGTGCTGATGATCGTGATGATGTTCACCGTCAACGCCGCCTTCATGGAGGGGCCGGCGGACAAACTCCGCTACCACGCCTTCGTCGACATCGGGAACGGCATCAGCACCCGGATCGTGGACCTTTACGTCATCGCGCCCGGCAACGGGACCATCGAGACGAAGTTCGACATCCCCGACGATGTTGCCGGGAGGGGCTACTTCGTGGACGTGGGGATGACGGGTGCGAGCCAGGCGATCGATGTGCGGGCCGGCGATGTCATGAGCAGGGTTGCCATCGGCGGCATCGGGGCAACGAAGGGTGTCATCGGCAACACCACCGGCGCGGGATGGAACATGATCCAGTATAACTCAAGCGGGTTCAGGAGGGTATAGAACCGTGAAGATGAATGAACGAGCAGTCTCCGAGGCGATCGGGTTCATCCTGATCCTCGGGATCGTCATCAGCGGCATCGGCCTGGTCACGCTCTACGGCTACCCGGTGCTCGTCAAGGAACAGAGCAACACCGACGTGAAGAACATGGAGCGGGCGATGATCGTCATCCAGAACGATATGAAGAGCCTCTGCTTCAAGAATGTCCCCTACAAGGAGACGGCACTCCAGGTGAGCGGAGGGACGCTTGCGGTGATCGGCGCCGATCCGTCGGCACCAACGTTTAGTATCAGTATCCCTGGTTACGATCCTTTGGATTTCTCCCCGGGGGCACTGGTCTACCGCTCCGACCGCGGGACCGAGGTGATCACCCTCGAGAACGGTGCGGTGATGACGCGCCAGGAGGATGCAACGGGTTCGGCGATGCTCGCGGAGCCCCGGTGGTTCTACGACAGGCCCACGAAGACGCTCGTCATTTATCTCATGAAGATCACCGCCGACGAGCGGATGGCGAAGTCGGGGATGACGACAATGAGGATGAGCCTGGAGAGCACAGAACCGCGACCATACACGCCCACCGGAGATATTCAGGTAGAGTACATTCCGGGTGCCGGAAACAACCTTGCCACAGCGTGGGGGAACTACTTGACTACGCTCGAGATGGATGAGATTGGCCTCAACAAGTATACATGGACTATCGCCGAAAGACCCATCGACAAACTCGTCGTGAAAGAATACAAAATTAAAATCCACGGCATTTAATCTTTTTTTTGAATCCATCACCCACGCAGGAGAGGACACCCCGCCCTCAGCCCCGCTTTTGCTGCATGAACTGAGAGGCGACGTTGCAAAAAAAGAGTATCAGAGATACCGGTTCTTCCGGAGCCACTCCACCTGGGGTCGCGTGTAGCGGTAGACGATATCGCACTTCTCGTCCTGGAAACTCCAGGGGACGACGACCAGAACATCCCCCTCCCGTATCCAGACCTTCTTCTTGATCTTGCCCTTGATCCGCCCGGTGCGGGTTACCCCGTCGACACAGCGGATCCTGATATGATTTGCCCCGAGCATCAGTTCGGCGCTTGCGAACATCTCCCGGTTCCTCTTGTTTGGCAGGCGCACGCGGATAATCTCCTCTTCTCCCGGTGCTCCATTGGATTCAGGTTTGCGCTTCGTAGCATCCGTCAGATCATCAACCCCATATGCCAGAGTAGTTGGTCCTTTGCGTGTCCAATTTATACACCTGCTGACTTATCAACTATTCTCCCGGAGAGCGCGGCGGCGACGGTAGCGGTCGGGTCCCGCCCGTTCGGTCCGGTATCCCACCGACGATCACCCGCGACCGCCACCGGGATGGTTATGTATGATGCACGGGATCACTACTCAGAAGACCCATGACGTGC
This sequence comes from Methanoculleus sp., assembly GCF_036677455.1. Taxonomy (GTDB): domain Archaea; phylum Halobacteriota; class Methanomicrobia; order Methanomicrobiales; family Methanoculleaceae; genus Methanoculleus. The sequence continues at coordinate 163,103 of NZ_JAVBWL010000051.1, read as the reverse complement.
CCGGCCCCATCGCGCGGAATCTACATCACCTACGTCATCCAGGGGCTCATCCTCCTTGCTGCAGCCTCCAGCATCACCGCGGGCGAGTACTTCCTCGGGTTCTCGGCAGGCCTCGCCTTCCTCCTGACGATGACGCCGGCCCTCATGACACGGAACATGCGCCTCTGCCTGCCCTGGGAGATCAACCTCCTCGTCGCCGTCTCCCTCTACATTCATGTCATGGGACACGTCGGCGGTTATTATATCAGCCTCGCGCCCTACTACGACAAACTGGCCCACCTCGTCTCCTCGGCAACCGTCGCGCTCATCGCCTTCTTCATCGCGGCTCTCGCCGAGCACCGGGGGGAGGTCCGGTTGACGGTGCCGATCGCGATCATCTTCATCGTGAGCACCACGCTGGCGGCGGGGACGTTATGGGAGATCTACGAGTTCGTGGCCGACGAGGTCTTCGGCACCGACCTCCAGCACGGGAACACGGACACCATGGTCGACCTGATCATGGACCTGGCCGGAGCGGTGATCGTGGCCGGCCTTGCCGCTATCGCCCTTTCACGTGAGGAGGGACATCGCTTTGTCCGGTTCTTTACCGAGCCGTCCTCCGGTGCGGCACCGGCCGATATCATGGGCGAACCGGTCGATCAGGTTCATGGCCGGTGACCTGACCGGTGCCGACCCGTCGGATCGTATTAATATTCATTGGGGAGAATAAAATACAGTGACTCTGAAGGCCCCGGACGCCCGACACCTGGCATTATTCATGCTCATCCTGCTCCCGTCCATGACCGGCTACATGGTCTGGGAAGCACGGGCCGTCGACGTGACCGTCCTCACGATCGACGGAGCGCCCGAAGGCATCGTCTACATCACCGACCCCCATGTCCAGCCGTCCAACATCGATCACGTCCGGGAGGTGATCGCCGAGGTCAACCGGTTAGACCCCTCGATCGTCCTGATCGGCGGCGACTTCGCCACCGGCGAGGAGTCGGACTTCACCGCCCAGGAGGTGTGGCGGTCGCTCGATGCCCCGACCTACGCCGTCCTCGGGAACCACGACTACCGGGTGGGGACCGACGGCATGGCAGGTATCGAGAGGATGCTTGCCGTCCAGACCTCGGTCAACGCCACTGCCGCCGGGTATGATCTCACTGCCTTGAACGACGGCTCCGCCGACACCGCGTTCGCCGACGCCCTCGCCGCGACGCTGGAGGAGAACGGCGTCCACGTCCTCAGGAACGATTACGTTCAGGTCTCCGCCGGGGGCAAAGAGGTCGTCATCGTCGGGGTCGATGACGGCTGGGCCGGGATGGCGGACCCGCCCGACGTGCCGAAGACGGACGCATTCACCATCTATCTCATCCACGAACCATCCTGCCGGGCTGACTGGGACGCCGACCTCATCCTCGCCGGCCACACCCACGGCGGCCAGTTCCTCTTCCCGGTCGTGACGCAGTTGAACGACTACGGCGTCATCGAGCTCGCGGGCATGTTCGAGACGAACGGGACGCCGACCTATATCTCCCGCGGGGTCTGCAGCGCAGACCTGGCCGGGGTGGACCTCCGGTTCAACTGCCAGCCCGAGATTGTCCTGATCAACCCGACCCCCGGGCAACTCCGGACCATCAACGGGTCCGCCTGACCGTCACGGTTCAAGGATCGCGCGTGCCCGCCCGGCGATCAGCAGCACCTCCCGGAGGGAGACACCTGAATCGCCGGCGATGGCCGCAGTATCGCCGTACGCGACCTGTTTTGCCGTGAGGATCCCGACGGCAGCAAGCCGGGTGGCAACCGACCGGCTCACCCCGCCGACGATGGTGACCGGGTAGGACCCGGTATCCTCGATCATCGTCCGGAGGTTGCAGTCCTCGGGGTAATCCCACCCGATATGCCCGATCCCCCGGCAGGTCGCGTAACGCTTTGCGTGCTCCGAGAGTTTGGTGTTGCAGACGATCAGGGCGCCGTCGATCGAGACGGTGCACCTTCCCGACCGGAACCCCTCCTGGAGGTCCTCGATGATCGCCCGGGCGATCCGCCCTTCGTCGAGGCCCGTCATCCGGTGATGGCTCGCGTGGTGCTTCACCTCGACGAAGATGGTGGTGCCGTCTTTCTCCGCGATCGCGTCCACCTCATGCTCCCCGCACCGGCCAGCAAGAACGCACCCGGCCATTACCTGGTAGCCGTGCTCCCGGAGGAGGACCCGCACGAACTCCTCGAACTCCGGTTTTGGGGGGATGAGGGCGAGCGCCCGCCGGAGGTTGGTCCGGTGGCTGACGGCGGGGCGGACGGTCCGGGCCCGGGTGCGGATCATCCGGAGGACCGCGGAGGTCCTGACCCCATCCGGCACCTCCTCCTCGATCTCGCCGGCGATCCGGTCGGCATCCTCCTCGTCAAGACCCATCTTCCGAAGGGTCCGCCGCACCCTCCCCGGGTCGAACGCCTGCAGGCTGCCGTCGGCCTTCGTAACGTGCTTCATCAGGTACGAATACTTGGCACCTGATAAGAAAAGCGTTCGCAACTGTCCTTCCCGGAAACGACGCTCATCAGGCGATCGCGGTGATCCGGAGTCGGACGATCGGTGGCAGCCCCGGGGTGAGGAGCTGGTTGAGCACGTCTGCCCATATCGCCGTCTCCGGCTCGGCCGGGCTTGCCCTTATCGTCTCCCGCGTCGAAGAAGTATTTGAGAGAATGGAAACGTTACAACGCCCGGTCATCCTGATCCTCGGCGCAGGGGGGGTCGGCCTCTCGCTTGCCGGGAGGCTTTCGGGGGTGGCGAGGGTCTATGCGGCATGCCGGCCGGTGCACGCCGGCGCGGTCCGGGACCGGGGCCTTGTTATGGAGGGCGTCTGGGGGAACGGCACCGTCGGCGGGGTTGCCCCCATCTCCGGGCCGGGGGAGGTCCCCCCTCTGGTCGACTTCATCATCATCACCGCGAAGGGCACCGACACCCGGGCAGTCTGCGAGGAGTATGCCGGTATCATCCGGGGTCGGCCGACGGCAAGCCTCCAGAACGGGATCGGGAACGAGGAGATCATTGCGGAGTACACCGATACCGTCATCGGCGGGACCGTGACGACGAACTTCTCGGTCGTGGGTCCGGGGCACGTCCGGGTGCTGAGCGAGAGCGCCCCGATGCGCCTCGGGGTCTGGTCCGGCGACGGCACCGCCCGCGACCGGCTGATCGGCATCATCCGGTCCGCCGGCATCCCGGTCGAGGCGGACGCCGATATCCGGTCGGGGAAGTGGGCGAAGGCCCTCCTCAACATCGCGGTGAACCCGCTCTGCGCCCTCCTCGCGGCCCCGGTCGAGGTCGCCGCCCATGAGGAGATCCGGGAGACCGTCGCAGCCCTCATCCGCGAGACCTTCGCTGTCGCCGGCGCCGAAGGGGTGCACCTCCCCTGGGCAACCGCCGACGACTACCTCGCCCACCTCTTCTCAGTGCAGGTGCCCGACTTCGCCAGAGTCTACCCGTCCATGTACTACGACCTCCAGCTGGGCCGCCGGACGGAGATCGACCTCTTGAACGGCTACGTCGCGCGCCTCGGTGAGCGCCACGGCATCGCGGCGCCGCACAACCGGTGCATCGCCGGCCTCGTCCGCTACGCTGAGAAGCACCCAAAGATCCGGTGAGGAGCGCTCACTCCCCGGCCAGCTTCTCCGCAAGCCGCCGGGCCGCCTCGCGTGCCTTCGCCTCGCTCCTCCAGAGCCCGGTTTTGCCGACGGGTGTTCCTTCCTGACTGTAGAGCTGCACATAGTAGCCGCCGTCCTGGCGGGCGAACCGGACCTCGCCGAGGATCCCGGGGCTGTACTCCTGCATGCCTTGATCTTGTCGGCGCTGGAGATATGAACGTTCCGTGCCACGGTCACCAGGCCTATATGGGAGGAGCATAGACAACCCATGCGAGGTGAACGTGATGATACTCGTCGTGTACTACTCCTGGCAGGGGCATACGGAGAAGGTGGCAGCGGCGCTCGCGGAGCGAGTGGGGGCCGGGCTTGCCGAGATCAGGCCGGTCTCTGAGGTAGGGATGTTCAGGAAAGGAATGATGTCGATGCTTGGAATGCGGGCACCGATTCAGCCGGTGCAGGCGGATCTGGCCGACGTCGATCATCTGGTCGTCGCAACCCCGGTCTGGTCGCGGAAGATTCCGCCCTATGTCAACGAGTACCTCTCCCGGGTCACGAACGGCCGGGGAAAACCCTTCTCGGTCCTCGCTGAGATGGGAGGATCGGGAGGCGAGAACGCCATCGCGATCGTGAGGAAGGCGCTCGAAGCAAAGGGGATGCGGTTCGTTTCGTCAGCAACCACAATTGAGAGCGACGTCGATGCCGGGCGTATCGACCGGACGATCGAGGAGTTCGCCCGGACGATCGCGAAGGCTCCCATGCCGGCCGTGTAAGCGGGGCCCGGGTAGGCCGGTGCCTCTCACAGCGTCAGCGGTATCCCGAGGAGGTGCAGCACCACCGTGATCAAGACGCCGAAGACCCCGCCGATCGCGCAGATCAGGACGGTGATCAGGTTGATCGGGATATCGGGCCTCCCAACGAGGCTCATCAGGTTGAGGAGGTTGATGAGCCAGAGCAGGATCACGCCCACGACGGCGTTGATGATGAGGCCGGTCACGCTCTTGACCAGTTTATAGAGGACATACGCGACGACGATGACCAGGATCAGGGCAAGGAGCGCGGTGAAGAAGCTCATACTGCCCGTTTGGTGCGCCCGGTATTGAATCTTTCCGGGCGGCACTCAGGATCGTGGGTCGAGGAGCTCCTTGACTTCAGTCGAGGGAGGAATCGGCCCTCTGTAGAGCCCAATCCACTTTCGCCGCGCGCGGCTCTTCTTTATGCCGGGGAAGCCCCTACCGAATAAGTGTATGCAATCGGTGACGAAGTTGCGGTTGGTTGCGTCTCCTGACGAGCGGCGGATGCTGTTCGCCACGATGGAACGGTACAACGCCGCCTGCAACGCCATCTCACCGGTTGCCTATTCTGAGAAGCAGTTCTCCAACATCAGTCTGCAGAACCGGCTGTATTATCAGATCCGCGAGACCTTCGGGCTCTCTGCCCAGATGACGCAACTTGCCATCCGCAAGGTTGCCGGGAGTTACCGGAGCACTCAGGAAGCCATCCGGGAGCAGAACAAGGTTCTGGCCGCTCTCGGTAAACCCCTGAAGATCCTCACCGAGATCTGGTTCCGGAAGCATGGAGCCATCTGCTACGACGCCCGGGTGCTCTCCCTCGGCCGGAACCGGGTGAGCATCTGGACACTGGACGGCCGGATCAAACTCCGGTACAGCAGGCCCGACTACTTCCCGGCGGTCGCGACCGTCAAGCAGACGGATCTCATCTACCGGGACGGGGCGTTCTGGCTCTACGCGACTGTGGAGACACCGGACATTGAACCTGCCAAACCCTCCGAGTACCTCGGGGTCGATCTCGGGGTGGTGAACATCGCCACCCCGAGCGACGGAGTAACCTTCTCCAGTGACACCACCGAGAAGGTGCGACAGCGGTACGGCAGACACAAGGGAGTTCTCCAGAAGAAGGGTACGAAGTCAGCCAAGCGGAGACTGCGAACGATCTCCGGAAGAGAACGCCGATTTAAGACCAATACCAACCACATCATCAGCAAGCGGATCGTTTGCGCGGCACAGGGCACGAAGCGGGGGATCGCCCTGGAAGACCTCAAGGGCATCCTCCTGCGGACCACGGTTAGACATGACCAGCGCGAGCGACATCATAAGTGGGCGTTCCATCAACTCCGATCCTTCATCGAGTACAAGGCCCGCCGGGCCGGGGTTCTGGTGCAGGTCATCAACGGGGCGTACACGAGCCAGCAGTGCAGTGCCTGTGGGTTCGTCCACCCTGACAACCGTCAGACCCAGGCAGCGTTCTGCTGCCGCGCCTGCGGGCATACGGAGAACGCTGATCTGAATGCAGCCAGAAACATTGCTGCCAGGGCCGCCGTCAACCGGCCTATTGCGGTCTGCTCCCCTGACACCAGGGGAGAGGTTGAATCGCAAGCCTGTAAAGAGCATGGTGCCACTCATGGTATCATGCCCCCGACTTCAATCGGGGGTAGTTGACAGGTAGCCGAGCGCTTCAAAGACCGGCTGGAGGCAGACCCCGTTGCCGGTCTTGATGCACCGGATCCCGGGGACGCCTTCATAGGCGCCCATCGTCCGGCCGTCCCCGAGCTCGACCCAGTCGTGGACGGCGATACCCTTCCCGAAGACCTCCACGTGGAGAGCGTCGGTCCGGAACGTCTCTGTGTCCCAGACCATCAGACCGTGGACCGGCCGGGCGGGGATGCCGTTCTCCCGGAGGACCTCCACCCTGAGAAGCGCAAGGTCGGTGCAGTCCCCCACCCCGCTCGTGAGGGTCGCGTTGAGGCCCACCGGGAAGAGGCGGGGGGTGCCGTCGACGTGGGCAAACGTCGCCCGGTCCACCCGATCAAGGAGAGCGTCGGGAGAGGGGTCCGCGGTGGGCGTAGCGAGGGCGGCAAACTGTTCGAACGAAGCCTCCGGGATTGCGCTGAGACCGGGGTCGCCGGATCCGCCGTCGTAGACCAGGTGTCCCTGGGCGAGGAGGACGGAGAGGAGAAAGATCGCCTGAAAAATGCTCCAAATCACGCTGCTATCTCAATATATTTTAATGCAACCTAAAATATATCAGAGTATCCATTTTGTCACGAGCGGTTATCAGGGAGATATATCGTATTGTGGGGACACCGTGGGAGAGCACGGCAAGGAGCCCCCCAGGAATGGAGGTCCCGGTAAGGGGCCGGTATCCTGGGAGAGGTGCAGGACGATCCCGGTCACCGGGACGTGTGGGGGCCGGCGATATGTCGTGCGGCGAGCGCCGCGGTGGAGAAGGCGGCCTGGATGTTGTAACCCCCGGTATCGCCGTCGATATCGAGCACCTCGCCGATGCAGTAGAGACCTTCGACGGTCTTTGATCCCATCGTCTTCGGGTTGATCCCCTCGAGGGCGACCCCGCCCCTCGTCGCCATCGCCTCATCGAACCCCCCGAGCCGGGCCACGGTGAACGGGAACTCCGCGAGGGAGGCGGTGATGGCGTTCCGGGCCTTCTTCGGGAGCCGGGCAGCGGTCTCCCCCGGCGGGACCCCGGCGATCTCGAGCAGCCGCCGGACGAACCGCTCCGGGAGGGGGAGGTCGGCGAGGACGGTCTTCACCTGCCGGGGACCGCCCGCCGCGACCGCGCCCGCGACGCGCTCTCGCACCTCCTCTGCATTCATCCCGGAGAGGAACGTGACCCGGATCTCGTCGCCCGGGAGGATGAAGCGGGAGAGGTCGAGTATCCCCGGGCCCGAGAGGCCGGTGTGCGTGAAGAGGAGGTCGCCGGTCTGCCGGCGGACGCGCTTTCCGCCCCGGTAGACGGTGAGGGCGAGATTCGCAAAGGATATCCCGGCAAGATCGGCAAACGAATACGCCTCGACATAGACCGGGGCAAGCGCCGGGGCAACCTCCGTGACCGGCTGCCCGAGGGCCCGGGCGAAGGCGTAGCCGTCCCCGGTCGAGCCGGTAGCGGGGTAAGAGGCCCCGCCGGTGGCGATGACGAGCACCCCGGCCCGGACGGCCGCCTTCTCCGTCCGGATGACAAACCCGTCGCTCTCCCGCTCCACGGTCCGAACCGGTTCGCCGCACCGGAGATCCACCCCGCGGGCGGCGCATTCTGCGAGGAGGACAGCGAGGACATCGGCGGACCGTCGGGTCTCCGGGAAGATTTTCCCCCCGGGCTCGGCCTTCATCGGCAGGCCGCGGGCGGCAAAGAAGGCGATGAGGTCCCGGTTCGTGAAGTTCATCAGCGCGGGCCGGAGGAACGTCCCGTGGTCGCCGTAGTGGGTGAGGAAACCGGTGATCTCCCCGTCGTGGGTGATGTTGCACTGCCCCGACCCCGCGACCAGGAGTTTTCGCCCCGGTGCAGGTTTCTTCTCGAAGAGGACTACGTTCCGCCCTTCCCCTGCTGTCCGGAGAGCGCAGAAGAGCCCGGCGGGGCCTCCTCCGATGATTACGACGGTGCCGTTCACGGAATGATCGTATACCGTGCATCCCCGGAGAACATCAGCATTGGGGTGCGGGAAGCCGCTACATGGATATAGGTCGGGGATGTATGGAAGCGCCACCATGGATAACGGCTGGATTTTTCTCATCGGGGGAGCCGTCGTGCTGCTCCTCATCGCCCCCGCGGGGGCCGTCCCGGCGCCTCTTGCAAACGTCACGTCCGCTCTCGCCCCCGAAAACTTCGCCCAAGAGCAGGCGATCTCGGTCGCGAACCCCTCCGGGGTCGACGGGCTTGCGGTCGCCTTCAACGCCACCCACCTCCCGGGAATGCGGCCGGACTTCGCCGATATCCGGTTCGTGGACAGGAACGGGGCCGCCATTCCCCACTGGACGGAGAACGTCACGGACGGCGCTCACGCCCGCATCTGGCTCGCCCTCCCGGCGGGGGCGACCGCGATCACCATGCTCTACGGCAACCCGGAGGCCCGGGACGCAAGCGACCCCGATGCCGTCTTCCTCTTCTTTGAGGACTACGAGCGGGGCGACCTCTCGCGGTGGTCGTTCTCCGGGAAGAACGCCGTCGTCCAGCCGGGGATCGTCCGCGACGGCGCATACGCCGGGGATATCAACGTCTCCGAGCCCGACCTCCGGCACCTCGCGAACAACCGGGTCTGTCTTGCGAACATCTCTGCCGGGCCCATCGTCATCGAGGGGGACTTCCGGGTCAGCGAGTTCGGGAAGTGGTGCGGCTCGGGCTACCTCCAGGCCTGGAGCGGGACCGACCGGCTCTACGCCTTCCACCTCAGAAACGGCTCCATGCAGCACTACGACGGCATCCACCGGAACTTCTCCGCCGATGCCCGGGCAGAGACCGATACCTGGTACCACGTCAAAGTCATCCTGGATACACAGAACGCCACCGAAGACGCGTGGGTGGACGGTGAGCACCTCGGGCAGGCGCCGCTCCGGTTCGCCGACGGAACGCCGGTCCCGGGCGAGACGATCTTCACCGACTTCGCGCTGATCGGGTCGTCCGCGTGGGACTCCGGCGACCCGCACCACTTCTACGCCGACAACATCGTCGTCAGGAGGTTTTCCCACGTCGAACCGGTGCTCTCCTATGGAAGCGACCCTGGGGTGCGGGGGCAGGTATGAGGCCTCTCGCCATCATCATTTTCGTCGCCGTCCTGCTCTGCAGCGCCGGTTGTGTGGCTCCCCTGCTCCAGGAGCCGACCGTCACCGTCGAAAATGTCACGGTCGAGAACATCACCCTGCAAAGCGTCGACCTCTCGCTGCAGGTCACCATTGAGAACCCCAACCCCATCGGCGCCACCCTGAACCGGGTCGCGTTCGACGTCTTCTTCCTCGATGACGGGCAATGGGTCTTCCTCGCGCACGGGGAACGGGGAGGGTTCTCCGTCAGGCCGCGGGGGACGACCACCGTCTCGATCCCGGTGACCGTCGATAACCTGCGGCTTGTCCAGGCGCTCCTCCGGGGTCTCTCGGATGGGACGATCACGCTCCGGGTGAGCGGATCGGGCGTCCTCGACTACGGCGTCGCGACCTTCGAGATCCCCTTCGACCGGACGACGGAGGTGTGAGTGGCCTGATCACGGGCCCGGACCTGCCGCCCCCCGGACAGCGAGGAGCCGGCGGAGCGCGGTGGCGTTCGTGCCGACCGCGAGGAGGACGAGCGCCGGGAGGATGAAGCCGGTGGCGAGGCCGGCGATGATGACCGCGAGCCGTTCCGGCCGGGCGAAGAGGCCGGCCCGGCACGCAATCCCGAGCCCTTCGGCCCGGGCTCGTGCGTAACTGACCATCAGCGACCCGATCGCGGCGGCGAACGCGGCCTCGACGCCCCAGGACGCTCCTGCTCCCGCGTAGTGGACTAGGAGCCCGGCGTATACCGCCGCCTCGGCGTAGCGGTCCAGGAATGAGTCGAAAAACGCGCCGAAGACCGAGGTGGTGCCGGTCACCCGGGCAAGCGCCCCGTCGAGCGCATCAAAGACACACGACGCGGCAACCATGACTCCAGCGAGAAAGAGCGATCCAGCGGCGCAGAGGACGCCGGCACCGGCCATCCCGAGGAACCCGAGCAGGGTGAGGGTGTTCGGGGTCGCCCCGGTCCGGGCGACGAGGGCCGCGATCCGAGCGAGCATCCCGTTCAGCCTCGCCCGGAGATGCTCCTCGATCACCCGGCCCGCTCCCCGGAGAGGAGAACCGCGAGTGCCCTCGACCGATGATCCATGGCGAGGAATCGTCGTTCTCAGAGATAAGGGTGTCTTCGGGCGGCGGCGGGGTAATGATTATCGTCATAATTATTATGACGATAATCACTACGTAATCCCGGGAAAAAACGGAACGGGTTACCGCGTCCCGCCGCAGCCGCAGGTGCAGCCCGCCGGTCTCCTGGCGGCGACCTTGACACTCACGATGCTCTCCTTAAGCGACGCCCTCCCGCCCTCATCGAGGGCGATGCCGTCGAGGATCGCGGCGAGGTCCGGTTCGCTCACGATGTGCTCGATCGGGAAGACCGTCTCACCCTGGACCGTGACCTCTGTGAAGCCCGCACCGGCGATATGGCCGAGGTACTCGGTCTTCGGCAGCGCTCCCGCAACGCAACTGTTGTAGAGGAGCGCCGAGTCCCGGACCTCTGCCGGGAGCGGTGCCGCGAGCACGATGTCGGAGACCATGAGCCTCCCGCCGGGGCGGAGGGCCCGGAACGCCTCTCGAAAGACCTGCGGTTTATCGGGGGAGAGGTTGATGACGCAGTTCGAGATGACCACGTCGACCGAGGCGTCCGCCACCGGCAGGTGCTCGATCTCGCCGAGGCGGAACTCCACGTTTGTGCGGCCGCCCCGTTTTGCGTTCTCCCGGGCCTTATCAAGCATATCGGGCGTCATGTCGACCCCGATGACACGGCCCGTCGGGCCGACCCGTTCCGCCGCAAGGAAGGAGTCGAACCCCGCCCCCGACCCCAGATCGAGGACGACCTCGCCCTCCCGGAGGGAGGCGAGCGCCACCGGATTGCCGCACCCGAGCCCCAGGTTCGCGCCCTCCGGCACCTGTGCGAGGTCTTCCTCCGAGTAGCCGAGCCCGAGGCTCACCGATTCTGCCGTCATACCGGTGCCGCAGCACCCGGTGCTGCACCCGCACCCGCCCTGCCGGGCAACCTGCCCGTAGGCGGTGCGCACCTGTTTGTGAATCTCTTCTTTCTTCATCGCGATAACTCCTGGTCAGTCCTGTTCTCCTCTGCCTGCGAGCTCCTCGGCCATGGGAGAGAGCAGCGTCGTTATCATTCCATTGAAGTGGCTCGCCTTGATCAGCGTGATACAGCAGACGTCCCCTTTCTCCCCCCAGAAGACGACCGCAAGCCGGTCGCCGGGAGCAAACCCCGCACGCTCGCGGATATCCTTCGGGAGCACCACCTGCCCTCGTGCGTCGATGCTCACGACCGCCTCGATCGTGCAGACCCCGGAGCAGGAGGAACTCCGCTCATCACTCGTGGGTACCATACGGCTCACCGGATCAGGGTTGTCGGCGACAGCATATCTATTTTTCTGATTATTCTGAATTTTCCGAATTATCCGTGTGATCGAGGGCCACCAACCTCCCGGTCGAACCGCTCTGCTACACCGACGACGAGTTTGCCGACCAGATCCGGAAGGAGAACCTGTTCATCCTTCAGGCGCTGGCGGAAGGCACCCGGGTGTAGCCCCTCACCTGCAGACGGCCTGCCCTTCGGTCTGCTCGCCCGTGACGCGTTCGAGATACTCGTGCGCCTCGAGCGCGGCCTTCGCCCCATCGCCGGCCGCGACGATGATCTGCTTGGCTTTGACGCAGGTCGCGTCCCCGGCCGCAAAGATCCCGGGAACGTTCGTGTGCCCGTTCTCGTCGATGAGGATCTCGCGGTGCTCGTTCAACGCAACCAGATCCCCGAGGAACGTCGTGTTCGGCGAAAGCCCGATCGAGAGGAAGAGCCCCTCGACGTTGAGATCCGTCTCCTCCCCGGTCTCGCGGTCGCGGACCGTGATCCCGGAGAGAAGCGTCTCGCCACGGAGCGCCGTCACCTCGTGGTGGGGGAGGATCTTCACACCCAAATTCTCGACCCGGCTGACGTAGACATCGTCACACCGGAAGGCGCTCCGGGCGATCAACGTCACGGAACTCGCGATCTTCGTCATCTCGATGGCGGTCTCGAATGCCGCGTTTCCGCCGCCGACGACGGCGACCGGCCTGTCCTGGAAGAGCGGAGCGTCGCAGGTCGCGCATACCGAGATGCCCTTTCCCAGCAACCGTTCCTCGCCCGGGATCCCGAGGGTGCGCGGCTTCTTCCCGGGAGCGAGGATGACCGTCCGGCAGTGGAAGGTGTTCTCCGAGGCCGTCTGGACGAGGAAGGTGTTCTCCTCCTTCCGGATGCTCCGGATGGCATCAAGTTCGACGGCGATCCTGAATGCCCGAACCTGCTCCTCGAACTTGTGCATCAGGTCCTCGCCCGTGATCATCGAAAACCCCATGTAATTCTCGATATTCCAGCTCCAGGTCGCCTGGCCGCCGATGTCCTCCGAGACGACGACGGTTCTCATCTGTTTCCTCGCACAGTAGACTGCAGCCGTCAACCCGGCCGGCCCGGCGCCCACGATGACCACATCATAGACCATCCCCATCGCCGGTGCCTCGAAGATTTCCCGGAGCCGTTTTGCGTCGAACCCGACGATCACCTCATCGCCGACGATGGTGACCGGCACCCCCCGCTGCCCCGAGACCCGGATCATCTCCCGCGCAGCCTCGCGGTCCTTCCCGACGTCGATGTGCTCGTACTCGACGCCGTGCCTCTTGAGGAACGCCTCGACCATCCGGCAGTAGGGGCAGCTCTGTGTCGTATAGACCTTCACGCCTGCCATGGAGAATGAGTATCTCAGGAGGCCTATTTATGTTATGGGGGAGGCCGATCTCTCCGGCGAAGAGACGAAAAAAAGAGGGGTCACTGGATCTCGCGGAACATCCGCGCCGGAACCCCACAGATCGGGCACTTCTCCGGCGCTACCCCGATCTCGATGTTGCCGCAGACCGGACAGAGGTAGATCGCCCCCACGTCGAGGTCTTTCCCTTCCCGGACGGACTCAAGCGCCTGGAGGTAGAGGTTCGCGTGCACCTCTTCGGCCTTCATGGCATGGGTAAAGACGATCGCGGCCTCGTTCTTCCGCTCCTTCTTCGCTTCGGCGACGAACGGGGGGTACATCTCCATGAATTCGTGGTTCTCTCCCTCCATCGCACCCTTGAGGTTCTCCTCGGTGCTCCCGACGGCGTTCATGATGAAGAGGAGGCGCTTTGCGTGGATGGCTTCCGCCTCGCTCGCCGCCCGGAAGAGTTTCCCTACCGTCGGGTAGCCCTCGGCGGCTGCTTTCTCGGCAAAGACTGAGTACTTCCTGTTCGCCTGGGCTTCCCCGGCATACGCGTTCTGAGCGTTCTCATCAGTCGGCATAGATGAATCATATCGGAAAGGGCCTTATTAAACCTTTCACCTTCATCGCCGGAAACCCTATCCCGGTGGAACACCACCACCTGGTATGCAGGGTGATCCGACCGGCCAGGAGGTGCGAGCCCGGGTGCAGCGGGTCTTTCTCATCGTCCTCGGGCTGAATATCGCCGTCGCGGTCGCAAAAGCAGTCTTCGGCATTCTCGCCGGGTCGGTGAGCATGGTGGCCGACGCCATCCACTCGGGGTTCGACTCCTTCTCGAACATCGTCGGCATAATCGCCCTCTACTTCGCCGGGAGACCGCCCGACCCGAAGCACCCCTACGGCCACGGCAAGATCGAGACCCTCGGGACCCAGATCATCGGAGCGATGCTCCTCCTGACCGCAGGAGGGATCTTCTACGAGGGCTACCAGCGGCTCATCAACCCGGTCGTCCCCGACATCACCGCAGTCACCGTCGCGGTGATGGTTGTCACGCTCATCATCAACATCATCGTATCCACCTACGAGCGTCGGCGCGGCGAGGAGTACCAGAGCCAGATCTTGGTCGCCGACTCCCAGCACACCAGGAGCGACGTCTTCGTCTCGATCGCCGTCCTCGGGGGGTTCCTGGCCATCAGGCTCGGGTTCCCGGCGGCCGACCCGCTCATCGCCTTCGCCATCGCCCTCCTCATCGCGAGGATGGGGCTTTCGATCCTCTACGACGCCGCACAGGTCCTCACCGACGCAATGGACCTCCCCTGCGACCCGACGCTCATCCGGGCGGTGGTGACGGACACCCCCGGCGTGGCCGGGTACCACGAGTTCCGGTGCCGGGGGAACCCCGGCGAGATCTTCGCCGACATCCACATCACCGTCGACCCGGCTCTCTCCGTCGCCGGAGCCCACGCGATCTCCGATGAGGTGGAGCGACGGCTCAAAAAGGCGGTGCCGGAATTCGTGGAGGTCGTCGTCCATATCGAGCCCGATGGATCACCGTAGGAGCTGCCCGAGTTCGCGGCCCTCCCGGTACGCCGCCTCCATCACCTCCGGCCGTGTCGTGATATCCTGGACGGTGTCCATGTCGTTCTGGAGCACCTCGGCCCAGAGGGGGCAGTCGATGATCTCCCCAAAGGCCTGCATGGTCATCCTGACCCCATCGAAGACGTTCGGGACATTCATCCCCGCGATGGATATAAAGAGCATCTTACGCTCCTTTCGCCGCTCACGGGAGATGAACGGCTCCCCCCGGTGATATTTTGCCATGTAAAAGACCTGGAACCGATCGATGAACGACTTGAGCCTCCCGGGAACGCCCATCGTCATCACCGGGGTCGCCACGATCAGGCCGTCCATCTTCCGGAACTTCCGGAAGACCTCCGTCATCTCGTCCTGGATCAGGCAGGTATCGCTCTCTTTGCACTGGAAGAACTCCATGCAGGGCAGGACGTCCATATGCGCGACCTCGATCTTCTCAACCCGGACCCCCTCCTCCTCCACGCCCCGGATAGCCTCGTCCAGGAGGCTGGCGGTGTTCCCGTCGAGGATCGGGCTCCCGAGCAGCGCGATAACCGTCTTCGTCATGATGCAGGGTTGTTCACGGCCCTATTAATAGGGTTCGGGCCCCTCCGGTGCGGGCCCGGATAACCGGATACCCCGGCCGGACCTGTTCCTGCCGGGGTGCTAACTGCTAAATACCTTGAAAAGATAGTAACAGTCTGGTGATTTTCTGTGGTTGAACCAGGAACCAGCAAGACAGCAAAGGCAGGAGAGAAACCGGGCCCCGGCCGGTTTATCTGTATCGACTGCGGGCGGGAAGTCCGGATCGACAGCACCGATGCGGACCTCGTCAAGTGCCCGACCTGCGCCTGCGAGATGTACAACTGCTTCCCGATGACCCACATCCGGCCGGACATCAAGACACCGGAAGACGTCATGAACCCCCCGGAAAGGAAGAAATAGAGATATGAGGTGAGATGGAATGGTGAACGTATCAGCAAAAGGGCAGGTCTACCATTGCGAGATCTGCGGAAACGTGGTCCAGGTGCTGGAAGCCGGCGGCGGAGAACTGGTCTGCTGCGGCGAGCCGATGGTGCTTGAGGAGTGATGGGAATGGGGGAGAAGAAACTCGAAGAGAAGATCGGGAAAGTGCCCGAGATCTTCAAAGAGCTGAAAGAGACCGATCCCGACCTCTACGGCAGCGTCATGGGGCTCGACCAGATGATCTGGGCCGACGGTGCCCTCTCCAGGCAGACGAAGAAGGTCATTGCGATCGCGATTGCCGCCGCACTCCGGGACGGGCACGCTGTCCGGGCGCAGATGGCCGGTGCCAAGAACCTCGGCGTATCGAAGGAGGAGATCGAGGAAGGGCTCAGGGTCGCGTTCCTGCTCTCGGGGATGCCGGCCTACGTCCACGGCAAGACCGCCCTCGAGGAGTACATGGGCAACCGCCCGCGGAAGTGAGAATATGGGACCTGAAGAGATAATCCAGATGCCGATCATCGGCGAGAAAGCACCGGAGTTTGACGCCCTGACCACCCACGGACGTCTGAAACTCTCGGACCTCAAGGGGAAGTGGGTCATCCTCTTCTCCCACCCGGCCGACTTCACGCCGGTCTGCACCACGGAGTTCATGGCGTTTGCCGGGATCGCCGACGAACTCAAGGAGCTGAACGTCCAGCTCGTCGGCCTCTCGATCGACAGCGTCCACTCGCACCTTGCCTGGGTCAGGAACATCAAGGAGAAGATGGGCGTCGAGATCCCGTTCCCGGTCATCGCTGACCTCGACATGAAGGTCGCCAAAACCTACGGGATGCTCCACCCCGGCCAGAGCAGCACATCCACCATCAGGACGGTCTTCTTCATCGATGACAAGGGGATCATGCGTGCCATGCTCTACTACCCGATGTCCAATGGCCGTTCCATGCCCGAGATTGTCAGGGTCACGAAGGCCCTCCAGACCTCCGATAAGCACGGCGTCGCGACGCCGGCAAACTGGCAGCCCGGCGAGAAGGTGATCGTCCCGGCGCCGAAGACCCCCGAAGAGATCGAGAAGCGAATGAAGGAAGGCTACGAGTGCAAAGACTGGTACCTCTGCTTCAAGAACCTCTAACCTGTACTTTTTTAGCCTCTGACCGGACAATACTTCCTGTATGACCATCGACGTCCTCGCGTTTGCGACATCGCCCCGCCGCCATGGCAACTCCGAGACCCTCCTCGACTGGGTGCTCGCGGCGATGGCGGAGGAGGGGGCCGTGACCGAGAAGATCGCCGTCACCGAGGCCGATATCCGGCCGTGCCGCGGGTGCAACCTCTGCGAGACGCTCAACCGGTGCGTCCAGCGGGATTACATGGACTACGTCTATGACCGGATCGTCGCGGCCGACTGCATCGTCCTTTCCGCCCCGATCTACTGCATGGGGCTCCCGGCACAGGCGAAGGCGCTGGTCGACCGGGCGCAACTCTTCCGCTCCCGGAAGTACGTCCTCCACCTCCCGGTCGCGGCGCCGGAGCGGAAGGGGAAGCGGGTCGGGGTCTTCCTCTCGACCGCCGGGCAGAACTGGGATTACGTCTTCGACGCGGCGATCCCGTCGGTGAAGTGCTTCTTTACCGTCGCCGACGTCCGTAGCAAGGACCTCCGCTACCTTATGGTGAACAGCGTCGACGAGAAGGGCGCGATCGGCCGCCACCCGACCGCGAAGGCCGATGCGGAGGCTCTCGCACGGGAGGTCGCCGCGCACCTGCGGGGGGTGGGGGTGGCGTGACCATAAAAGTCCTCGGGATCTCCGGGAGCCCTCGGCGGCACGGGAACACTGAGACCCTGCTCGACGCCGTGCTCGAGGGCGCCCGCGAGGCGGGGGCCGAGGTGGAGAAGGTCGTCCTCCGGTCGCTCGACTACGCCTCGTGCCGGGGGTGCAACGCCTGCCACAAGACCGGGGCCTGCATCATCGAAGACGACCTCACGGCACTGTTTGAGAAGATCGCTGTCGCCGACGTCCTGGTCCTCGCCTCCCCCATCTACTCGATGGGGATCACGGCGGAAGCGAAGGGGCTTATCGACCGGGCTCAGTACCTCTGGGCGCGCAAGTTCATCCTGAAGAACCTCTTCTTCACGGACGAGCATCTCCGGCACCACAAGGGGATCTTTGTCTCGACCGCGGGGCTCGGCTGGGATAACGTCTTCGATGCGGCGTTCCCGGCAGTCATTGCGTTCTTCAACACCACCGGGTTCGAGTACTGGGACAACGTCATCGCGAACGACATGGACCGTTACGGGGGGATTGCGGGGCACCCCACCGCACTTTTGGAGGCAAGAGAGAAGGGGCGAAGCGTGGTCGCCCTCCTCCGGGAGATGCAGGCGGCCGGGGATTCCGGACCCTGACCGCCTCTCCCCCGGGAGCACGTTTCAACGGGTTTCTCTTATCGATCCGGGGCAGGAGTTCCACGCCGGCATAGATTCGGCAAATCACCTTTGCTTTCTCTGATAGAATACCGGAACTGTTTAATACACGCTGATAGTAGTCACTTCCTGTAGCAGGAAAGAGCGCTCTTCGAGAGCGTGGAAGGACCCGTATGTGACCCCCGTCCAGCCGCCGCAGGACCCCTACACGATACCGCCGGAGTACCGGATACTCGATGTGATCGACCTCGGGATCCTCCTCGTCGGCGACGACCTCACCGTCGTCCGGGCGAACACAGCTTTCCGCCGGCTCACCGGGGGCGAACCCGGAGAGGTCCCCGATGAGGCCGCCGGAAGGATCCGGGCGGCGGCCGGGGACGAGATCCCGGAGTTCGAGTGCCGGCTCCATGCCCCGGACGGAAGGGAGCGGCGGTGCCTCTGCGCGGGCCGGAAGATCCCGGACGGGAAAGGCTGGGTGCTCCGGTTCCGGGAGCCTCCCAACGGGACGAAGGACTACGAGGCAATCGTCGAGTATACCGGGACGGCGACGATCCTTATCGAGGGCGACGGCACCATCCTGGTGGCGAACACGGAGTTCGAGGGCCTCTCAGGCCACTCCCGTGGAGAGATCGTCGGCATAAGGCGGCTCACCGATTTTATCGCCTCAGATGGGGAACGGGAACGGATCATGGGATACCATGCCCTCAGGCGGAGGGTCCCCGGTGCCGCACCGAAGAACTACTCCTTCACGTTCACCGACCGCTCAGGCGTCCCTCACATCGTCGAGGCCACCATCGGCCTGATACCGGGAACGAATCGTTCGGTGATGTCGCTCCTCGACGTGACCGAGCGGAGACGTGCGGAACAGGCGCTGCAGGAGAGCGAAGAGCGGCTGAACTTTGCGCTTTCGGCGGCAAACGACGGGCTGGTCGACTGGGACGTCCGTACCGGCACAATCTATTACAGCCCCCGGAGTTTCTCGATGCTCGACTACGAGCCGGATGCGTTTGTGCCCACGATCCCCGCGGTTCTCGCCCTCGTCCACCCGGAGGACCGCGGCCGCGTGGAAGCGGTCCTCGCCGACCTCGCCGCCGGTCGGCGCGAGCACTGCGAGATGGAGTTTCGGGCACGTTCAGCATCCGGAGAGTGGATCCACATCCTCGACCGGCTCCGTGTGGTCAGGCGTGACGAGAATGGCATGCCGGCCCGCATCGCAGGGACGCATACCGACATCACGGAGAGGAAGAAGGCCGAGCGGGAACTGCTGATTCGGAAGATGGCGATGGAATCATCGTTTGCTGCCATCGCTATCGCCGATCTCGACGGGTACCTCATCTATGCCAACCAGGCGCTGCTCGCGATGGGCGGGTTCACTGACCCCGCCGAGGTGATCGGGACGCATCTTTCAGAGCCCTGGGTAGAACAGGGAAAGGTCAGGGAGATTCTCCGTACACTTACGGAGCGGGGTCGGTGCACCGGGGAACTGGTCGGCCGCAGGATCGACGGGGCAGAGTTTATCGCCCATATCACCGCGAACATTGTCATTGATGAGTCCGGAAATCCGGTCTGCATCATGGCCACCGCCATCGACATCACCGAGGAGAGGCGCACGAAGGAGGCGCTCCGCGAGAGCGAGGAACGTTACCGGACGCTTGCGGAGGGGGCGCCGGACGTCATCTTCCTCGTCGGCGTGGAGGGAAAAGTGCTCTACGTGAACAGCTCGGGCGGCCGCATGCTCGGCGCGGAGTCGGAGAGCCTCCGGGGGGAGAATGTCAGGGAGCTCTTCCCGCCGACCGTTGCCAGGAGGTGGCTCTCCATGCTCCGCGTTGCAGCGGAGAGGGGCAGAGCAATCTTCACCGAGGAAACCCTGGTACCCGGGAGCGGCGGGGGAGTCTGGCTTGAGACACGCCTCATCCCGATGCGGGGAAGCGACGGGACCGTCCGGCGGCTGTTCGGGATCAGTCGCGACGTCTCCGACCGGAAGCGGGCGGAGGAGCAACTCCGGTTCCAGGCCCGGGTGCTCTCGCAGGTGGAGGAGGCGGTGATCGCGGCCGATACGGAGGGGCGGATCACCTACATGAACCTGGCTGCAGAACGGCTCTACGGCGTCACCCGGAATGAGGCTCTCGGCCGGCCCGGATCGGAACTCTTCGCCTGCGAATGGCTCCGCCCGGGCGATGAAGGCGATGCAGCGAGCGCCCTTGAATCCTCCGGGACCTGGCGTGGCGTTGTACTCCACCAGAAGAGAGACGGGGAGGCCATATTCATCGACGAGACCCTCAGCACTTTGAACGACGATTCCGGGCGGATCACCGGGACGCTCTGCTCCCTTCGCGACGTGACCGCACAGAAACGGGCCGAACAGGAACTCCGGATAAAGGATATGGCGATAGCGTCGTCTCTCGACGCTATCTCTCTCACCGGTCCTGACGGGAGGATCATATACGTCAACCGTGCCTTCCTTTCCATGCACGGGTGGGAGCGGGAAGACGATATTCTCGGACAGCCTGCCACGGTGCTCTGGGCCGACCCTGTGGAGGCAGAGCGAGTCGTAGAGACGTTTCACCAGGGCGGCACCTGGGTGGGGGAGGTGGAAGGCCGGCGGCGGGACGGATCGACCTTCCTCATGCAGCTTGCCCTCTCCCCCGTCACCGATGAGGCGGGGAAGCCGCTCTGCACGATGGGGTCGGGGATCGACATCACCAGGCGGAAGGAGACCGAACGGGAACTCCAGATCCGGGATATGGCAATAGCGTCATCTTCAAGCGCGTTCACTATCACCGACCTCGACGGCCGCATGACCTATGTTAACCAGGCGTTTCTCACCACGTGGGGCTACGACTCTCCAACCGAGGTTATCGGCAAGCGGGTCACGGAACTCTGGCAGAGCGAGGAGGACGCCATAACTACGCTCCAGAAAGTCGTCCGCACCGGCAGGCACACCGGCGAACGAATTGGAAGAAGGCGGGACGGAAGGACGTTCTACGCCATGTTTTCCGGGACTCTGGTCAGAGGCAGCGATGGAGTTCCTATCTGCATCACCGCCTCGCTCAACGATATCACCAGCCAGAAACTGGCCGAAGCAGAAATCCAGGCCCATAACCGGGCACTCTCGATCTTAAACCAGATCATCGGGGTATCAACGTCCGCGACGGATATCGACGAGATGCTGGAGAGCGTGCTTTCGGCGACCCTCGCCCTCCTTGACCTTGCGGGCGGCGGCATCTACCTGGTCGAGCCCGGAAGACGGAGGGCGAGACTCGTCTGTACATACGGGCTGCCGGAAGACTTCCCCGCGCAGCCATGCATCCCGGACATCACCGTTGTGCCCTATGCGGATGTGCTGGTTGCAGGAGAGTCCAGGTTCTACGACGATCATCCGGACCTCCGCTACCCGGGAGAGAGCGACGGGACACCGCACCCTTACGCCAGCATCCCGATTCTGGCGCACGACAGGATCATCGGGGCCCTGAACGTGGTGACGGGGGGCGGCGACCGGCTCACCGAAGCCGACCGTTCCCTTCTCACAGCCATAGGGAGAGAGATCGGCACCTCCGTCGAGCGCACCATGCTGATCCAGCAACTCGAGGTGGCCGAGCGGGAGGCGAACCTCTACCTCGACATCCTCGGCCATGACGTCCGGAACGCCGGGAACGTCTCGGCCCTCTACGCCGACCTTCTCGTTGAGACGCTCGAGGGGGAGGCGAAGGGGTATGCCCGGAAACTCCAGGCGAGCATCAGGAAGAGCATCGAGATCTTAAGAAACGTCTCGACGATCCGCCGGATCCACCAGGAGTCGGCAGTGCTCGGGCCGGTCGACCTCGATGGTGTAATCCGGGAAGAGATCGGGATGTTCCCGGAGATCCGGTTCACGTATAGCAGCACGGGTCTCACGGTCACGGCCGACGCGCTCCTCTCCGAGGTCTTCACGAACCTGATCGGGAACGCGGTGAAGTTCGGCGGGCCGGCGGTCGAGATCACGATCCGGGCAGAGGAGCAGGGCGGCGACGTCGTGGTCGTCGTCGAGGATACCGGGCCCGGGATTCCCGACGATATGAAAGAGGCCGTATTCATGCGCTTTGGGCCGCACCGGGGCAAAATGAGCGGCCAGGGCCTCGGCCTCTATATCACCCGGATGCTTGTCGAGCGCTACGGCGGACGGGTCAGGATCGGCGACCGGGTGCCAGGCCGGCCGGAATGCGGCGCAGCGTTTCGGTTCTCACTGAAAAAGGCCTGAAGACAGTTGGGCCGATCCCTCAGAGGAGGGACCAGAAGAGGAGCCCGGCGGAGGCGGCCATGAGGACGGCGAAGACGACCGGGTTCCAGGCGAGGACCTTGCGCCCATCCAGCACGCTGATCGGGAGCATATTGAAGGCCGCGATCATCGCGTTGACCCGGAGCCCGACGAGACCCACGAGCCCGATGAGCCCGCCGCCGGAGAGGAGCATCAGCGCCGCGAAGGGTATGCAGAGGATCAGGTTCGTGAGCGGTCCTGCCGCCGATATCCGCCCGTTCTCGGCCTTCGTCGCGTTCCCGTAGACGTAGGTCGCCCCTGGCGCCGCAAAGACGACCCCGACGAGCGCCGCCATCACCACGGCGACGAGGAGCATCTGGTTGTCCTTCTGGAACTCGGCCCAGTAGCCGTAGCGCATGGCGGCGAACTTGTGCGCCAGCTCGTGGAGGACGAAGGCGACCCCCACCGTGACGAGGGACATCACGAAGAAGAAGACGAGCCCGAAGGGGTCCACCCCGCCCCGGATGTAGATCAGGGTGAAGGCGACCGATATGGCAAGCCACGCGATCAGGAGATCCCGGCGCTCGCGCAGCGGTAAACGTTGCAGCATTCCGGTACCAGGTTTGTTTCGGCAGGGTAATATCTTTCTCCCCGGGTGGGCCCGTCAGATTTATTCCCCGGCCGCGGCCTACCATATAGTATGACACTCGATGCCGTCAGGAACGATATCCGCGAGATCGATGAACGGATCATCGACCTCATCGCACAGCGGCAGAGGCTGGCGGCGCGGATCGCCCGCTTCAAGCAGGAGAACGACCTTCCCATCCGCGACGAAGCGCAACGGAAGGCGGTCCTCGACCGGGTCTTCACCTACGCCGTCGAGAGCCGTATCGACCCGGTCGCCGTCCGGAGCATCTTTGAGATCCTGATCGAGATGAACGAAGAGCGGCAGCGGGAGTGCAGCGGCGACGGCAATCTGCCGTGAGAAAAAAAAGGTTACGGAGTGAGCATCGTCCCGACGCCCTGGTCGGTGAAGAGCTCGAGGAGCAGGTTGTGCTCCTTGTTGCCGTTCACGACGTGGGCGCTCGTGACACCGCACCGGACCGCCTTCATGCACCCGTCGAGCTTCGGGATCATCCCGCCGGCGATGATCCCCTCACCGATCATCGCCTCCGCCTCGGAGAGCGTGAGACGGTGATAGACCATCGTCCGGTCGGCGTTCATCACGCCGTCGACGTCGGTCAGGTTTATCAATTTGAAGGCCTTGAGAGCGATCGCGATCTCCGCGGCCGCCGTATCGGCGTTGATGTTCAGGTTCCGGCCCTGCCGGTCGAGGGCGATCGGGGCCACCACCGGGATGTAGTTCTGGCTGAGGAGGCCGTTGAGCAACTCGGGGTCGACCTCCTCGATCTCGCCGACCATGCCGAGGTCCACCTCCTCGATGACCTCCCCCACCTTCACCCGCTGGGGCTCCATCTTCCGGGCGATGAGGAGGTTGCCGTCGTTGCCGGAGATCCCGACCGCCCGGGTGCCGCAGTTCGCGATGAGGGCGACGATCCCGGCGTTGATCTTGCCGACCAGGACCATCTGGGCGATCTCGAGCGTCTCGGCGTCGGTGATCCGGAGGCCCCCGACGAACTTCGGTTCTTTGCCCATCGCCTGCATCTTCGCGGTGATCTCGGGGCCGCCGCCGTGGACCAGGACGACCCGCATCCCCACGTAGCGGAGGAGGACCGCGTCCCGGATCACGGTGTTCAGGATATTCTGATCGACCATCGCGTGGCCGCCGAGTTTGATCACGATCGTCTTCCCGTAAAACTTCTGGATGTAGGGGAGTGCCTCCATCAGCACATCTTCTCGTTTCATGTCGTGTACTTCCCGTTGATCTCTACGTACTTCTCGGTGAGGTCGCATCCCCACGCCGTCGCCTTCCCGTCGCCCGCAGCAAGGTCGAGGTCGAACGCGACGGTATCCCCGCGCATCGCGGCCTTCGCCCTTGCGAGGTCGGCGACGATCTCGCCGCGGGCGACGAGCGGCGTCCGCCCGGCGCCATCGCCGACCGAGAGCGAGACCGCGTAGGGGTCGAACGCGACGCCGGCTCTTCCGGCCGCCGCGACCACCCGGCCCCAGTTCGGGTCCTCGCCGTAGATCGCGGTCTTGACGAGCGGGGAGGCGACGATCGTCCGTGCCACATCGGCTGCGGCATCCTCGTCGGGAGCGCCGCGGACGGTCACCGCGAGGACCTTCGTTGCCCCCTCGCCGTCGCGGGCGATCTGGACGGCAAGGTTCCTGCAGACCGCCTCGATGGCCTTCACGAGTTCGTTCTGGTTGACCCTGCCCGCGGCACCGGTCGCGGTGCAGAGGGCGATGTCGTTCGTGCTCGTGTCCCCGTCGACGACGACCCGGTTGAAGGACCGCCGGGTCGCCTGCCGGAGGATATCCTGGAGAACCGGTCCCTCGACTTCCGCGTCCGTGTAGAGGAACGCGAGCATCGTCCCCATGTTCGGGGCGATCATCCCGCTTCCCTTGGTGATCCCGCCGACGGAAAACGACTCCGTCTCGACGAGGGCGTGCTTTGCGAAGGTGTCGGTGGTCATGATCGCACGCGCCGCCGCGTCCTCGGCATCGGCGCTATGGGCAAGGAGCGGCGCGACCCGCCCGCACTGGTCCCGGATGAGGGGGAGGTCGAGGTAGCGACCGATCACCCCGGTGCTCGCGACGCCGACCGACGCCGGGTCGAGGTCGAGTGCTCCGGCCGCGATGCCGCACATCTCCACCGCGTCGCGGTATCCCCGCTCGCCGGTGTAGGCGTTCGCGCACCCGCTGTTCACGACGACGGCATCAAGGGTCCCGCTTGCTATCCGCTCCATCATCACCTCGACCGGCGCCGCCCGGACCCGGTTCGTTGTGAAGACGCCGGCCGCGGTCCCGGTCGCCCGGATCAGGGCAAGCCCGAACTTGCCTTCTTTGACCCCCCATGCCCTGACGCCCTCGACCGCACAGATGCTCTTCATGTTCTCTCCTCCCGGGATGCCCCGAGGCCCTGAACGATATCGGCCCGGGTGACGATCCCGACGAGTTTGCCGTCGCGGAGCACCGGGAGGCGTGCGATCCCCTCGTGGAGCATCTGGGCAGCCGCGTCGGCGATCCCGGCATCCTCATCGATGGCGATGACCGGGCTGCTCATCACCCGCCGCACCTCCATGCTCCCGATATCGGAGAGCGCTCGCTTCGTCTTCTCCCAGTTGATGAACTCCCTGACCGGGACCTCGATGATCTCGAGCGGCGAGGGGAGCCAGAGGTCGTCGGAGATCTCGCCGACATCAAGCAGCGAGAGAATATCGGTCTCCGTGACGATTCCCGCCACCCGGTCGCCGTCCATCACGGGGAGCCCGCCGATGTGATACTTCCGGAGCAGTCCTGCCGCCTCGCGCACCGGCGAGTCGACCCGGACGGTCACCGGGTCCGGGGTCATGATCTCCCTGACCAGCGTTGCCATCGCCATCACCTCAGGGGAGCATCCCGGCGGAGCGGAGCCCATCGTTCTCCGCAAACCCGCACATAAGGTTCATGTTCTGGATCGCCTGGCCGCTTGCACCCTTGACCAGGTTGTCGATCGCTGAGACCGCGACGACGCGGTCGCCCTCGCTCTCGACGGCGACGTCGCAGAAGTTCGTCCCCCGCACGGCGGCAAGGGTCGGCCGCTGGTAGCGGACGAAGAACTCGCCCTCGTAGAACTTTCGGTAGAGTGCCTCGACCTCGGCCTGCTCCATCGGCTCGTTGAGGAGGATGTGGGCCGTCGTGAGGATCCCCCGGTTCACCGGGAGGAGGTGGGGCGTGAAGTAGCACCGGGCGGTCGAGCCGAGCCGGGCGGCTTCCTGCTTCATCTCCGCGAGGTGGCGGTGGGTCGTCCACTTGTAGGCGCTGAAGTTGTCGCCGACATTTGGGTAGTGGGTCGTCGCGGAGGGGGTGTTCCCGGCCCCGGAGACCCCGGTCTTTGAGTCGTAGATGATGGTATGGGCACGGCTCGCGAGCGGGGCTGCGGCGAGCGTCGCCCCGGTCGGGAAGCAGCCCGGGTTCGCGACGAATGCTGCGCCGCGGACCTCGTCCCGGTGGAGTTCGGTCAGGCCGTAGGGGGCCTTGAAGTAGGCCTCGTGGACGACGCCGTAGGTCTTCTCGTAGACGTCCTTCTCGAGCCGGTAGTCGGCCGAGAGGTCGACGGTCTTGATCCCCCGCTCTGCAAGCGTCCCGGCAACCTTCATCGCCGCCGTGTGCGGCACGGCGAGGAAGGCGAAGTCGGCATCGATATCGCCGACGTCGGTGTTCCGGAAGACAAGATCGGTCAGCCCCCGGAGATGGGGGTGGACCGAGGCGACGGGGGTGCCGTCCAGGTTCCGGGACGTCGCAGCGACGACGTCCGCGGACGGGTGGTGCAGCAGGAGCCGCATCAGCTCGCCGCCGGTATATCCGGATGCACCGATGATCGCAATTTCCATAAGAAAGAGATGTCTTTTATAGAATCTTAACTTTTGGGGCTGAAGGGGCGAAGCGGGAAGTCCCCGGTCAACAGGTGCGGGGATGAAAGCGGTGCTGCCCTTCTTCCACTTTCACCCTGCACGGATCACGTATATCTTATTTCAGATGAACTCTCTTGTTGTCCATGCTCATTTCCTGCAAGTATCGAGCGTATCCAGATGCAGCCACTGAGGCACGGCTGAATGTCGCACTCGATACCTGTCGGTGGCTCTACAACGCACTTCTCGAAGAGTGTACTACTGCACGAGAGACCGGGATCGCTCCGACGATGCGAGGAATGCAGGCGCGGATCGTCACGCTGAAAGAGGAGAACCCGTTTCTGAAGGGCGTGTACTCCAAAGTGCTTCAGATGGTGAACTACACCCTCTGGAGTAACATCCGTGCTCTGTCGCAGACGAAGAAAAAGGGGCGAAAAATCGGCAAACTCCGATTCAAGAGCGCATCCCGGTACCGCACACTCAACTACAACCAGTCTGGGTTCGAGATCGACCGTGGGCATAGCTCGATCACGTTCTCGAAGATCGGAACAATCCCATTCAAGATGCACCGACCATACTCGGGGGAGGTGAAGGGCATCCTGATCACTCGCTCTGGTGATAGATGGTACGTGATCATCCAGACAGAGCAAACAGTGCCTGCATCGAAGTGTGAAGGACGGTCTGTCGGGATCGATGTCGGTCTGAACGCATTTGCGGTCGATAGTGACGGCGCGGTGATTGAGAACCCACGGTTCTATGAGCACTCACTTGACCGGATCAGGAAGTTACAGCAGAGTATCGCCCGGAAACAACGGTTCTCGAGTAACTGGAAGAAGGCAAAAGGGAAACTGGAGAAGGTGTATGAACATATCACGAGCCAGAAGAACGATTTCCTGCACAAACTTTCCCGTCGGTACGTTGACACCTATGCCACGATCTGCGTTGAAGACCTGAATATCAAGTATCTGAAAGAGAACGGCAAATCTCGTGGACTCCTGAGAAGTATCCACAGTGTGTCGTGGGGGCGATTCTTTTCGTATCTCTCGTACAAGGCTGAAAGTGCTGGTACGAACTTCATTCAGATCGATCCCCGGAATACGTCACAGATGTGCGCGAACTGTGGAAGCATCGTGAAAAAGACGCTTTCCGACAGAGTTCACGAGTGCCCGTACTGCGGGTTTGTTGCCGATCGAGACTATAATGCTGCGGTGAATATCCACCGCGTGGGGATGGAACAGCCCTTTGAGCCTGTGGAGCCAATACCGCTACATCACGTTTCTGTGATGCAAGTATTGGCCATGAAGCAGGAAGCCCCGCCCTTCAGGGCTGGGTAGTTCACGGCTTTGTGGTGTATCGCTCATAAAGCCGGGCGGCCGTCGCCTCGATCTCGTCGCGGCTCTCGAGCCCGTCGAGGAGGTCCCGCGGGAGGGCGGATCGGCCATAGACCGCGCCCGCGTAGGCGCCGCAGATGAGCGCGATGGTGTCGGTGTTCCCCCCGACGTGCGCGGCGGTGGTGAGGAGGGCTCCGGTCTCTCGTATGCGGTGGATCAGGAAGAAGGCGAGCGGGACCGTCTGGTAGACGGTCACGCCGTTCCCGATGACGGACAACGCGCTCTCGAGGCTGATCCCCTCGCGGGCGAGCCGGACGGCGTCGCGGATCTTGCTGCCGAGGGCGGGGTCCTCGAGGCCGGCGATCTTCTCCGCGATCTCAAGGGCGTCGGGACGGCCGCGGACGGCGTGGTGGATGAGCATCGCGACGGTGACGGCTCCTGCGAGCGCCGCGGGGTGGGTGTGGGTGACGCTGCAGGCCTGGACCACCCGTTCGGTGACGTCGACCGGGTCGCCGTAGACGAGCCCGAACGGGACGGCGATGCCGGTGCAGCCGGCGGAGTTTGAGGCAACACCGGCCGGCCTGCCTTCGGCGATGTGCCGGCACGCGGCGTCCACGGCGCCGTCGGGGAACCGGAGGTCCCCGTCCAGGTACATCCGGGTGAGGGCGGCGGCATACCCTTTCTCCGAGTAGGTGCCGTCGGCGAGCATCCCGGCGACGAGGAGCATCGTCTGGGTATCGTCGGTAAACTGCCCGGGTCTCAGCCCCGCGTTCGGGTGCCCCCGCCAGGCGCGCCGGTATCCTTCATGGAGGCGCTGGAAGTCGGGCGGTGTGCTCTCTCGCGCCATGCCGAGCGCATCCCCGATGGCGGCCCCGAGCAGGCAGCCCTTGAACTGATCGAGCATTTGATAGTATCTCTCTTAAGATTCGTCTTAAGGGTTGTTGTCCGGGGGTGAGGCCCGGGTCTCCTGCTCCTTCCGCGTGGACCCCGGCGGGGTCGGTGCGGCCGTGGACCGCGATATCCCCATACCCACAGAGGAGGCCGCGGCCATGGGCAGTCAGGGGGTCACTTTTGCAGATGGGTGCGCTGGAGTGAGAAGATCAGTATAACTCTTCAAGGTCTTTCTCGGCCGGTTTCGGGAGATATTCATCGGTGCATAGAGTTTTGTCATTTTTAGGTTGCTTCTTCAACCTGACCATCACTCTCTCTCCCCACGGTTTCAGGGATCGATCGAGCTGGATTGTCCTGCTGGATTGTCCTATTACCTATCAATGTGCCGTCGACCTCTACCGTCGTCGAACCACCCGTGGATCACTCTGATTGTTGGGATGGTAAAAGATTCTTTGCGATTGTGCGCAGGTATATGATTGCCTCCAGGTGCCTCCGCTGAATAGCAGATTGGAGGAAAGGGGTAAAAAAACGGAGTGCCGGGAGAGGCATATCTTCACAGACGCTGATTTTGCGCTCTGTGCGCCGCAGATCGGATCAGTTTCGTGCGTCGTCGGTATAGGTGGGCTTCTCAATGTATCATGGAAACGCCGGGCATCTTTGCCCTCAAGGGTAAGCCCGAGTTCGATAGGTTTTGCCGTTGTCACTCCACCTCTGGAGACGACAGAATAATCATGGCTGCCTATCTCGCCTCGGCTTGACCGGGATGATGCAGTTCCTTCGCGTGAGGCCCTGTCATTGCCCCTGTACGCTGTTCATGAGAAGCCGCGAAGAACGCGAAAGTGGGTGGATGATTGAGGACTTCTCCTTCTCGATCTCGACTCGCGATGCTCCCCCGGACCACACCCCGGCCGAAACCCTTATCCCTTCTCCCAAACCTTCCGAAACCGTGGCTCTCTCCCGGGCGGGCATGCTCCTTGCAGCCGTCATCCTGGCCCTGTATGCGCTGGTCGCCGCAGTGGTGCTGACCACACCCTACGAAAACCCGTTCACCGTCATAGCCCGCCTCCTCGCTCTCTGGGGGTACCTTGCCCTCGCCATCGCGGCCATCCTGACACCGTTCCTCCGCGAGGTCATGGCCGTCTTCGGCAGGCCGTTTCTCGCGGTGCACCACACCTTCGCCGCCGTCGGCCTCCTCCTTCCCACGCTGCACCCGGTGACCCTCGCCATACGGTCGATGAACCCCGCCCTATTCATCCCAACCTTCTCGTCCTGGGAGCGGTTCTGGTTACTTGCGGGCCAGCCCGCCCTCTACCTCCTCTACATCGCCTTCGCCGGGGTGCTGCTCCGGAAGTACATCCCGAAGTACTGGCGGTGGGTGCACGGCCTGATATACGTCGTGCTCCTCTTTGCCGTCGTGCACGGAAACTTGATCGGGACCGACTTCCGCGACCCGATCATATGGGCGCTTTACAATACGCTCTTCGTCCTCGTCGTCGGAGCATTCATCCTCAAGCGGTGGCGGAAGATGCAGAAGAAGCGGGGGGCCGGCCGGGGCCGTGGTGCACGGGGGTGATCCCGGAGGGGCGGGCGTCCTGGCGGGATCCCGGCACTCCGATAAAGTTCCGAGGAAGCCCCCTGGAGGTTAAACTGCTGACTTCCTTTCGAAGCCTGACGGCTTCTCATGCTCGCCTACGCTCGCACTTCACATCTGACGGTGCTCACACTCCGGCTCCGTTGGAACGTCGCACCCTTCGGCCCGTCGCACTTCACACCTGACGGTGCTCGAACTCCGCCCTTATAGAGCCTCGCACTTTGCGGCGTCGCGTGAGACCGCATCGTTGCCGGGTACCAAAATTAACGAAGTACTGAGTCCTGCGAAGGGATCTTTCGTGTGCTCGAACGCACGGGTGGGAAGGCCTGACGCTCGTTGCGCGCGTACCGGGGACCGATGTACCTTCCGGGCGGTGGATGACGATCGAGGTCAACGACGAGGTTGTCTACTCGGAGTCCGGGTTCTCCAGTTCCGATCCTGCAAACCAGGTTCCCAAGGAGTTTCACGCAGACTTCCCGCAGTCCGAGACCGTACGGGTGAAGATCTCACACGGGCAGAACCCGGCCTGGAGCCCCCGTTTCGCCATGGAATACTACTCGTTCGAACTGCACCAACCCCCTCCTATCACGATCACCTCTCCCCATGATGATACGGTGCCAGCCGGCGGCAACGTCACCGTGTCCGGGAACGTCTCCGATACCGCCATAACCAGCCTCATACTCACCCACAACAACGTATCGTCGACAGTTCCAGTGCAGGGCGGGAACTTCTCGACTGAGGTGACCCTTGCGGATGCGAACACGATCACGGTCGGCGGCACCGACTCGCTGGGGAACCCCTTCTCCACGACCCTCCTCCTCGACGGGGACATGCTGCCGGCCGCCTTCGAGCAGGCGATCGGGTTTGACCCGCTCAATGCCGACTCCGACTGCGCGCAGTGGCCCGGGGACCAGGCCGGGAACGGGGTCATCGACGGCTACGAGGTCTTCGCCGGCGACCTCCCGGTCTTTGTGAAGTACCGGATCGGTGCCAACCCGTTCGTGGAAGATACCGACGGGGACAACCTGACCGATTCGTTCGAGCTGCTGAAACTCGGGACGTTCCCGGAGGAGCCGGGACAGATGTTACTGATGGGAGACGGCGATCCTGTCATCGTCGCTGCCGGGACGGATGACGACCCGGACGGGGACGGCCTCTCGAACCTCGATGAGCAGACCTACGGGACCGACCCGCTCTCGGCGGATACCGACGACGACGGCCTCGCCGACGCGGACGAGATCTTGATGGGGACCGACCCCTGCGACGCCGATACCGACAGCGACGGCCTGACCGATGGTGCCGAGGTGGCCCTCGGGACGACAAGTCCTTTTAACCCTGATTCGGACAGTAACGGGGTCGCGGACGGTGCCGAGGACTACTGGAGCGGCGAGCGGTTCCTCGACGAGACTCTGAACCTGACGGTCTTCGGCCGCGGGTACGCCGTTGCCAACGTCAGCGTCGCCGCGGTGAACTACACCCACCTGATCAGCGACGAGATCCTGGTCAGTAAGGTCGCCGCCATCGGGTTCGGCGACGATATCGGGTCCGGAACGATTGAGATCGCGTACAACCCGACCCACGTCGTGGACCCCTCCCGGCTCGCGATCTATCGTTTCGACGAGGACCTCGGGACGTTCGTCGGCGTTGCTTCCGCCGTCGATGCCGTGAACGGCGTGGTCTCCTGCGCGGCGGCGGGGTCGGCGAAGTATGCCGTCCTGGACTCGGCGCGGTGGGAGGCGCTGTTTGACGAGGATGAAAGTATCGAGTCGTTAGGGGAAACAGACATCTATCACGTGTTGTTGTGGGTCAGAGATTCCCAGACCGGCGAGGGCGTCGGCAACGCAAGCGTCACCTTTTGGGGTGTGACGGGATCGCAAGATCTGGTGACTAAGACACATGAGACGGGCGAGCGAAAGGGGTTGACGAGAGATTTCGCTGAATATCCCACGAGCGGGGCAAAAGCTTATTCGATCGAGAAGAACGGCTATAACAACCATAACGGCGTGTTCCATATTAAGGAAGGCGAGTACATTTTTACCGCCACTTCTCTGATCCACCAGGTAGGCGCACCCACGGGCTACCTGACCGTAACGTCAACCCCAACGGGGGCGATCGTCTACATCGACAATATTTACTATGGTTCCGGGGTTTCGAATGCGAAGCTCCTTGAGGGTGAGCATACTCTCGTATTGACGTCATCGAGTCTATACTATGGGACGGCAATCGAGACCGTCGAGATTACCCGTAACCAGCATACTCAGAAGCACATTAATCTGCCCCTCACTTCCAGTTGCGGCAATGTCCGTGTGATCTGTTCGGAGCCCGGGGCCGCGGTTTCCATCGACGGCTTCTCTGTCGGCACCATCCCCGCGTCCGGGGAACTCACGGAGACCAACGTCGATTCCGGCACCCGCCAGGTTACCGTCACGAAAGAGGGGTTCGCTTCCTATTACGAGTCTGTCACCGTCGTCGCGGGCCAGACCAGCACCGTGAACGTGGTCCTGGTGCCGGAGGACCTGGACGGGGACGGCCTGCCGGACGGCTTCGAGACGGGCGGGTACACCGATGGGTTCGGGAACCGGCACAACCCCGACCCGTACCTGATCGATACCGACGGTGACGGGCTCTCGGACGGTTTTGAAGCCGGGGAACCCGTCACCGACGAGAACGGTAAGACCTACTTCAAGCAGCGGAGCGACCCGACGAAGGCGGATACGGATGACGACGGCCTCGATGACCTGGCGGAATTCGAGTACGGCACCGATCCCTTCAACCCGGACACCGACGGGGACGGCCTCCGCGACGGCGCCGATCCCGACCCGCTGACGCCTGCCGCGAGCGGCGACATCAACCTTGCCAAAATCGGGCGCGAGATCCTGGCCGGTGCGGTCTTCGGGGAGACCGGGCTGCCCGACGGGTCGCTCTACTGGCTGGTCGGGGAGGAGACCGCTTCCTCGCCCTACTACATGGTCGGCTGGATCGGGTTTTCGTGTCTGCCGGTCGTCGGTGGGGTTGCCGACATCCGCGACGCGGTGCAGGCGATCCTCAACGGCGATCCCGTTGGCGCGATCCCCGGGCCGGGGGACGCGGTGAAGGTTGCGGCCGTCGTCGGGAAGTTCGTCCTGAAGCTCCCGGAGCTGTTGATGCCCGCAGCCGTGCTGCTGATTAGCGAAATACCGGATCCCGACGTCCGGGCTATCGCAGGTGCGAGTCGCGACGCTCCATCAGGAGTGGAGTGCTCCTGCAGACGTTCCCGTCTATCGGAACTCGAAGATCTTCGGTCTTCTCGATCTCCGCCTGCCCCAGAGGGGCACGCGTCGCCATTCGAAAATTGCTGGGCAATTTTCTCAAGCTCCGGCCCTTCGGCCCGTCGCTCTTAAAACAGACTTGCCTCAGAATAGACCATGATCCGGTCCTGGAAGATCTCGAACGGCTTGATCTCGCGTGAGTGGGGCGACCGGCGCACCTTCACGACCTCGAGGGCCAGGTGGACCTCGGTGAGCCCCCGGGACCGGACGCGGTGAAGGAGGATCACCGCATCCCCCAGGAACTCGGCAAGGCCGTACTTGCTCTCCTCAGGGCTCGCGATGCCGGCCTCGCTCGTCATCACCAGGGTGCAGGGCAGGTCCCGCATCATCTCGATGAACCCGAACATCTCCTGCCGCCGGACGGACTCGTCCTCAAAGAGCCCCTCGAAGAGCGATATCGGGTCGATGACCACCCTTGAGGCCCCGAAACTCCTGATGAGCGCGGGAAGCTCGCTCTTGATGCTGCTGATCGCGAGATTGAAGTCGGTCGGGTCCAGCCGCAAGAGGTAGAGCCGGTCACTCACGATCGCCGGGTCCCACCCCTTCTGTGCGATGGTAGCGCGGAGAAGGTCCTCCCGCTCGTCGAGACTGATATAGATCACCTTCTCGCCCCGGCACACTCCCTCATACGCGAACTGGAGGCCGAACATCGTCTTTCCGGTGCCATAGGTGCCGACGATCGCGCAGATGCTCCCCTCGACCAGCCCTCCATGAAGCATCTCGTCGAGCCCCTCGACCCCGAACTTCACCCGTCCTGCCGTTATACCACCACCCGTATGTTACGCACCTCAAACCCCCCCGTTGCCGATACCATGACCGCGAACCGGACCAGGTCCCGGTCCTCGAGGCGGGGCATCACGCCCCGGAACTTCCCGAAGTACATGACCCGTTGCCGCCGTTGCGCGCCGGCCTCCTCCCAGTGGAAGTGGATCACGGCATCGATGCAGTCGGCGATCTCGAGCTCCTGCGACCGGTCCAGGATCCCGGAGGTGAGCGGGAGATAGACTGTGGTGTTCCAGCGTTTCGCCGCCCGCTGCAGGCCGCGCAGGAAGGCGATGAACGCATGCCGCCGGGCTCCCTCCATCTGTGACGGGGCGATATCGGTCAGCGAGTCCAGGACGATCAGGCTGTTCTTCGGGCACCCATCAAGCACCCGGGCAACCTCTGCCAGGACATTCGTGTTCTCCCTGCGTTGCTTCTTCTGCAGGCGTTCAATGACGCTCCCTTCCCCATACCAGCCCGGCGGAACGATGCTGGCATCAAAGTAGAGCTCTGAGAGGTCGTGAAAGACAATCTCCCCCTCAAGTTGCTCGTAGAGGCCCGGGTTGAACGAGAGGGCGATCTCCTTCAGGATGTCCTCCTGCATCCGGGTGAACGTCACGTAGGAGATACTCTCGGGGAGCAGGAGGTCTTTTCCGGCCGCTTTGCTCTCTTTCTGGATGCAGAGGTTCATCAGCGAGGTCTGTATAAACTCAACGCTGCCGGCACCGTGCTCCCCGAGGAGCAGCACCACCGATCCCGGCGGGACGCCCCCGTCCAGCACTGGATCGAGCGAGGTGATCCCCGTCGGCATCCGTAGTTGGAGGCGGTCTTGCATGGCTACTACCTACTATATGGGAGTCCCGATTAAAACATTCTGATCCTGTGCGGGTTCTCTGGATGTTGCGATGGTAGAAGGCTGATCTGTGCGAAAAAGCAGGTTTATATGGATGCCGCTCCAGATCACACGTATGGTCTCAGCCCGGCCATCCACCGGGAAGGCGGCCGGGCTGAGAGCGAGCGAGGTCACGGGAGCATATGCAGGGAGCGGCCAGCGATCCGAAGGGTGAGAGAGGTGGCACACCGTTCAACAACGAGACTGCGGTGACGGCAGGAAGAGACCTCCCGGCGGCCCGGTTCAGTCCGGCTCGTCTCCTGGACTATCTCCTTGGCTCCCGGAAGGATAACGGGACCCCGGGCAGGTACGACCCCGCAACGCACGGCCCCCTCGTGGATGCGGTAGTCCCGGCGGGCTACCAGGAGATCAGCCGCTACTGGATCACCGAGGGCCTTGCTCTTGCCGTGGTAGCCCGGAACACCCGGACGAACCAGGCCGAATACCTCCTCTTCGAGCCCGTGCTCTCGGATTTCGAGTACGAACTCCTGGAACGGCTCTTCGACGACCTCCGCGACGTCCTGATCCTGGACGACCACGACCTGGCCTCCGACCGCCGGGTGGTCCTCGCCGGGAAGATGGAGGGCCTCCTCGTGGAGTACGGCCTCACCCTCGCCGATGCCTCGGTCTTCCGGCTCCGCTACTACCTCGAGCGCAACTTCCTCGGGTGGTCGCGGATCGACCCGTTGATGAAAGACAGCCGGATCGAGGATATATCCTGTGACGGGACGGGGATCCCGCTCTTCCTCTATCACCGGCAGCACCAGAACATCAAGACGAACATCCGCTTCGACGAGCCGGCCCTGAACTCGCTCGCGATCACCCTCGCCCAGCGTTCAGGCAAACACGTCTCCATAGGCAGCCCTATCGTGGACGCGACCCTCCCCGACGGCTCGCGGCTGCAGCTCACCTTCGGCACCGAGGTCACCACCCGCGGCACCTCGTTCACGATCCGGAAGTTCCGGGAGACGCCGTTCACGCCGGTGGAACTGATCGAGACGAACACCTTCGACGTCGACGAACTCGTCTACTTCTGGATGGCGATCGAGAACAACAAGAGCCTGCTCTTCATCGGCGGCACCGCGTCGGGAAAGACCACGTCGCTCAACGCCGTCGCTCTCTTCATCCCGCCGCTCGCAAAGATCGTCTCAATCGAGGACACCCGGGAGATCACGCTCTACCACGAGAACTGGATCGCGAGCGTCACGCGCGAGACGTCGTCTGAGGGGTCCACCAACACCATCGGGATGTTTGAACTCCTCAAGGCCGCGATGCGACAGCGTCCCGAGTTCATCCTGGTCGGCGAGGTCAGAGGAAGCGAGGCCCAGACCCTCTTCCAGGCGATGAACACCGGGCATACGACGTTCTCCACCATGCACGCCGGCGGCGTCGACGCTGCGATCCACCGCCTGGGGAGCGAGCCGCTCAACGTGCCGAGGAACATGCTCCAGGCGCTCGACGTCATATCCGTCCAGGCGCTCACCCACCGGGGGCGCGACCGCGTGAGAAGGTGCCGGGAGATCGTCGAGCTCGCTGGGATCGACCCGCTCACCGGCAACCTCCAGGTGAACACGGTCTTCGAGTACAACCCCATACCCGACACATTCTCCTACTCCGGGCGGTCCCGGATCTACGCCGAGATCATGGAGTACCGCGGCTGGTCCCGGACCCGGTTCAATGAGGAACTGCAGACCCGGAGGAAGATCCTGCTCGCCATGCAAGACCAGGGCATCAGAGATTATCGGGCGGTTGCCCGGATCATCCAGGCCTTCGCGATCGAGCCTGACCGGGTGCTCGCCTCCCTCGACGACCTTGGTGAGTTGATCCGCTGATGTTGCCCGCGCAGGCACAGTTCCGCCGACTCGTCCGCTGGTGGGTGGGACGCGACCCCCTGCGCTACCGGGGTCTCCACGAGGACCTTGTAGCGGCAAACAGCGGGGTGACGCTCGACCGCTACCTCCTCCGGGCGTTCCTCGCCTCCGGTATCTTCGGCATCTTCTGGGCCGTTCTGGGATTCGCGGTGATGCGCCTTGCCGTTCTCCCGGCAGTGCATGTCAGGGTCTACAACGTCTTTGCCCTCCGGTTGCCGGGGCTCGTCCTGACGGATGCCGCGATCGCCCTCCTCCAGGTCATCGTGAGCGTGTTCATCTTCTTCCTTGCCGCATACGCCGCCTACCTCCTCTTCCTGCGATACCCGTCCATCCAGAAACAGAACCGGGCGACCCGGATCAACCTGCTCCTCCATAACGCCGTCTCCTACATGTACGCCATGCGCCGGGGCGGGGCGGAGATGATGGCGATCTTCCGGGCGCTCAGTGCGAGTGCGGCGGTCTACGGTGAAGCGGCCCATGAGTTCCGCCGTGTCGTCCGGGACACCGACTACTTCGGCTACGACCAGATCACGGCGCTCCGGCACCTGCAGGAGACGACCCCCTCGGAGAAGCTGCAGGAGTTCATCCAGGATCTCGTCTCCGTCATCGAGAGCGGGGGAGACATACTCGGGTTCCTTGATGCCCGGGTGCGGCTCTACCAGGAGGACGCCCGGTTCGAGCAGAAGACCTTCCTCTCCACGCTCCAGCTGGCGGCCGAGGCCTACGTGACGCTCTTTGTCGCGGGCCCGCTCTTCATCATCATCGTCATGGTCGTCATGGGTCTCATGAGCGGCGCACCGATCCTCGAACTCTCGATCGTCATCTATATCCTCATCCCGCTCGGATCGCTCTTCTTCATCCTCGCCATCGACGCGATCTCGATCAAGACCGAGACCGTCGAGCGGTATACCGAGGAACGCTGGCTCCGCGAGTTCACCGACGTCCGGGTCGAGGAGCGTCCCGGCGACGAGGAGTCCTCCCGGCAACTGGAGCGGTACGACCGCGCCCGGAAGTTCCGGGACTTCATCCGCCACCCCCTCCAGGCGTTCCTCGTCGAACCGAACCGGACGTTCTACGTGACGGTGCCGGTCGCGCTCGGATACGTCCTCCTCACCGTCCTCGCGACCCCGGCCTACGCCGATCCCGAGATCCTCGTCGACGTCTTAGACGACCACATCATCGTGGCGCTTCTCGTCGTCCTTCTTCCGTTCGGTATCGTTCATCAGGTCTGGCGGACGAAGGTGATGCGGCTTGAGGCGGCCATCCCCGAGTTCCTCAACCGCCTCTCCGGGATAAACCAGGTGGGCCTGACCCTTGCGCAGGCGATCACGATCCTGGTCAGGGCGGACCTCGGGGTGCTGACCTACGAGATCCGGAAGGTCAAGCGCGACATCGACTGGGGCGCCAGCGTCCAGGACGCGCTCGTCCGGTTCGAGGAGCGGATACGCACCCCCACCATCGCCCGGGCGGTGACCCTGATCACGACGGCGAGCCGGATGACCGGCAACATCAGCGAGGTGCTGAACATCGCAGCCCGTGATGCCACGATCTCGGAGAACCTCAAGCGCGAGAGAGAGACCGAGATGTTCATCTACACCGCCATCATCTACCTGGTCTTCGTCGTCTTCGTCTTTGTCGTGGCCGTCATCCAGATCCAGTTCCTCTCGGCGCTCGCCGACGTCAACGCCCTATCGGCCGCGGGCGGCGCGGCTGCCGGCGCAGTGCCCATCGGGAACACCCCCATCATCACCTTTGAACGCCTCCTCTATCACGGGTGCCTCGTCCAGGCACTCTTCTCGGGCCTGATCGCCGGGCAGATGGGAGAGGCGTCGATCCGGGCGGGCGTCAAACACGCGGCCGTGATGCTCATCATCGCGCTCGTGGTCTTCACCGTCGTCATCTAGGGCGGTGATCTCCGGCACCCGGACGTTCTGCTGCTTTGTCGGGCAGATGGGGGAAGCATCCGTCCGCCCCGGGGGGGCCGCGATAGGTTTTATACTCTTCGACCCCCATCTCTCCCGTGGTGATGCCAGATGTGTACAGTCGGCGGACCTGTTGATATCGAGTTTGATGGCGAGCGGGTGAAGGGCACGAGCTACCGGTGCAAAGAGTGCGGCGAGAAGTTCAAGGGCGTCGGAAAGCGGCCCATGTGCCCGAGCTGCCAGTCGGAAGATGTCGAAGAAGCCTGAAGGCAGCGCTTCCGGGAGACTCCCCGCCGGGCTGGGCGGGATGACCGTGCCTCTCGGCGGGGGCCTCCTGCTCATCCAGGGAGAACGCTCTCTTCTGCTTGTGGGGAAAGCCGGCTCCCGGTTTACCCTCTGCATAGAGACCCCTGACGACGAGTACTGCCAGGGAGTCGGCCCCGACGACCTGGTTGCTGTCTCCATGCCGGAAGGCGGCCCGCTTGAGCAGGCACGCATGATGCTTGAGCTGGTCAGGCGCTACCGTATCCCCCTCGTCGTCCTCCCGAAGGATCACCCCGGGTCGAAGCGGTTATCGATGGTCGTCTCGGTCGCCCCGGAGATCGTTCTGTCCTGTGATATCCGCCGGGGGACCCACCCCGAGCAGCACCTGCTCTGCTCGTCGACGGAGCTCTCCGGGCTCTCGCTTGCCGGGATTCCCGGGGGGATCTCGATCGAACACCTGCCGTCCGGGGTGGCGGTGACCCATCTGGAAACGGAAAATTCCCCCGCGGACAAACAACAATAAATATATGCTTATTTTCATCAAATATTCATGAGCCGTGAGAAGGAGGGTTTGATGAAGACCGATGTCCTGAAAAGCATCAGGGAAACTGAAGAAGAGTATCAGGTAATGATCCGTGATGCGCAGGCCGAGAGGAAGAAAAGCCTCTCCGATGCCGAACTGGAGGCTGACAACCTGGTTCTGAAGGCACAGAACGATGCCGCGGAGTACAGGAATCAACGCCTCGCGGAGGCACGGGCCCAGGCGCAGAGCAGGTATGCAGAGATTGTTAAGGAGGGTGAAGCGCGCGCAGAGCGGCTGAAAGCAACGGGGGACAAAAACCTCGCGAAAGCTGTAGACTTGATAGTTGCACGATTTAAGGAGCAACTGCATGTTACGGCCTGAACGGATGCGCCGGCTGCTCATCGCGGCCCCGCAGGGTGAGATCGAGACCATCGTAAGCGAGCTCTACCGTCACAACGTCTATCACATCGAAGACTTCGTGCCGGAGAGCGAGTCTCCCGAAGGGCTCTCGATCGGCCACCCGCTTCCCGGGGCGAGCGATGCGGCTTCGGCGCTCATCAAGGTCAGAGCGATCGAGAGTGCGGCCGGGATAGACCCGGAGAACGTAGAGACCGGAGCAAAGATCCCTGCATCGAAGGTCAGGGCGATGATGCGAACGGACCTTCCGGCTATCCAGAAGGAGGCCGAGGATCTCATCGCTTCGCGCTCGAGACTGGAGACGCAGCAGAAGGAGCACGAACAGCGCGCGAAAGAGCTCGAACCGTTCACGGTGGTTCCTCTGGATCTGGAACTCTACCGCGGGTACACGCGGTTTACCGTGTTCACCGGGCATATCGCGCACGACGTCGATATCGACGCCCCTCACGAGAAGTACTTCTCCGACAAGACGGCCGGCAACATGATCGTCGTCGTGGTCTCGATTGAAGACCGCGAACCGGTCGAGCGGACTCTTCTCGACGCCGGGTTCCAGGCGGTCCCCGTTCCCGAAGGGACAGGATCTCCGGCTGAGCTCCGGAGCGCCCACCTGGCAGAGGCCGGACGGAGCGGCACCGAGATCACTGCGGTCAACACCAGGATCGCGGAGTTCCGGGAGAGGCACACCGATTTCCTGGTAGCATGCGATGAACTACTCACGGCTGACGTAGAACGGGCGGAAGCCCCGTTGCGGTTTGCTACCACGGAGGAGACCTTCATCACCGAAGGATGGGTGCCTGGAGACCGGGCGGACCGGATCCGGGAGGCGCTCGAGAGAGCGACCAACGGCAGGATCTATATCGAGGAACTGGAGATCGACGACGATACCGTAGTCCCGGTAGAGTACGAGAACCCGACGTTTGCCAAACCGACGCAGGTGCTCATGGACATCTATGCGCGTCCGCGGTACTCCGAGATCGACCCGACACTGATGGTGGCCATCGTGTTCCCGATCTTCTTCGGGATGATCCTCGGCGACGTAGGCTACGGCGCCGTTCTGCTTGCCCTGAGTCTCGGGCTGCGGAAGTTCCTGAAAGGCGACGCGGGGAGAATGCTCCTTAAAGTGCTCGGTATCGCAAGCATATCGAGTATCATCTTCGGGATTCTCTACAGTGAGTTCCTTGGCTTCTCGCTCCCATGGCCGGCGCTGATCTTCTCCCGGCACCTCAACATCGGAGGAGCCGCGGGCGGTCACGGCCCGCAGGTCGTCGAACTGATGATCGTCGCGATCTGGATCGGGATTCTGCATATCACGTTCGGGCGCATTCTCGGTATCATCAACGCGCGGAAACTCTACCACGGGAAGCACGCGACACAGGCGATGATCGCCCATGCCGGATGGCTTGGGGTCATGTGGGGCCTCCTGCTCCTGATCTGGTCGTTCTTCCCCATACCGATGATGCCCGACCTGACGGGTCTTCCTGTTGTAGTCATGGGACTCAACGTCTCCGCTGTAGCGGGGGTTGTCCTTTTGCTCGCAGGAATCGTCGGGATCGGTCAGGAGAACGCGCTTGAGCTCGTCGAAGTTCCGACAATCATCAGTCACGTGCTGTCGTACGCCCGTCTGGTAGCGGTGGGCCTATCCTCCGTCGCAATCGCGATGGTGATCAACTACATCTCGATCGGGATGCTGATAGAGCCCCAACTTGCAGCGATCACCCCGCTCGGT
This sequence comes from Methanoculleus sp., assembly GCF_036677455.1. Lineage (GTDB taxonomy): Archaea > Halobacteriota > Methanomicrobia > Methanomicrobiales > Methanoculleaceae > Methanoculleus. The sequence goes on along the minus strand of NZ_JAVBWL010000051.1, from coordinate 120,981 downwards.
GTGATCATTATCATCTTCGGCATTCTCGTCTTCCTGATGGGGCATGTGCTGAACACGGCACTTGGCCTTCTCGGTGGCGGTCTGCACTCGATTCGTCTTCACTACGTTGAGTTCTTCACCAAGTTCTACAAGGGTGGAGGCAAAAAATACAATCCGTTTGGTATGAAACCTAAATTCATGGAGGAATAAGGAAATGGTAGATGTTGGCATGACTCTTGAAATGGTACAGGCATCGCAGATGGGAATGAAAGCACTCGGCGCAGGCCTCGCGGTCGGCCTCACCGGCCTCGGCACAGGTATCGCAGAGCTGGGAATCGGTGCGGCCGCAGTCGGAGCGACTGCGGAGAACCGTGATGTGTTTGGTCTGGCACTGCTCCTGACGGTTATTCCCGAAACCATCGTTATCTTCGGTCTTGTGGTTGCACTGCTGCTTCTGTTCTGATGGAGTGAACCATGGGACTCGAAGCAGTCGTCAACGAGATCCGGGAGAAAGGGCGAAGAGAGGCCGAGGCGGTCCGGGTAGAGACCCGGGCCGAAGTCGACGCGATCCTCCGGGACGCACAGGAGCGTGCCGCCGGGATCAAGATCTCGGCACAGGAGGAAGCGGACCGGGCAGCCACCCACACCATCAACCAGGAGGCCTCGGCCGCGAATCTCGTCGTCAAGCGACAGGTCTTGAACGCCCAGAAGACGCTCCTCGATCAGGTCTATTCGGCCTCACTCGCTGCTGTCGGTGATCTGCCTGCTGAGTTCCACGAGAAGGCGCTCACAGAGCTGTTGAAGAGAGCGGCAAAGGAGATCAAGCAGGGTGTTGTCCACACGAACGAGCGGGATACCCCGGTCGTCGAAGGGATCATCTCCCGGTCAAAGACCCTCTCAGGCTACACCGTCGGTGCGCCGGTGGATATCCCCGGCGGCATCATCGTCGAGAGCACCAGCGGCGATCTGCAGATAGACCACAGTTACCGCACGTTCCTGGACGAGGTCTGGGAGTCCGGCCTGAAGGACGCGTCAGAGATTCTGTTCACATGAGGAGGTTCATACATGGCAGGAGTAAGTAGCGGATCGGCCCAGTACATCTACGCCTGCACTCGTATGCGGGTGCGTAGATCACTGCTGATTCCGCGCGAGGATTATCTCCGCATGCTGAATATGAGCCTGCCTGAGATCACCCGGTTCATCGGCGAGACCAATTACCGGTCCGAGATCGATGAACTCGCCAACTCCTTTTCCGGGATTGACCTCGTCGAGGAGGCCCTGAGCTGGAACCTCGCCAAGGAGTACCAGCACATCCTGGAACTTGTGCCCGGGGAACTGAAGTACTTCACCGCCAGTTACCTGCGCCGCTGGGACATCCAGAACGTCGTCACCATCCTGCGCGGTAAGATGCAGGGGTTACAGCCGGGGAAGATCAAGGAGGTCCTGGTTCCGGCAGGCAGGCTGGACAAGGTCGCTCTCGACCGTCTTCTCACCGAAGAGTCACCGGAACGGGTTGTCGAGGCGCTCAAGGGCGAGCGGTTCCACCCGATCATCGAGCGGGAACTTCCCCGCGCAATGGAGACCGGGTCGTTTGCCCACCTGGAGAACGAACTCTACCGGGGCTACTACGCACGGCTCATCACCGACGCCACGGAAGGCATCAAGGGCGGGGACATCTTCCTGAAGTACATCAGGCTCGAGATTGATGTCCGGAACATCCAGAACCTCTTCCGCCTCCGGGCCGGGCACGTCCGTGAGGACGTCAGGGAACTGATGATCAGTGGCGGCTCGTTCTCGGTGGAGGAACTGCAGCGGCTCTCGGGGATCGAGGACCGGGACGAGTTCATCGACGCCTTGAAGAGACAGGTGAAGATGGTCCCGCTCCTGAATGCGCTTGAGGCGATCCGGTCCACGAGCGCCCTCCACGAGATCGAGGTTGCGCTGACCCGGGTCCAGCTGGACCAGATGGAGCGGATGTCAAAACGGTATCCGTTCTCGATCCTGCCGGTCATCGTCTACCTGGAGGAGAAGAAGTACGAGGTCGCGAACCTTCGCGCCCTCGCCCGGGGCAAGGAGGCAGGCCTCCCCGGTGAGCGATTACAGGGCTACCTGGTGATCTAACATGGAGATCGCAATAGTCGGTACCAGTGAATTCATCCTCGGGTTTCGGCTCGCGGGCGTCAGGAAGACCTACGCGGCCGAGACCGACGAGCGGCTGGTCGAGCACATCAACCAGGTGCTCCAGGACAGGGACGTCGGTATCCTCGTGCTGAAAGGCAGCGACATGGACCGGCTCCCCCTGCGGCTCCGCACCACCCTCGAGAACTCCGTCAAACCGACGGTGATCGCGATCGGTGGGGATGAGGGCGGCCTGTCGATGAGAGAGAGAATCAAGAGATCGGTGGGTGTTGATCTGTGGAAGTAATGGAGAAAAAAGGAAAGAATGGGGCCTCTGGGGTCCTGAAACGGATTTCAGGGCCGGTCGTCACTGCTGTCGGTCTCGACGCACACATGTACGACGTGGTAAAGGTCGGCGATGAGGAACTGATGGGGGAGGTCATCAAGATCGAGGGTGAGAACACCATCATCCAGGTCTACGAAGACACCCCCGGCGTCAGGCCCGGCGAGCCGGTCAGCAACACCGGCCTCTCGCTTGCAGTCGAGCTCGGGCCCGGTCTGCTGACCAGTATCTACGACGGGATCCAGCGGCCGCTCGAGGTGCTCGTGAACAAGATGGGCAACTTTATCGAGCGCGGCGTCTCGGCTCCCGGCCTCTCCCACGAGAAGAAGTGGGAGTTTGTGCCCACGGTGAAGGCGGGCGACGTTGTCAAGGCCGGCGATATCCTGGGCACGGTCCAGGAGACGAACATCGTTCATAAGGTCATGGTCCCGCCCCGGTCGAAGGGCGGCAAGATCAAGAAGATCGCGGCCGGCAGTTTCACGGTGGACGAGACCATCTGCACTCTTGAGGACGGCACCGAGATCGTCATGCTCCAGCGCTGGCCGGTCCGTGTGCCCCGTCCCGTGAAGGAGAAGCTGAACCCCGACGTCCCGCTGATCACCGGTCAGCGGATCCTGGACGGCCTCTTCCCCATCGCTAAGGGCGGAACGGCGGCCATCCCCGGCCCGTTCGGGAGCGGCAAGACGGTCACCCAGCAGCAGCTGGCGAAGTGGTCCGATGCCGAGATCGTCGTCTATATCGGGTGCGGTGAGCGCGGCAATGAGATGACTGAGGTTCTGACGGAGTTCCCGGATCTCGAGGACCCGAAGACCGGCAAGCCGCTGATGGAGCGGACGGTGCTGATCGCAAACACCTCGAACATGCCGGTCGCAGCACGTGAAGCGTCCGTCTACACGGGGATCACGATCGCCGAGTACTTCAGGGACATGGGCTACGATGTCTCGCTGATGGCCGACTCCACCTCCCGGTGGGCAGAGGCCATGCGTGAGATCTCGAGCCGTCTTGAGGAGATGCCCGGTGAAGAAGGATATCCCGCATACCTTGCGGCACGTCTCTCGGAGTTCTACGAGCGGGCAGGCCGTGTGATCAACCACAACGGCACAAGCGGCTCGGTCTCGGTCATCGGCGCGGTCTCGCCGCCCGGCGGCGACTTCTCAGAGCCGGTCACCCAGAACACTCTCCGAATCGTCAAGGTCTTCTGGGCACTGGACGCGAAGCTCTCCCAGCGCCGGCACTTCCCGGCCATCAACTGGCTGAACTCCTACTCGCTCTACCTCGACTCACTCAGCGAATGGTACGACAAAGAGGTATCGCCCGAGTGGAACCCGCTCCGGGCGTGGGCGATGGGTGTTCTCCAGAAGGAGGCCGAACTCCAGGAGATCGTCCAGCTGGTCGGTTCCGACGCCCTGCCCGATGAGGAGCAGGTCACCATCGAGGTGGCCAGGATGATCCGTGAGATCTTCCTGCAGCAGAACGCTTACGACGCGGTGGATACGTTCTGCCCGATGTCCAAGCAGTACGACATGATGAACTCGATCAAGCGCTACGCCGATCTCGCGCGCACCGCCCAGATCGGAGGAGCGACCCCGCAACAGATCGTCGGCGTCAAGAGCAAGAACGAACTGGTGCAGATCAAGTTCATCAAGGACTACGAGCCCGTGCTTGAGAAGATTCTCAAAGACATGGAAGCTGAATTCAATGCAATGAGGGCGGCGTGACCATGAAGGAGTACAGGACGATTTCAAAGATTGCCGGCCCTCTGGTCTTCGTTGAGAAGACGGAACCGGTGGGCTACAACGAGCTCGTCAACATCGTGACTGCCGACGGCACGGTCAAGCGCGGCCAGGTGCTGGACACGAGCGACGAGATCGTGGTTGTCCAGGTCTTCGAGAGCACCACGGGTATCGGCCGCGACTCAGGGATCCGCTTCACCGGCGAGACGATCAAGATGCCGGTGGGGAAGGATATGCTCGGTCGTATCCTCTCCGGCGGCGGCAAGCCGATCGACGGCGGCCCGGAGATCGTGCCCGAAAAGCGGCTCGAGACCTCCGGTGCGGCCATCAACCCCTACGCCCGATCGTCTCCCGAGGACTTCATCCAGACGGGTATCTCGACGATCGATGGGACGAACACCCTGGTCCGCGGCCAGAAACTCCCGATCTTCTCGGCATCGGGTCTGCCCCACAACGATGTGGCGCTCCAGATCGCCCGGCAGGCAAAGGTTCCCGGCTCGACCGAAGAGTTCGCCGTGGTCTTTGCAGCGATGGGTATCACCCGGGAAGAGGCCAACTACTTCATGGCGGACTTCGAGAAGACCGGCGCCCTCGAACGGGCGGTCGTCTTCCTGAACCTTGCAGACGACCCGGCCGTCGAGCGTATCATCACGCCGCGTCTCGCGCTGACCACAGCCGAGTACCTGGCGTTCGACCTCGGCTACCACGTGCTGGTCATCCTGACGGATATGACCAACTACTGTGAGGCGCTCCGTCAGATCGGCGCGGCCCGTGAAGAGGTGCCCGGCCGGCGTGGCTATCCGGGTTACATGTACACGGACCTTGCGGGCATCTACGAGCGTGCCGGTATCATCAAGGGCGTCAAGGGCTCGGTGACCCAGATCCCGATCCTGACGATGCCGGGCGACGATATCACCCACCCGATCCCGGACCTGACCGGTTACATCACCGAGGGCCAGATCGTGGTCAACCGTGAGCTGCACCGGAAGGGTATCTACCCGCCGATCAACGTGTTGCCGTCGCTCTCCCGTCTGATGAACCTCGGTATCGGGAAGGGGCACACCCGCGAAGACCACAAGAAGGTCTCGGACCAGCTCTACGCGGCATACGCGGAAGGTAACGACCTCCGGGGCCTGGTCGCCATCGTCGGGAAAGACGCGCTCTCCGAGCGCGACCGGATGTTCCTTGAGTTCGCCGACCTCTTCGAGGACCGGTTCGTGAGGCAGGGCCTCTACGAGGACCGGTCGATCGAGGAGACGCTCGACCTCGGCTGGGACCTCCTTGCGACGCTGCCTGAAGAGCAGCTGGTGCGTATCGACCGCGAACTGATCCAGAAGTATCACCCGAAGTACCGGAAGAAGGCACAGGGGTAAGTGTTCATGGCGCTGCGAGATATCAAGCCGACCCGATCTGAGCTGATCAACGTCAAGCGACGGATCAAGCTCTCGGAGCGCGGCTACAACATCCTCAAGATGAAGCGCGATGGGCTGATCCTGGAGTTCTTCAAGGTGCTGCAGCATGCGAAAGACAGCCGCGGCGCAATGCTCGAGCGATACGATCATGCGATGGAGATGATCGCCCTCGCGGAGACCGTCGAGGGTGCGATCGGGGTGAAAGCTGCCGCCTTCTCGACGGCAGACGTCCCCGAGATCTCCCTCAAGAGCAAGAACATCATGGGCGTCGTCGTCCCGGAGATCCAGTCGTCGTCCGTCCGGAAGGGCGTGCTCGACCGCGGTTACGGGATGCTCGGCACCTCTGCGGTCATCGACGAGACCGCGGAGGCGTTCGAGGACCTGCTCGAGGCGATCATCGAGGCCGCCGAGATCGAGACGACCATGAAGCGGCTCCTCGATGAGATCGAGGGCACCAAGCGCCGGGTGAACGCGCTCGAGTTCAAGGTGATCCCGGAACTCACCGAGGCCAGAGACTTTATCAAGATGCGGCTCGATGAGATGGAACGTGAGGAGCTCTTCCGCCTGAAAAGGATCAAGGCGCGGAGCGTCTGATCAGGGAAGAGGTGATACCTGGTGGAGATCGGTACGCTCGCTGGTGCGGGGAAACTGACGGGAACGGTGATGCTGCGGGTTGATTTCAACTCGCCCATCGATCCCTCGTCGAACCAGATTCTGGACGACAAGCGGTTCCGCGAGCACCTGCCGACGGTGCAGGCGCTTGAGGATGCACGGCTCGTCATCCTCACGCACCAGAGCAGGCCCGGCAAGAAGGATTTCACGACGCTTGAGGCGCACGCGGCGAAGCTGGAGCGGCTGCTCGGCCGCCCGGTGACCTATGTCGAGGACATCTTCGGCCGGTGCGCCCGGGAGGCGATCCGGGGTGCAAAGCGGGGTGATGTCCTGATGCTCGAGAACCTCCGGTTCGCCGCCGAGGAGAACCTGACCCTGAAGCCGGAGGAGGCAAAGAAGACCCTTCTCGTCCGGAGACTCGCCGCGATGGCCGATGTCTACGTCAACGACGCCTTCGGCACGGCGCACCGGTCGCAGCCGTCGATCGTGGGGCTGCCGCTCGCACTCCCGTCGGTTGCCGGCCTCCTGATGGAGAAGGAGGTCGCGAACCTCTCCCGGGTCTTCTCCGGCGCCCCGCGTCCCGTCACCTTTGTGCTCGGGGGAACGAAGGTGGACGACTCTCTTGCGGTCGCAAAGAACGTTCTCGCGCGGGGAACCGCCGACCGCGTGATCGTGGTCGGGGTGGTCGGAAACGTCTTCCTGCTTGCGGCAGGCTACGAGATCGGGCAGCCTTCGGCCCGGCTGATCGACGACCTCGGGTACCGCGGCGAGATCGCGCGGGCAAAAGACCTCATCGGGACCTACGGGGACCGGATCTCTCTGCCGCACTCGGTCGCCGTCCGCGAGGACGGCGGGCGGGTGGAGTACCCGGTGGAGGCCGTCCCGGAGGACGCCCAGGTGCTTGATCTCGGAGAAGAGTCGATCGACCGCCTCTCGGGGGAGATCGCCAGTTCCGGGACGGTCGTGGTGAACGGGCCGGCCGGGCTCTTCGAGGAGGAGCAGTTCGCCGTCGGCACGTTCGATCTCCTGAGAGCGGCCTCCACCGTGCAGTTCTCGGTGGTCGGCGGAGGGCACTCCGGCGCGGCCATCGAGCGGCTCGGTATCGAGGACCGGTTCACGCACATCTCCACCGGCGGGGGTGCGGCGATCGAGTTCTTGACCGGGAAGAAGATGCCCGCCATCGAGGCGCTGGAGATCTCCCGGAAGATATTCGGGTGAAGGATCTCTATCTCTTCCCTTTTGCTTTCTCCGGTCGGCCAGTCGCGTATCGCCACGCACTGCCCCCGCCCCTTTTGGAGGGGTGCGCTGCTCCAGAGAACGACTGTCCGTAGGACAGGAGTTTGAGAAGCCGTCAGGCTTCGAGGCGCGAACATAGTGAGCGTGAGCACCGTCAGGTGCGAGGAGCGGAGCAGGAGCACCGGAGGTGCGAGTGAGGAGGCCGAAGGCCGGGCGGTGTGGGGGCAACAGTTAGAGGCTTACATGGTAGAGACAGGGGAGGAGGCGTGCCCCCTCGAAGACCTTCGGTCTTCTCCTGCTCACTTCGTTCGCACCTCGCACCTATCGGTGCTCAAGCTCGCTGCGCTCGCACTCCCCGTAAGCCCCACCCCGGTGGCGATACCCCCACGGTCCACCGCACGGGGAGATGCCGGAAATGAACGGGGTTCCGGCTCGCTCCCGGGACCACTTTGCATTACGTCCTCCTCAGGAAGGAGGAGGCCGAAGGCCAGGCGGGGTGCGACGGATGAGAAGAATGCCGGGGCAGGTGAGGGGGAGGTCTCGCAAAGTGAGGTTGATCGGGCTCATTCGGGACTGTTCGTGACAGAGGATCCCGATCGCCGGGGGTAAAAATTGAGGTGGGGTCTGGCCTCATGGAATGAGGGTGGGGGGGCCACACCCGAAAGTTATGGCCCGGTGTAATCCTGTGATCGCTTGAACCCTGGTGCAGGGGCGCTGCCCGCCCCTGACCGAACGCTTGTGTGTGGTTGGTGGGTGTGATTGGTGGTTGTCGTGGTGATTGCTGATGGAATTGAATACTGGTAATCGGTGGGTGTGGTCTTTCCCCATTTCAGTGTCTATAACGTCTATTATATATTATTTTCTGATAAATATCACGTTGAATATATCCTTCTGAATACAAAATGGGTTTATTATATGCCCCATTTTTCATGGATAATCTTTCCATGCGGATAACCTGTTGCTGATACTCTTTATATGCTATCGCGGTCCCGGGCGAGCTAGCCCGCCCCCTCCCGGCCGACCGCGCTCCAGCGGGTGTTCACTCCCGGAGGAGAGCGACCCGGGAGCCGACGGGAATACCGATGTCCGCACCTATCGGGCCACACTTCACCGACATCAGGTAGGCCACGGGCGGGAGGTCGCGGCAGTCGGAGAGCGACTCGTAGTTGGCCATACCCTTGGCGATGACGAGCGTGGCGCTGTCCAGGGCATCGAGGAGAGGCGGCGGGGCGATCTCCCGGTTGAGGCCGAGTTCTGCGATGCCGTCCGTGGTGGGGAGGAGCGCGTCCGCCCGGCGGTCCAGCCCGAACGCCACCGCGTCCTCCATTGTTGCGTCGTTCAAGATCGGCGCGCCCCGGACAGCGAATGTGACATGCGACCCTCTCTCCTTGAGGTGGTCGACAAGGAGGGCGTCGAAGGCGATCTCCCCGCAGTTGTCGGCGAGGTAGACTACCCGGGAAGTGAGGGGCTCCATCGCGCCGGTATCATCGATGGTCAGCCCTGCTGCGAACTCCCGGCGGAAGAACTCAACGAAGTTGTCTGTGACGGTATGGGCCTGCGAACCGTAGTCCAGCGTGTTGCCGATGACCGCTGCGAGTGTCCGATCGCGGAACTTCGAGAGGTCGCCGCGCACCGTCCGGCAGACCGCCGCCCCATCCAGGTTGTTGGCCTCCTTCAGGGACCGGTAGGGGTCGGCATCCCCGATCATCCGGTAGGCGAGGCGGTGCACCCGGCTTGCGATGACGGGGGCGGGGACCGGGTCGGCGGCGATGCGCTCGAGAAGGTCGCGGCACGCCCGGGCGATCTCCTGGACGCGCGCCGGATCGTCGATGCAGAGCCTGCTCTCGTATTCAACCCGGGAGATCAGGCAATCCGTGCAGCCCTCGTAAAATCTCATACTGCAGATCTTTCTATCCGGGAAAGAGAAAAATGGTACGATGGGGCCACTGCGATTTGAACGCAGGTCAGAAGACCCCCAGTCTCCTAGGATGGCCAGGCTACCCTATGGCCCCTCCCTTATACTGTGTGAGGGAATCACACATATATCTTCGCTTTGAGGAGCAAAGAGAGGAGACCTATCCCCGCGTTCTCTTGAACTCTTCGACGTTCCGCGTCAGCTGTTCCAGTTCGGTGCCGGTGATCTCCATCCTGCCCGTCAGCGAGGCGACCTCGGTGAGGAGTTGCTGGATACGCACGTACATAACGTACATAATAAACAACAGGCAGATGATGGTTACCGAGAGCAAGACTATCATGATGGCATTGATGTCAAACATTTGGTTCTCTCCTGAATAGTGCACGAGCAAGTCGTTCGATAAAGGCTTCCTGAGCGGGGCCGGGCTCCATTTCAACGGGGATGCCTGCCAACGAGGCTGCGATCCTCCGGAACGCTTTCGACGAAGGGGACCCTGGCGACCTGACAACGACCGGCGTCCTCGCCGCTGCCGCCCTCCGCACGTCCGCGTCCTCAGGGATCGTATCGATGATGGGCACGCCGAGGGTCTGCTCGATCTTCTTCCGGCTCATCTCGGTACTCCCTGGCATCACCCGGTTGAGGATGGCCCCTCCGACGGTGCCGCCGATCATCTCCGTCAGGATCTTGACCTTCAAGGCGTCCACGAGCGAGGAGATCTCAGGATTCACCACCAGGAGCACCTCGTCCGCCACGGTGAGGGGTATGACCGCATCGGTGCCGATGCCGGCAGGAGCGTCGAAGAAGAGGTAATCACAGCGATCCGTGAGTTCGCGCACCACATCTTTGAGCATCTGTGGGTCGGCGTTCTGAAACCCCTGGAGCGAGAGGCCGCTCGGCACGACCTTGAGGCCATATGGCCCCTCGTACAGGGCGTCCTCGACCCGGGCCTTTCCTGCCAGAACCTCGTGGAGCGTGACCGGTGTCTCCCCGAGCCCCAGCACCAGCCCGAGGTTGGCCATACCCATATCCGTATCAACGATGCAGGTCTCCCTGCCATACTGGGCCAGTGCCGTTCCAAGATTCGCGGTCACGGTCGTCTTCCCGGTTCCGCCTTTTCCTGAGGCGATGGTGTAGGCCCTGATCATCTCAAACCGTCTCAAGGATAGATAGTAGTTGTGCAATTTAAACTTATTCGTTTAACTATGTCCTTTATGGAGACTCAAATCCGTTTTAAATCGTAATGATGCTCTTATCAGGGAAAAATCCCATCTCACGTGTCGGCCCCGGTCCCCGGGTCTCCGTCTCGCGAGGGTCCTGCAAGGGCTTCTTCTCACTGCCGCTGTCGTTTTCCCGGAGTGGCTCAAAGCCCTGCCTGCGCGCTATTGGTGGTACTTACTCTCTTCATCCGCGGGAATTACCGTTCCATTGCGGCCAAAGGCCAGGTAACAGCAGATCTGGAGGATGACTTATTCGATATCCATATATGATGCGAAGCAAATATTCCTATAAAGGTGGACCGGAGTCAGCCATGAGTCACTGTTCTTTAAGGGGAGAGGATGCCCGGAGCTACATCGATGAGATCCGGTCCATTGCCGGTGTCGCTGCATCTGCCCTTGTATCCTGTGAGGGGGTGGTTCTCGGTAAATACTCCCGGGAAGGCAACCTGTCCTCACCCCTCTTCGCGACGATGTGCGCAACGGTCCTTGCATCAGCAGAGGCCGCTTGCGGCAGCGTCCGTATCCAGAATCCGTCCATGGTCACCATCGCTGCAACCGACTCTGCGATCCTCATCGTCAGCGCGGGGGAGGCCGCCCTGATCGCGGCGGTAATAGATAAGTCTGCTGAGCTCTCTACAGTACAGAGACAACTGTTGGATATTGCAACCAGAATAGGAGGGGAGGCGTGATGTATACAATATTGGTGGTCGATGATAGCCCCATGATCGTCGACGTCTTTGTTACCATGCTGGAGCGCGGAGGCTATCGGCCGATCACCGCCTTCAGCGGTGAGGAGTGTCTGGAAGTCCTGGATGCGACCCCCCCGGACCTGATCCTCCTCGATATCATGATGGAGCCGATGGACGGATGGGAGACCCTCGGAAAGATCAAGACCAATCCCGCGACGCGGGATCTCCCCATCCTCATGCTGACCGCAAAACCCCTCACGCCTGAGGAGGCAAACGAGTACGGAGCCTACATTGAGGACTATATCCTCAAACCCACCACCCATCACCAGCTCTACGACGCCATAGAACGCGTGCTGGCGCGCCGGCACTCCATCGCTGCCGATATCGAGCGGGCCCGCGCGGCCAGCGTGGACCCCCGGATCATCGATGAGTATGAGCGCCTCTCAAAGAGCGTCGATATCAATAAACGCCTCCTGAAGATCCTGGAGACCACCTACAGCATCAAGGACGCCCGGGTGGGCATGGGTGAGAGCATCACGAGGGCTATAAAGAGCATGGCGGCGAGCATCAAACTTCAGGAAGAGCGCCTGAACGAGGTCCGGGCCCAGTTTGCGGACATCTTTGAGACGCAGTGATCCTCTCTCACCCTCAAAACCCCCCTTTGTACCGGTGCGCTCTTCTGGCAGTAATCCTCCCCGCCGGTCCGGTGCCGCATCGATCTCCGCGCGGTCCGGGATCACAGGCCTCTCCTGTCCTAATAACTCTCCGCGCGCTCCTGCCGCCCGATATAGATGACAGCGATCGTCAGCACGAGGATTGCGGCAAGGGTCATCCCGATGTCGATGGGCTCGACTGGCTCGACCCCGAAGGTCAGCACCCGCCGCACCATCGCGGTGATGCCCGCAATCAGGATCGGCGTCACCAGCACCCGGTTGGTCCTGAAGTAGGCCGTCACGGTCTCCAGGATCTCGACGATGATGAGGGTCAGGAGGAGGTCGTGCAGCACCTGGAGCACGCCCTGCGTCATGTCCCCGGCATGGATCAACGCTACCAGATCCAGGATCACATCGTAGAAGGAGAAGACCGCGAGCAAGGAGAGCGAGGCGGCGATGAGCAGATATATCGCCAGCGTCACTCCCGATATGGCGGATATGGCTGTATCGACACGGTTTTTGGGAGAGGTCATGCGGGCACCCTGATCCGGGAAACTACGTATATAACCTGACTCCGCGGCGGGCATTAAACATTCCGGTGGGCCCGTGGCGAGTCACAAATTGAAAGATTTATATCGTTGGAGTGCGAATTATATGATACGCCCGGAAGGAATGTTTTTATACTATTCTTGCATTGTAATAATGCTGGATGGCAGTACGCGCGGGGTCTATAGCTCAGTTAGGTAGAGCGCCTGGCTTTTAACCAGGTGGTCGGGGGTTCAAATCCCCTTGGGCCCGTTGCCATGGGCGATGTCTATGGATTTTCATAAGGTGATGCATCTGATACGCAACTCTTTCGTCGGCGGGGTGTAAGGCGATGAGCACCTCGCTTGACGTACTCAAACATGAGATGGTTCCGGACCATCAGATTATGGACGGAGAAGAAGTCACAGACCTTCTTGCGACGTATCATATCTCGTTAGAGCAACTACCAAAAATGTACCACGACGATCCCGCAATTAAGGCTATCGGTGGTGATGTCGGGAACGTCATCCGGATTACTCGTGACAGTCGCACGGCAGGCAGGGCAGAGGCCTACCGCCTCGTCGTGAAGAGACCAAAGAAATAATGCAAAGGCCGGGGAGCTGATCCATCTGTTAGATAGAAGTGTTTTATCGAGAGCATACTTTTCACGGGAGCATGTGGCGCGTCACCAGTTAGACTCTTATAACAATTTCCTCCTGCACAACCTCCAGAAAGTCGTTGATGAACAGCGTGTCATCGAGACCGATATTGAGACCCGTGGGAAAGGTAAAGAGGCCGTGTGGGTTGAACTGGGCACGATCGAGGTGAAGAGGCCCCGGGTCCGTGAGGCGGACGGGTCGCAGTCCGAGCTCTTCCCGAGCGAGGCGCGCCTCCGGAACCTCACGTATGCGGCGCCGATCCAGCTCGAGATGACGCTCGTCCAGGGTGAAGACCGGCAGGATCCGATCATCACCACCATCGGGCAGCTGCCGGTGATGGTGGGATCGGCAGCCTGCAACCTCTACAACCTGAGCGATGCCGAGCGGACCGCGCACGGCGAAGACCCGCTCGATCCCGGTGGCTACTTCATCGTCAACGGCACGGAACGGGTGCTGATGACGCTCGAAGACCTTGCCTCGAACAAGATCATGACCGAGTTCACCGAGCGCTACAACGAACGGATCTACGTGGCGAAGGTCTTTTCGCAGTACCGGGGCTACCGTGCGCTCGTGATCGTCGAGCGGAACCGCAAGAACCTGCTCGAGGTCTCGTTCCCCTCGGTCGCCGGACATCTCCGGTTCGTCGACCTGATGCGGGCGCTGGGGCTCCAGGGCGACCACGACATCGTGGAGGCGGTCTCGACCGACGAGGAGATCCTCACCTTCATGATGCAGAATCTGGAGGAGAGCGAGTGCGACACCGTCGACGACGGCGTCATGTACGTCGGGAAGAAACTCGCCCCGAACCAGACCCGGGACTACCAGCGCAAGCGCGCGGAGTTCGTCCTGGACAACTACCTCCTCCCGCACTTGAACTACCTGATGCCGGTGGGCTTGAAAGAGGAGGACCCCGGCTACCGGTCGACGATCGAGGGTGTCCGTCTCGCAAAGGCGCACTTCCTCGGCCGCATGGCCGAAGCCTGTTTCGACTTGGTGCTTGACCGGCGCCGGATCGACGACAAGGATCACTACTCGAACAAACGGCTGAAACTTGCCGGCGACCTGATGGAGGACCTCTTCCGGATCTCGCTCAACCGCCTGACAAGGGACGTGAAGTATCAGCTCGAACGGGCCAGCATGCGCCACCGCGACCTCTCGATCGGCACCGCCGTGCGTGCGGATGTCCTGACCGAGCGGCTGCTGCACCCGCTTGCCACCGGCAACTGGGTGGGCGGGCGCACCGGTGTCTCGCAGCTCCTGGACCGGGTGGACCACATGGCGGTGCTCTCGCACCTCCGGCGCGTGATCTCCCCGCTCTCCCGTTCGCAGCCTCATTTCGAGGCCCGTGACCTGCACCCCACCCAGTGGGGGCGGATCTGCCCGAGCGAGACCCCTGAGGGTCCGAACTGTGGGCTGGTGAAGAACTTCGCCCAGATGGTCGAGATCAGCAAGGGCGTTCTCGACGAAGAGGAAGTGAAGGGTATTTTGTACGATATGGGTGTTATCGCCCTCCGGAGGGAGACGGCATGAGGCAGTCACGTGTCTTCGTCGACGGTGCCCTGATCGGGCTCGTGGACGACCCCCGGGACCTGGTCGGGCGGATGCGCGATATGCGTCGGCGCGGGGAGATTCCTGGCGAGGTCAACGTCTCCTACAAGGAGTTCAACAACGACGTCATCGTCCACACCGATCGCGGGAGAGCCCGTCGCCCCCTGATCGTCTGCCGCGATGGGATACCGCAGGTTGCCGAGGGCGATCTCGAGCTCGTCAGGAGCGGCGAGATAACCTTTGCCGACATCGTGAAGAAGGGCGCGATCGAGTTCGTCGATGCCGAAGAGGAAGAAGACCTCTTCATCGCCATCAACGAAGCGGACCTCACCCCTGAACACACGCATCTTGAGATCGACCCCTCGCTCATCCTGGGTATCGGTGCGGCGCACGTTCCGTTTCCCGAGCACAACGCCAGTCCCCGTGTCACCATGGGCGCCGGGATGGTCAAGCAGGCGCTCGGGTTCGCTACGTCGAACATGAAGCTCCGCCCCGACACCCGGGGGCACATGCTCCACTACGTCCAGAAACCGCTCACCTACACCCAGACCTCCGATGCGATCGGCTCCGACGACCGGCCTGCCGGCCAGAACTTCGTCGTCGCGATCATCTCGTATGAGGGGTTCAACATTGAAGATGCGCTGATCATCAACAAAGCCTCGATCGACCGGGGCCTCGGGCGTTCGCACTTCTTCCGCACCTACGACGGCGAGGAACGGCGCTACCCCGGCGGTCAGGTCGATAGGATCCAGGTTCCGGACGAAGAGGTCTCCGGTGCGCACGGTGCCGAGTACTACGCGAACCTCGATATCGACGGCGTCATCAACCCCGAGACGGTCGTCCGCGAGAAGGATGTGCTGATCGGGAAGACCTCCCCGCCGAGGTTCCTCGAGGAGCCGACGAGCGAGCTGATCGCCGTCGAGAAGCGGCGCGACACCTCGGTCACGATGCGGAGCAACGAGCACGGTATCGTGGACACCGTCATCATCACCGAGGGCGAGAACTCCTCGCGGCTCGTGAAGGTCCGGACCCGGGACCTCCGGGTGCCGGAGATCGGTGACAAGTTTGCATCCCGGCACGGCCAGAAGGGTGTCATCGGGCTGATCCAGTCTTCGGCAGATATGCCGTTCACCGAGTCGGGCATGACCCCCGACCTGATCATCAACCCGCATGCGGTCCCGAGCCGTATGACCATCGGGCACATGCTCGAGATGCTGGGCGGCAAGGTCGGCTCTCTTGAGGGACGCCGGATCAACGCGACCGCGTTCCGTGGCGAACGCGAGACGGCTCTGCGGAGTTCGCTCAAGGAACTCGGTTTTGCGCACAACGGCCGCGAAGTGATGTACGACGGCATCACCGGCCGGGAGTTCGAGGCCGACATCTACATCGGCGTCATCTACTACCAGAAGCTCTACCACATGGTATCGAGCAAGATGCACGCGCGGTCGCGCGGCCCCGTGCAGGTGCTCACCCGCCAGCCGACCGAAGGACGTGCCCGTGAGGGTGGTCTCCGGTTCGGTGAGATGGAGCGGGACGTGATGATCGGCCACGGCGCGGCCATGGCCTTAAAAGAGCGGCTGCTCGACGAATCGGATAAGGTGACCCAGTGGGTCTGCGCGAAGTGCGGTATGGTGGCGATGCTGGACCGGAAGCGGAAGGTGACGCGATGCCTTGCCTGCGGCAGCGAGACCGACATCTACCCCGTCGAGATGAGCTATGCGTTCAAGCTCCTCCTTGACGAGATGAAGAGCATGGGCATCGCTCCCCGCCTGAGACTCGACGATATGGTATAAGAGAGGGGGCGCAATCAAACTATGACCAGTCCAAAACGTGTTGGAAGGATCGAGTTCGGGCTCTTCTCCCCGAAGGAGATCCGCAAGATGAGCGTCCGGAAGATCATCTGGGCGGACACCTATGACGACGATGGGTTTCCCTACCCTCAGGGCCTGATGGACCTGAACCTGGGTGTCATCGACCCCGGTCTCCGGTGCAAGACCTGCGACCAGAAGGCGGCCGATTGCCCGGGTCACTTTGGGCACATCGAACTCGCAAAACCCGTCATCCATGTCGGCTACACCCGGTTGATCCGGAAACTCCTGCGGGTCTCCTGCAGGTCCTGTTCCCGGTTGCTGATGACGGCCGAAGAGGTCGAGAAGATCGTCGGGACCGACGACAGCGACCTCGCGGGCGAGATCGTCTCCGAGAAGGATATCAAGAAAGAGCGGGTCTGCCCCCACTGCGGGGAGCAGCAGCTCAAGATCAACTTCGAGAAACCCACCACCTTCTCCGAGGTCTTCGTGGAGGAGGGGCGGAAGATCGAGCACAAACTGACCCCGGCAGACATCCGGGCGCGCCTCGAGCGGATCCCGGATGAAGACCTGCGGGCGTTGGGGGTCAACCCGGACGTCGCGCGGCCGGAATGGACGATCCTCACCGTCCTCCCGGTCCCGCCGGTCACGATGCGCCCCTCGATCATCCTGGAGAACGGGCAGCGGTCCGAGGACGACCTGACCCACAAGCTCGTGGACATCATCAGGATCAACCAGCGGTTCAAGGAGAACCAGGACGCCGGCGCGCCCCAGCTGATCATCGAGGATCTCTGGGAACTCCTGCAGTACCACGTCACCACCTATCTCGACAACGAGGTGGCAGGGTGCCCGCCCGCCCGGCACCGGAGCGGCCGGCCCTTGAAGACCCTCTCGCAGCGTCTCAAAGGAAAGGAAGGGCGGTTCCGTGGCTCGCTCTCCGGTAAGCGTGTGAACTTCTCCGCCCGTACGGTCATCTCTCCGGACCCGAACCTCTCGATAGGCGAGGTCGGCATCCCGCTTGCCATCGCAAACGAGATGACGCTCCCGATAAGGGTGACGCAGTTTAACATCGAGGAGATGAAGCAGTACGTCCTGAATGGTCCCGAGCGCCCAACCATCAGGTCCCCTTGCGGTGCAAACTACGCGATCCGGCCCGACAACAGGAGGGTCCGGCTCTCCGATGCAAACCTGGAGACGGTCACCGAGATGATCGAGCCCGGCTGGACCGTGGAGCGGCAGTTGAAGGACAACGATATCGTCCTCTTCAACCGGCAGCCCTCGCTGCACCGGATGAGCATCATGGCCCACCGGGTCGTCGTGATGGATGGGAAGACCTTCCGGCTGAACCCGGCCGTCTGCCCGCCCTACAACGCCGACTTCGACGGCGACGAGATGAACCTGCATATCCCTCAGACCGAGGAGGCACGGGCCGAGGCCGAGATCCTGGTCTCGGTGCAGGCGAACATCCTCTCGCCGAGAACCGGCGGCCCGATCATCGGGGGCATCCACGACCACATCTCGGGAATCTTCCTCCTGACGCACACGGTCCGGCACTTCGACAAGGAGACGACGCTCTACCTCACCCAGCATCTGCCCATCGACGAGCTGCCCGAGCCGGACAGACTTGATGAGAACGGGAACCCGCTCTGGACCAACAAGCAGGTCTTCTCGCTCGTCCTCCCGAGAGACCTGAACACCGTCTTCCACGCCTCGTCGTGTCAGAACTGCGAGACCTGCAAACGTGAGCTCTGCGAGAACGATGCGTTCGTCCAGGTCATCGACGGAAACCTGATCACCGGCACCATCGACAAGAAGGGGATCGGCGCGTTCGACGGGCAGATCCTGCACCGGATCATACGGCAGCACGGCATGAAGCGGGCCGCCCGGTTCATCGATGACGTGACCAAACTCTCGATCCGGGGCATCATGCTCAAAGGGTTCTCGTTTGGTATCGATGACGAGGACCTGACCAAGACCGAGTACGGCCAGATCGACGAGGTGCTCACCGGCGCTCTCGCCGACGTCGACCGCCGGATCAAGATCTACAACGAGGGGCAACTCGAGCCGATGCCGGGCCGGACGCTTGAGGAGACGCTTGAGATGCAGATCATGCAGGTGCTCGGCAAGGCCCGTGACCGCACAGGTGAGATCGCCGGGCGGCACCTTGGCATGGACAACACCGCCGTGGTGATGGCGGTCTCCGGTGCCCGTGGGTCGATGCTGAACCTGACGCAGATGGCCGGTTGCCTCGGCCAGCAGTCGGTCCGTGGCGAACGAATCGTGCGTGGCTACGAGGACCGGACCCTGCCACACTTCCGGAGGAACGACCGTGGCGCAGAGGCGCACGGGTTCGTCACCAACAGCTACAAGAGCGGCCTCACCCCCACCGAGTTCTTCTTCCACGCCATCGGTGGGCGTGAAGGTCTTGTGGACACGGCGGTCCGGACGTCGCAGAGCGGGTATCTGCAGCGGCGGATGATCAACGCCCTGCAGGACCTCAAGGTGGAGTACGACGGCACCGTCCGGACGACGGGCGGCCGGATCATCCAGTTCTGCTACGGCGAGGACGGGACCGACCCGGGAAGGAGCAGTTACGGAGCCCCGGTAGACGTGAAGGGTATCGTAGAGAGTGTCTTAAAGGAGGAGGTCAGGTGAACAGCGATATGGAGCAGCGGATCGACACCCTCGATCTGCCCTACCGGACCCGGGAAGACCTGAAGGCGAGCCTTACAGGGCGGGAGATCACCGAGGAGCAGTTTGAAGAGATCCTGGCAAAGGTCTTCTCCGAGTACGGGAAGAGCCGGATCGAGCCCTGCGAGGCGGTCGGCATCGTGGCGGCGCAGTCGATCGGCGAGCCCGGCACCCAGATGACGATGCGGACCTTCCATTACGCGGGTGTGGCCGAGATCAACGTTACCCTCGGCCTCCCCCGCCTCATTGAGATCATGGACGCCCGGCGGGAGCCGAGCACCCCCACGATGGCGATCTACCTGCAGGACGACTGGGCCTTCAATCGTGACCGCGCCCGTGAGGTGAGCTGGCAGATCGAGGCCGCGCCGCTCCACGAGTTCGGCGACATCACCATTGACATGGAGAACATGCAGGTCCTCGTCCTGCTGAACAAATCGGTCTGCGACCGACGGAAGATCGGGGTAGAGGAGATCTTCGAGACCGGGCCACGGAAGATCCGGGAAAAACGGCACTTCCGCGACTTCGATGTCGAAGGGGACGTGAAGAAGGCGTCGCTCACGTTCACCCCGAAGAACCGGGAGAGTTATCAGAATCTCTTCCAGCTCGCGGAACACGTCCGAAACGTCATCGTCCAGGGTATCGACGATATCGAGCGGGTCGTCGCCAGAAAGGAGGGCGGAGAGTATATCCTTTATACTGAGGGCTCCAACCTAAAAGATGTCTTCGAAGTCGAGGGAGTCGATACCTCCCGCACCCGGAGCAACAACATCAGCGAGATCGCCGATGTCCTCGGAATCGAGGCAGGCCGGGACGCGATCATCCGGGAGGCCCTGAGCACCCTGAATGAACAGGGTATCGGCGTCGATGTCCGTCATATCATGCTCGTCGCTGATATGATGTGCATGGACGGCGAGGTCAAGCAGATCGGTCGGCACGGTATTGCCGGCGAGAAGGAGAGCGTCCTTTCCCGGGCTGCATTCGAGGTAACGGTCAACCACTTGCTCGATGCGGCAATCGCGAACGAGGTGGACGAATTGAACGGTGTCACCGAGAACGTGATCGTGGGCCAGCCTATTCAGCTCGGCACCGGTGATGTGAAACTCATCGCAAAACCAACACCAACAAACCTGAAAATCTAGGAGAATCATAATATGGACTTTAATGCTTCACTACGCAAAGCCGTGAAGACTGGTACGGTATTCCTCGGACAGAACAAGACCCGGGAATGCATCGAGGAAGGCAAGGCAAAGCTTGTCGTGGTGGCCAAAAACAGCCCCGAATCCGTCAAAAATATCGTGAAAGAGATCGACATCCCTGTCTACGTCTACGAGGGCTCGAGTGTCCAGCTCGGGAAAGCCTGCGGTATGCCGTACGTCGTCAGTGCGCTTGCCGTGGTCGAGCCAGGTGAATCCGATATCCTGAATGCTGCGAGAGTGTAGACAATGCCACAGGTCGTGCTGACTGAGGAGTGCATGCGCCTTATCTCCCAGTTCGAGAGCCTCACCGGCGCAGGCAGCCGCGATTGCATCGTTGACAACCGCAACGAGCGCATCATCTTCGTGATCAACCCCGGCGATATGGGGCTTGCCATCGGTAAGAGTGGATCGAGCATCAAGAAGGCCTCCGATGTGATGGGCAAGAGGATCGAGGTTGTGGAGTACTCCGCAGATCCGGCCCAGTTCCTCCGGAACTGTTTCCTTCCCGCTCAGGTCACCGATATCGACTTCGACACCAACGAGGAGGATCTCCAGGTCGCTCTCGTTGAGGTCCGGGATGAAGACCGGGGCCTTGCCATCGGCAAAGCGGGGAAGAATATCTTCAAGGCAAAGGTTCTTGCACAGCGGCAGCACGACATCGCCGATGTCCAGCTGGCCCAGAACGAGATGGCTTAAAACCCATCTTTTTTTGTAGTCCTCGCATCCCTCTGTTGGGGGAGGGTCCGTTCGGTCCTGCCCGGCCGCATCCGGATAGGTTACGGGCCACGGGCATGCTCTCGCAGGGCCGTTTTCCACGAGGGGTCGCAGGCGGCCTCCGATCAGGAAATTATTTATACTAGTCCGGTCTCCATGAGACTCTCATGCAAGGAGGATCCGGACGGGTGGTGGGACCTCGTGTTGGTTGCAGCAGAACAGCAGGAGCGCCGGGGGTCCCCGGACGCCGGGGGTGGTCTCGATGAGGCGCCTTCTCCCCGTCTTCCTGGTTCTGGCGCTCTGCCTCGTTCTTCCGTTCGCGTCCGCCCTCCCGGACTCTGGCAATGATAAATCTGTTGCCGCAAGGACGCCGGTGATCCCTCCCACGCCGGCGGATCCCACCCCGATGGCTGTTTTTGGGGAGGAAAAAGAGGTTACGGAGCGGCCCGCCTCCCTCACGAGCGAACCCTCCACCCCGGATGAGGCGCCCACAACGCAGTCCACTCTGACGGTCTTCTCCGGGATGGACGTCTCGAGCGCCGATACTTCCGGCGACGCCTCCGGCACGGGTGACTCAAACGACACCCCCGACGATGATGAGGAGACAGCCGTGACGACGTCAACCCCGACCGGGACGCCCACGACGGAGCCTACAGTGGGGTTCTTCTCCCTGACGGGTGAGAACGACTCCAGCCCCGGTGACTCCGGGACTGACGACTCCGATGACGACTCCGGGACGGATGATCTCACCGACACCTCCGACGATGAGGAGGAGGCAGAGGCGGTACCGACCCTGGCGAAGTATGCCCCCCCGCGGCCGAGCGCGACGATGGCTAAATCTCACCTCACGAACGACCGCCCGCTGGTCCAGAGCGGTCACCCGCTCGTCAACTCCGCCAGACCGTCGGCGACCCCCGGGGGGAATGAGACAGGGGCACCGTCCGCCGCCACCGAGCCGCGCGACGGCCTCTTCGTCAGGGGGGTCGGTCTCCTCCTCGACCGGACGCCGGACGACGTCGCCCTCACCCGGAGCGGGGTGGAGATCGCGAACCTCGAGTGGCTGCTCGACCCTGCCATGCGCCTTGCAGGCCGGCACCCGGGGGCGGTCTTTGAGGGGGAGGCGTTCACCGTCGCCGTGACCATCGAGGCCCGGAACCTGACGGTGACTGGGGAGAGCCCGGCTCACGTCGTCCTGGTGCCGCCGCCGGGCGAGACCGGAGTCTACGAGATCACGCGGACCCGCGAGCCCGGGAGCCTCCGGGACGGAGAACGCGGGGTCTGGGAGTTCCTGGTCACCACCAGGGCCGGGAGACTGACGGTAGCCAACCTCACCCTCCCCGAGGAGCGGCTGGTCACGAACCTGACGTCGAACCCGGACCTCTTTGCCTTCCGGGCATACGCCTATGCCGGCGATCAGGCGATCCCCTCGACGGGTGTTTCGGACCCGGTCCTCTCCATCCGGCCCAACGGGGAGGCGGGCGCGGCGGAGGCGTCCCTCCCTGAACTCTACGCGCTTGCCGGGATCGAGGACTCGGACCTCCGCCCGTCGGAGACGATTATGGGGGCGTGGGAACGGGGTGTCGAGCACGAGACGATCGTCGAGGGAGCGGTCGGGCACCTTGCGGCCCTACAGAGCCTCGGGAAGGAAGACGTAGCGGCCTTCTATGCCGCGGAAGGGGGCACCGGGCCAACGGAGGAACGGGCCGCGTCCTCGCCGTCGATACTCGACTGGCTCCTGCAGCTCTTCAGCGGGCTGTTTGGCTCAGGCTCGTAGCTGCTTCCAGAGGTGCGCGAGCCCGAAGCATCCCGAGAGCATCATGTCCCCGAAGGGTGCCGCCTGGTAGGCATCGGGGAGCAGCCGGAGCCGGTTCGGGCCCGTGACGACGACGGCATCGGTCTTGAGCGGCCTCCTGACCGCCGCCCCGTGCCCGTCGTCGTCAAAGACCTCCTCTGAGGTCAGGGTGCCGTCGGCGAGACGCCGTATGTAGTCCTGCAGTTTTGCGGGGTCGAGCGCACCGGTGTGGTGCTCAAAGAGCCCGTAGACTTCTCTGCCCTTCAGGGTGAAGCAGAGGGTGTGCCCGTTCCCGGCGTTGACGAGCGTAACCCCCGTCTTTGCCATCCGCCGGACCTCCGGGTCGCAGAGCGCCCCGATGAGGGCGACCGGCCCGGTATCGGTGACGAGCGCGTCCGGCGCCTGACGGCGGACCGCCTGCATCCGGGTCATATCGGCGAGTGGTGGGTCGCTCGCGAGCGAGAGGAGGTCCCAGTCGCCGGCGTCCAGCCGCTCCCGCATCAGCTCGAACCGGTGGATGCGGTTGCTCCGGTGCGGGGAGTAGCCGTGGTCCTGGACCGCTACGGCGACGTTTTCCGGGTAGTCGACGCCGAAGAGGGAGAGCGCCTGCCGGAGTTCCGGCTCCATGTAGTCGGTGGTGCGGATGGTCACCGCGTCCCCCGGCGGTCCGGCCCGGATCTCGACTCCCATCGCCCTGACCCGCTCCGGGTCGTCGTGGAGGGTCGCAGCGGCCTCCGGCGTCGCGTAGACGGGGAGCCCCGCGGCCAGGTGCTTGCGTATCGCGCCGGTGTTCGCGCCGCCGCCCATCAGGAACCCGTCCAGGAAGACCGGGCGCCCGGCCCGGGTTGCCTGCCGGACCTTCCCCGCCACGATCACGGTCGGGGAGGGGAGGACCAGTTTGATGCTGTTCTCGATCGTCCGGCCGGGCTCGTAGACCAGGACATCCTGGGTGCCCCTGCCGACGTCGATGGCGAGGAGTGGAGTTTTGAGATCGATCATAGGTGTTGCCTCATCATGCGCCGCCGCAGCCTCCGGCCGGACGGTCCCTCACTTGAGTCGCCGCGAGAAGCAAAAAAAGGTGTGATAGCGGTCAGGCGTCCGCCCGATCCGCCGCCGGAGAGAGGCCGCCTGCCTTCCCCTGGTCCGGGCGCGGCGGTTTGAGGTCCCGGTACTCCTTGAGGGAGACCGTCAGGTCCCGGGTGAAGGCGAAGTAGCCAATCTGGGTCGTCCGGCAGAGGTTCATCGCCATCTCCATCAGCCCCCGGGGATCAGGACGCGCCTCCCCGAGCCAGATGTGGAAGATGTTGCCGCCGTCCACGACCGGGAAGAAGACGTGCTCGATCTCGATCCGTTTCGTGAGCGGGACCGGGGCCGCCGGGGTGACATGGGTGCCGTTCGTGTAGTAGATGGGGAGGTCGAGCGTCTTACCGAGCATATCGAGCGCCTTATCAGCGTCGCCCTTGATGACCTTGATCGCGTGGTCCCGGAACCGCTCGTCGAGGAGGTCGGCGACCGCGAACCGCTGGCCGGTCGTCTCCGCCGGGGTGCGGGCGAGGGCGATCGTCATGTTGTGCTTCTTCGAGAGTTCACGGGAGTACATCTCGAGTTCGGTCATCGCCCGGACGGCGAGACGGAACGCCTCCTTTGACTCGTGGAGCTGGTGGCCGGTGAAGTGCTGCACCATCTCGTTGACACCGACGACGCCGATGGTGTAGACGAGCCCCTCGAGGTCGACGGCAACCGCGCCGCGTTCGCCGGTGTTCGGGTCCTTCGGGCGCTGCATCGCAAACGGCATCCGCCCGTTGGTCCGGATCAGGGACATCCATCGCCGCTTGATCCGGTAGAGGTCGACGGCGATGTCCATGAGGGACTTCAGTTCGGCAAAGAGCCGTTCCTGGTCGCCATCCGCCTTGTAGGCCGCCCGCGGGCAGTTGATGGACATCACCTGCCAGGAACCCATCGAGAAGTGCTTCCCCTCGCGGAAGTAGAGTTTGTCCTCGAACTCGTCGTCCTCGTCGGCAAGGGAGGAGAACTGGTAGGCGCAGCAGTTCCCGGTCACGATGCCGAGCGCGGTCGAGAAGGTATGGGTGCCGGCGACGTCGACGAGGTCGTAGACGTAGCCGTCGTGATCGACCTCTTCGATCGAGCGGATGCGGAGCGGGTGGACGTCTCCCCGGGCGAGCTCTTCTCTCCCGGTCTCGCGGGTGCTGGGCGGGATGTAGAGCGATACCTGGAGGCCGTCCATCCCGCAGGCCCGGTACCTGCTCGCGCAGGCGACCCCGGTGTACCCGGCAGCGTGCCCGCTCGCCGGAAGGTCCGTGAAGGTCCCATCGGTCTGCCGGCCGAGCGGTACCTCCGCCGGGCACCCGGTCTCAGCGGAGAACCGGTCGATCTGGTCCTGGGCGGTGATCCGACAGATGTAGGTCTTCTCCGGGGCCTCGCGTTCGGCATAACTCATCTGTACGCCGATCCCATTGGCGAGCCAGACCAGTTTCTGGACCGCGTCGCGGGAGGCCGCCTTCAGCCTGATGCTCCGGGCACGGCGCCCGGAGGTCGTCCTGGCGTGGAAGGCCGCACCGAGGTAGTCACCCACCCGGGCGCGGTCGAGGTTGAAGAGGAGGTCGGGCACCGTCCTCTCGCCCTCTGAGGAGCCGCACCCGAGGCCGTCGACCAGGAGGTAGATGAGTTTGCTCTTGATGGTGACGGTGGTCCCTGCCGATGAGGTGCGGACCTCGGGCTCGCACCCGAAGGCAGCGCGGATGCAGGCGGCGGCGTCCGCCGCAACGCGTGACTCGTCTCCCTCAAACGAGAGCCGGACCGCATAGCGCCGGCCGGTATGCTCGCTTGCCCCCGCCGCGAGGTAGTAGCCGAGGAACCGTGCGAGGTCGCGGGTGACCGGGAGGGTGCGGGGGAGGCCAGGGCGTCTTGCACCCCGGGTGTTCACCTCCGAATCGGAGGCACGGACGGCACCGGCGTGGCCGGCACGCGTGAGGACCGCGGCAACGTCGATCTCCGCAACCGTGCTCTCGCAGAGATCGCCCGTCTTCAAGACCGGCAGGTAGTCGCCGATATCCAGGTCTCCTGCGGTTCTCCTGACGAATCTCCCGCCCTCCAGGGCATAGACCGGGTGGTCGGGCGTGACGGTGATCCGCCGTCCCGACTCCAGGGTTATCTGGAGGAGGTCTCCGGTGTAGCGCTGGCGCATCACGCCGTGGAACGGGCGGAGCGATGCTTCCAGGGTGGTGAAGTCGACGCTCGGGGCCTTCCCGTCGTAGTAGGCGAGTTCCGTGCCGAACGGGTCTATCCGCCGCCCGTTCTTTGCTGCGGTATCGAAGAGATCTCGAATCGCCCCAACAGTGATCCTGCCGTCGTGGTCGGCGACCGGGACCAGTTCGTCGCCTGCAAGGCACTGGTAGCAGGAGATTCCTTCCCCGGCGCCCCGGTAGCCGGGGATCTGGTTGTCGTAGTAGGGGGTGCCGTACTTGGACGCGAGCTCGAACGTCATCAGGTAGAGGTCGTGGTAGGTGGGAAGGTCGGGGTGTTCCCGGTTGTACTCCTCGTTCTCGCTGAGGAAGTCGGGCTCGATGCTGATCTCGGGCTTCGGGAAGGAGAAGGGCTTGCCCCAGTAGTCCCCCTCGAGCATCACCTCCATCAGCGCCTTGAAGAGGAGCCGGACCTCCCGCTCGAAATCGCTGTAGGTCCGGAGCGGCGCCTGCTTTCCGTCCCAGACCTTCCCGCGGTAGACGCAGGGTTTGTCCCGCCAGAGGGTGGGAACGCCGGGAGAGAGCTGGACCGACGAGAAGACCACCTGGCCGCCCCGGGCGACCATCATCTGGGTCATCTCGTAGACGAACATCTGCATCAGCTGCTTGATCTCCTCGTAGTCCATCCCCTCGAAGAACGGCGCCATGAACGTCAGGAAGTTGTAGTAGCCCTGGCCGCCGGCGAAGTTCGTCTGGGCAGACCCGAGCGCCTTGACCGCGTGGAGGACCGCCACCTCGGCCCGCTTTGCCGGGCCGGCGACCGAGGCCTTCGTCCCGTTGCCGTCGGGCATCAGGCCGTAGTAGAAGAAGTAACGGAGGTCCCAATCCTGACAAAACGGCCGGGTCCCAAAGTATTCCAGGTCATGGATGTGGAGGTCGCCGCGGAGGTGGTGGTCCGCAAGCTCGGGAGGGAGCTGCAGGAGGTACTGCTCCTTACTGATCTTGTCCGCCTTCTTCTTGTGCGAGGTCTCGGCGTTCTCCTGGAGGTTGGCGTTGTCGTGGGCCTCAAAGCCCCTCCCCACGTCGATGAGGTGCGCGTCGAAGACCGGGGTTCCCACCCGGGTGCAGACGTTGCGGTAGGACGTGAGCCCGCGCTCGAGGAGGGTCATGTTGACGATCTCGCGGATCAGGGGGCCGGAGAGCGACTGGAGGCCCAGCATCTGGATCTTCCTCTCGACCCGCCGGGCGATATCCTGCGCCGTCTCCTCGTCGGCCCCCTCGTAGCCGTAGAAGGTCTCGACCAGCCGGGTCTCTTCGATGATCTGCCTGACGATCCGGTCCCGGTTCCAGTCCAGGAGGAAGCCACGCGAGGTCCGGACCTTCGGGAAGGTGGGGATAAACTCCCCGAATATAGTCGTTTGCGTCGATTTGCGCGCCAACCTCATGCCCCCGCGATCAGGTCGGCGACAAGGTCTTCCCGGAGCGCGCCGCCGGCAAAGAGATCGCCGGATGTATAGAATGTGTCGCCTTTCTGTAGTACCGGCGCTTCCTGGACGAATACGCCGTTCATCCGGAGTTCCGTCAGTCCCTCGGCGGACGCCATGTCGCACTCAGTGTAGGGAGCCCCCCTGGAGGCCAGGAACTCTTTGAGAATTTCGCAGTTCGGGCAAAATTCCAGTGTATAAACGATAAATTGTGCCGTATCGGAAATGATAATTACCCCCAGAATTGGTCGTAATATTTTGACTCCGGATGGATATATCTCTGCCTTTCTGGTTCGTTGGCGGGAGTCCGCTCCGGTGGTTCGGTGAGTATTGAAGCGATGTCCCGTGCCGGGTTTGCATTTCCATCGCCAGGACACCCGGTTCTGGCCGGTGCGCCTCTGCCGGACAATCACCATTTTCTAGGGTGAGACGCGATAGTATAGTGATATGGTCAGGACGTTCGTTGCAATCGATCTGACGGAGGAGATCCGCGAGAGAGCCCGGGAATCCCAGGAGTTCCTCGCCCGGTCCGAGGGCCGGCTCGCCATCGTCGACCCCGAAAACCTCCACATCACGGTCAAGTTTCTCGGGGAGGTTGAGCCGGCGCAGATCGAGCCGATCGTCGAGGCACTCCGGGCCGTCAGGGCTGCCCCCTTCGAGATGACGGTCGGGCACGCGGTCTGCAACCCGCCCCGTCGCCCGCGGGTGATCTGGTGCGACGTCAGGGACGCCGGCGAGAGCGCCGCCCTCGCCCGGGAGGTGGACGCCCTCCTCGCGCCGCTCGGGTTCTCCCGGGAGACCCGCCCCTTCCGCCCCCACGCGACCCTTGC
The DNA here is from genome assembly GCF_036677455.1 of Methanoculleus sp. Taxonomy (GTDB): domain Archaea; phylum Halobacteriota; class Methanomicrobia; order Methanomicrobiales; family Methanoculleaceae; genus Methanoculleus. The sequence goes on along the minus strand of NZ_JAVBWL010000051.1, from coordinate 92,624 downwards.
CCGGGTCAAGGAGTTCCACCCCTCGCAGTGCCGGGACGTGGAACGCATCCCCCGCGACCCCCTCGGGAGGTTCCGGGTGGAGCGGATCAAACTCAAGAAGAGCACCCTTACGCCCCGGGGGCCGATCTACGAGGATCTTGCGGAGGTCGCGCTGTGACCCGGTACCCCTGCGAGGAGGAGGTGCTCGGGACGATCCGGCCTACCCCCGAGGAGCGGGCCTACATACGGGCGATCGGCGGGCGCCTGATCGAGGCGGTGGAGCGCTCGGGGATGGCGAAGGCGATGATGGTGGGCTCCGTCGCCCGTGACACCTTCGTCCGGGGCGACCGGGACCTCGACGTCTTCATGCTCTTTGACCCCGCGCTCTCCCGCGAGGAGCTGCAGGAGCAGGGGCTCTCCCTTGCACACCGGATCGCGGAGGAGTTCGGCGCGACCTGGCGCGAGAAGTACGCGGAGCACCCCTACGTCAACGCGACGATCAACTCGCTCGATATTGACCTCGTCCCCTGCTACGCGGTAGAAAGTGCCACCGAGATCAAGAGCGCCGTGGACCGGACACCCTTTCACACGCGCTACATCCTCGCGCACATCGACGGCTACGCCGACGACGTCCTCCTCGCGAAGCAGTTTGCGAAGGCGGGCGGGGTCTACGGCTCGGACCACATGACCGAGGGGTTCTCCGGCTACCTCTGCGAGGTCCTGACGATCTACTACGGCGGGTTCCACGCGCTCCTTCACGCTGCCGCCGACTGGAGGCCGGGCGAGACGATCGATATCGAGGGGCACGGGACGAAGCGTTTTGAAGATCCGCTCGTCGTCATCGACCCCGTCGACCCGGAGAGGAACGTCTCGGCGGCGCTCTCGGTTTCAAGGATGTTCGAGTTCGCGGAACTCGCCCGCGGCTACCTTGCGGAGCCGTCGGCGGCGTTCTTCCGCCGGTCGCCCCCCCCGCCGCTCACTGGCGAGGTCTTTGCCCGACTGCTTGCGGCACGGGGGACGCACCTCTTCTCCCTCACGTTTGCAACGCCGGGCTACACCCCCGACACGGTGGTGCCCCAGCTCCGGAAATCGGCTGAGTCTGTCCGGGACCTCCTGGAACGGAGCGAGTTCCCGGTGAGCCGCATCGACGTTTGCATGGGGCCGGAGCGGTGCATCCTCCTCTTCGAGCTGATGGCCGAGACCGTCCCGGCGATGCGCCGGCATATCGGGCCGCCGCTCTCGGCCCGGGAGAATGCGGAGAAGTTCCTTGCGAAGTACGTGAGCGAGGAGGTCTTCGCCGGTCCCTACGTCGAGGACGGCCGCTACGTGGTGGAGGTCGCCCGCCCGTTCACCCGCGCTCTCGACCTCCTGCGGTCAAAGGCGCTCTTTGAGGTCGCGCTCGGCAAGCACGTCCGCCGCTCGATGAAGCAGGGCTGGACGGTGAAGGCCGGTGCGGAGTGCTGGGACGAGGAGTTCGCCGCGTTCCTCTCGGAGTTCCTGGAACGTTCGTCGCCGCTTGCGCGGATCAAGAGGACGACGGGAAAGTAAGGAGCGGGATTACAGGGAGCCCGACCTAACCCGGTCCCTCTTGCACTTCCGATCAGTATATCCCGTCAGAATGTGACCCTCGCGGCATGAGCACAGCGAGATACGTGAGGCTCATCGGTCAGAAGACCCTACATGCCCCGGCGCTGAGGAAGGAACGGCCGCCCTGTAGTAGGTCTCAAAACCGTTGCTGATGATCGTGGCTCCCCTGGGCACCTGAATGGCCACGAGACCTGCCGTCAGGATGTCCACACTGGACCCCATGGCGTTGAGGAGACAGAGGAATGCCGTGTAGCCGTTGAGCGAGCCAACAATTGAGAGGATGTACGGCAGGATCACCGAGAGTGCCAGGTAGGGCATGACGGATATAATGAGGAACCGCCCTCTTTTGATCTCCTGGGTCGTAAAGACAAACCCGAATACTCCATTGACCCCCCAGAAGACGTTATCCGAGGTGAGAGCGTCCGGGATGAGCAGGGCATGGATGCCTTCATGGAGAGCCATGAACAGGGGGACTGCCAGGATAAAGAGCAGGGTAGCGAGATCGAAAGAGATCGTGAACGAGAACTGCTGGCCGTCTCCTGCGAAAGCATAGAGTGAAGGATCCAACCCGTATAGAATCGCCAGCGTGATCGCCCCGAGCAGGAAGGCAAACGGCAGCGAGAGCAACGTTGCCGTCAGGAGGTTTGCGGGCTCTTTGATCCGTCTCCACCCGCTGGAGAGCAGTTCTCTCCTCAACCCTTCATCTGCAGGGTGTATCTCCTTTGCATATCTCATGAGGCACCGTCTCTCGGACAACTACTGTTTACCCTGCCGATCGCTCTTCGGCGGCGCACCGGGCGGGACCGGGAGGCCCATAAAAAAAAGAGGGTTATTCAGCCTGCCGCTCTGCCTTCTTTGCCGCCAGGCGCTCGATGAGGGCGAGGTCGACGCTGCCGCCGGTCGAGAGTTTGCCCTGCCAGATCGCCCGGTCGACGAACCCCTTGCCGATGTCGTTCCGGATCACGAGCGTCGTGTAGCCTTCCGGCGACCCGACGGCCCCGGCCGAGACATCCGCGCTCAGCGCCGTGAAATCGGTGCAGACGTGGCACCCGGGCCGGACGGACTCCTCGAGGTCGGCGAGGGGGATGGAGAACTGCCGCTCGTCCTGCAGATAGACATCCATCTTGCCCTTGATGTTCAGGCGACGGATCTCCCAGGGCTCGATATTGCGCTCGGACTGCAGTTTCTCCTCGACCAGTTTGGCGTAGTCGAAGGTCTCCGTGCAGAAGAGACCGATCACGAGCCGGATCGCCTTCGCGTAGGGCCGGAGGAGGTCATGGTCGCTCGTCCGGATCATCTGCGTCGCCCGTGCCACACAGGGCACGCCCACGACGGCTATCCGCCGGTACTTTCGGGTGACCACCGCCTCCTTCAAGGAGGCGAGGAGCGGCACCCACCAGGAGTAGCGGCTCCCGGCGTGCTGGATGAGCGCATCCGAGGCGGTGATCACCGCCGAGGACGGTCTCATCGTCCAGGGGTCTCTCGTCACCGTGACGACCGCGTCGATCAGTCCCTCATCAAGGGCGTTGACCAGGATCGCCGTCACCGCGCCGCCGCTCTGCTTGCGTTCGACCGGGAATACCGACCGGGCCGCAACGATCTCCTGGTAGGACCCGAGCATCTTCCCCTGCCCCGCGAGGTCGACCCGCGGGCAGGCCGCGTAGCATGCCCCGCAGGGCACGCTGTCGTTCTCGGCCTTGCAGTAGCAGTTGTTCACCGGCGCATCGGTGTTCCCCGGTACAAACCGGAGAGCGTCCGCCGGGCAGACCGCCACGCAGGCTCCGCACCCGGAACAGAGGCCCGTAGCCCAGACCTCGGACTCCAGGTCCTTGTACGTCTTCATCTCCATGCCTATCACTCCCAGGTATACTTCCCGGCAAAGGGCCGTGCGCTCGCAGGAACGATCCGGGTGTAGTTCGCGTTCACGAGCGGTTCGGGGTCGAGCCCGAAATCGGTTGCAAACTCTCTGAGCACCGGGACGATCCGTGTGCGGTCCTCCTCGGTGAGCGGCACCTTCTTTGCTCCTGCGGCGAGGCAGGCGTCGTCCACGTCCCCGCGGATGACGATCTCCCCGCCGTGAATCCCGCTCCCGATCTCGCGGGCTTTCATGACCCCGTCGAGACCGAGGACGATCAGGAGGCCGCCCGCCATGTACTCACCAAGGAAGGTCTGTGCCGACCCTCCCACGACCAGTATGGGGCGTTGCGTCTCGTACTGCTTCATGTGGATCCCGCCCCGGTAGCCGATGTCGCCGCGGACGAAGACCTTGCCGCCCCGCATGCTGTGCGCCACCGCATCCCCGGCGCTCCCGTGGATCACCACTTTCCCGGAGTCCATCGTGTTGCCGGGGGCATGTTCCGCGTTGCCGTGGACGATGACCGTCGGCCCGCTCATGAACATGGCGAGGTCGCCGCCCGCGACACCGTTGACCCGGATCGTGGCGTCTCCGTGGAGACCGTCGCCGATGAACCGCTGCCCGAGGACGTTGTTGACGATGACCTCATCAGCCCCGTCCTCGAGAGCCTTCCTTATCTGCTGGTTTAAGGGGGTGTAGTGCACTCCCTTCGCATCGATCGTGACCTGTTTTGTCATGCTGCTCACGCTCCTATCGGCTTGACATCGAGGACGTCAAGAAGCCCCTCATCCAGCATATAGCCCCGGAGCCGGTCGCGGTTACCCCGCAGGCTCTCGATACTGGTGATCCCGGCCGCACCCATCAGCTCGGTGATCTCGAGCGTCCAGGCGTGGAGCAGGTTCGCGACCTGCTTCGATGCCACGTCGGGGTTCAGGCGGTCCACGAGGTCCTGGCGCTGGGTGGCGATGCCCCAGGGGCAGAGGCCCTGGTAACAGTTCCCGCAGACACGGCAGCCCATCGCTGCGAGCACCGCGGTCCCGAGGTAGACCGCATCCGCCCCGAGGGCGATCGCCTTCACGATGTCCGGGCTCTCCCGGATGCTGCCGCAGGCGATGAGGGAGACCTCGTTCCTGAGCCCCTGCTTCCGGAGTTCCTTATCCGCGCTCGCGATGGCAACCTCGATCGGGATGCCGACGTGGTCGCGGAAGACCCGCGGCGCGGCGCCCGTGCCGCCCCGGAACCCGTCGATCGCGATGGCGTCCACCCCGGAACGGGCAACGGCCGCCACGTTCTCGGCGTTGTTGTTGACGGCCGCGATCTTCGCGAAGACCGGTTTCTTCCACTCCGTCGCTTCCTTGACGGCGTGGACGAGCTGGGGGAGGTCCTCGATACCGTAGATGTCGTGGTGCGGCGCAGGGCTGATGGCGTCGCTTCCCTGCGGGATCATCCGTGTTTTGGAGACATCCTTACTGACCTTCTCGCCGGTGAGGTGCCCGCCGATGCCCGGTTTTGCACCCTGGCCGAGTTTGAGCTCGATAGCAGCGCCGCGGTTCAGGTAATCGACGTTCACCCCGAACCGCCCGGAGGCAACCTGGACGATCATCCGGTCCTCGTAGGGGTAGAGGTTCGGGTGCAGTCCGCCTTCCCCGGTGCCCATGTAGGTCCCGATCTCGCGTGCCGCCCGGGCCATCGCGATGTGGGCGTTGAGGCTGATCGCACCGTAGCTCATGTGGCCGAGCAGGATCGGCGTCTCGATCATGAGGTTCGGGGTGAGTTCCGTGGCGAGTTCGACGTCCCCGTTCTCCTTCTGCCGGAAGTCCAGTCTACCCGGTTTCTTCCCGAGGTAGGTCCGGAGTTCGACGGGCTCGCGGAGCGGGTCGGTGGGGGGCGTGGTGACCTGGGAGGCGTCAAGCATCAGGCGGTCGAAGATGACCGGGAGGTTCGCGACGCTGCCCATCCCGGCGAGGATGATCTTCCCCGTCCGGGCCTGGTTGTAGATTGCCTCCCTGACCTGCCGGTTCCATACGGGGTGGCTCCGGTAGTCGCAGGGCTGCTCCGTGAGCATGATGGCGTCACGGGGGCAGTAGGTGAGGCACCGGTGGCAGGCGGTGCACTTCCGGGAGTTGATCAGGATCTTATCCCCCTCCTGCCGGAAGACGCCGTAGGAACAGTTCTCAACGCAGCGTCCGCACTCCATGCACTGGTCGCGGTCGATCGCGATCCGGTACCGGAGCGGCATGCTGCCGAGGTTACAGGCGTTCATGGGGAAACCCTCCCGATGACCGGCTCACCGGCGGCCGGCCGCGTGACCGACTCGACGCCGGGCTCCATGACCCGGATCGCCGACTCTTCGCTTGCGATATAGAGGCGGTCCGCGCATTCGCCGACGACCATCGGCCGGAGTTTGCCCCGGTCGGTGAACCCGACCATCATGTCGGGGTTCGCGGCCACGACGGTGAACGGTCCGTTCATCGCCGCAGGGCCGTAGGCGAACCGGAGGGCGCGGTTCAACTTCTGCTCGGCCTCAGGCATCCGGTCGATCTCCTCCCAGTAGGGAGGGGCGAGCGCCCGGACGGCGAGGTCGATATCGAGACCGTGTCGCCGCACCATGAGGTCGATTGCGTAGGCGATGACCTCGCTGTCGGTGGAGGTCGTGCAGTTGTAGCCGAAACTCTCGATGTAGCGCCGGTTGGTCCCGTAAGTGGTGGTCTTGCCGTTCTCCACGACGCTCCAGTCGTGCAGGTTGAACGGGTCGGGCCGCTCCCACAACTCAGGGGAGCCCGTCGCGTAACGGTTGTGCGCGAGCCAGAGGTAGCCCTCGTAGTCCTGGATCCGGTAGTAGTCCGCCACCGCTTCCGGCCAGCTACCGGCTCCTCCGGCCTTGAAGACCCCGACGTTCTTCCCTGAGGAGACGACCTCGGCGCCTTCTACGCAGGTGTTGACCTGCATCACGAGGTTCGTGACGACGTCCTTTTCTGGCGATGCGCTCTCCGGCGCAAGGGAGGCGTCGGGCTTGAAGAAGTAGCGCCAGGGGGTGCAGGGCGTCCTGAGGTTCTTCTGGTTGCAGGTCGGGATCGCCTCGTCGTGCTCGATCGCCCCCCACTGCTCCAGTGTTGCGTCGACAGCCGCTTTACTCTCGCAGGCGTTGTCGAGGAAGACATGGAGCGCGTAGCAGTCCCGGTAGTCGGGGTAGATGCCGTAGGCGACATATCCCGCCCCCTCGCCGCTGCCGCGCTCGTTCATTATGGAGAGGGCCTGCCGGATGCCGGAACCGTCCATCACCTGACGCCTCTTATCCATTACACCAAATATGCCGCACATGGTTACCACGGTGAGCAACATGTTGTTGCCGATTTTGAGCTCATTTTATCTATTTGTGTCAATAAGTATTTATTTCATCGGATAGAAGTTGACTTCCACATGTCCCGTGATGCCACTTCTGCGATGCTGGATCGTATCGAGCAGGATAATGTCCGATTTCTCCGCCTGCAGTTCACCGATCTCCTGGGCATGCCCAAGAACGTTGCCATCCCGGTGAAGCAGGCAGAGAAGGCGCTGACCGGCGGGATCGGGTTTGACGGGTCGTCGATCGAGGGGTTCGTCCGTATCGAGGAGTCCGATATGGTGCTCAAACCCGATCTCTCCACCTACACCCTCCTGCCCTGGCAGTCCCGCGAGAACGCGGAGGCGCGCTTCGTCTGCGACGTCTGCATGGCGAACGGGAAGCCGTTCGAGGGCGACCCCCGCTACGTCCTCCGGCGGGCGATGGAGGACGCTGCGAGGGATGGTTACGTCTTCAACACCGGGCCGGAACTCGAGTTCTTCCTTTTCCGGATGGTCGGGGGTCGGCCGACCACGCAGTTCCAGGACGTCGGCGGCTACTTCGACCTTGCACCGACCGACCTTGCGGAGGACGTCCGGCGCGAGATCATCCTTGCGCTCACCGATATGGGGTTTGAGATCGAGGCCTCCCACCACGAGGTCGCCGAAAGCCAGCACGAGATCGACTTCAAGTACAGCGACGCGCTCCACACCGCAGACAACGTCATCACCTTCAAGTTCGCAGCAAAGACGATAGCCCTGATGCGCGGCCTGCACGCGTCGTTCATGGCGAAACCGATCTACGGCATCTGCGGGAGCGGGATGCACGTCAACTGTTCGCTTGCAAAGGACGGCAGGAATGCCTTCTACGACCCCGACGCGCCCCTTCAGCTCTCAAAGACCTGCATGCACTTCATCGGGGGACTGCTCTCCCACTCCCGGGCCATCACCCGGGTCGCGAACCCGACGATCAACTCCTACAAACGGCTTGTTCCCGGCTACGAGGCGCCCTGTTACGTCAGCTGGAGCGCCGGCAACCGGTCGGCCCTGGTCCGGGTCCCGAGCCCGCGCGGCAACAGCACCCGGGTCGAGTTCCGGAGCCCTGATCCCACCTGCAACCCCTATCTCACCTTCGCCGCGATGCTCACCGCCGGGATGGAGGGCGTCCGGGAGAAGATCGAGCCGCCGGCCGGTGTCAGCAACAACATCTACCATATGACGGCCGCCGAGCGGGAGTGCGCCGGGATCGCGACCCTGCCCGGGGACCTCGCCGATGCCCACCAGGCCCTGCTCGCCGACGACCTCCTCTGCCGGGCGCTTGGCCCCCATGTCGTCGAGGCGCTCACGAACGTTGCCGGGGCCGAGTGGGAGTCGTTCCGGACGGCGGTCCACCCCTGGGAGCTCGATCGGTACCTGGCGACCTACTAACCTTTTTTTTGCAAAATTGCCGGGCCAGTCCCGGTCCGCTGTAGCGTTTCTCACGCGGTGAGCGCTTTTTGTCTGTTACTCATATGCGTACTTCCAGACATCTCAGTTCATCGAGCAGGGCAATATCGCTGCGCCAACCCCCGGTGAGCCAGAACTCAGACCACAGCCAATTTCTCGCACAAGTTGTGCGAGTTTTTTAGAATCGGAATACGTTTCAAAAAAGGAACTCATGCGCCAGAGGTTTGAGAACATATATCTGCAGTCGGCGGCGTTCGCCATTAAGACCGAGAGCATCAATCCCACGAGCGGTACTCTTGAACCCGGCCAGCAGGTGGTCGCGCGGTACGTGTTCACCTACGAGATGTCACAAAGTATCGGAACCACCGGTGAAACAGCAGATCGCTGAAGTCCTCTCGGTCCTCACCCTCCAGCCGAACTTCCGGGTCATGCGGAGGTAGTACTCGAATTCCAGCGGATCCTTGCATCGCGACATGACGACAAGAGGCTCCAGCTGATTTCTCCAACCGCTGGTTGGAGTTTTTCGCTGTCGTGGTATTCCTGGTAAAACTGCCACATATACCAGAGATTCTGGGCGGAAAAGCCTTTGATGCCGGAAACTCCCCACTGAAGATTATCTGATAGTCGCTCGACTACCGACCGGCCCCACCCTTCATTCTCCTGTCTTTGGGCGTTCATCTGCCGATATCGTGGTACAGGCCGATCAGATCGATCCTACCCGGAGTAGCGCGGCGTGTGCCCGGAAAACAGCACACTTGATGAACGTGCTCAGGAAAAAAAAGGGTTGATCGAAGATGATGCATTACTCCAGAGGCCGCTCGAAGTTTCGAAACGGACGCCTGTATTGTTCCGGGTATCCGCGTCCGTCTAAGCGGCGTAGCCCTCTCCGGCCGACCGGCTCACGACACTGTCGTGAAAAAAGGGGAGGACGGCTCCGAAGGACCGTCCGGTTCAGCAACACTGCTTGCCGCCGGCCTCTTCGCCCTCGAGGAGGAGCCTCCCGAAGAGCATCCGTTCGAGTATCGTCGCGACGTACTTCATCCGCTGGGCCGCCTCCATATCCTCGTAGCGGTGGATGTCGGCGTAGACCTGCAGGCGGACGAGGCCGAACCGGAAGCGGTCGAGGTCGTCGTCCTCGAGCTCCGAGACCTCACGGAAGATGGGCTCGAGCAGGAAGGGGAGTTCCTCAAAGTTATCGAGTGCTTCGATGACCCTTGAAAATACCGGGAGGGGTTCCTCCCGGCCCGCAAGAATCGTCGAGTAATCCATTCTTTACCCCTCGATCTCGTTCACCAAAGCTTCCATGATGGCGTCGAAGCTCTTCCAGGTCGGGCTCTCCTCGGCCCCGGCACGGCGGAGGATGAACGGCCTTCCTTCGTCTGCAGCCTTGCGCATCTCGGGGTCGAGCGGGATGGCCCCGAGGAAGGGCACCCCGAGCTCTTTCGCCTCTTTCTCGCCGCCGCCCTTGCCGAAGATATCGATCGCCTCATTGCAGTGGGGGCAGACAAACCCGCTCATGTTCTCCACGATCCCGAGCACCCGGAGTTCGAGTTTCTTGATGAACTCGGCCGCCTTGCTCGAGTCGAGGACCGCGACGTCCTGCGGGGTGGTGACGATGACCGCCCCGGCGATGTTCGGGGCAAGCTGGGCGACGGTGAGGGCTTCGTCGCCGGTGCCGGGCGGGAGGTCGACGATCATGTAGTCGAGGTCGCCCCAGTTGACGTCCTCGAGGAACTGCCGGATGACCGTCATCTTCATCGGACCGCGCCAGATCACGGGGGTGTTGCGCTCCGGGAGGAGGAATGCCATCGAGATGACCGCGAGGTTGCCGGTGACCCTGACGGGCTCGATGATCTTCCCGTCGTAGGACTGGAGACGGGCATCCTCGATCCCGAGCATCTTCGGGATGTCCGGGCCGTGGATGTCGAGGTCGATGAGGGCCGTCTTATAGCCGCGGTTGGCAAGAGCGTAGGCGAGGTTTGCCGAGACCGTGCTCTTTCCTACTCCGCCTTTCCCGGAGAGGACGAGGACGACATGCTTTACGCTGACCTCGGCCTTCGGGGGGAGGCCCTTTGGGGCGTCCGCATTTCTCGGATCGCTGCATCCGGTCGCAGATGGGCAGCCGGCGCAGTTGCCGGCACAGGTTTCCTTATCGGGTTCGTTCGTTTGCGTCATCAGAAGTATCCTCCGTGGTAGGGTATCTCATAATCTGGAGTTATTATATATTACTGGTAAACGTCACAAAAAGGTATAGGTGATGGCAAAAACCCCGTCCGGCCGCCGGAGCCCGGGTTTCAGCCTCCGGCGGCGGGGGGAAAGAGGGCGACGGTGTCGCCGTCCTCAAGGGGCGTCTTGAGACCCCCGCTGAAGTGGACGTTCCTGCCGTTCTTCAAGATATTGACGTAAGCCCGGATCTCCCCGGTGGAGGTGAAGAGGGCGCCGCCGAGCCCTGGGTATCGGGCGGAGAGATACGCGAGCAGGTCACCGATGGTCGATCCTCCGGGAATCTCCGCATTGCACTCGGCCGGGATGATGTCGCGGAGCATGGCGAACGCCCTGACCTTCACCGTTATGGCATCCCCTCCGTTCGCGCCCCGAACCGCCGCCACCTCTTCCTCCACCCCGGGTGATAGGGGTCTCCAGTCTTATTGGTATCGCTCCCGGGCGCGTGCCAGGATCGCATCTCATTTCCTCGCCGTGAAAGTTAATGGGTCAATATCGCTGTCCGGCAGCCTTATTGCCCGGGCCTGGCCCTATGGGCACGGTGATAACCTATGAACGGCTACGCAGAGAAGATCCTCCACGTCGATCTCACGAGAGAGCGGACGATGGAGGAACCGTTTCCTGAAGCGTGGAGGCGGGCATACATCGGAGGGAGAGGCCTCGGGGTCCGCATCCTCGAAGACCTGGTGAACCCGGGCATCGATCCTCTCGGTCCGGAGAACGTGCTGGTCTTCGCCACCGGGCCGACTGCCGGGAGCGGCCTTCCCCTGGGTTCCCGGTACGACGTCGTCACGAAGTCGCCGCTGACCGGGACGTTGACCAGCGCGAACTCCGGCGGAAAGTTCGGCACCAGCATGAAGCGTGCCGGGTACGATGCGGTCGTGATCCTGGGGCGGGCGGAACGGCCGGTCTCCCTCCTCCTCGATAACGGGCACGCGGAGGTCCGGGATGCCTCGCCCCTGTGGGGGATGACGACAGGCGAGACGACGACGGCCCTCCTGGAGGACCTCGGCGACCCCGGCGCAAGCGTCGCCTGCATCGGCCCCGCCGGCGAGCGCCTCGTCCGGTTTTCCGGCATCATCAACGAGACCTCCCGGGCCGCCGGCCGCGGGGGCGTCGGTGCCGTGATGGGGTCGAAGAACCTAAAAGCGGTCGCCGCCCGGGGAAGCGGCCGGATCACCGTTGCCGACCGCGATCGGTTCCTCTCCCTGAAGGGCGAGATCACAGAGAAGATCCGGGAGAACGCTATCTCGGGCGGAGGACTGCCCCGGTTCGGGACCGCCGTCCTCGTGAACATCATCAACGAGAACTACATCCTCCCGGTCCGTAATTTCCAGACTGCTCACTTTCCCGCCGCGGAGAAGATCTCGGGGGAGCGGATGGCCGACACCATCCTCTCCGGGAAGATGGGGTGCCAGACGTGTGTTATCCAGTGCGGCCGCGACGTCGAGGTCGAGGGGAAGCGGATGGCGGGTCCGGAGTACGAGACGATCTGGGCCTTCGGCCCCGACTGCGGGATCGACGACCTTGGTGCTGTTACGGAAGCGAACACGCTCTGTAACGACCTCGGCCTCGACACCATCTCCACCGGGTCGACGATCGCCTGCGCCATGGAACTCTCGGAGAAGGGTTACATCGACGACGTGGTCCGGTTCGGCGACGCAGAGCAGATGGTCGACCTCGTCCGCCGGATCGGCCACCGCGACGGGCTCGGCGACGAGCTCGCCGAAGGCTCCTTCCGCTTCGCGAGGAAGCACGGGCACCCCGAACTCTCGATGAGCGTCAAGCGCCAGGAACTCCCTGCCTACGACCCCCGGGGGCTGCAGGGGCACGGCCTTGCTTACGCAACGTCGGTCCGGGGTGGCGACCACGTCTACGGCTACCTGATTGCTCCCGAGGTGCTCGGATCGCCGGAGAAACTCGACCCCTACTCGAACGACGGGAAGGCGGTCTGGACGAAGACGTTCCAGGACCTCACCGCCTTCATCGACTCGTCGGGGGCCTGTCTCTTCACCTCGTTCCCGCTCGGGGCCGCGGACTACGGGGCGATGGTCTCGGCGGTCACCGGCTACGATATCGATGCCGGCGAGGTGCTCCGGATAGGCGAGCGGGTCTGGAACATGCAGAAGGTCTTCAACCTGAAGGCTGGATGCACCCGGGAGGACGATACGCTGCCACCGCGCCTCCTCCGGGAACCGCTCACCGAAGGCGCCCCGAAAGGCCGGGTCTGGGAACGGGAGCCGCTCCTCGACGACTACTACCGCGCCCGGGGATGGGACCGCGAGGGGCGGCCCACGCCGGAGAAACTCCGCGAACTCGGCATCGGAGAGGAGACGGTCCCTGTCCCGTGACCTGATCTACCGCTTTATATGCCACCCGCCTGTCGCCTCAGGGATGCAGTCGATCTCGGGGGAGTAGGGTTTGATGTCCAGCACCGGGGTCCCGTCCAGGGCGTCGAGCCCCCGGACCACCAGGACGTCGCCCTCCCGCCGGACCAGATCAACGATCCCGAGCCCGATCGGGTTTGGGCGGGCGGGCGACCGGGTCGAGAAGACCCCGCGTTCCCGGGTCTCCCCCGGCGGTTTTGCATAGAGCAGCCCGCGTTCCGCCCGGTCGAGCCAGTAGAGCACGATGAGGTGGCTGCTCCGCTCGATCCCCTCGAGCCCCGCGGCGTAGGTCTCGAGGACGCAGATCTCCGCGACGGTGTCCGCGAGGCGCCCCTGCCTTGGAGCGTCGGACCGGACCCGGTAGGGCGACCGGACGATGCCGATGGGGATGCACTCGATGGCAGCCATGCTATCGCCTCCTCGCATCGAGCGTCTCGTTGCAGAGGCGGTCCGCGACCTGGATGCAGGGGTGTTCTCGCGGGACGCTCTCGAACCTGACCTCGGCAAAGTTGCGCATCTTCTCCCGCACCTGGCCCGCGAGGTCGGCAAGGTGCTCTTTCGTGATGCGGTACCGGCCGGTGAGCTGGCGGACGACCAGTTCCGAGTCCGACCGGACCGTCAGGTTGCCGTCGGTGAACGCCCGGGCGGCCTCCAGGCCGTTGATGACGGCGTGGTACTCGGCCACGTTGTTGGTCGCGGTCCCGATACATTCCGAACGGCCGGCCACGACGGCGCCGTCCCGCACGATCACGTAGGCCCAGGCAGCGTCCCCGGGGTTTCCCCGTGACGCACCGTCGGTATACAGCGTCACGCCATCGGTTGCCATCGGCGGTGCCTCCTCCGGTCACTCTCTCTTCGCATCATCTGCCGCCTAATCATCGATCTAGTGGGAGTTATTGGTATCGTTCCCTGGAGATGGGGATCGTCCACCACAAGACGTTAATACCCCGGCGCAGTAAGGCGGGCCTATGCTTGAGTCGAGCCGGATCATTGAGGATAGAGCGATGCGGGACCGGCTGGGCGTCTTTGAGGACCGGACCGATGCCGGGCGGCACCTCGCGGCGACCCTCTCGCCGATGGAGACGCTCGGCCAGCCGGTGGTCTGCGCCATCCCTGCCGGAGGGGTGCCGCCGGGGCTTGAGGTGGCCCGGGCACTCAAGGCCCCGCTCCGGATGGCGGTCGTGCGGAAGGTGCAGATCCCCTGGAACCCGGAGGCCGGGTTCGGTGCCGTTACCTGGGACGGGCGGGTCTTCCTGAACCGGGGTCTCATGGCCGGGCTCCACCTCTCGGACGCCGAGGTGAGTGCCGCGATAGCGAAGGCGAAATCGAACGTGGCAGAGCGGCTGGAGAAGTTCTCCGGTGGGCGGCAGGAGCCGGGGCTTGAAGGCCGGACCGCGATCCTGATCGATGACGGCCTCGCGACCGGGTATACGATGCTCGCCGCCATCGAGGCGGCCCGGGCTGAGTCGCCCCGGAAGGTCATCGTAGCGGTCCCCACCGGCTCCCTTCACGCCGTCAACTTCATCGCCCGGAGGGCGGACCTCGTCGTCTGCTCAAACATCAGGACCAGCCCCACCTTCGCAGTAGCGCAGGCCTACGAGCGGTGGCACGACCTCACCGACCAGGAGGTGCAGGAACTGCTGGTCCAGGCCCGGGACATGGGGCTCGTCTGATGCGGACAGGAACGTGACGATGGAACCGTTAACCGTTATCCTGGGCTTCGGCATCTTCCCGCCGGAGCATACGTGTGACGGCGCGAACACCTCACCGGCGATAACCGTCTTCGGCGCGAAATCCCCGTACCTCGCGGTCATCATGGAGGATCCCGACGCTTCCAGGGGCACGTTCACCCACTGGCTTGCCTGGAATATCCCGCGTACCGAGAAGATCCCCGAGGGCCTGCCGGCCGAAGAGACTCTAACGGAGCCGGTTGCTGCGGTCCAGGGGAAGAACGACTCCGGGAAGATAGGCTATAGCGGCCCCTGCCCGCTCCGCGGGGAGTCGCACCGCTACCTTTTTCATGTCTACGGGCTCGACCGACCGCTCGATCTCGCGCCCGGGGCTGATCGGGTTGGCCTCGGCCGCGCCATGGGTGACGCGATCCGGGAATACGGCCAGGCAATCGCGGCATACGGGAGGGCGGCCGAAGCGGGGTCGCCCCGGTGCTAGGCCCGGCACCGTCCCGCCTGCCGCAACGGATATATACGATTCATCGCTTTCGCGTGGCGAAGGTGAACCGCGCATGCAGAACCTGACAATTGAGGTCGATTTCGACCGTTTTCCCCGGGAGCACACCTGCGACGGGGAGAACCTCTCCCCGCGGATACGGGTCTCCGGGTCGGATGCACCCTACCTCGCGATCATCGTGGACGACCCGGACGCTCCGCGGGGCACGTTCACCCACTGGCTCGCCTGGAATATACCGTCGACCGGCGAGATCCCTGCGGGCATCCCTCCGGACCCCCGGGTCTCCCGTCCGATCCCTGCCGTCCAGGGGACGAACGACTTTCAGCGGACCGGCTACGGCGGCCCCTGCCCGCCGAAGGGCACGGAGCACCGATTCTTCATCCGGGTCTGGGGCGTGGAACGGGAGATCGACCTCTCCCCGGGTGCCGGCCGGGTCGAACTCGATGCTGCGCTTGCCTCCGTTGCGACCGGCTACGGCGAGACGATGGCGGTCTACCGCCGGTAGAGACGTTCCGGTCCCGGCCCCGCTCCCGCAACATTTTTATCATCCTCACGCCGAGAACTCCTCTATGGGCTCCGAAGTTGCCAGGTTGATCGTCTCACTCCGTTCGGCAGAACTTCCTGTCTGGAATACGTGCGACGGCCCCGATCTCTCCCCCGAACTGAGGGTCCGGGGGTTCACCCGGGAGACGCGATCGATGGCGGTCTTTGCGCTGAACCCCTTCGAACCCGGGTGCTCCTTCACCACCTGGATCCTGTGGAATCTCCCGCCGACACCTATCATCCCGGAGGGCATCCCGCCGCAGGGCATCGTGACGGCCCCGGTAGCGGCCGTCCAGGGGACGAACGACTACGGGACCGTCGGCTGGCGCGGCCCCTGCCCCCCCGCGGGAGAGACGCACCGGTGCCTCTTCAAGGTCTACGGGCTTGATGCCATGCTCGACCTCCCGGCCGGTGCGGGGAAGCATGCCCTCATCGAGGCGATGCGGGGCCATGTCCTCCAGTTCGGCGATACCGTTGCCATGTACTCCCGGTGACCACGCACACCCTTTTTATACTTTGGTTCCGGAAGGGGAGTATCGACGGAGCCTGATGATATGGCGAACCTCACCATAGAACTGGATTTTGACGAGTTCCCGGAGGTCTACACCTGCAAGGGTGCGAACCGGTCGCCCCCCATCCGGGTCGAAGGAGCCCTGCCGAACATCAAGTCGTTTGCGGTCCTCGCGACGACGAGCCCCGAGGAAGGGCCTTCCCGGGTGGCATGGGTCATCTGGAACCTTCCCGCCGTCCCGCTCATCCCCGAAGGGTTCCCGCCCGAGGGGGAGGTGGAGTCGCCGCTGCACGCCCTGCAGGGCATGAACGATTTCGGCACCATTGGGTACCGGGGCCCCTGCCCGTCGGCCGGGAAGGCCGAGGCATACCTCTTCCGGGTCTACGCGCTCGACCTCGATCTCGCTCTTGAGCCCGGTGCGACCTGGGAGGACCTGGTCCGGGCGATGGAAGGGTCGATGAACCAGACCGGGGAGGTCGTTGTCTTCGCCACCGGGTAAGGGGCGGCCGGTGCGGGGGCGAGAGCCCCCGGCCGGAGAAGAGAAGATGCCGGAGCCCTCCCTTACATGGGTACGGGCGGGCTCTCTTTCTGTTTCTGCATCGGCGGACTCTGTTTTTCGATGTTCTTTGCGATAGCAGCCATCTCCTCGCCCAGCATCCGGACGATATCGTCCATCGTGACGATCCCGATCAACTTCCCGGTATCGCCGACGATCGGCATCCGCCGGATGCCCGCATCAGTCATCTTCTGGATGGCCTCGTAGATCCCCATACTGTCCTGGAACGTGACGACATCCCGGGACATGATCTCCTCCGCCCGGACCTCACCCGGGCTCCTCCCCTGCGCCATGACCCTGACCACGAGATCGCGGTCGGTGAGTATGCCACGGGGCCTGTTGTCGCCGCTGATGATGACGACGCTCCCGACGTTCTTATCTTCCATGGTCTTTGCTATATCCGTGGCCGGGGTATCCGGCGATACCGCGACGACCTGTTCACGGCAACATTTCACAACTCCCATACCTATTTCCTCCGTTGACGGCGACTGACTCATGCGGGTATCATATATGAACGTAACCCGTACCATCCTTCATACGTTCAGCGACAGACCCCGGCACCGTACCAGCGGAGTTGCTACTGGTTTATTCTGACCGTAACGTCCGCCGGGTGAGCATCCGACCCCCTCCCTTGCTCGCTCCCGGGCTTGAAAAGGTTTATCCGGGCCCAGGGACGAACCATACCCCATGACAAAGCAATCAATCGGCCCACGGACCCTCCTCTATCCCCATCCTGTCCTGATCATCGGGACCTACGGGACCGACGGCCGGCCGGATGCGATGGTCGCCGCCTGGGGTGGTATCTGCTCGTCGCGTCCCCCGGCGGTGGCGGTCTCGGTCCAGAAAGCCCGGCAGACCTACGAGAACTTGATCGAGCGGCGCGAGTTCACGATCAGCATCCCCTCGGTGGATTACGTGAAGGAGGCAGACTATTTCGGTATCGCCTCCGGCCGGGATGCCGACAAGTTCGCCGCAACCGGGCTCACGCCGGTGAAGGGCGACCGGGTGAACGCCCCGTATGTCGGGGAATTCCCGGTCGCCCTCGAGTGCAGGCTCCTTGAGACGGTCGAGATCGGCGTGCACACCCAGTTCATCGGTGAGATCCTGGACGTGAAGGTGGACGAGAGCGTCCTCGGGGAGGACGGTAAGCCCGATATCGGAAAGATCCGCCCGTTCGCTTACGATTCGATGCGGCAGGAGTACTACGAGTTCGGCGGCATGCTCGCGAAGGCCTTCTCGGCAGGAAAGGAACTCAAACGATAACCTCTTTTTTTTGGACGTGACGCCCCGGGTCCGCCATCGTGGGCGGCCGCAGCATCCCCGGTGCTCCGCTATCGTCGCGCTCGCAGAGCCGGGATGCCTGCAGCGGAACCGGTGAAGGGTCAACGAATTGCTCATTATTCACACTCCAACTCTCAAATTCTGTGTTATAATCGCGTTGTGACGTTTCGATAGCTTATTATCCGGTGACCCGGGAATATCTGGTCTGGGACGTTGCAGATGGTTCAGTATTCTGTACTCTACGTCGATGATGAACCAGCCCTTCTTGAAGTCGGTAAACTGTTTCTCGAACGCACGGGTGCGCTCACCATCGAGACCGCGCCCTCCGCCCGGGAGGCCCTGATCCGACTCGGGGAGCGGGCCTGCGACGCTGTCATTGCGGACTATCAGATGCCGGAGATGGACGGTATCGAACTCTTAAAGGAGGTACGGCAGCACTTCGGGGATATCCCGTTCATCCTCTTTACCGGACGCGGTCGTGAGGAGGTCGTCATCGAGGCGCTCAATTGCGGTGCGGACGGCTACATCCACAAAGGGGGCGACCCCCGTTCACAGTTTGCCGAGCTTGAGCACCGGGTCGTGCAGGCGGTGGAGCGCCGGCGAGCCGTCCGGGCGTTGCGTGACTCCGAGGAGCGCTATCGGGCCCTCTTTGGGGGGGCAAACGATCCGATCTTCATCTTTGAGGAAGACCGGTTCGTCGATTGCAACGAAAAGGCCCTCGATACCTTTCGGTGCACCCGGGAGTTTCTCATCGGGAAGACACCCTGGGAACTGGCGGCCCCGGTCCAGCCGGATGGCCTTCCGGCGTTTACAAGCGCTGTCGAGAAGATGAAGGCAGCGTATGCCGGCGAGCCGCAGTTCTTCGAGTGGCGGATCGCTGCACCGAGCGGAAAGTGTTACGATGTAGAGATGAGCGTGAGCCGGGTGGACGTGAGAGGCGCGCGCCAGCTCCAGGCCATCGTCCGGGACGTCACCGACCGGAAACAGACCGAGAACGCTCTGATCGCCGCGAACCATAAGATGCACCTGCTCGCCAGCATCACCCGGCACGACACCCTGAACCAGCTGACCGTCCTCCAGGGCTACCTGGAGTTTGCGAGAGACCGGACAACCGATCCGGCCCTCCTCGGATACCTGGACCGGCAGGAGCGAACTCTTGGGTTCATCAACCGCCAGATTGTGTTCACCCATGACTGCCAGGACCTGGGGACCCGGGCTCCGGGGTATCAGGACCTCGGTGAGTGCGTGGCCCGGGCTGCGGAAGGCCTCGGTCTCCTGGGCCTCACCCTTGTTACCGAAACCGCCGGGTTTGAGGTCTACGCCGATCCTATGCTGGAGAAGGTCTTCTACAACCTCCTTGAGAATGCAGTCAGGCATGCCGGGCCGGCCCCGAAGGTCAGGGTTCACTGCCGTCATCAGGGAGGAAGCCTTGCCATCGTCGTCGAGGACGACGGCCCCGGAATACCGGCAGACGAGAAAGAGAAGATATTCCTGCGTGGTTTCGGCAAGAACACCGGCCTCGGGCTCTTCCTGGCGCGGGAGATCCTTGCGATGACCGGGATTACTATCCGGGAGACCGGCGAAGCCGGGGGAGGCGCCCGGTTCGAGATACTGGTGCCGGAGGGCGGCTGGCGGAGCCGGGGTGCCGATGCCGTAACCGGTGTTTGAGCAGATGCACGTTCCGGTTAAAAACCGTCACCGCCGCCGGTCCCGCTTCGTCTCGACCCATCGCTTCCGCTTCCCGCACCGTTCGCACCGTTGCTCCCACTCGATGACGTTCGAGGAGAACTCGTCGTATCCCCGCTTCCTGCCCCAGCGGTGGAGTCCGATCCTGCAGAGGATGAGACCAATGGTCGTCATGTTCGTCCAGACGTAGTCATCTCTCTGTCTGCATGAAGGTTGCCCTTCATCCCGGGGCACGCGAGTCCCATGTCGGGTTTTCCTGCCCCTGCATCTGGTAAGGTTTTTATGCCGGACTGTGAGATTGACTACAATTGCACGGAGGTAGTTATGGCGTTTGTCTACTACGGCCAGGGGGTATCGTCCCTCTACCAGGACTTTGTGGAGCGGCTGATGTCGCAGCTCGCTCTCAGGGGCACGGAGATCATGCACCAGAATATCGGTGAGACATCCTCGAGGATGGATGTCCGGCATACCGGTGAAGAAGGGAGCATGGAGATCACGGTCGACCGCGAGAATGTCCGGGTGAGTTACACCGTCAAGCGGGAGCGAAAAGAGGTCCGGAAAGGGATAGCGGGAGCCATCACCGGGGCAGGTATCGGCGGTCTCCTCGGCGGCATACTCCGGGGCGACCGGGATGTCGGTGACGTCGTCGGCGGTGCCATCGGGGGTGCGGCGGCCGGCGGGGCATACGGGGCATACGACGGCTACGAGTCCTCCCGCGAGGACAGGACGGCGTTCGCGGAAGTGCTCGCGGAGGCGGTAAGGGACGTCGAGAACGAGCTCCAGGCGATCATCGAGGGGCAGGAGGAGGCGCGGGAGGCTCTCCGCGAGCGCGGCCGGCAGAAGCGGGAGGAGGATCTCGCCAGGACGGAGGAACTGCGCGAACTCCTGGAGGAACTCTACGGCGACCTGCTCGCCGTTCAGGAGGAGGTCGAGATTGCGGCCGCCGAGGGGCTGGACGTCAAGAAGCCCCGGGCGCGGACTGACCGGGCCGAGGTTCTCTACGGGGAGGCGGAAGCGGCACTCGAAGAGGGCAACCACGCTGTCGTGAAGGCCAAGGCGAAGGCCGCCCGCGCCATGGTGGAAGGAGCGCAGGAACTTCTCGCGAGCCTCGGGGACGAATAAACCTCCCCGTCCCTCTCGCTCACGGAATGATCTCGCAGCTGTTGTACTTCCGGTGGTCGAAGTCTTCCATCCGGACCCTTCCCGTGTCGATGAGACGGCGGATCTCCGGAAGTGCCGCTGAGAGCGCCGAATGGAGGTTCTCCACCGTCCCGCAGACGACCCGCCGCCCCTCCTCGGGCCAGGGGCGGGTGATGTTCGAGTAGAGGCACCGGCCCCCACAGAAGTCACGAATACCACATGCCGTGCAGGGACCCCCGACGGCGGTCACCGGAAGGTGGAGGGGATCGGCGGTCGCGATCTGCCCGACGTAATAGTCCATCATCCCGACCATGATGGGGCAGGGGGCGATATGTCCGTCGGTCATGATGCTGTAGTTCGCGTGGCCGCATCCGCACCGGAGCATGCTCGGCCGGGAGAGGAGCATGTCCTGGACCGGGTCCATGAAGGGGTACCACCGGAGCACCCGGCCCTCTGTGCGCATCGTCTCGACCCAGAACGCGACGAGCGACCGGATGCCGGGGTTGTAACTCTCCTTCACCCACGTAGCGTAATCCCGCATCTGGTAGTCGTTCCAGAAGTTCGCATCCATCTGCCAGTGAACGGCCGGGAATGAGAACTCATCGTTCTCGGTGAGATACCGGACGGCCTCCACGATATCGGTATCCTCGGTCACGGTCATCCGGGCGATCACCTCGCCGGAGAACCCGCCTGCCAAAAGACCCCGCAGGTTCCTCGTGATCCGGCGAAACGTCCCCTCTCCACGGTGGGCGTCGGTGAGTTCCTCAGGGCCGTCGATCGAGACCAGGATGGTGTCGAAGCGGTCCAGCGTCGCGGGGTCGAGGCGGTCGAGGAGTGTTCCGTTCGTGTGGAGGATCAGGGCCGAGACGGGGGCATCGCGGGCGATCTCGCGGATGCGCTCGACGGCGAGGAGGGGCTCTCCGCCGTAGAACGTCAGCACGGCATCGGGGTCCTTTGCAAGGAACCGGTAGAGGTCGGCAAGGTCGATATCAAGGTCCACCGGGAGGTCTTCGTCGACGGCGATGTCGCACGTCTCCGGGGGGTCGACGGTGAATGCCTTCCCCCGGCAGTAGGTGCAGCAGAGGTTGCAGTTGTCGGTCAGGATGAGGTGATAGTACACGGATGGTCTCTTACTAATTTGGCCGCCGGGAGAAAAAAAGATGGGGGGCAACCCGGCGATGATGGGGGGACCATATCCCGATCTGCACCAGGGTTTGCTCCATGCGTAGATGTGAACCTATCCTGATGAATCTTAACCTTTTTCAGGGGGCGGTTTCACCCCTATCTCCTCACAACACCGACAGGAAGTCCTCACAGACTCGCTGAACGGTTCTCTCGCCCATTCGTTCGTATTTATCCCTGGCATCGTCTGATTCGGGCAGTTTCTCAATGCATCTCTTCAGGAAGGCATAGCGGTTCAGCATCTCGCCAAGAAACTCGATATCGAGGTCATGCCCCCCGTGCTCCGGATCCAGCAGAGCCAGGATGTCGGCAAGGTCTTTGACAAGTTTCGAATACTCCCATTCAGGGTCGGGCGATCTTCCCTGTTCATAGCGGAACGAGCGATCCCAGACCGCTTTCAGTTTCATAACCAGGAGCGCTCCGCGTGTCGGCACTGCCATCCGGATACCGCCTCTGATAGGCATGACAACGGTGTGGTCATCGAGGAAGTCAAGCGCGAGTTCTCCCCGCCCACCCTCGAATGGGTCCGGTCGTTCTCTTGAGTAAAAGTCGAGGATGATGGTTTCTGAACCGGATCCTTTTTCTACAGTCTTATGGTAGGTGTATCGCTTGTAGTGAAACCCTTCGTGATGCACAAGATGGTTCATCAGGCGCCCCCGAGTTCTGCTGTTGGTGACGAGGTCGATGTCGACGGAACCGACGTATGGGTTGTATGCATCAACTGCCCAGCCTCCAATAAGGATCGTCGTCGGCGTGGGCGTGTTGCCTTCACGCTTGGCGACCCAGGCAGCGACATTCCGGAGCTCGACAAGGGAGAGCTCGATAACCTCCTGGCTTGGGTTATAGAGTGTCATACCTATCCACCATCGCTTTGGTGAGATCCATCGCGCTGTAACCGAATCCTGCAAGGTCGAGCAGGGTCTGTGGAGGGGATACGATGGTGATACCCTCCTTCTGTTGCGTATCGGTAAAGACGTCCCTGTCCGGTGCGTAGATCCATGCTCGTATTCTGTTCCGGTTCAGCTCGTCGGGAGGCGCTTTGAAGATCTCGACGAAGAGATCGAGGTTTTTCTTGTCAAGGTAGAGGTAGACTGCATCCTGGCGGACAGCGTACCCCGTATAGAGCCCACCGGCAGTGTAGCCCGTGAAGGCGAAAGACACTTTCTGGTCGGAGAGCATGTAGGTGATGTCCCTCGCTGCCGGAATCGAATCGCCGAATTGCATCGGAATCTCAGCGATGTTCAGGTTCTTCATCGGTCGCTCCCAGGCGATGCCGTTGAGGAGTTTCTTCACATCGCTGATCTGAACGTAACTGTCATTCTTCTTTGCGATGTTCTGATTCATGAGCGTCTCCACGGTTTTATGCGCCCAGCCATAGGAAACGTTTTCCTGTAGCGCCAACTGTCGGATGGACGTGCTCTTCTCTTTGAGCAGGCGGGAGACGATCTTCCAGGACTTATCGGTGGTGATCTTGCTCTTTGATGGCCTGAAATCATTTTTAATGGGGGGGGTGAGCGTCCAGGGGATTTTTATCACCCGGATGTCGAGTTCCCTTGCGAGCTGCTCTTCTCGGGGGCGGATGGTCTTGGCAGCAATGACCATCTCGACCGGTGGCCGATCGAGTCCCCGCCGATGCCAGAGTTCACGCAAGAGCTGCATTCTGGCAATCGTATCGATCGATGCGACTTTTGATTTTACTTCGACAACGTAGAGCCGCTCGTAATCTCTGAATACAAGGTCTGGTTGCAGTGGTAGCTCCAGAGAGAACAGATTGTACAGATCTTCAATATCGACGTTCTCGGCTTTGGGTGATAGGTCGAGCGCCTCTCGGATGAACGCAACGACTTCCGGGGATTGTTCCGTCAGAATCATAATTATCACTATAACATGATATGTATTTATATGTATCAGTGATATGTATCTCTATGCGGTGAGATATTTATATTGGTATCAGTGATATATTTCACTGAATGGAGATAGACAGATAAAGATATCAGTGATAGAATGGCCAGAGTGTGAACCGCGTCTATCCCTCTTCCTGCCGCATAGGAAGAGGTGTATGGCTACCCTTTCTCCGGTGTGGGGCGTAGTCGAACCCAATTGTCCTCAGTTTCCCGAGGCAACTTCGTCACGCGTCGACCTCGATGACCGAGGTGAATTTACGGGGTGATTTCAGTATCGGCTCAAGATCCTGCAATATCCCGAGTTCTTTTGCATTCTCCAGGTAGAGTTCGATCGCTTCACGGCTGTTGTCCAGAGCCTCCTCCGGTGTATCGCCGCAACTGGCAACCTCAAGCTCCTGGCACCTGGAAACATACGCCCCTTCTTCTTCCCAGATCAGGATGGTTAATCGTACCCTTGTCAATCATGCCACCTCCGTTAATTAACAGTTCATTTGCTCTTAATATTATTCTTCTCACAGAAATTCGGGCGGCAAGCAGATTAAACAGGTTCTATCTCCTGGTTATCTCTGGGTTAAATCACTGTATGCCTGATCGTTGCCACCGGCCGCAAAAAAGAATACACCACAGGAGAAACCGACCCGTATGCCTGAAGCAAAGAAAGAGAACCTCGTCGAACAGGTCATCGACCCCCGCGACCTCGTCACCTACCAGCAAGGCTCGATCGTCAGCCGGATGCTTGTCTACACAAAGTCCGGCACCATCACAGTCTTCGCCTTCGATGCGGGCGAAGGCCTCTCGGAGCACACCGCTCCTTACGATGCCGTCCTCCAGGTCCTCGACGGGGAGACTCTCGTCACCATCGCAGATAAGGAGTACCCCATGAAGGAGGGCGACCTGATCATCATGCCGGCGACGATTCCCCACGCCGTCCACGCCGTCACGCAGTTCAAGATGATGCTGACGATGATCCACGCCTGATCCGCCGGGAGAATGGGCCTTCACTGGCCAATGCCTGAGGTTTTATATGTGGCCGACCCGATCTCTCCCGTATGCGTGACTCCGCGGGATCCCCTTTTGGCGGTATCGTGGTCCCCACGGGATGGGGGCCCGCGGTAGCCGGCCGGTCAGGGTCCGGGATCTCGCCCGGTTACCCCGCCCTGCGGCGCACACCCGATGAGATGGTACCATGGCGACGACGAACCCCCCCCTCTCCCCCGGCGAGTCCCGGACGACGGCATGGCACGCCCTTCCTGCGGGCGACGTAGCCGGTCAGTTTGCATCCCCGGCCGCCGGCCTTCCGGATGCGGAGGTTGCCCGGCGGCGGGAGATCTTCGGTGCGAACGCCCTCCCGCAGAAGCGCCCCCCGACGGTGCTGGAGGTCTTCCTTCGTCAGTTCATGAGCCCGCTCATCTACGTCCTCCTCGCGGCCGGGATCATATCTATCCTCTTTGCCGATCTCACCGACGCCGCCTTCATCTTCATCGTGATCCTTATCAACGCAGTCATCGGGACGTTCCAGGAGGTGAAGGCGGAGAAGAGCGCAACGGCCCTCCAGCAGATGCTCAAATCCTATGCGCGGGTGAGGCGGGACGGCCGTGAGGCAACCGTCCCGGCGGAAGACCTGGTCCCCGGCGACCGTGTCGCCCTGGAGTCGGGCGACCGCGTTCCCGCCGATATCCGCATCCTCACAGCGCGGTCGCTCACCGTCGACGAGTCCCTCCTGACCGGCGAGTCCCACGCGGTCGGGAAGAATCCGGACCCCGTGGGCGCACCCCTCCCCCTGGGTGACCGCCAGGACATGCTTTACGCCGGCAGCACCGTCATGACCGGCCGCAGCACGGGTGTCGTGGTTGCAACCGGCCGAAACACCGAGATCGGGCAGATCGCCGAGACGGTCATGACTTCCGAGACGGGCAAGCCCCCGCTCGTCATCCGTATGGAGGA
Source organism: Methanoculleus sp. (assembly GCF_036677455.1). GTDB lineage: Archaea > Halobacteriota > Methanomicrobia > Methanomicrobiales > Methanoculleaceae > Methanoculleus. The sequence goes on along the minus strand of NZ_JAVBWL010000051.1, from coordinate 66,892 downwards.
CTTCTCCCGGAAGATCAGCATCGCTGTCCTTGCCGCAACCGGACTGCTTGCGATCATCGTCCTCGGCCAGGGGATGCCCCCGATCGAGGTCTTCTTCCTCGCCGTCGCTCTCGCGGTCTCGGCGATCCCCGAGGGCCTCCCGGTTGCCCTGACTGTCGCTCTCTCGATTGCAACATCACGTATGGCCGGGCGGAACGTCATCGTCCGGTTCCTTGCAGCCGTGGAGAGCCTCGGGAGCTGCACGCTGATCGCGAGCGACAAGACCGGCACCCTGACCGTGAACCAGCAGACCGCCCGGGTCGTCGCCCTGCCGACCGGCGAGGCGTTCTCCGTCACCGGGGCCGGGTATGCCGGTGACGGAGAAGTTCTTGACGAGAGCGGAGCGCGGGTCGCCGGCTCTGCCCGTAACCGCCTGGAACGTCTGGTCCGGGCGGCAACGATCAGCAATGAGGCCGCCCTGGAGCGGGCCGGGGAGGGCGACTGGAAGCACCGGGGCGACGCGATCGACGTGGCGTTCCTTGCGGTCACCTACAAACTGGGGCTTGACCCAGCCGCCATCCGCGAGAGTGCGCCCGCCGTTGCTGAGATCCCCTTCGAGTCCGAGCACCGGTATGCCGCTGTCTGGTATCGGGAAGGCGGGGCGATCCGGGTGGTGGTCAAGGGAGCCGTCGAGACGGTCCTCCCCTTCTGCCGGACCATGGCTGCGGGAGAGGAGGAGGGCGTGCCCCTCGACCCGGACCGCATCCAGGAGGAACTCGACGACCTCACCTCCCGCGGCTACCGGGTGCTCGCTGTTGCTCATGGCCGGGCCGAGGACCCGGTCTCGCCGGTGAATCCCGTAATACCGCCCCTCGAACTCCTCGGCCTGGTCGGGTTCATGGACCCGATCCGGCCCGACGTGCCCGATGCCGTGCGGCGGTGCCGCAGCGCCGGGGTGGACGTGGTGATGGTGACCGGGGACCATCCGGCGACGGCCTTTGCCATCGCGCGGGAGCTTGAGATCACGGACTCCCCCGACGAGGTTGTCACCGGCGCTGAACTCGGGGATCCAGATACAGCGACGTTCGCGGATTTTGTCGACCGGGTGAAGCGTGCCCGGGTCTTTGCCCGGGTGACGCCGCTGCAGAAACTCCGGATCGTCGAGGCCTACCGGGAGAGCGGGGAGTTCGTTGCGGTCACCGGGGACGGGGTCAATGACGCGCCGGCGCTCCGGAGCGCGAACATCGGGGTCGCGATGGGTTCGGGGACCGATGTTGCCAAGGACACGGCGTCGCTGATCGTCACCGACGACGATTTCGCCTCGATCGTCGCCGGGATTGAGGAGGGCCGGCACGCCTACGACAACGTCCGCAAAGTCGTCTACCTTCTCATATCGACCGGGTTTGCCGAGGTGCTCCTCTTCCTCGTCGCTCTCGTCATCGGTCTGCCGTTGCCCCTGCTCGCGGTCCAGCTCCTCTGGCTGAACCTGGTGACGAACGGCATCCAGGGCGTGGCGCTGGCGTTCGAAGGAGGCGAGCCCGGCGTCATGAACCGGCCGCCGCGAAGGCCGGAGGAGGGGATCTTCAACCGGCTGATGATCGAGGAGACGCTCCTCTCCGGAACCGCGATCGCCCTGATCGCGCTCGGTGCCTGGTACTGGCTGCTTTCAAACGGATGGGACGAGTTCTCGGCCAGGAACCTGGTTGTCCTGCTGATGGTGCTCCTTGAGAACTTCCATGTCTTCAACTGCCGGTCGGAGTACCGTTCGGCCTTCCATGTCCCGATAAGCCGCAACTACTTCCTGATCGCCGGGGTCGTCGCTGCACAGGGCGTCCATATCCTCGCGCTCTATATCCCCCTCCTGCAGGATGTGCTCCGGCTGCAGCCCGTCTCCCTGGTCGAATGGCTTTCGCTGCTCGCTCTCGCGGCCCTGGTCGTTGTCGTGATGGAGATCTTCAAGGTGGTCTGGAAGCACCGCCCTCCAGCTCACCAGACCGGGTACGGGGTCGGGTAGGCCTCCCACCGGGAGGGGAGGAAGACCTCGCCCACCCGGCTGCCGTCGACGAGATCAGTAATGATGATGCTCCTCTTTGAGACGGTGTAGAGGGTCTCGTCCATGAAGAGCGACCGTTCTACCGCGTCGGGCGCGTTCCAGGTGTAGGGGGATCCCTTCTCGGCGTGGGTGACCTTCCCCTTCAGGGAGAACCCGGAGGCGGGGCTCACCTGGTAGACGTAAGCCCCCTGCCAAGTCGCGGTGCTGTAGGAGCCGGGGTACTTCGATGCGGGGTTCTCCACCCGCACTATCTCGCTCACCGGGAGGACGAGGAGCCCCTTCTCCTCGATAAAGAGGAAGGCCTTGTGGTCGCGGAGCGCGAGAGAGTCCGTCCCGGCCTCCCCGATCACGACGTTGTCGACTAGGACGGGGTTATTCACGTCCGAGACGTCGAAGAGCGCTATCTTGAGCCCCCCGACCGAGACACCGCCCCAGCCGTTCTCTTCAGTCTCCTTCCCGATGCCGATGACGTGGTCGGGACCGTAGGGGTGGAGATAGTCGGAGTAGCCCGGGATCTTGAGCTCACCGAGGATACCCGGGTGCTCCGGGTCCGAGAGGTCGATGACGAAGAGAGGGTCGACCTGCTTGAACGTCACCAGGTAGAGCCGGTCACCGGCGAACCGGGCGGCGTATATACGCTCGTCCGGCGCGATATGCTCGAGCGTCCCGATGGTCTTCATCGCGGGGTTGAGGACGTAGACGTTGTTGTACTGGACCGACCCTTCCCGCGTCCAGTCCTCGACGGTCGTTGCCACCCGGAGGTTCTCCCCGTACTCGTCGAGCGAGAACTGGTTCAAGAGGTGCCCGGGAACCTCGCCCATCGCCCGGTAGTCGATCGTCCCCCGCTCGATCGCGAACCGGTGGATGATCGTCCGGTCCCGGGTGCCGGTGCCGTCCGGCGGTGCCTCGAAGACCACGTCGCTATAGACCGGTCCCATGTTCCGGTAGCCGATGTAGAGGTTCTCCTGCGACGCAAAGAGGGTGGTGTCGTAGCCGAGGAGGAAGGTCTCGGCGTCAGGAGCGCCGCCCGTATCGTCCCGGACCGAGAAGCCGCCTGTGGTGTAGAAGACGTAGTTCTGGAGAGGGCTTATCGGGCGGTAGACGTCGGGCTGGATCGGTTCGCCGCTCCCGCCCCCCACCTCGGGGAGGACGATCCTCTCCCGCACCCAGACCGGGGACTCCTGCGTGATGGTGTAGACGTAGTCCCCGACCATCCGGGCGTCATAGTAGTTCCCGGTGAAGGTCACGTCACGGACCCGTTCCGGGTCTTTCCGGTCGCTGATATCGTAGACGTAGGCATGGGTCACCGTCCGCCAGACCGGGACCGGCGTCACGCTCCCTTCCACGGCGGTCATCTCCTCGTCCGTCGTCGTGGCAAAGACCACCAGGCGGTTGCCGGCGAGAAAGAGCGCCTTCGGAGTCCCGTCGATCCGGAGATCAGAGATGATCTCCGCGTCCTCGGGAGGGAAGGCCTCGATGATCACGAGCCTCTCGCCCGAGATGATGTAGATATATTTCCCGTCGTTCTTCAGGAAGTCGGCCTCGTCCACGCCCTCGACCTGCACGTTCGTCGTGGAGTAGTCGCCGGCGGAGGAGGTCGGGGCGGACGTCGCCATCGGTGCCGGGGCGTAATCGCCCTCAGGCACGACGCCCCCGGTGGTCCGGGGGTAGCCGCCGTTCCACCCTCCCTGCGCGTGTTCTTTCAGGAACGCTTCGATCTCCTCGTTCGATGCAAACTTCTGTAAATCCCCGTAGGTCTCGTTCTCCGCGTCCTCCGACGCGAAAGCGGTCCCGATGATCGCGGCGATCACTAGGCAGCCGAGGGTGACCACCGCCGCCGGTCTCCAGTTCCCCATCCCCGTCACCTTCTGATGAAGGATGATGCACGCGCGGAGGTATCAGGTTTGCGTAACCTACGAATATTTTTGAAGTCTTTCGGGCCGGACCCCCCTCACCCGATCACCCCGAAGGGCATATCCCCTTCTGGCGCACACACCTGAGATAACGATCCCGGTATTCGTGCCGGGCTGACGGAGGTTGCCGGTTACGTTCACGTTCGACGAAGAGATTGCCGCCCTCAAAGCAGAACGCGATAATCTTCTCCAGTTCCCGGAAGAGGAGTTCATCGAGATCATCCGTGAGGTCGGGTTCTCCTGCGACTGTTGCGGTCGCTGCTGCACCCGCGAGTTCAACGGCCACGTCTTTCTGCTCGAAGAGGATACCGACCGCGTCCGCAGGTTTGCGCCGGACGCCCTCATCCCGGCGCCGGACTTCGATGCCTGCGACCAGCAGGGACGCTTCTACGTATCGGGTTACGCCCTCAGGACGAAGCCGGACGGCTCCTGTACGTTCCTCGAACACGGCAGGTGCAGCATCTACGATCAGAGGTTTGCCATCTGCCGGATCTACCCCTACATGCTCCATCGCGAGGCCGACGAGACGGGTGCCGTCGACTGGCGGCAGATCAGCGGCTTAAACGAGCACGGCTGCTACAACACTCCGATCGACCTGGAGGAGTGCGCCCGGATCGCCCGCGAGACCCGTGCCTACGAGGCGGCGTTCCTCGACCAGGCGGTCCGGTTCCGGCGAGCTCTCCGCGACCTCTTCGCTCAGGAGGGCCTCCGCTACGTCCGGCGGACCTACGACCTCCTGATGCGAGACTTCCGGAAGGGTGCGGAGGTCGAGGTCCGGGTCTTCCACAGCGGTCAGTTTGAGCCGCACCGGGTCACCCGCGCGATGTACGAGTGATCGTCCGGGCCCGACCGCATCTATTTCTGCTCGCCGCACCTCAGGGTGCCTGATGGAGACCGAGGTCCTCCTCACCCTGCTGGTGCTCTCCGGCGCCGCAATCCTCTTCATCACCGGCATCGTCCGGGTCGACGTCGCCGCCGTCCTGGTGACCCTCGCACTTGCGTGGCTCGATCTCGTCACCCCGGTACAGGCCCTCTCCGGCTTCTCGAGCAGCGCGGTCATCGCCATGCTCTCGGTGATGGTCCTCGGCCGCGGGCTCGACCGCACGGGGGTGACCGTCCGGATAGCCCGCGCGATAGTCGGGCTTGCCGGCCGCGAAGAGCGGCGCCTGACCGCCGCCGTCTCGCTCGTCGCCGGCGGACTCTCGGCGTTCATGCAGAGCGTCGGGGCTACCGCCGTCTTCCTCCCCCTGCTCCTGCGGGTCTCGGCGCTCACGAGGATCCCGGCATCACGCCTTCTCCTGCCGGTCGGCTACGCTGCGACCATCGGGGGGACTATCAGCATGGTCGGGGCAGGCACCCTCATCATCTTGAACGACCTCCTCAGGCAGCGGGGGTATGCACCCTTCGAACTCTTTGCCGTCGCCCCCGTCGGTCTGCCGCTCCTGCTCATCTCGATCGCCTTCTTCTATTTCTTCGGGGACCGGGTCCTTCCCCGGCGTGAGAGAACCCGGTTGACGTCGCAGGAGGAGTTGATCCGGAACTGGCGCCTGCCCTGCCGGATCTCCTACCTGCGGGTCCCTGCGAGAAGCCCCCTTGTCGGGAAGACGCGGGAGGATGTCCACATGATATCACGCTACGCCCTCCACCTCATCTCCATCGCCGAGGAGGGCGAGATCGTCTACACGCCGTGGCGACATATCCGGTTCGCTGCCGGGCAGGAGCTCAGCATCCTCGGGGAGGACCGGGACGTCGAGCGGTTCAAAGACGACTTCGGTCTTGAATGGGTCAGGGCCGGGGAGAGCACCGCAAACGTCATGGCCGATCCGAATGTGGGGTTCGCGGAGGTGATCGTCCGGCCGTATGCTCCGGTCATCGGCAAGACGCTCCGCGACCTCGAGTTCCGGATCACCTACGGCGCCGAGGTGCTGGTCATCCTCTCCGGGGAAGAAGAGTGGCGGGAGGGCCTTGCCGATCTTCCCCTGCGGGCAGGCGATGCGATGGTCGTCCTGGGCCGCTGGAGACGGCTCCGGGCGTTCGGCACAAGCCGGAACTTCGTCCTGGTGACTCCCGTCGAGGGGCGGACGGGGATCCGCGAGCGGGGTGCGGTTGCCGCTGTCCTCTGTTTTGCTGCCGCCGTCGGTCTCACCTTCACGGGCCTCTCGATCCCGATAAGCCTTCTTTCAGGGGTGGTCGCGATGGTCCTCCTCCGGGTCATCCCGATAGGTGAGGTCTACCGGGCCATCGACTGGCGGACGCTCATCCTGATCGCCGGCCTCCTCCCGCTCGGCATCGCCATGGATACGACCGGGACCGCACAGTTCGTCGCCGATCGGGTGATCGACCTGGTCGCGGGATACCCGACGCTCCTGATCCTCGTCGCCGTTGCCGTCCTCGCGACCGCGTTCTCGCTTGTGATGTCAAACATTGCCGCAACCGTCCTCCTGGTCCCGCTCGTGCTCGTGATGGCTGGCTCGCTCGGGCTCGACCCCCGGGGACTCGCGCTCCTCACCGGGATCTGCACCTCGAACTCCTTCCTCCTCCCCACGCACCCGGTGAACGCCCTGCTGATGGGCCCGGGAGGCTACCGGAACCGTGACTATCTCGTGGCAGGGGGCGCTCTGACGGTCATCTTCATCGTCGTCGCCGTCGGGATCGTCTCCCTGCTCTATTTCTGACCGGCACGACCGCCCAGGGGTAACCATTATGGCTGTCTGCAGCAACCGTAGCCTCATATGGAGCGGGAGTATGACGTCGTCGTTATCGGGACAGGGGTCGCCGGTTCCGACATAGCCTGGCATTGCAGGAAGACCGGGATGCAGGTAGCGATCGTTGATTCCCGGGAATACGGGGGGACGTGCGGCCTGCGGGGCTGTGTCCCCAAAAAGGTGCTCGCCGGTGCCGCGGAGGCGGTCTCCCGCGTCCGCGGCCTGCAGGGGAACGGCATCCGGGGTGCTGTCTCCATCGACTGGCCGGAGCTCGTCGCTTTCGAACGGACCTTCACCGATCCCATCCCCCGGCGGAGGGAGGAGAGCTTCCGGGCGGCGGGGATCCACGCCTATCACGGGTTTGCACGTTTTGCCGGACCGGATCGGGTGGCGGTCGGCGGCGATACCCTTATCGCCCGGTACATCGTGGTCGCCACCGGTGCGCATGCCCGGTCGCTCGGCGTCCCGGGCGAGGACCTGATGACCCCGAGCGACGACTTCTTCTACCTTGAAGCGCTCCCGGAACAGATCGTCTTCGTCGGCGGAGGCTATATCTCGTTTGAGTTCGCCCACGTCGCCGCCGCTGCCGGATCGGGAGTGACCATCCTGCAGCGGGGCGGCCGGGCTCTCTCGGGGTTCGATCCCGATATCGTCGACCGTCTGCTGCTGGCATCACGTGAGGCAGGGATCGACGTGCAGACGAATATGCCACTCGTCTCGGTCGAGAAGAACGCCGCCGGCCTCCGGGTCCGGGCCGGAAGAAAGGGAAAGGAGAAGACCTTCGATGCCGATATGGTGGTCCACGGCGCGGGCAGGGTCTCTGCGATCGAGGGCCTTGACCTTGCCGCCGGTGGGGTCGCGACCGACCTGCGGGGGATCGCGGTCAACGAATACCTCCAGAGCATCTCGAATCCGGCGGTCTATGTGGTCGGGGACGCGAATGCGAAGAGTCCCCAACTGACGCCGGTGGCGGTAAGGGACGCCCATGTCGTCGTCGACAACATCCTGCACGGCAACACCCGCGTCGCGGACTACTCCGTCGTCCCGAGCGCCGTCTTCACGACCCCGCCCATCGCATCCGTCGGGCTCACAGAGGATAAGGCGAAGGAGAGGGGAATCCCCTGCGTCATTACCTCCGGTGACCTCTCGGGGAGGTTCACGAACCGGAGCATCGGCCAGAAGCACGCCGGCTACAAGCTCCTGGTGGACGAGGACTCCCGCCGGGTTCTCGGCGCTCACCTCATCGGGCCGCACGTCGAGGAGGTGATCAACGTCTTCGCCCTCGCGATCAAACATGGCCTGACGGTGGACGATCTGGCGCTCGACGGGATCCCCTGGGCCTACCCGAGCCACACCTACGACATCATCCATATGGTCCACCCGCTGGTGAGGAAGTAGGGATGGGGTGAAAGGTGACGCGACCTGCTTGATTGGGGTCTTGCAGGGTGCGAGAAGAGAGGGTCAAAAATAGCGTGCCGGGGAGTTCGGGCCCCGGCCCCCGTTCTCACGTGCTCTCGCCGGCGCCTTCTTCCTTTGCGCCTGTGCTCTCTTCAGCCGGTTTCTTCGCAGGCTTCTCGGGCTTCACGTAGGTGATGGTGTAACTCTCCACCACGTGCTCCACCACCGGCGAGAAGTACTCCGGCTCCATCGTGAGGCTCCCGAACGGGCAGCCTTCGACGCAGTCGCCGCAGGCGATGCAGCGCATGCGGTCGATCTCCCAGACCTTCTCCTCCTTATCAAGGCGGATCGCCTCGCACGGGCACCGTTTCGAGCAGAGGCCGCAGGAGCGGCAGGTGGCCGGATCGATAGTGACATGCCCCCGGGTGAAGGGGCCCGTCCGCGCCGGTACTGCCGGGTATGGCCGGGTGTCCGGTCCCCCTGCAAGGTTCCGGAGAACTGTCCTTGTCATCTGAAAAATTCCCATGCCAGACTCACCTCTCCGTGCAGCTGATGCAGGGGTCGATCGAGAGGACGACGACCGGGACGTCGGCGAGCTGGGCGTTCGGGAGCATCTTCACCAGTATCGGGATGTTCGCGAGCGTCGGGGTCCTGATCCGGGCCCTGGTGAGGTGCTTCGTGCCATTGCCCCGCAGGTAGTGGATGACCTCGCCCCGTGGCTGCTCCACGCGGGAGAAGTACTCGCCGTCCGGTGTTCCCTTGACCTTCACGTCGAGGGGTCCTTCGGGAATCTGGTCGATCGCACGCCGGATCAGGTCGATGGAGGCATAGACCTCCTTGACCCGGACGGCGCACCGGGCGTAGCAGTCCCCGGCGGTCTCGACGACCGGCTTGAAGCCGAGGTCACCGTAGGCGGCGTAGCCGGTCTCGCGGTGGTCGATTGCGACTCCGCTTGCTCTCACGGTCGGGCCGACGGCTCCGAGGGCGTAGGCCTCGTCCTTCCCGACGACACCGAGGCCCTGAAGGCGGTACTTCACCGTATCGTCGTTCAAGAAGACGTCACCGAGGTCCCGGCACTCCTCCTCGAAGGGGTCGAGCGCGCGGTGCATCTCCGCGAGTTTCTCCGCTCCAATGTCGCGCCGGACCCCGCCGACCTTGCAGGTGCCCTGGATGACCCGCCCTCCGCTGGTGTCCTCGAGCACGTCGAGCACGCTCTCCCGGAGGCGCCAGGACCGCATGAAGAGGTTCTCAAAGCCCATCCCGTCCGCAAAGAGGCCGAGCCAGAGGAGGTGGGAGTGGAGACGCGAGGTCTCCGACCAGATCGTCCGGAGGTAGCGCGCCCGGTCGGGGACCTCGATCTTCATGATCTCCTCGATACCCTGGCTGTAGCAGAGGGCGTGCATGAAACTGCAGATCCCGCAGATCCTCTCTGCCACGTAGACATACTCCGTGAACTCGCGCTTCTCGATCAGTCGCTCGAGCCCCCGGTGGATGTAGCCGATGGAGGGGATCGCCTCCACCACGGTCTCGTCCTCGAGGACGAGGTCGAGATGGATGGGCTCGGGCAGCACCGGGTGCTGCGGTCCGAACGGGACGATTATGCGTTCCGGCATTGGTCACCTCCACTTCTCGTGACGCTGAACGGATACTTCTCCTTCGTCTTGATGAACGTCCCTTTGAAATCGATGTTGATCCCGACGACCGGGATCCCGAAGAGGTCGTGCATCTCGTTCTCGTAGACGAACGCCCCCCAGTAGAGGCCGGAGATGCTCGGGACCTCTGTCTCCGGCCCCACCGTCAGGCGGAGGTTCCGGTACTGGTAGTCCCTGTCAAACGAGTAGTTGACCTCGTAAGCTCCGCCGATGTCCGTACACCCGATCTGGACGAGGCGGTATCCGCCGGTCTGGAGCGCTTCGACCTCACGCGTGAGGTCCTCCAGTGCGACGTTGATGATTGTCTGCTCTTCGTTAACTGTCATGTGCTCTCACCTGCCTCTGCCGCCTGCCGCGCGCTCTCTTTGGCCTGTGCCGCTCCGGTCATCTTCGTCCGTTTCTCTTCGAGGATCGAAAGCGCCTTCACAACGCCGTCGATGATCATCTCCGGCCGCGCCGCGCATCCCGGGACATAGACGTCGACGGGGATAACCTTGTCGACGCCGCCTGCGATGTTGTAGCACTCCCGGAATATGCCGCCGGTTGCGGCGCAGATGCCTATCGCCACGACAACCTTCGGCTCCGGCATCTGCTCGTAGAGGTTCCTGACCACCGCCCGGTTCAACTCGTTGATCCCGCCGGTGATCATCAGGATATCCGCGTGCTTCGGGTTTCCGGTGTTGATGATGCCGAACCGCTCCACGTCGTAGAGCGGCGTTAAGCATGCAAGCACCTCGATGTCGCACCCGTTGCAGCTGGACGCATCGTAATGAAGGATCCAGGGTGATCGCTTCAGGAATGCCATGATACTCATGCACCCCCGAGCATCATATAGGAGAGGATCGCCAGGTTCACGATCCCGAGGACCGCTGCGAGCCACCCGCTCTTCAATGCAGCCTGCCACCGCGCCCGTGCGGTGACGTTATCAACGAAGATCTCCGCAAGGTAGGTGACTATGACCGCGATGATCCCGAGTATCGGATTCCAGGCAAAGAAGAGGAATACGAACCCGAGGAGGAAGACGTTCTCGTACCAGTGGGCGATCTCGACCTGCGCGAGCGTGGATCCCGAGAACTCCGTCGTGATCCCCTTGACGATCTCCTGGTGCGCGTGGTGCGATGTCGATATGTCGAAGGGCGACTTCCTGAGTTTGATGGTCAGAATGACTGCAAAGCCCAGGAAGACGCCGGGGAGGTACAGGATCGCCGGCACGGTCGTTGTAACGATATCCGTGACGTAGAAACTCCCGCTGACCATGTAGAACCCGACGACTGCAAGGATGATCATCGGTTCGTAGGCCATCAGCTGGATCAGTTCCCGCTCGGCCCCGATGTGGCTGTAGGGCGAGTGGACCGCATAGGCCCCGAGCACCAGGAAGACATGGGCGAGCGTGAAGGCAAAGACGGTCAGCAGAAGGTCCCCTCCCGCGAAGAAGAGCGCGCCGGAGAGGGCGATGAAGATCAGGTAGGCGAGGACGTAGAAGTTCTGCGCCGTGGTGACGACGGCCCGCTCCTTCTCGAAGAGTTTGCCCACGTCGTAGAAGGGTTGCAGGAGCGGCGGCCCGACTCTTCCCTGCATCCGCGCGGTGATCTTCCGGTCGATACCGGCGATGAGGCCGCCGGCTATGGGCGCGAGGATGAGGAAGAGGACTGCGCCGATGAGCCAGTTCATAGGGCCACCCCCGCAAGGACCCAGGATACCAGGATCAGGACGATACAGACCGCCGCACCCGGCCGGAAGAGCTTTGCCTCACCGAAGTACTCGGTGAGGTAGTAGTTCCGCGTCTGGGCTTCCCGGGTCAGGCCGAGGGAGCCTGCGAACTGCAGGTCCGGCGTTGCGGGCCTCCCGCCCATGTAGGCCGGGAGGTGTCTCGCGGTCCTCTTGAAGAGGAGGAACGAGACGGGGAGGACCAGGAGCAGGGCCATCATCAGGAGCATGATGGCGACGTTCGTGTCTGCGAGGTGTGCCGTAATCCCGTAGATAGCGAGAACGTAGGGCTCAATCAGTATCGAGGAGATGACCGGGAAGAGGAGGACTGCCGCTATCACGAGGCCGGTGATGATGTAGAGGGGGGCCCAGGGTTCCTGGAAGAACCCTTTCTCAACCCGCTCCGTATTCCGGGTGACCGTGACGAGTTTGCCCATCCATTTCGCCCAGAAGAAGACCGTGACGGCGCTCCCGTAGGCGAGGATGGCGATGAAGATCAGGCCGAAGGGGACCTGGACGAACGCCTCGATCGCCGCCCACTTGGAGATCAGCATACCGAACGGCGCAAGGAACATACCGGCGATCCCGATGAACATCATCACCGCCATCTTCGGCATCCGGACGATCAGGCCTTCCATGTCCTCGATGTTGCGGCTTCCGGTCCGGTGCTCGATCGCCCCGGTCCCGAGGAAGAGGAGCGACTTTGCGACGGCGTGGAAGACGATCAGGAGGATCGCTGCCCAGACGAGCATGTAGGTCCCGACACCCGCACAGGCGGCTATCAGCCCGAGGTTTGCTATCGTCGAGTAGGCAAGGACCGACTTCGCGTCGCTCTGTGATATCGCTATTGCGGACGCAACGAGGAACGTCACTCCGCCAACGAGGCCGATGGAGAACCCGGCAAACGTCCCGGCAAAGACCGGCGAGAACCTGACCAGGATGTAGACACCGGCCTTGACCATGGTGCTCGAGTGGAGCAGGGCCGAGACCGGGGTCGGGGCCACCATCGCCCCGAGGAGCCAGGAGGAGAAGGGCATCAGCGCGGCCTTCGTGATCCCGGCAAACCCGATCAGGACGGCCGGTATCAGGACGATGGCCGTGTCGCCCGAGGCGAGCACCCGGGAGAGTTCGATACCCCCGCTCGTCGGCTCGGTTGCAGCGAGGAGGATGATCGCCACGACGAAGGCGACCCCGCCGAGGAGGTTCATCACCAGGGCTCGGAAGGCGTTCTTCGTCGCCTCCTCGGTCTCCGAGTAGCCGATCAGCAGGAATGAGCTGATGGTGGTGATCTCCCAGAAGAAGAAGACCCACAGGAGGTTGTTCGAGAAGACCAGGCCGAACATCGCGGCGAGGAAGGCGAAGATGACGAAGAAGAAGAACGTCTGCCGGTCGCGCACCTCCGGGTGGTGGCGGTGATAGGTCTCCATGTATCTGACCGCGTATACGGCTATAAGGCTCCCGATGATCCCGATGATCAGGGCCATGATGATGGAGAACTGGTCGATGAAGAGGTTGTTGACCGCATGAAGGCTCCCTGAGAACGTCATCTCGAGGTAGACCACCAGCGCCGCCTGAATGACGGCCAGCACGATTGCCAGGTAGTTCCTGAACTTTGCGCCCATGTAGACGATGAAGAGCGCGAGCCCCATCTCGATGGCCACCATAGCGAGGTCGATCGCACCCGAAGGCGCGGCGAAGTAGACCGCGCCCTCGAATGCATACCGGATAAGCAGGTATATCGATGCCCCGCCGATGACAAGAGCCGAGAGGGCGACCACCGCGTAGCGCAACGTCGTTCGTTTTACGAACAATAAAAGACATGCGACGAGGATGGGAAATACTATTAGGAAGAGCAGAGTCTGCACTATTGTCCCTCGTAAGGTAACTATGCCTTACTTACATTATTAATCATTCCAAAATGGACCGCCGCGGTAGCGGCCGGCCGACCTCCATCTCCTCTCTCCCGGCGATGGATCTCTGCCGCTACCCTTCTCTTCGCGGTACGACACGCCGCACGCCCCCTTCGTGCTCTCCTGAGGCATCGCCCTGGTAGCGCGGGATGAAGTGGATGTGAACGTGCATCACGTTCTGCCCCGCGGCCTCCCCGACGTTGACGCCGATGTTGTAGCCGTCGGGGTGATGCTCGCGCCCGGTGAGCGCCCGGCAGTCGTCGATGAGCCGGGCGAGGGCCATTCGCTCTTCGGCGGTCGTATCGAAGTAACTCGCCACATGCCGGAACGGTATGACGAGCAGATGGCCGGGGCTTACCGGGTGGATGTCGTAGCGGGCATAGCAGAGGTCGTTTTTCGCCACGATGACCTCAGGGGTCGGGTTGCAGAAGGGGCATGACATGGGGTCCTCCTCGTTTTCCATCACCCATGAGCCTTGTGGCCGGCCACCTCACCCGAGCAGGCGGGCGAGGAGTCTCCCCGGAAGACTCCGCGAGAGGGCGATGGCGTCTTCGGTGCAGATCTCATGACAGCAGTAGCACCGGATACAGCGCGCAGGGTCGATCGTCGCCCTGCCTTCGGCAACGGCGATCGCGTGCACCGGGCAGATCCGCTCGCACTTCCTGCAGCCGATGCACGCCGGTCCGCTCACGCCGGGACGGGGGGCGTAGATCCTCCCGAACCGCTGGACGACGGCGAGGACCACCCGCCGCCAGGTGCCCGTTCTGCCACCGGCATACGTCGAGGGTTTCCGGAAGTCCGGGACCACGAATAGAGCGGGGTCGTCGCCGACCGTTCGGACCCCCTCCGGGTCGAGGAGCCCGCGCGCAACTGCGCTCTTGATGGGCCCGATCTCGAGCGGGTCCATGCCGATGAGCCGCGCGAGGACGGTGTCGACGGCCGCGTAGTCGCTCCCGGCAAGGATCACCCCGATCTTCCGCGGGCTCCCGGACTGCGGACCGTCCCCCTCCATCCCGACGACTGCATCCACGACCTGGAGCCGGGGCTTCATGCACTCGTTGAGGTCGACGATCATCCTCCCGAAGGCGTACTCGTCCTGGAACCGGAAGTGGAAGACCGGTTTTTCAAGCCCGGGGATGAGCCCGAAGAGGTTCTTCGCAGCCCCGGTCATCCGGGTCCACATATGGGTCTTCGCCTTGGAGACGACCACGATCGCGTCGGCCTCTACGGCCGGGGTGATGATCGGAAACTGCTTCACCGCCTCCCCCTCCGGGAACGCGACGCTGGCAGAGGAGGTGTCGTAGTTCAGGGTGGCGCCGGTCTCCTCCGCCACCGCAAAAAACCCACTGCGTGAATACGCCCGCCGCAGGTTTGCCTCGCTGTAGATGATCCCGGCTCCCGGGCTGTCGCCGATGACGACCCGGCACCCGTGCTCCACGAGGAGCCGGGCGACGGCAGCGACGACCGCCGGATGGGTGGTGACGCACCGCTCCGGCTCCTGGCCCTGGAGGAGGTTTGGTTTGAGGAGGACACGCTCTCCCGGGGCAACAAACCTCCCGATCCCGCCAGCGAGGTCGATCGCGCGGCGGACGGCATCATCAACGTCTTCCGGCACATAATCGTCGCACCGGACGATGGCGACGGTCGCATCCCGCCCGGACGGCTGCACCGCTTCATTCCTCCCCTAGACGGCCGAGCGCCTCTCGTGCCGCGAGCATCGCCGCCCCCTGCTTGGTCCGCGCCTCCCCCTCGCCGAGGAGGGTCCCCCCGACGGCCACCCGGGCGGCCCAGACGGGGCAGCTCCCGGGACCGGTCTGGCGGAAGGCGTAGTCGAGGCCGCCGAGGTTCTCCCGGGCGACGAACTCCTGGAGCCTCCCCCGGTAGTTCCTGTGGGTGTCGCACTCCGCGATCTCGCCCTCGAAGATCGCGAGCACCACCTCCCGGGCCGTATCGAGACCGCGATCGAGGTAGATGGCGCCGATCAGGGCCTCGAACGCATCAGCGATGATAGAGTCGGTCAGCGCCTGCCCCCGCCTCCTGATGACGCCGTCGATGCCGAGGCCCTGCTCGCGCACGATATCTGCGAGTTTTGTGTTCCTGGTCACCTGGAGCCTCCGGTTCATCTCCCCCGGCGCGAGGTCGTACTCCGTGTAGAGGTGGTCGGCGATGACGAAGTCGAGGACGTAGTTTCCCAGGAACTCGAGCCGCTCGTTGTCGTCGACCGCCGCTGCCGGGTACTCCCCGCCGTTTGCGTACGACCGGTGGGTCAGCGCCCGGTCGTAAAGGGGGAGGGCTGCATCGCGAATCTCGGTGAGCCCGAACGGGGGGCGGGCGAGGAGGGCTCGCATCTCCGTCTCCCGGCTGCGGCTGACGGGGGGCTCCGGGTGTCCGCGGGGCTCCTGCCCGAGGAGGCCGCCGGTGCGAAGTTTTTCCCAGATGGTGGAGAGTCTCATGGTCGTCCGATACAGGGCATCTTGCTGCTATAAAATGGCTTATCTCCAGCGGGATAAACCTTTGCCGAAGCGGGGGCCCGGGAAACCTTTTCGTTGCCTCAGGAGAGATCTCTACCTGTGAACCAGTCCGTAGCGGGTGGGGCGGGCAGCAGCGTCCACCTGGACATCGAGTTCGGTTACGTCTACGGCACCTGCCGGCAGGTTATGATGCCGATCGAGATCGGCGCGGTCGTCTACCAGCCGGAGGACGACACCGTCCGGTACACAGGCGAGCAGTTCTGCTACGACATCGATGTCGAGATCTGGAAGAAGGTGACCGACTCATGCGGTAAGACCGTCGGCGTTGCGACGACCGTGGCGAACATGGGCCGCGAAGAGTACGGGAGGCCCTACGACCACTCGTTCCGGGTCGCGGACGGCGAGGTGACGGCGGCACGGGCCACCGCCCGGAGTGCGTTCGCCGATCTCCGGCTCTTCATGGAGTCGATTCTCTCACCCGGGGATATCGAGAAGGTGGTCGTCTTTGCGGCTGATATGGAGAAGAGAGCCTTCAGGACCGCGGGGGTGACGCTTGACGGGTGCATGCTCACCGACCTCCAGCGGGAGATCCGGCGGCGCTTTGCGATGAAGCAGGTCCTCTCCCTCGACCGCCTCTCCCGGCTCATCGACTTCTCTTTCGACGGTGCCACCGTCACCTCGACCCACTTCTGCTATCCCGTCCCCGACGAGTGCCACCACCTCCTCGCCGTCCACCGGGGTATGGGCGACGCTGTCCGGACGTTTCTGCTCGCGCGCGAGTACCAGGAGTGGCTCCCGGCCCTCGAAGCCCGGGTCCGCACCCTGGTCGAGACCTGCGAGACCGAGGAGTGACCGGCCGTTCAGGACCCCCCCTGTATCGGGGGTGCCCGGGCCCGGTGTTCCGGCGTGGGGTTGAGGTTTGCGGGTGGCTCCCGGACCGGCGGACACGGCCCGGTCAGAAGAACCTCGACATCTGTCTCCTCCGGGATGGTTCCGGTGCCTAGAGAGACGTGCAAGCAGGCGTTTGCGCGGACCACCGCCATCTGCGTCCCGGCTCCCGGGGGCAGGGGGGTGGCGGTATACCGATCGCCGGCCCGGGAGACGATGACCTGGACGAACTCGTCAAACCCGGGATCGGCCACGACCGTCCCGCTGAGCCGGGCGCGGAGGCGCTCCCCGGGCCGGGTGCAGAACCCCCACGCCGCGAGCAGGGGGAGGGCGAGTTCCCGCACGGCCGTCATAGCGGCGATCGGGTAGCCCGGCATCCCGATGACCGGTTTGCCATCTATCCTCCCGACGATCGCAGGCTTCCCGGGCTTCATGGCGATGCCGTGGACGAGCACCTCGCCGAGGTCGCCGATGATCCCGGCGGTGAAGTCCCGGGTGCCCGCCGAAGACCCGGCGGAGACCAGGAGGAGGTCGTTCTCCCGGATGCCCCGTTCGATGGCCTCCCGGAGCAGCGCGGGGTCGTCGTGGACGATCTCGTAGCGGGTGCAGGTGGCACCGGCCTCGGTGAGCCATGCCGCGGCGACGGCGGTGTTGCTCTCGATAACCTCGCCCGCGCCCGGCCGCTCGCCGGGACGGACCAGTTCGCTCCCCGTCGGGATGAGGCCGACCTTCAGGGCCGCGACATTGAGTTCGGTGATCCCGTAGGTGAGGAGCGCCCCGATGTCCCAGGGGCGTAGCGTGTGCCCCGCCGGGAGTATCATCTCCCCCTGCCGGATCTCGGTGCCGGCCGGGTGGATATGCTCCCCGGGGCACACGGCCTTCCCGGTGCTCCGGAACCCGTCACCTCCGACGATATCCTCGATCATGACGACCGCGTCGTAGCCGGGCGGGATCGCGTTCCCTGTGTTCACCCGGGAGGGGTTCTTGAGCGGAACCACTGTCCCGTTGCCGGCTCCTGTGGTCTCGCTGCTCACGACGGCAAAACCGTCCCGTGCGGCAACGTCCGCTGGCGGGACCGTCAGGAGCGAGTATACGGGGGTCGCCGTCACCCGCCCGGCCGCCCCGGCCACCGGGACCCGGAGTATCCGGCCCGGGAGCGGGAAGACAGCCTGCATCATCTCCCGGACCTCCGGGAGCGGCTTTAATGTGAGGCGTCTCCTCGCCATGGCGTTCCGCTCACCTCGTCGCCTCTTCCCGAAGGGTCCGTATCATGAGAAAAATGTTAGATTCGGGTGTAGATATTTGCATACACTGGCTTGCCTCTAGAGACCGGGTGGCGCTCGCCGAGATCCCCGATGTAGTGGGCAAAGCGGGCCTTCTCACCGTCGACCTCCTGCTCCACCTCATCGACCATCTTGAATCCCGGGAGCGGGTTCTCGATCGTCCCGTAGACGTAGATATCGCCTTTCACCATCTGCCCGCCGACACGGCCTTTCGCGTTGCCCTTGATGACGACGGTGCCTCCCTCGCCGTGGGTGGAGACGTGGATATCCGCATCGCCGCCGATGATGATCGTCCCGCCGTTGATGAACGTGGCCGTATCGTTGCCGACATTCCCGGCAACCCGGATCAGCCCGCCCTTCATGCCGCGCCATTCGCCACGGGGCGATGAACCCAGGTGGTGGTAGGCTTCTCCGTCGATGACGAGCTCGCCGCCTTCCATCCCGATACCGCAGAACGAGTCCACGTTTCCTTTCACGTGGACCTTTCCGCCCTTCATCCAGCCGCCGATGTACATGTCGGCGTTGCCTTCGATGACGATCTCGCCGGCGGTCATCTGCTGGCCAATCCTTTTCACGCGGCTGCAGTCTCCGCGGAGGATGATCTTCGTGTCGGCCGCTGTTGCTCCGCCGTCTCCCTCAACGGTGAAGTATCTCCCGAGCGGGCCCTTCTGTTTGCCCTCCCAGACGTCGAGCGTGGCGATCTCGGCTGCCTTCTTTCCTGCAAAGTTGTCCGGAGTGATGTTCTGTCCCTCAAGCATGAGTTCTGAGGGGTTGGTCAGAGTGAGGATTACTGTCTTCATGTTCATCGCCTCATTGTGTCGTATCGACCTCAATCACCCGCGGGTTATGGAGGTGCTCCTCGAAGAGCGAGTAGTTGTCGAGCTGCACGCTGTAGTGCCTGAGGAAGTGCTCGTAGATGTCTCTCTGCACCTGCGCGTTCTCCGGGACCTTCACGTCGACCCAGATGGTCCGCTTTGCGGGCTCTGCGACGATCTCACCGTCGCGGACGGCCACGATGCCATCCTTGACCAGCCAGGCACACCGGGCGAAGGCCTTCTCGATCGCTGCCGGGTCGGAGGGTATAGCCTCGGGGTTGAGGGGGTAGATGGCGACATCGGCATCCATGCCGGGGGCGAGCCCGCCGTAGGTGTTGCAGACGCCGAGCGCCTTTGCCGGTCCCGCCCGGGTCATCTGTGCGATCTCGTAGAGCGAGAGTTCGCGGTCGATGCTGTCGATACAGGTGGCGTCGATCGTCCGGTCAAGCCACTTGAACGTCTTCATGGTCTCGTCACGCGCCTCCCGGCTCATCAGCCACGCGATGACCTGCGGATAGCGGGTGAACGGTCCGGCATTCGGGTGGTCGGTGGTGATGTAGGTCCGCATCAGGTCTCTGGAGAGGAGCGCCAGCTCCAGGCCAACGGCCCACTGGATGGTGCAGACCTTGACGTTCGGGCTGTAGATGTAGGGCACGACACCTGCTGCGGTCTCGAGTTCGACGTCCACGTTCGCCCACTTCAGGTTGTTCAAGGCCCGAAGGTGGTGCTCGAACGGCCCGTCGGCGGTCATCGTCGTGGTCTCGTCGAGGGTTACCTGGCCGAGATCGATGGAGATGTTGTCGTGGGTGTTCACGTAGTCCATGATCTCTCTGGCCTTCGACTCCACGTTCCCCCAGGAGTCGCCGCCGTAGGCGTGGAACTGGAGGTGCGTGACGTGCATCACCTGCTCGCGGCCGAAGTTGTTCTTCGGGGCGTAGCCCTCGGCGAGTTTGAGCGATTCGAGGGTATCGACGTAGTTGCCCGGGTTCCCGAGGTTGTTCGCGTGCAGGTGCATCGAGTGCGGGAGGCCGAGGTACTCGTTCGTCTCGATGAGGCCTGTGATGATCTGGGCCGGGGTGATATCGAAGTACGGGACCGGGTCGTGGATGTGCTCGCAGTTGAGCCCCCATCCCCAGGCCTCGGAGCCGCCGGGGTTCACGACCTTGATGCCGAACCCGCGTGTGGCCCGGAGGAGCCAGGCGGTATACGCGGCGTTGTTCTCGATCTCGTGGTTCTTGAGGTATTCGAAGGTGAACCAGTTGTTGCCGAAGACCGGCATCGCAGCGTTGTCGATGATCGGGGTATCCCGGATCTCTTCGTGGACGTGCGGGGAGTGGAGCGGGGGCATCGCCGCTTCGTTGACGAAGACGTAGCCCATCCTGGCGTAGTCGTAACCGGTCTTGAACGTGGAGGGGACGGAGAAGCCCATCTCCATGCGGGTGCTCTTCTTCCTGGGGCTCTTGAAGAGTTTGTCCTCCGGCCGGAAGAGCCGGCCTACGTTCACCTTCGGCCCGACCACATGGGAGTGGATATCGACACCGCCTGCCATCACGGCCATGCCGGCGGCGTCGATCGTCTTCGGGTCCTTGAGGGCGCTCGTCTCGACGATCTTGCCGTCCTTGATCGCGATATCCATCCGGTCGCCCTTGATTCCCTGCAGGGGATCAAAGACGAACCCGTTCTTGATGATGAGTTCACTCATGCCTTATTCCTCCGCACGGACGCCCTGGGGTATGGACTTTGCCGGACCCTTTGCGGCCTCTTCCGCTTCCAGTTCGCCGAGCCGCTTGAAGATCCGCTCGAAGACCTCTTCGTCGCTGAGAACCCCTTCCGGCGGGTCGATGACCTTGCGGTACTGGATCGGGACGTTGTCCATCCGGTAGACGATCCCCGGGACCTCGACCCCCACGATCCCTACCGGGATATGGAGGTCGGAGATCTCGCTTGCCATGCAGATGTTCGGGTCGATGGTGATCCAGGGGTGCTTCCTGAGGTGCTTGACTGCCTCGATCGGGAAGTGCGCGCCGGCATCGGTCCCTATGTTGATGAAGGCGTCCACCTCGTCCCGCATCGCGAGGTCGATGGAGCTCGTCTCACCGGGATTCATGTAGGCGATGTCCTTCTTCGTCAGGTCGAGACAGTAGGGGTAGCCGTACTGCCATGACCAGACCGCGCCCGGCCCGGTGATGTTGTAGTGGCCCCGCATCGCCATGATCGTCCACTTGGTGTAGTCGTTCAAGTCGCGGGTCATGCTGATGGCGATATCCACGTTGTGGTTGCGGCCGTCGGAGTGACAGAGCCCCATCCCGTAGAAGACGGTGCCGAACCGGGCCTTCTTCATGATATCGACGACTTCGAGGATCTGTTCCCGCTTGATCCCGGCAACCTCGGCGGGGATCTCGTGGCCGCGGATGGCGGTGCGGAACGCGTTGAAGAGGTCGTAGTCATGCCCCTGCTTCACCTGCAGGTAGATGTCCGCCACCTGGGCGGTGTCGGTGTGCCTTGGATCGATGACGACGATCTTGCGGCTCTTGTGGCCCTTCCCCGTGAAGAAGCCGCGGGGGAAGATCGAGTAGCGCGACATGTGCCGCGGGTGGGCGTGGGCCGGGTTTGCTCCCCAGTAGACGATGACGTCTGCACGGTTCTTGACCTCACCGAGGGTGCAGCTCGGGTAGCCGTTGTCGAATATAGCGAGGAACGAGGACCCGTGGCAGATGGACGCGCAGTTGTCGAGCACGGCTCCCGCCCTCTCGGCAACCTTGGCCGCTGCGGCCATGCCCTCACAGTTGGTCGATCCGAACCCGTAGATCAGGGGTTTCTTCGCATTGTAGAGCACTTTTGCCGCGTAGTCGATCGCCTCATCGTAGGAAATGTCCTTGTAGGTGCCGTCCGGCTGGCGGAGACGGGGTAACTGGATCCTCCCCTCGGTCGTTGCATGATGGAAGATCTGGTTACCGATGGCACAGGCATTCTCGACGTCCAGGATCTTCTTTCCATCGTCCGATACGGTCACGACAAGGTCGTCACAGCAGACGCCGCAGTAGGGGCATCCGACGTTCTCAACTCTCTTTGGCATTACTGATCACCTCTCCACATACCTACGGCCCCCTGGACCAGCTCGAGCGCGCTCTTGCGCCGCTCACCGTTCGCCGGCTCGACCGTCACGGGGAAACCACTGTACTGGGGTTCTCCGGTCGCCTGGGTTCTCGGGGGAACGATCTGGTTCGCCCAGACGCCCTGTGGGATGAATGCAAGGCCGGGATAGAGCGACTGGCGCCCCTTGACGGTCTTGACGACCACGCTTCCGCACTCGCTCGTCACCCGCACAAGCTGGTTCGGGACGAGACCCAGCGTCCTGACATCGTCGTCGTGCATCTCGATGATCGAACAGGCCTCAAAGTAGTCCGGGGTCGTTTTGCCCTTCTCCATCGCAACGCCTTCTTCGATGGAACGCTGGGTGATCATGTTCAACGTAATACTCTTCGCCATGCTTTTGCCTCATTGTGGTTGATAGGGCCGGGTCCCCCCCCGAAGCGCCGGTGGGTCAGCCCGGTAGAGTATGGTGCTCCCATATGACCCGTTACCGGGTTTCTCCCGCGCCGCGGGAAGATCTACCGGGGCAATCCATACCCGGCAGGCTGAGCCTTCCTGCACGGCAAGGGCCCGGTGACCGGGATCGGTCGATATGCAGATGGTCTGCCTGCCTGGTGAAACGACACTCTCCGGGTAAGCACCGGACGGATCGCTTTACCATAACTTGTAATGATTTCTATTTAACGATTCCGTATTGGTAAGTATTTTAACATGATCAATTATATGCTAATTCGCTCCGTACAGATTTGCCTTCGATTTTGATGGGTAAAAAAGGTCCGTTATAGTAGACCTGGCTAATTGTGCTAATTATGTAGGGGGCCTTCCTGTGTGCGCCGATCAGTGATATGGTTAACTTACATGTTGTTGAGGTGCCGGCCCTTCCGACCCCGACCAGGGGCTATAGGGCGTGGGATCGGGGCGGAGGCCCGGCATGCCTCCTCTCTACCCTGGGGTGCGGCGGAGCAGGAGGGCTCTCCATACCTGGTGTCAGTACTGGCTGGAAGGGGGTGGTTTTAAGAATGGTGACCCTGAGATCCGGGTTTTGGGGAATGGTGCTCTATCCGGGTAGGATTATATAGTTCCGCCTCCAACCCCTAGAGGCAGATACGTTTGATGTCTATCGGCACGAGTAATATTACCTTGTGTTATTAGTATTGCTCCATGTTATTATTTAATACGTGCCCTCTGTCGGCCCTCCGTGGGCCGACCCCGTGGGGGTGCGGGTGAACGAAATTCTTTTTATCGATCGCGTTCAACCAATTGGACCATTGAATCTTGATTTTAAAATATCCGATTAGAAATATATTCGATATTAATATTATTTTTTGCAAAAAAATCCGTCTAAATTCGCAAATTTTATTAATAACCCTTCTTCTACATCTATAGTCCCTTTTGGGACGTGCAGTAAGCGGCCTTCAGAGAACCCGGAGCGGGTGTTTGCCCCGGCCTCTTTCATGAACGGAATGCATTGAACAAGGGTAAAAGGATGAAATACTATGGCTAAATACACGGAAACAATCGATCTCTATTCTGATGACGGGAAGCTGCTCAAGAGCGGCGTCACCCTCGACAGAATCAGCCCGCTGGTTAACCCGGCCACAGGTAAGATCATCGACCTGACCAAGAGAACGATCAACGTCAACCTCGGGGGCATCCAGGATGCACTCAAGACTGGCAAACTTGGAAAGGGCAAGATCAAGGGAAGAGAACTGGATCTCCCCATCATGGAGAACAAGGACGCCATCGTCGCCAAGATCAAGGAGATGGTCCAGGTTGAGGAGGGCGACGACACCGATATCCTGGAGTTCAACGGTGGAAAGCTCCAGCTCGTCAAGGTCCCCACAAAGCGCCTGATCAACGCGTCCACCTACGATGCCGCGATCACCTCGGTCGCAGCCGCGACCACCTTCGCGATCGTCGATCAGTTCGACATCGACGCCTTCAACGCATCCACCGTCAAGGCGGCCTGCTGGGGCGGCTACCCGCACACCCAGGATCTGGAAGGCGCACTCGTCACGTCCATTCTGACCATCCCCCAGAACAACGAGGGTATCGGCTACGCGCTCCGGAACATCCCGGTCAACCACACCGTCATGATGACCAACCGGAACGCCCTGCAGGGTGCCGCACTCGCGTCCACCCTCGAGACCGCGGGTATCTTCGAGATGGGCTCCGCTGTCGGGCCGTTCGAGCGCGCCATGCTGCTCGCCTACGCCTACCAGGGCCTGAACGCGAACAACATGGTCTACGACCTCGTCAAGGCAAACGGCCAGACCGGAACCATCGGTACCGTCGTCCAGAGCCTGGTCGAGCGGGCCATCGAGGACAAGGTCATCGCCCCCGGCAAGAAGGGCGGGTACTTCCAGTTCTACGACACGAAGGACCCCATGCTCTGGAACGCCTACGCCGCCGCAGGAACCATGGCAGCCACCATCGTCAACTGTGGTGCCGGACGGTTCGCCCAGGCGGTCTCCGCGACGCTCCTCTACTTCAACGACCTGCTTGAACACGAGACCGGTCTCCCGAGCACCGACTACGGTCGTGTCATGGGTACTGCCGTCGGGTTCTCGTTCTTCAGCCACTCGATCTACGGTGGTGGCGGCCCCGGTATCTTCAACGGCAACCATGTCGTGACCCGTCACGCAAACGGTGTGGCTATCCCGTGTGTGGTCGCTGCGGCAGCACTCGATGCCGGAACCCAGATGTTCTCGCCTGAGAGCACCTCGAAGATCTATGCCGACACCTACGGTAAGATCGACGTCTTCAACAAACCGATCAACCAGATCGCCAACGGAGCCTGAGCAGGGATCCAGAGTGATGGACGCCACATCTCCGCGAGCGAGGCTCGTACCGCTCAGGATCTTCAGTCCTGAGATCACCGGACGCCTGCTCGATATGCCTGCCGGCATCCGCCGGATGACGATCCACGGCCCCGGCGCAGTACCGCGCGTATCGGCCTTGCGGACCCCCGGAGCGGGGAAGGCCCGGCGTTCAACCGGGGTCAGCGCTGCGGCAGGTGTCTTCGTACCCGGATATATGGCTGGAAATCATTCAAAACAGGAAATGGATAAGATATCTATCACTTTGAGGTGAATAAACAATGGCATACAAGCCCCAGTACGGTCCCGGGACATCGATTGTCGCCGCGAACCGGCGTAAACAGATGAACCCCGGCCAGAAGCTTGAGAAGGTTCGTTCCGTAACGGATGAGGATATCGTGCTGATCCTCGGTCACCGCGCACCCGGATCGGCATACCCGACGGCTCACCCGCCGCTCGCCGAGCAGCAGGAGCCCGACTGCCCCATGCGCAAGCTCGTCAAGCCCACCGACGGCGCTAAGGCCGGCGACCGTGTCCGCTACATCCAGTTCGCGGACTCGATGTTCAACGCCCCCTCCCAGCCCTACCAGCGGACCTACACCGAGTGCTACCGCTTCCGCGGCATCGACCCCGGCACGCTCTCCGGTCGCCAGATCGTCGAGTGCCGCGAACGCGACCTCGAGAAGTACGCAAAGGATCTCATCGAGACCGAGATGTTCGACCCCGCTCTCGTCGGCATCCGCGGTGCGACCGTGCACGGCCACTCGCTCCGCCTCGCTGAAGACGGCATGATGTTCGACATGCTCCAGAGGGACATCCTCGGTGAGGATGGCGTCGTCAAGTACGTCAAGAACCAGATCGGCGAGCCCCTCGACCGTGCGGTTGCCGTCGGCAAGCCCATGGACCAGAAGTGGCTCAAGGCTCACACGACGATCTTCCACTCGCTCGTAGGAACCCCCTACCGCGATGACAAAGAGTACGTCGAGTACGTCCAGCGGATCCACTCGCTGCGGACGAAATACGGCTTCATGCCGAAAGAGGAGTGATTACAATGGCAAAGATTGAGAGATCCCAGAAACTGTTCCTGAAGTCGCTCAAGGAGAAGTTCCAGGGGCAGGACGTCGAGTCTGAGACCGCCGAGTTCTACAAGTTCAACGGCGTCCGTCAGTCTCCCCGTAAGATGGAGTTTATGAAGGCGAGCCGTGCCATCGAGATGGACCGCGGTGTCTCCATGTACGACCCCGAACGCTGCCACCTTGGCGGTATCCCGATGGGCCAGCGCCAGCTGATGACCTACGAGGTCTCCGGCACCGGCGTCTTCGTCGAAGGCGACGACCTGCACTTCGTCAACAACGCTGCGATGCAGCAGATGTGGGACGACATCCGGCGGACCGTCATCGTCGGGATGGACCTCGCTCACCAGACCCTGCAGAAGCGTCTCGGTAAGGAAGTTACCCCTGAGACGATCAACGAGTACCTTCACATCTTAAACCACGCGATGCCCGGCGCGGCCGTCGTCCAGGAACACATGGTCGAGACCCACCCCGGCCTCGTCGACGACTGTTACGTCAAGGTCTTCACCGGCGACCAGGAACTCGCGGACGACATCGAGCCCCAGTTCCTCCTGAACATCGAGAAGCTCTTCCCCGCCAAGCAGGCCGAGGAACTCAAGGCCGAAGTCGGCAAGAGCATGTACCAGGCGATCCACATCCCGACCGCGGTCTCCAGGACCTGCGACGGTGGAACGACCTCCCGGTGGTCTGCGATGCAGATCGGTATGTCCTTCATCGCTGCCTATCGCATGTGCGCCGGTGAAGCGGCGGTTGCCGACCTCTCCTACGCTGCAAAGCACGCAGGCGTCATCCAGATGGGATCCCACCTGCCCGCCCGGCGTGCCCGTGGTCCGAACGAGCCCGGTGGCATCAAGTTCGGTCTCTTCGCCGATATCGTCCAGGCAAACCGGAAGTACCCGAACGACCCCGCAAGAGCTGCCCTTGAGGTCGTCGGCGCCGGAACCATGCTCTACGACCAGATCTGGCTCGGCTCCTACATGTCCGGCGGTGTCGGATTCACCCAGTACGCGACCGCGGCCTACACCGACAACATCCTCGACGAGTTCACCTACTACGGTATGGACTACGCCAAGGACAAGTACGGGGTCGACTGGAGAAACCCGAGCCCCAAGGACAAGGTCAAGCCGACCCAGGAGATCGTCAACGATCTCGCAACCGAGGTCACCCTCAACGCCATGGAGCAGTACGAACAGTTCCCGACCATGATGGAGGACCACTTCGGCGGGTCCCAGCGTGCCGGTGTCATCGCCGCCGCGTCCGGTCTGACGACCTCTATCACGACCGGTAACTCGAACGCCGGTCTGAACGCCTGGTACCTCTCCATGCTCCTGCACAAGGACGGATGGTCGCGTCTTGGCTTCTTCGGCTACGACCTCCAGGACCAGTGCGGGTCTGCGAACTCGCTCTCCATGGAGTCCGACCGCGGCCTGATGGGAGAACTCCGTGGCCCGAACTACCCGAACTACGCGATGAACGTCGGTCACCAGGGCGAATACGCTGCGATCGTCGCCAGCGCCCACTACGGCCGTTCCGACGCGTTCTGCTACAGCCCGCTCGTCAAGGTCTGCTTCGCCGACCCGAGCCTGAGGTTCGACTTCTCCGAACCCCGCCGTGAGTTCGCGAAGGGCGCCATCCGCGAGTTCATGCCCGCCGGCGAGCGCTCCCTCATCATCCCGGCGCGGTAAACCCCTCCATAACCCTTTTTATTTGCACGTCCTCACATCCATAATCGCAAACATTCCTGCCGATTATATGGAGTTGGTGGAGCGAGTGGTTCCCACTCGCCCACGTGTTATTAATGTGCACGTTTTTCATACAGAATAAGTCGATATCTCGCTACCACGTCGCCTTTTCCGGAACTTCCATCCATGAATCGCCTACCCTGCTCACCGAAGGGCGCGCGGGGGTTTGGATGTGGCGCGTGGTGTTGGTGGGCGAAACCCCTGTTGCAGAGATGCTCCACACCCGGGGTGCCTGGAGGTTCAGGCAGGTGTAATGCTCGAGGAAAGCCTGAAAACGGATTTTTACAGCAACTAGGCACGTTAGATCCGTGGAAACACTCCATACACTGGACCGTGGTGGACAGCGCACCTTCGGTGCTCGAGCTCCTGCCCTTTCGGCCAGTCGCTTATCGTCACGGACTGCCCCCGCCCCGGGTGGGGTGCGACGGTTCGTTAGAACCGGAGCTTGAGAAGACCGAAGGTCTTCGAGTGGGGGTTACACGCTGCCTTAAAAGATGGAGACAGGGGGGTGCTCCCCCCTCGAAGACCAAAGGTCTTCTCAAGCTCGCTACGCTCGCACTCCCCGCGAGCCGCCACCCCCTTAGGGCAATATCCCCTCGGAAGCCGTTTTCGGGCTTTTACATAGCCATTGCCATGGTCAGAGGAAGCCGCTCCGGGCCATATCCGGCACTCGCGAAATCTCCTTCCGGCCTTGCACTTATCCCCCCCACCTCACCAAACCCCCTATATTCCCGGAGTTCAAACA
This sequence comes from Methanoculleus sp., assembly GCF_036677455.1. Classification (GTDB taxonomy): domain Archaea; phylum Halobacteriota; class Methanomicrobia; order Methanomicrobiales; family Methanoculleaceae; genus Methanoculleus. The sequence continues at coordinate 38,646 of NZ_JAVBWL010000051.1, read as the reverse complement.
TTCCCTCAGGAGACTGGAGGGTTCATGGAGGTGACCGGCGACCGGATCGTCCTGCACGTGGATATGGACAGTTTCTTCGCCTCGGTGGAGGTCCGCCGGGACCCGTCCCTTGCCGGGCTGCCGGTGATCGTGGGTGCCGACCCGAAGGGAGGAACCGGCCGGGGCGTTGTGAGCACCTGCTCTTACGAGGCCCGCCGTTACGGGGTGCACTCCGGTATGCCCATCTCCCGGGCGTATGCCCTCTGCCCGCACGGCGTCTACCTCCCGGTTGACCGCTCGCTCTATACCCGGGTCTCGGCGGAGATCATGACGATCCTCGCCCGGCACGCCGGCCGCATCGAGCAGGTGAGCATCGACGAAGCCTATCTCGACGTCAGCGACGCCGGCAGTTTCGCGGCAGCGGGAGCGCTTGCCGCCGCGATCAAGCGAGAGATCCGGGAAGAGACCGGGCTCACCTGCTCGGTCGGCGTCGCCCCGTGCAAGGCCGTTGCAAAGATCGCGTCCGACTACCGGAAACCCGACGGGCTGACGGCCGTCTCTCCCGATGAGGCGGCGGAGTTTCTCGCGCCCCTGCCGGTTGGAAAGATCGCCGGCGTCGGGAAGAAGACCGGCGAGACCCTCCAGGATATGGGCATCCAGACCATCGGCGACCTCGCACGCCGCGACGTCCAGGACCTCATCGCCCGGTTGGGGGGGTCAGGCGTCCTGCTGCACCGTCTCGCCCGGGGCATCGATGATCGCGAGGTGCAGGACCGAGAGGGGTGCAAATCCATCTCCCGGGAGACGACGTTCGATCGGGACACCGCCGACCCGTCCATCCTCTCCGGGACCGTTGCCGGGCTCGCGGACGACGTCGTCACGACACTCGCGGCCGAAGGCCTCCGGTGCCGGACCGTCACGGTCAAGGTCAGGTATCACGGCTTTCAGACGCATACCCGGTCCCGGACCCTGGAACGGTTCACCGCTGAGCCCGGGGTGATCCGGCGGGCCGTGTGCAGTCTGCTCCTGCCGTTCCTCGACGGCACGGCCGTCCGGCTCCTCGGGGTCAGGCTCTCCACGTTCGAGGGCGGCCGCACCCGGCAGACCTCGATCGATGAGTTCCTCTCCCCCTGATGCATTGTGCAGGGCGAACCTTCTTTACGTGAGGGGCGCACTGGCTGGTATGCCCGAGTTCTGGACGGTGTTGCTGGTCGCCTTCTTCCTCCTCCTCTTCGCGGTGCCGTTCGTCCAGCAGCAGATAACCCGGGCCCGCCGCCTACGGGCGATCCGGGACCTGGAGGCGGAGCGCCGGACCCGGGTCATCGCCCTCATCCACCGGCAGGAGCGGGTCGCATTCTTCGGCATCCCGTTCTACCGCTACATCGATATCAATGACTCCGAGGAGATCCTCCGGGCGATCCGGCTCACGTATCCGGAGATGCCGATCGACTTCATCGTCCACACCCCGGGTGGTCTGGTCCTCTCTTCCGAGCAGATCGCGATGGCGCTCCGGCGCCATAAGGGGAAGGTGACGATCTTTGTCCCCCACTACGCCATGTCGGGCGGAACGCTCCTCTGCCTGGCCGCCGACGAGGTGGCGATGGACGAGAACGCCGTGCTCGGCCCGGTCGACCCCCGGATCGGCGAGTACCCGGCGGCGTCGATCCTGCGGGTCCCGCACCTGAAACCGCCGGAAGAGATCGAGGATGAGACCTTCATTCTGGTCGATATCGCGGCAAAGGCCCAGAACCAGATGCGGGAGTTCGTGGCCGGCCTGCTCCGCGACCGGATGGAGCCTGAGCGTGCAGACCGCCTCTCCCGCCTGCTCGTGGAGGGGACCTGGACACACGACTACCCGATCACCCTTGAGCAGGCCCGGGACCTCGGGCTTCCCGTCACGGCCGGTATGCCCGATAGGATCTACCGATTGATGGACCTCTTCCCGCAACCGATCTCCCGCCGCCCGTCGGTCACCTACGTCCCGATCCCCTATCGGGAGGAGAAGAAGGGCTAACGCCCGGGAGATCCCAGCACTTATCCCGCATCCCGCAAGAGATCTTCTCAAGGATGTCCTCTGACCTGCAGCTCAGTCTTGATGCGTTCGACCGCACCCGGCCTCCCCTCTGCGACGGCTTCCCGGACCACAACGGCTTCATCAGCCTCTGCTGCCGGTGCCCGTTCGCGGTCCGGGAGGGAAGCGCCGTCTTCTGCGAGGAGTTCGGCGTCCCCATCCGGGCGCGGGCGAAGTACGGGCTCCGGGGCTGGCGGGAGGTCCGCACTGCCGTCATCGATCGCGACGGCGGGGTATGCACGGTCTGCGGATCGGTGGGAGACCTCCATGTCCACCACCTCGACCTCGATCCCACGAACGACGACCCGTCAAACCTCGTCACCCTCTGCGGCATCTGCCATGCCCGGGTGCACAGCGAGCTCCGCCGTGAGGGAGGGGCCGGACGGGTGGCGCGGGTGATCCCGGCGATACGACGCAGTACCGAACCGGATCCCGATCAGCCTGGTGCCGCCCTGACCCCCTCTCCTCCGGGGACCGTATCCCCCCACAGGTATTCCCCACGTTCGTCTGCAGCAGCGGAACGGTTATAATGTATGCCCGCTATCGATTGCCTGACCACGGGGGGAATGTCTGGAGTGAGCATTACGGGAAGGCTCTTCGGGAGGAGTGGTTCCGAAGACCGGGAGGGGCCGGAGACTGATGCTGCAGTGAGCAGAAAGGCGGTCTCTCTCGCCCAGCAGGGACGACTCAGCGAAGCGATCGGTTGTTTTGAACGGGTGCTCGACGAGGACCCGAGGAACGTGAAGATGTGGAACAACAAGGGCGTCTTCCTCGACCTCATCGGCAGGGACCAGGAGGCGCTCGGCTGCTGGGAGACGGCGCTTGCGATCGATCCCAATTTTGCTCCGGCCTGGATATCCCGGGGGATGCTCTACCGGCGCCGCAACCGGCTCGATGAGGCGCTCGCTTGCTACGACCGTGCCGTGGAACTCAACCCGGACTCTGCCGTCGCCTGGTACAACCGGAGCGGCGTCTTCGTTGCGATGCGCCGGCTTGACGAAGCGGTCGCCTGCTACGAACGGGTGCTCTCACTCGACCCCCACTTCGTTGCGGCGTGGACGGATCTCGGCTACGCTCACTTCCTCCAGCACCGGCACGAGGAGGCGATCGCCTGCTACGACCGGGCCATCGCGGACGACCCCGGGGGCGTCCGGGTCTGGAGCCTGAAGGGTGGCGCCCTGTATGCGCTCGGGGAGTATCGCAAGGCGCTCGAATGTTTTGACCAGGTACTCGCGATCGATCCGAAGTACGCCGCCGGGTGGAGCATGAAGTGCAGCGTCCTCTACCACCTCGGCATGTACCGCCACGCGCTCATCTGCGCCGATAAAGCGCTTGCAATCAACCCTTCCTGCGAGCTGACCACCCAGGTCCGTAAGATGCTCCTCTCCCTCATCGAGAAGTGGTGATGGGCTCCCGCCCCTCTTCTTCCGGGTCCGCACTGCCCTGATTGTTCCGGAAGGTTGACGCCGGGTGCCGTCCAACCGGAGGTTGTCACTCCGGGCCGGAACTCTCCCCCCAGGGAGACTCCGACCGCCTATCACCTGGCAGTGCGAACAGGTGGATGTAATCCATGCCAGTCGATCAGATCCCTATCGGCACGTTCTCGCGGATCACCCGGCTCTCGCAGAAGGCGCTCCGCCTCTACGACGAGCGGGGGCTCCTCGTGCCCGCGGCACGAGACATCTGCACGGGGTACCGTTACTACACCTTCGCCCAGGCTGAGCGGGGCCTCTGTATCCGGCACCTGCTCTGGCTGGGGTTCGACCTCGGAGAGGTCCAGGCCATCCTCGAGGCACGGGAACGCGGTGATGCGGGGACGATCCGCGATCACTTCGCACGGCGCCTTGCCGCGACCGAGCAGGAGGTCCATCGGCTGCATGCGGTTGCAGAGGTCCTGCGGGTGCAGGATCCTCTGAACGGAGGATTCCGTATGTCAATCACTGAACCTGTTATCAAGGATGTTCCTGCCCAGCGGGCGCTCACCCGCCGGGAGAAGGGTGTTTACCAGGAAGCGATCCCGAGACTGATCGGGGAACTCTGTGCAGTCGTCTCTCCCCCGGGTGGGCGGGAGCCTGCAGGACGGATGGCCGGGCCGGTCATATTCATCTGTCATGACGAGGAGTACCGGGAGACGGACGCCGATATCGAGGTTGCGATCCCCATCGTCGGTCCTGTCAGCCTCGACGGGACCGCCGTCGAGGTCCGGACCCTCCCGGGAGGCCGGTTCCTCTCGGTGCTCCACACGGGCCCGTACCCCGGGGTCGGGAAGGCCTACGAACGGCTCTTCGCCTACATGGGCGAACACGGCCTTGCCCCGGCCGGCCCCTCGCGGGAGCTCTACCTCAACGACCCGGCAGAAGTGCCGGAGGCTGAACTCCTGACCGAGGTCCAGTTCCCGGTGCAGGAGATCCCGCTTTCCCCCTGAAGGGGCGGTCACCCTCCTTTTGTCGTGACCTCGAATACGTGATAGCCCCATCCGGGGATGTCGAGGTAGAGCCCCGGGGCGAGGAGGCGTTCCCCGTCCCGGTCATACCCCGCCTGCCCCATGTGGTCCCGGAGCCGGATCGCCTTCCCCGCGAGGTCGGCCCATGGGAGCGGGACGTAGCACTGGCCCCGGTCCGGGGCGTAGTTGACGGCAACGAGGTAACGCTCTCCTCCCTCTTCCCGGGCGAAGGCGATGTAGCCGCCATGGGACGGGTTCCCCTCCCAGGCCGGAGTGCAGTCGAGGAGGAGCCACTCGCCGTCCCGGAACGCCGGGATGCGCAGGCACCCGAGGAGCCCTCGGTAGAACGCTTCTATGATCGGATCGGCCTCTTCTTCCGGTCCCCGGCAGAGATGGACCGGGACCGATTTGCGCCGCCCCGCGATCTGCCCCTGGTGGAAGAACCGGAGGCCGGGAGAGAGGAACGCAAGGACGGCGGCGGCCCGGTGGCGGTCGGGCGAAAAGACCGCGGCCGCCCGGTCCTCGTCATGGTTCTCCAGGAACCGGACGGACTTTTGCTGGTATTCAAGGTCCGCCAGGAGGTGCTCACGCACCGGCCGCCCCTCCCCGGCCCGGAGCCGATCATAGAGCCGTTTGTCATAGGTGTAGTCGAACCCCTGCTCTTGCAGCGTCCACTCAAGGTCCCAGTAGACCTCCGCCATGAAGACGAAGCCCGGGTGGTCCCTGCGGACGGCGGTGATTGCTCCCGGCCAGAAGGGCTCCATCTCCCGCCCCCAGGTCCGCTGGAAGACCTCCGGGAGGAGAAGCATCGCCATGTCGCACCGCAGGCCGTCGCACCACCCCGCGATCTTCTGCACCTCGCCGGTCATCGCCTCCGCGAGGGCCGGGTTGGCATAGTCGAGCTGCAGGGTGTCGGGCCAGCCTGAGAAGTAGGGATCCCGGCCGTGGGCGAGGACGACCGACCCCCCGGGGAGGTCCACCCGGGTGAAGTCCTGCGGCCGGCGGGCGAGGTCCTCTTCGCTACCGCGGATGTAGTAGTCCGGGTGGTCCCGCACCCAGGGGTGGTCGAGGGCGGTGTGGTTCGGGACGAGGTCAAGCATGAGGAGGAGCCCCTCTCCGTGCAGGCGATCGCAGAACCGCACGAGTGCCTCCGGCTCCCCGAGGTCCGGGTTGAGCGAGTAGCCGGCGACGGCAAAGGGGGAACCGCAGATATCCTCCTCATGGAGGTCGGGGAGCACATCCCGATAGCCGCGGAGCCACTCCTCGTTCGAGCGAGAGACCCGGCGCCCGGCCTCTCCGGTCTTCCAGACCCCCATGAGGTAGATCCAGGAGAAGCCGCACCCGGCCATTTCCGCGACCCAGGAGTCCGGGATCCCGTCGAGCGTGGCATGGCGGCGGCCCGTCTCCCGGGCGATCTGACGGAGCAGGACGCGGGTGTTGACCTCGTAGAGGGCAGGGTTGCGGGGGGTGTTCATCGCGGTTCCCCTGGATCCCCGGGATGATAGAGGTATCCCCGGTGGGTGTCACGCTCGTTGCCTTCACCAGACAGCCGAATGGAGGTCATCGTCCCGCTGGAATCCCCGGAATGACCGGTTCCCCTGGATCGCATCGATGACCCGGCCGTTCGTCGCCCGCATCATGGCTTCGAGAGGCGGGTGTACCCGGGCATCCAGGCAGTTGTAGAGGAAGTCCCGCAACGTCTTCTCCGCCTGCAACTCAGGGATGAGGCGGCGGTTGAGAAGGGCGGTATAGGTCTCGCCGAGCGGCGCACCGGATGCGAGGTGGCGGTCGACGGCGTGGGCGGCGAGTTCTGCGGTCCGGTGGGCATAGAATATCCCTTCGCCGAGGATGGGGCTTGCGAACCCGCCTGCATCGCCGACGAGGACCGTCCCTTCGTGAACCGGGGAGGGGATGTAATTGCCGAACGGCAGCGGGTATGCCGCCGGTTTTCGGTCGGCGAACGCTCTCAGGCCGATGGTGCTCAGGAACTCCCGGTATCGCTCGGGAAGGGATTTCTGGTTCTTCTGCAGCAGCCCCCCAAGCCCGACGATGATTGATTCCCGGTTCGGGAAGACCCACCCGTAGCCCCACCGGCAGGCGTCAAGGACAAGGTGCGGCGTCGTGAGTTCGGCGTCCAGCCGGATCGCCCCATCCCCGTCCATGAGCGCCTGAGCCTCCGTGCGGGGGATTGCAAGTTCCATGGCCCATCCGAGGTTCTCACGCCATCGGTCATGCTCAAAGATGCTCTCCGGGAGGGAGCGGCGGACTGTGCTGTGAATCCCGTCGGCCCCGATGATGATCCGGCCGGTGTACTGGCTCCCGCCCGAGGCGGTGACGGTCCGGCTGGCGTGGTCGACTGCGATGACTTCCACGCCCTCATGGACCTCCACCCCGGCATCTGCCGCCCTCCTGGCGAGGCAGGCATCGTAACGCCCCCGGTGAGTGAAGTAGAACGGTTCGGCGAGGTCCCCGGAAAGAACACGGTTGCTCCCGATATAGAGTGCGTAGCCGGTCCCGGCGGAGTCGAGCAGCCCTTCTTCCCTGAGGGCAGGGATGGGCAGGCCGAAGACCCGGTCGAGGAACCGGATGGACTTCTGGCTGAGGCAGCCGGCGCAGACCTTCTCCCGTGGATACCTCTCCCTCTCCAGGAGCGCCACCCGGTATCCAAACCCCGCGAGCAGGCAGGCGGCGGTGCTCCCGGCGGGCCCGCCCCCGACAACGACGGCGTCGTAAGCCGGCACACGATCCGTGTCCATAGTTAGGGGATGTGGGTTGCGCCTCTTTTATTCTTTTCCTCAAGCATCTCCGGTCGGACCGGAGGTGCCCCGTGGGGGTGCTGCCATTCTGCCATCAAGTAGCCTGTACCAGACGCTCATATCCTCAAGCGAGCCGCATATGTTGACGCAGCCGGGAACCGTCCCCGCGTGGGTGTAACCGGTCCGGGCAAAGATGATGTTTGCCGGGTATGAACGGGCCCGGGCGATGGCGAATGCGGTCTTTATCCCGATTGAACGCATCTTCGCCTCCATCTGCCGCAGGAGGTGATCTGAAAACCCGCAGCCCTGGTACTCCGGTAACGTGGCAAATCCGGTCATCTCCGCAAATTTGCTCTCCGGGTCAACGGCAGCAGAGGCGATCGCGGCGATCTTCTCGCCATCGCGGATGCAGAAGCAGTGCAGGTTGTGGTGCATCTCCCGCGCGAGGTAGGCCGGGTCCTGGACGGGGACCGGATAGGTCACGAACACCTTTCGGTAGATGGTCGCGAGCGCCGGGGCATCCGCCGGCGTGGCGGGGGTGCAGGTGAACTCAGGCTCGAGCGGCGTACTCGCGGCACCCTTCCGGCCCTTCTCTTCTGCCACCGCAAGGACGTCATCGATCCCGTCCTGCCAGTTGCCCTGGAGAGGGTCACGGTAGGCTGCCAGGTAGTAGCCGTCCACCTCTCCCCGGTAGAGCCCGGGAATCCGTGCCCGGGGCAGGTAACCGGACGATATGAAGTGGCCGCATGCCGGGGCAGGAACCCGTGCGAATACCCGCGAGTAGCCCCGGCCTCTGGCAAGCGCGAGGAGCCGGCCAGCGATCCCCGGGACGTCCGCTGGGTCCAGGCGGAAGAGATAGGCCCGGTCGTTGAACGGGCCGTGGTGGACCAGGCTTCTTCCGAGCATCGCAGTGGTGTCGGCATGGGCATCCTGGTACAGACGAGATCCTGCCTGCCCCTGGCGTTCTGGAGGAATGTTCTTTGCCGGATGCCGGGTTGTGGTCTTCCCGGCACCGGTGCGTGATCGATAGGTCTTCTGATTTTTCTGATCGTGTAGAGGACTAAACATTGTTTCCCGGGGTTACTATAGCCCTCACAATACATAATGGATCTCCATATTGAGTTTTGCGGCTTGCACCGGAGGCACCTCCATACCCTTCCGCTTACACTTTCGCTCCGCGCACGGCATCGTTTCTTCTTCCCGCCGGGCCGAAACCCTGGTTATGTCCGTTGCGGAACAGAAACTCACTCGCCTTACCGCCGCCGGGAGGTTCGACCTCTGCTGCCCCGGAGAGTGTATCCGGCCCCTCTCTGCTGCGTATCATCTCACCTACACCCACCGGGCGGGGGGGTGCGGGCAGATGCTCAAGGTCCTCCTCCACGGCACCTGTGCCTACGACTGCGCTTACTGTGCCGTCCGCCTCGAACGGGAGCACCTCTCGTTCTCCCCGGGAGAACTCGTAGACGCCTTCCTTCGCCTCTGGCGGGAGAACCTCGTTGAAGGCCTCTTCCTGAGTTCCGGTATCGCTCGGGACGTAGATTCTGTGATGCACGATATCGTGGAGACGGGGGAGATCCTGCGGCGGCGAGGGTATAACGGCTACCTCCACCTGAAGGTCCTCCCCGGGGCTACCCGGGCGGATATCCATGACGCCGCCCGGGTTGCGGACAGGATCAGCATCAACCTGGAGGCAACGTCCCCCGACCGTCTCGGGGGGATCGCCGGGGTGAAGGATTACCGCCAGGATATCCTGAAGCGCCAGGCCTGGGTGGCGGAGGAGAAACCGGGTGGCCATACCACCCAGCTCGTCGTCGGGGCGGCGGACGAGACCGATGCGGAGATCCTCGCCTGCCTCACCGACCAGTACCGGCGGGTCAGGCCCTCCCGGGTCTACTTTGCTGCGTTTCGCGCCCTGCCGGGAACCCCTCTTGCCTCGCATCCCGATACCCCGGTCTGGCGGGCGCGGCGGTGGTACCAGACCGATTACCTGCTCCGTGACTACGGTGTTGCGGCCGACGAACTCCGGGAGGTCCTCGATGAAGAGGGGTTTTTCCCGAACCGCGACCCAAAAGAGGTCCTTGCGGCCTCCCGGGGTCCGGTGAACGTCAACACCGCTCCACGCCGCGACCTCCTCCGGGTCCCCGGGATAGGGCCGAAGGGGGTGGACCGGATCCTCGCCTGCCGGAGGGAGCGGCCGTTCTCCGGCCCGACCGACCTTGCACGGGCAGGTATCCGGGGAAAGACTGCCGGGCGCCACCTCATGTTCGGCGGGCGGAGTACGGTGCAGACACACCTTCTCCTGTAGCGTGCGGGGTCTTCTCAAAAGAGGGTGAAGGTTATTTGACCTTCCCGAACTCCGTGCTCACATCGGCAGCTGACTGGTAGGTCCGGTCGCTGAACAGTTCGAGTGCTGTAATCACACTCTCCGGAGCATCGTTCTTCCGGGCATGGGTGATCAGGTCCTCTCTGCCCGCCGGGTAGTCCATGCCCTTGAGGTAGACCTGCAGGTCGGCAGCCGAGAGGTGCCTGATGGACGGGCCGCCGGCCGTAACAGGCCTCTCAACCGTTGAAGCGCGTGTCTCTGTTGCAGGCCGCACCTCCTCTACCACGGTTGCGGGCTTCTCCCGGACCTCCACCTTCTCCGCCGTGACGGTCCCCAGCGGAGAAACCCCCGTCACCGGTTTCGTCACCTCAGTGCTTCCCTCCACTTCACTCGCTGTTATCGGCATCCCCTCGCGGGCGGCCCGTTCCCGGATCTCCACCCGTTCCGTAGTGACGACCTCACGGGGAGGGGCCTCCGTCCGGGTCACGGCCCGCGCTTCTTCCTGGCTGGGGGGGGCCATGGGGCGTCTCGACTCGATCAGGCCCCAGTTCGCTTCCCTTGGCCACTCATTCTCCGAGAACCCGGACTCGTTGTCGATCGTATGCTTGCTGATGTTCACGACAAAGACGTCGTCCCCCGGCCGGTAGACCATAGCCTCGATAGGGACCGCGAAGTGCTTCGCCCCAAGACCGAACATGCCCCCGACCCTGAGCACCGCGTACACTACCTTTCCCGTGGGCAGACTGACCCGCAGGCTTGAGATCTCCCCGAGATCGTAGCCCTCAGGGTTCTTGACCCGCTTTCCCACGACATCCTCGGACGGGAGGAACTCCTGCCCCTCCGTCCTCCGCACCTGCTGCTCAAGAATCGTTTCCGCCATTACAATCACCTCAACTTCAGTAACCCCGAAGGTGATCTTCACCTCCGCGTAGGGCGGGCGATGCGTGCTGCGACTATTTAAGTCCTCCCCGGCCCCGGTACCGGGGCGCCGGCGGGGTCCTCTCTGCCGGAGAAAGGGTCTCGCGAGGCGGGAGGCGAGGATCTTTTCCGACTGCCTCCCGCAATGAGGAGTTCTCCTCTAGCGCTTGATCTTGCCGAACTCCGTGCTCACATCAGCGGCGGACTGGTAGGACCGGTCACTGAACTGTTCGAGCGCCGCGATCACATCCTCCGGAGCATCGTTCTTCCGCGCGTGGGTGACGAGGTCCTCTCTGCCCGCCGGATAATCCATACCCTTGAGGTAGGTCTGCAGGTCGGCAGCCGAGAGATGCTTGAGGGACGGCGCCGCTCTCCGGGACGCGGTGGACTCCCCGTGGGTCTCCACTGCGCCGGTTCTCCCGCTCGGGACTGCCGTCTCAACCGGGTGCTCTATCCGGCCCCCTCTGCCGAACTCTGCGCTCACGTCGGTAGCGGACCGGTAGGTCTGCTCGCCAAACTGCTCGAATGTCATGATCGCGTCCTCCGGGGCATTGTTCTTCCGGGCATGGGCGATCAGGTCCTGCTTGCTCGCCGGGTAGTCTATACCCTTGAGGTAGGTCTGCAGGTCGGCGGCGGAGAGGTGCCCCCGGGAAGGGGCTGTCCGGGCCGGTTCCGTGCGGCTCTCCTCAGAGGTGGTCTCCATTCCGGCCGGGTGCCTGCCGCGGGTCTCGCTCCCGAACTCCATGCTCACGTCGGCGGCAGACTGGTAGGTCCGGTCGCTGAACCCCTCAAGGGTTGTGATGACGCTTTCAGGGGCGTTGTTCTTCTGCGCGTGAGTGACGAGATCCTGCCTGCCCACCGGGTAATCTATGCCCTTGAGGTAGGTCTGCAGGTCGGCGGCCGAGAGGCGTGCAGCGGATGGCGCTCTCCCCCGGGTCTCTGGCACCTCCTCGCGGACCTCCTCCACGACGGTCTCCGGACGCCGGGCCTCCATCTCTGCCGGGCGCTCCCTCGGGATCTCCTCCACGACGCTCTCGCCGGTCCGGGCGGGGAACGGGGTTGCCCTCTCCTCGGGCGTATGCGCCCTCTGTTCGCCACCCCAACCCTTTGCGACCGTCTGGACCGCCGGCTGCGGGATATCTCTCTCGTCTCTCTGGAGGGTGGATCTTGCCGCTGTCGCTGCCGTTGCTCCTGCCGCCGCTGCTGTCGTGCTGGTCTCCCGTGTCGGCGGGATCTCCTCCTTCTGAAGCGTAGATCTCGCGGCTGTCGCTGCCGCTGCTCCTGTCGCTGCCGCTCCTGCCGCTACCCCCATCGTGCTCGTTTCTCGTGCCGGTGGGACCTCCCTCCCCACAACGGGGGGCGAGGACTCTACCGTCTCCCGCACCGGAGGTGGCGTCCTGACCAGGCCCCAGTCGCCTTCGTGAGGCATCCTGTCCCGGGAAAACCCGGGATCACTGTCCAGTCTCCGCTTATCCGCATCCACAACAGCGACCCTCTCCCCCGGGCGGGTGCGGACCGCCTCCCAGGGAATGGCGAAGTGTTTCTCGCCAAACCCGAGGATCCCGCCGTGAGAGAGGACTGCGTACGCGATACAACCGGTATCGCGGTCGATAGCGACATCGCTGATATCGCCAAGGTTCTCTCCTTCCGGGTTCTGTACCTTTATGTCCCTGATGTCGTGTGCCCGCATCAGTTCTATCGTATCTTCCAGCCTCGGCCGGGTCTCCAGCACCGACCCTGTCTGTCTCTCCGCCAATCGAATCTACCTCCTGTTTGTTCACCTGCGAAGGGGTACCCCTTCAAGGCAGGGGGGGTAGAGGATCGAGGATACTTAAGGGTTTCCTGCTCGTGAGAACCCGGCGGGATCCGGGTTGGGAAAGAAATTAGGGGGCTGCCTGCCCGGGACTCAGGCTCCGGTCCGCGAGTACCGGAGGAGCATTTCGGTTGCCGCCCTGATGTCCCGCCCCTGCTTCTTTGCCTCGGCAAGGTACGTGTCGTAGACCGCGTCGGTCACGAGCCGTACCTGCGGGCGGAACATATCGGCATGCATCATCAAGTCAAAAGCCCGGGCCTCACTCTCGGTGATACCGAGCGCCCGGTACTCCCCGGTGTGTGGCACAAAAGCCGGATTCTTCTCGCGGGGTGTCCTGACCGCGAGGTCGGCGAGCGGCGTCCCGGGTATGGGCTCGGCGCTGCTCACGAAGACATCGTCGAGAGAGAGTCTGGCGATCAGGTCTTTGGTCGCCTCGTAGTCCCGCTTCGCCTCTCCCGGGTAGCCGACGATGAAACTTCCCGCAACCCGGAGGTTGTGCTCCCGGCACCGCTCCACCGCCTCCTCGACCTGCCGGACGGCCGCCCCCTTGCCCATCAGCCGGAGCACCCGTTCGCTCCCCGACTCGATCCCGAAGAAGACCCATCCTATGGTATACCGCCGGATAGCGTCCAGAACCTCGTCGGTGATGCAGTCCACGCGGATGTCGGGTGAGGAGACGTTTCGAGGCCCCATCACCTCCGCCATCCCCCGGAGGAGGCTGATGAAGGAATCCGGGTTCATCTCCCCCTCGTGGGAGCCGTAGAGCGACCCGGTCCCCCCGGAGACCGAGAGCCGTGTGGCCCCGGCTGCTTTGAAGGCCTTCACCTCTTCGATGATGCTCGCAAGGTTCCGGCTCCGGATCTTCCTCCCGAAGAACCGGGGCACCTGACAGAAGGTGCATCCCCCGATGCACCCCCGGTGGGTCTCGATATAGGCACTTGCGCCCCGGATGCTCTGGCTCCCGATATCGTCCGGGACCAGGGGGAGCGGCCGGTCGATCGGCGCCGGCGGGGCAGGCGGCGTCACGACCACCCGTTCGCCGTCGAGGTAGGCTATCCCCGGGAGGTTAGCCGAGACCCCCTCCTCGACGAGGCGGACCACGGTCTCCTCACCCTCGCCGACGACCACCGCATCGGGAGCGAGTTCCCCGAGCACTATCCCGGGGGCGGCTGAGACCGGTCCCCCGACGTAGACCGTCCCTCCCCGTTCGCGGTGAGTCCGGATAGCCTCCCTGATCGCGGGGTCGAGGAGGTGCTGGGTCGAGAAGAGGCTCGCGAGGAGGAGCGAACCGGCCGGGGCACCGGGTGTCCGGGTGAGGGTCACCTGGTGGCCCGCGTCGCGGAGGACGCCGCCGATCAGCATGGCGCCGTAGGTGTAGATGCCGGGGGAGAAGATCGTGATGTCCATGATACAGTATCGGCACAACAGTATTCAAATGGTGGGGTTTCGTCGGTCCCCGGTCAGAGCGGCGTCGGCTGCCTGAACCGCCGGGCTTCGGCGACGGTGTGGGCGCCCCGGTCCGATGCGGCGATCAGCCGGGCCTGAAGCCGCATGATATCGGCGATCACGGGCTGCGGGTTCTGGTCCAGCGTCTCCTTCACCACGGCACGGGCCTCCCTGAGTCTGCCCGCCCTGCGGAGCAGGTCCGCGAGGAGTGCTTCGTCCGCTCCCGCCTGGGAAGCCAGCCGTTCGCCCTGGTTCCACGCCCGCTGCAGAAGATCGGCGGCGCGTTTCCGGCAGACCCGGGCGGGTACATCCTCCTTCTCGTCGTCGCAGATCCAGGCGGCGTGGAGGGATGCCCACGCTGCTTGGGCCGGGACACCGAGGTCCTCCTGGATGATCGACCAGCAGAGGAAGGTGTTCGCTATCTTCGGGAACTTCCGGGAGTCGAGTTGCCAGCGGTAGCGCGGGAGTTTCACCACGTCGGCCGCCCCCTCCGGGGCCTGGCCCGGGTCGGGGGCACAGTAGCCGCAGGAAGGGCACCGTTTCACCCAGGCGTAGATGGTGGACCGCAGGGGTTCGGCAGGGCGGGTGTCGAGGTCCCGTGACCCGACGCTGCCGGCGGCCTCGGGTATAGTGAACCGGCAGGACTCGCCGCAGACTGCACAGGTCGTATTGAGGTAGTGGAGGTGGGTCATCGATGGGCCTAATTGCATAATATTGGATATATACTTTATCATGAATTGAAATCGGAGAACGCGCCGCCACGCCTGAACCCCTTCCCCGGATGAGCCCGTGCCGTGCACGGTCCGGGCGACTCGAGCGGCCCCTCTTCACCTGGCTCCCGAGGCAGTTTCTCCGACCCGCCGTGCGAAGGCCGTCGCGGCCCACCCGAGGAGCGCCGTCGCGGACGCGACCAGCGCGAGGACCAGCCAGTGGGCCGGGCTTGCGGTATCCACGGCAAGCCGGACGATGAGGTTGAAGGGGTTGTACGGGACGGCAATGACGAAGAGGAAGACGACGACGAGCGCCGTCGAGAAGATGAACTGGGCACTGGTCCGCTCCCGGTAGTGGAGGGCGATCAGGACCCCGAGCAGGATGAGGAAGAGTCCCCCCACCGAGGCGTGGAGGAGGATAGGAGCGGCGTTATTGACCGCGATGCCGTTTGCCTGAAGGAGGAGGAGCCATGCTCCGGCCTGGACCGGGACCAGGACTGCACAGGCGGCGACCTTCCCCCAGACCATCTCCCCGAACGTGACCGGCGTGGACATGAGCGTCTCAAGGGTCTGCCGCTGGTACTCCTCGGTGATGAGATCGATGATCAAGGCTGCTGAGACGACTGCCGGAAGGAGGACGAGCAGCGGGATGAGGAGGCCGTAGACGAACTCAAAGAAGTTCTCGCCGCCGCTTGACTCAGGGATCTTCAGGTCGACGGGAAAGGAGATCCTCCGGTCGGCCCGGACCTCCCTGAGTTCCTCCTCGTAGCCCTGGAGGACCTCTTTGAGCTTGACGTTGATGACACTCGACTGCAGGTCGTTCTGGATGAGGTAGAGCGTGAGCGTGACCGGTCCTTCCGCGTCCGGCGGCGTATCCGGGACGTAGACGACCGCTGCCACCCTTCGATCGTAGAGCGCCGCGAGCGCCGCATCAAGGCCCATCCGGTGGAGGACGAGGTCCGGGCGTTTCTCAAACTCGTCGATGAGCGGTGAATCCGCTCCCACGTACCCGATGCCGTAGGTGCCCGTCGAGTAGCCCTCGATCGCCTCCGGGTCGTACATGGTGGTGAGCCCCACCATCAGGAACGAAGAAAACATGGCGATGAAGACCTGCAGGAGGATGGCAAAGACGATCGTCTTCTCCGAAGAGAGCCCGAAGAACTCCTTCTTTGCAATAAGACCGATATGGCGAACGTTCACAGGAGCACCCCCGCAAGGAAGTAGAGGTTGTAGAGGCAGTGCACCAGGCTCGCCACGAGGAGCCCGGGCAGATAGGCGCGCCGCCCCCCGATCATGAGGAAGGTACCGGTGATCAGCACTCCCGCGATGTGGAGGAGGAGCGGCATCCAGAGCACCTGGAGCGATGTGAAGAGGATGTTCCCGAAGATCGACTCGGTGATCTGGACGAGCGTGGCAAAGAGGAGGAGTTTCTCTCCCACGAGAAAGCCAGACCCGATGGCCACCGCCCCGATGAGCAGGTTCTTTACCGTGAGGAATCCCGGGCGCTCCCGTGCCACCGCGTAGAGCCCGACCGATTTGGCAACCTCCTCGATGAACGCTGCAGAGACCGTCAGGAGGACGAGAGAGAGCGGCATCGGGAAGTTGAAGAAGAGGACGAGCGTCATCATCTGGGCCATGAAGACGAACGGTATGGTGAAGGCGGCGATGAGGAAGAGCGAGAGGTGCGGGTGGTCGCGGCTGATCCCGCCCGAGACGAAGTCTGCGAGCCTTGATGTGAGGGTCTTCTCCGAGAAGAGGCGCTCCTCGCGGAAGTTCACGGTTCCGACGTAGAAGAGGATGATGCTCGTGGTGACGAAGAGCGCTGTCGAGTAGACGTACTCCATGGCAGTGAACCCCTCACCCTGGAGCTCGAGGACGACCAGGGTGAGGGGGGAGATGATGCTGATGACATGGGTGTTTGCAAAGACCGTCGGGAAGAAGAGGTACGACGTGGCGAGGGTCGAGAAGAAGATCGAGACAAACGAGAGCTCCTTGAAACTCCGGGCGGCCATCCCCATGATCAGGGCGTTTGCGAGGAAGAAGATGACGACCGGGATGAGCGGGAGGAGGATCGTGAGCGGGGCTCCGATGAAGAGGGTGATGGCGGTCGAGACGAAGAGCATGATCCCGAAGTAGGGGAGCGCCTTCCCGATGACGATGGCAAGAGGCCTGACGGGGGCGGCGAGGAGTGGTTCCCCGGCCCTTCCTACCCGTTCGTTCATGACGCTCATCATGAAGAACTGGGAGGTGAAGTAGAGGGGAAAGATGAAGACGAAGACCAGAACGAGCGCGTCGAAGGGGAGCGGGGGCGAGAGTTCCGATGGTGTCTGGAGCCGCTCCCCCATCCCGCCCGCCGAGATAAGGCCGGTGTAGCGGGCGAGGGGGTGATCACTTCCCGCCTCTGCGACCCGCTCACGGAGGTCGTCCTCGGAGAGCGGGGCGGTCGCCGGCGGCAGGGTCACGGCTTCGGCCGGGTCCTGGGGGGTGGGAGAGACGGGGGTGGTTGCCGGGGCGCCGACCTGCTGCCCGCTCTGGGTCGCCAGGAAGTCGATCTCGCTCCTGATATACTGGAGGTCGATCCAGAGCGGGTAGCCGGCGAAGAGGTCGGGCTCCCCGGCGGCCACGCGGGCGACGTAGGACTCGTAGTCGCGCTCGAGGGTCTTCGCGGCCGCCCGCCCTTTCTCCGTCTCGGCGACGTATACCACCCGATTCAGGATGAGGATATCGTACGCGAACCGGTTCTCCCGGAGGGTCGTGCCGTCGGCGAGGTCGGTGATGAAACGGCTATCGGGGGCGACGACCCGGGCAACGTCGGGGTCGTCGATGCCGATGCGGTAGATGCCGTCCTGCATGTGGACACCGCTCTGCGCGGTAAACGCGGTCACCAGCACCAGAAGGGTGAGCAACCCCGCCGCGAGCGGCAGGATGTCTCGTCCCATCGTGGTCATCGACCGGTTCAACTCCCAGGTGGCGATCGTCCGGATGGAGGAAGCGAGACTCATGGTAATCCCAGAAGGCTTCGGAGAGCTCTACCTCTGTGCAGCAACCTATTAGTAGTCATCGGAGCCATAGAGGGATCCGATGATTGCCGCCCGCTCTCTTATCAAACATTACGGTAACTTCCCGGCCCTCGACGGCGTCTCCTTCGACCTGGACGACGCACGGATACTCGGGGTGATCGGGCATAACGGGGCCGGCAAGACGACGCTCCTGAAGATCATGGCCGGCCTTATCACCCCGACGGCAGGAAGCCTCGAGATCGGCGGGGTGGACGTCGTGAGAAGGCCGCTCGACCTGAAGCAGAACCTGGGCTACCTCCCCGAGGAGTCGCGGCTCTATGAGACGATGACCGCGGATGCATACCTGGCGTTCTTCGGCGAGATCTACGGCCTCCCGAAGGCGGCCATCCGGGCGCGGCGCGACGACCTCCTCGCTTCGCTCGCGCTTGAGCCCGATGGGAAGAAGATCGGGGAGCTCTCGAAGGGAATGAAGCGCAAGGTTGCCATCGCGAGGTCGCTGATGCATGACCCGGGGCTGCTCATCTACGACGAGCCCACCTCCGGCCTCGACCCCATGACCTCGCGGTCGGTGCTCGAGTATGTCAAAGGCCTCCGGGAGGAGGAGAAGACGGTGATCTTCTCGGCCCACAACCTCTTCCAGGTGGAGGAGGTCTGCGACCTCGTCCTGATCCTGCGCCGGGGGAGGGTGGTGGCCGGCGGCACCATGCCCGAACTCAGGGAGACCTTCGGCTCGATCACCTATCAGGTCTTCTTCCGGGTTCCCCCCGACCCTGCGGCCTTCGCCACATCAGTCCGTCATACGACTGAGAACGGCCGATATCTCGCCGAGGCACGCTCCATCGAGGAGTTGAACCGGACGACCGCGGCGCTCGCGGCCGACGGCGCAACGATCGAGCGGATCGAATCGCACTACCCCACGCTCGAAGAGATGCTCCTGATGATCGGACGGTAACGGCTGGCCGTAACGGGAGGACGGCCCCCCTCTAGCCTGGATACGGTAGACCAGGAGCGGGTCAGGAGGATAGCCCGGCAGGCGGTCGGGTACAACCGCCTTCCCGGCTCGCCGCAGGAATTCGGCTTATTTCCCTTTTTTTCGACGTGGCCGTCTGGCCCCTGGTGGGGGTGGGGAACGGGAGAGCTCCCGGCGATCCCTTGCCCTCACATAGCGCTCCTTGGGTCTTCCACCTGAGCAGGGTTTATATATCTGTGGCATATAGGTGGCTCCGAAACCGCGTCCAGATCGCGACCCTCAGCCTCTCACGAGAGACCGTGGTGCGGGCGGAGGGCCGAGGGGGTCGACCGGATGACCGGGCGCCCGGCCGGGAGGAACCGCTCTGGAGGATGATCACGGAGCCGGCTGACCCCTCACTGAAATCTTACCGGGATCGGATGCAAATGATAGAAAGAATCGGGTGTTCGACGGGCCTGAAGGGATTTGAACCCTTGGCCTACGGATTAAGAGTCCGTCGCTCTGCCGAACTAAGCTACAGGCCCATGCATCTGACCTGATAATGTAGCACGTGAAGATGTATAAATCTTACGGGACCCTCCCGGAGATCGCCAAAATGAGATCCCTTAATACTATGAGAAGTTACACCATTGTACGCATGCCTGAGGCGGTCCAGAACGTTTCAAAGGAACGTATCAAGTACACCATTTTTGGGTGCGGGAGCACCGGCTATAACGTCGCGGAAGAGCTCGAGCAGGAGAGCGAGGACCTCATCATCGTTGATAAGGACGAAAAGCGGGTTGAGGACCTCCGGGACCAGAAATACGAAGCGCTCGTCCGTGACCTCCGGGACCCGAATCTCATGGACGGACTGCCCGTGCCGGAGGTCGCGTTCATCCTCGCGAACGACCGGGAAGCCAATCTGGCCGCACTCAAGACCATCAAGAACCGTTACCCGGCGACCTATGTGATCGCGCGCGCCACCGACCCTGTCAGCGTCGACCTTCTCCAGCAGGAGGGCGCCGACATCGTCCTCTACCCGCAGGAGGTGGTGGCCCGGACTGCCATCCACCACATCCGGCAGCTTCAGTCGTCAAGGCTTGCCCTGCGGCTCTACGACATGCTTGCCGCCTGGGAGGGGACGTTCTGCATCGTCACCCATTTAAATCCCGACCCGGACTCGATCTCGAGCGCCATGGCGCTCTCGATGATCGCCCGGCACGCAAGCCACAACAAGCTCAACTGCCGCATCGTCTACGAAGGAGACATCGGGCACCAGGAGAACCGGGCGTTCATCAATCTCCTGGAGATCAAGATGGAGCGGCTCACTCCCCAGATCCTCGATGAGTGCAACTACATCGCCCTGGTCGACTCGTCCGGACCCGGCGTGAACAACGAACTCCCCAAAACCACCCGGGTCAATGTCATCATCGACCATCACAAGAACGGCGAACACCCTCCTACCGTCGCCGATTTCGTCGATATCCGGCCGGGGGTCGGCGCCACGGCGAGCATCCTGACCCAGTACCTGATGGAACTCGATATCCCCGTGAGCAAATCGGTAGCAACCGCGCTCCTCTACGGCATCAGGGCCGACACAAGAGACTTCAAGCGGAACGTCACCCCGCAGGACCTCAATTACGCGGCCTTCCTCCTCCCCCTGACCGACTCGGACCTCCTTGATAAGATCACGTCTCCGTCCATGTCGCAGGAGACCGTGGAGATCATAGGCAACGCCATCCGGAACCGGCGGATCAAGAGCGGCTATCTCTTCTCGAACGTCGGCTACATCCGGAATCGCGACGCTCTCCCGCAGGCAGCCGATATGCTGGTTCACCTTGAAGGCGTGAACACAGCGCTGGTCTACGGCATCAGCGACCAGAACATCGTCATCTCTGCCCGGAACAAGGATATCCGGATCCATCTCGGGAACGTGATGGCTGAGGCGTTCGGCCCTATCGGTGAGGCGGGCGGGCATTCCACGATGGCCGCCGCCATCATACCGCTCAGTTTCTTCTCGATGGTGAAGGAGAAGGAGGAACTGCTTGGCCTGGTCATGGACCCGATTCTCAAGCGATTCTCGAGCATCGTAGGCCTCGACAATAATGAGGGCAAGCAATGAGGTTTGCAGACTGGGAACCTCACTATACCGCAATTCTTGAGTATTTTGGGTTTGAGCGCGAGGCGGACGAGGCGGCCGCCCGCCAGCTTGGCGTTCTGGCTGACCGGGACGACGTCGGGCTGCTCGAAGCGCTCATCCGGGACAGAGTGGTGACGGTCTGCGGGAACGCTCCCTGTCTCGCGGAGGAACTTGACCAGGTTGAGGGAACGGTGCTTGCCGCCGATGCCGCAGCCGAGGTGCTTGTCAGCCGCGAAATCCGGCCTGATGCGGTCTTCACCGACCTTGACGGGGCGACCGACCTCTTCATCGACCTCTCCCGACAGGGGACGGTGATGGTCGTGCACGCCCACGGCGACAATATCCCGCTTCTCCGCCACTGGGTCCCCCTCCTCCCGGGCCCGCTCGTCGCCACCACCCAGGCAGCACCCCTTCCGTCCGTCCACAACTTCGGCGGGTTCACCGACGGCGACCGGGCGGTCTTTGCCGCCAACGAACTTGGGGCGGCGCAGATCCGGATCATCGGGTTCGACCTCGCCGACAGGAACGTCGACCCCGTCAAGCGGGGAAAGCTCTTCTGGGCGGGGGAACTCCTTCGCCTGATCGGGTATGACCTCTAACGCCCTCATCATCGACGGCTATGTCGACGAACCCGCGTGCCTCGGCGTCGCGCCCTACATCTCCCCCTACGTGAGAGAAGTCGCCGGTGTCCTCTCCGTCCACGGCTACGTCCCCCGTTACGTCACCATCGACCAGGTCCGGTCCGACCCCTCGCTGGTCGCGGGACCCGGCAACGGAGATCTCGTCGTGATGATCGCCGGCATGACCGTACCTGGTGCCTACATCGGAGGGAAGCCCGCGACCCTGACGGAGGTCCAGCAGCTCGGAACCCTGCTCCGGGTCCCGACCACCGCAGTCGGCGGGCCGATAGCCTTCGGCTACGCTCCCGGAGGCGGGAGGAAGGCGCTCCGGCAGGCCATTGCCGGATTCGACGTCACGCTCTCGGGGTCGCCCGCGGTCGCGCTCGACTCCTGGCTCTCGGGCGGGGAACCCGCCGGTGCGGCCGACTACGCCCTGACCGACCCCTGGTGCGTGGCCGGCGCCGGAATCATACGCGAGCATCCGGCATTCCCGCACGTGATCTGCGAACTCGAGACCGCGACCGGGTGCTCGCGGGCGACGGTCGGGGGATGCTCCTTCTGCACCGAGCCCTTCTACGGGCTCCCGCGCTACCGGGGCATCGAGGGGATCGCGGAAGAGGTGGCGGCGCTCCGTGCGGCGGGCGCCCGCCACTTCAGGCTCGGCCGGCAGCCGGATCTCCTGGCCTACCAGAGCCCCGGCGGGGAGTTCCCGGCACCGCGCCCGGAGGTGCTCGAGGACCTCTTTGTCGCCATCCGAACGAGCGCTCCTGACCTTGCAACCCTGCACATCGACAACATCAACCCGGGCACCATCGCCCGGCACGAGGATGCGGCGCGGGCGGCGCTCGAAGTAATCGTCGCCGGCCACACCCCCGGCGACACCGCGGCCTTCGGGATGGAGACCGCCGACCCGGGGGTGGTGGCCGCAAACAACCTGAAGGCCATGCCGGACGACGTTTTCCGCGCGATCGAGGTCGTAAACGACGTCGGGGCGAAGCGGACCCGCGGCGTCCCCGAACTCCTCCCGGGCTTGAACTTCATCATCGGACTTGCGGGGGAGACGCCGGCGACGTTCGATGCCAACCAGGTCTTCCTCGAGCGCGTGCTCGATGCCGGGCTCATGGTCCGGCGGGTGAACATCCGGCAGCTGATGCCGTTTGAGGGGACGGCGGCGTATGAGGCAAACACCCTCGGCGCCCACGACGCCCGGTTTCGGGCCTTCAAGGAGTGGACGCGGACGCACTTCGACGAACCGATGCTCCGCAGGGTCTTCCCCGTGGGCACCGTTCTTTCGGAGATCGTCATCGAGATCCCCGGAAAACCCTCCTTCGGGCGGCAGATGGGCTCATACCCGATCCTGGTCGGGATCCCTCTCGAACTCCCGGCAAAGACCGTGCTCGATGGAGTCGTGGTGGACTGGGGGATGCGGTCGGTGACGGCCCTCCCCTGCCCGGTGGAGATCAACACCCTCCCGGTCGCGGCGCTCCGGTGGATCCCCGGCGTCGGCAAGAAGAGGGCCGCGACCATCGCCGCCCGCCGGCCGTTCCGGAACCTCGCGGAGTTCCGGGAGGTCGCGGGGGAGACGGGGATCGATGGGAGGATGACGTTTTAGTTGGGGTTCCCTCTACTAGCATTGCTTTTTTTTGGGATTCGCATCTGTGTCCACTGACGCTTGAACTCCGACAGTGCCGTCCGGTGATCGTCCCGACCGGAACATTGTATAACTCCATCCACGGATTTCGAGGGGATATCGCCACGTACTGCCCCCGCCCCTCTGGTGTGGGGTGCGACGGCCCATAGGGCCGGAGCATGAGCACCGAAGGTGCGAGTGAGGAGGCCGGAGGCCGGGTGGGGTGGGGTTTACACATATGCTCAATGGGTTGGAGACAGGGGGGATGCCCCCTCCCGCAGCGGGGTGTCTGCCAACCTCTTCTCAAAAGCCCCCACCGCCCGCGTTTCGCGCTCCTCCCGCCCCCCGGGGGCGGGCAGTGCGTGGCGATAAACGACGCGTGCCCCGGGGGGCAGGCGGAGTTCGAACACCGTTAGGTGCGCAGTCCCCCGGGAAGCCGTGGACGGGAGCAAGCGGTGTTCCGATAGGAAGCGACCGCTCTGCGCAGAGTCGCCTGGCTACTTCTCCTCCCGCAGTTCCATCACCCGGAGTACATCCGTCCGGGTGACGATCCCGATCAGGGTATCGTCCGCGACCACCGGAATCCTCCCGACGTCCATCCCCGTTATGATCTTCAGCGCGTCGATGAGGGGCGCCGACGGCGGAAGGGTGGCCGGGTTCCGGGTCATGACGTCCCGCACCTGCATCGCTTCACGGTCGAGCGGCGCGATTTTGTGGACGTCGGCGAGGGCGACGATCCCCACGAGTGATCCACGCTCCACCACCGGGAAGCCGAGGTGCTTCGTCTCATACATCATCTCGAGCAGCCTTGTGAGCGGCATCGTCGGCTCCACGGTAGTTACCGGGCTGCTCATCGCGTCCGCCACCGTGACATCCTGGAGCAGGATGTTGTAGCGGAGATAGGTGGCCTCCTGGTTCGCTCCGATGTAGATGAAGAAGGCGATGATGATCAGGATCGGGTTCAGGAGCAGGAGCCCGACAATCCCGAAGAGGACGGCAAACCCCTTCCCGACGTCGGCGGCGATCCGGGTCGCCCGGGCAAGCGGCATCCTCCGTGCGAGCCATGCCCGCAGGACGCGCCCCCCGTCCATCGGGAACGCCGGGAGGAGGTTGAACCCGAAGAGCAGGATGTTCAGGAGACCGAGGTAGCCGAAGGTGAAGACCAGGACGCCGGCAACACCCGGGTCCAGAACGACGGCGTCGACGACGTAGACCAGGGCGCTGCTGATGAGGCCGATCGCGAGACTCGTGAGCGGGCCTGCGAGCGCCATGGGGAGTTCTATCTTCGGGTCCGGCATCGTCTCCTCCATCTGGGAGACGCCGCCGAGGATGAGGAGGGTGATGCTATGGATCTTGATTCCCTTCGCTTTCGCGATGAGCGAGTGGGCCATCTCGTGGATGAAGACACCGACGAAGAGGCCGAGCGCGACGACGGTCCCGAGGATGTAGGGGTTGAGCCCGGCCGCGATCAGCGTCGGATCGATCGGAACACCAAAGAGGACCGCGATCAACTCAGTCGTGAGCAGGATCTGGCTCCCGATGATCCAGGCGAAGAGGGGGATCACCAGGAGGAAACTCCAGTGCAGTTTGACCGGGATCCCGGCCAGGTTACCGATCTGTAGCGACGCTTCCATGAGAAGGAGTATCTTTTTATCATTTATAGTAATATACCTTCAGAGGATACCGATGAGAACACAGATCACAGAGTTGTTCGGGCTGCGGGTCTATACTGATAAGGCCGTCTTTGTGGGGAACGTTGATGACGTTGTGCTTGACGTCGACCAGAAGAAGATCGACTCCCTCGCGGTTGGCGAGCTCAACCCCGAGATCGGCGAGGTAAAAGGCTATGCAGGAATGCAGATCCCCTTCCGCATCGTAAAGAGTATCGGAGATATCGTCATCGTCCGCCATATCCCCGGGATCTTCAGGTCACCGGCAAAAGAGGAATAACCGGATATCCGGTCTGCCCGGAGATCCTCATACACCGATAGCATATGGATATCAAAGGCCGGGAGATCTTCTCGAACCTCACCATATTTCCCCCTGTTTTTGTCAGGCTCGACGGCCGGGCCTTTCACCATCTGGCTCGCAGGCTTGATCTCAAAAAACCGTTTGATCCTGCCTTCAATGCCTGCATGCGGTCGGTCTGCCGCCACCTCCTCACAGAGAGCGGCCTTACGCCCGCGTTCGCCTACACCTTCTCCGATGAGATCAGCCTCTACTTCCGGACGTTGCCGTTCTCCGGGCGGGTGGAGAAGATCGATTCGGTGACCGCCGCGGTTGCGGCGAGTGCGCTGACGATCGAACTCGGGTGCACCGAACCCCTCGCGTTCGATGCCCGGACCATCCCCGCGGCGGGGGAGTTTGCGGTCGAGTACCTCGTATCACGGCAGAACGAGGCATGGCGAAACCACATCAACGCCTACTGCCAGAGCGCCCTGGTCGATGAGGGGATGAGCCCCCGGAAGGCCGCAGCCGCGCTCAAGGGGCTGCAGTCCGAGGCGTTGCACGAGATGATGTTTGAGCGGGGCGTCAACCTGGCGGCGACCCCGGCCTGGCAGCGGAGGGGGACGTTCCTCTACCGGGAAGAGTATGTAAAAGAGGGGTATAACCCCCTGACGGCCGAGACCGTCGAGACGAAGAGGACCTGCATCCGGGAGCCGGAGGAGACGCCCCTCTTCTCCAGCCCGGAGGGCGCTGCCCTGATCCGCTCACTCACCGGCGCGTGAGATGCCGATCTGCATCTGCACGCCTTCCACGTCCCAGTCCTTCTCGAGCGCAAAGGGTTCTGCCGGTCTCTTTCCGTCCGCGTGCCTGACGGTGAGGAGAGCAGCCCGCACCTCCCCGGCGATCTCGTTCTGCCACTCCTCTTCCCCGACGAGCGAGGCGACCCGCCCATCAGCGATCTCAACGGCCGCAACGATGAAGTCGTTGACGTTCAGGTCCAGCTGCCGGCGCATATCCTGTATCCGCCGGATCACCTCGCGAGCGTAGCCCTCGGCTTCGAGCGCCGGCGTGAGGGTGACGTCCACGTAGACCGTCGCATCCTTCATGGGGGCGGAAAAGACACCCGCGGGGAGGGCTTCTGCGAAGGTGACGTGCTTTGCGGTGATCTCGTAGCCATCGATCGCGGCCTTTCCGTCCCGCTCGATCGCGGCCTTCAGGGCGGTGCCGTCCGCTCCCTCGATCAGCGCCTTGACCTTCGGGCCCTCTTTGCCGAACTCCGGGCCGATCGCCCGCATCACCGGTTCGGCCTGCCAGAGGATCCGGTCCCATGTTCCCGTGACGATCCTGACTGCCCGGGCGTTTGCCCGGGCCAGGGCAAGGGCGTTCAAGTCCTCAAGAGCCGCCTTCACGCCAACACTCTCGGTGACGACCACGACCTCCCCAACCGGCCACCGGAGTTTCCGTTTCCCGGCCTGCCGGGCGGTGGCGACCGCGTCGTCGAACGACTGGACGGCCTCCATGTCGGCCTCCAGACGCGCATCGATCAGGGAGTCTTCCGCCTCAGGCCAGTCGAGCATATGGACGCTCTCCGGGTCTCCTGCGAGGCGGAGGTTCTGGTAGATCTCCTCGGCGATATGCGGGGTAAACGGCGCGAGGAGCGTCGTTAAGCGGCGCATGACGTAGTAAGAGGTCTCGTAGGCGTACCGCTTCCCCGGCGAATCCTCCTCGAGCCACATCCTCGGTCGGACGAGCTGCACGTACCAGCGGGAGAGGTCCTCAAGGATGAAGGCGGCAAGCGCCCGTGTCTCCCGGTGGAGGTGATACTCCTGCATATCGTCGTTCATTGCCCGGGCGAGCGAGTTTACGCGGGAGACGATCCAGCGGTCCTCCTCCGGCATCTCCCCGATGTGGTTCCGGACAAACGACCCGTCCCATCGCCCGCCGTCACCGGCCATGGGCTCAAACGAGTCAAGGGCCATGTACGGGAGCGGGAACCGGTAGACGTTCCAGAGGATGTTGAGCGTCCGGTGGACGGTCTTCACGCCGTCCCAGTTGAACTTCAGGTCGTCCCAGGGGGCGTTCGCCCAGAGGACGTAGAACCGGAGGACGTCGACGCCGAACTGGTTCATCACCTCCTCAGGCGTCACCACGTTCCCGGTGCTCTTGCTCATCTTGCGCCCTTCGGCGTCGAGAGCAAACCCGTGCATCAGGACGCTCTTGTAGGGAGCGCGGCCGAACGCCACGGTGCTCGCCCCGAGCTGGGAATAGAACCAGCCCCGGGTCTGGTCCTGCCCCTCGGTGATGAAGTCCGCCGGCCAGTAACGGTCGAAGGCCTCACGCTGCCGGGGGAACCCGAGGGTCGCCCAGGACGCGACCGCCGAGTCGAACCAGACATCGAAGATGTCGCTCACCCGGCGCATCTTTCCGCCGCACGAGCACGGGATGGTGACCTCGTCCACGTAGGGCCTGTGGGGGTCGGGGACCGTTGCTCCTGACCGCTTCTCGAGTTCTGCGATGGTGCCGATGACGGTGTACCCATCGCACTTCTCGCAGTGCCAGATGGGGATGGGGATCCCCCAGTAGCGTTGCCGCGAGATGCACCAGTCCCGGGACTCCTTGACGAAGTCATGGAACCGGGCGCTGCCTGCCCACCCGGGGTACCACTTCACCTTCGCGATCTCATCGAGCATCTCGTCGCGGATGCTGGTGGCCTTCAGGAACCACTGTGCCGTCGCCCGGTAGATGATGGGGGTCTTGCATCGCCAGCAGTGGCCGTAACGGTGGGTGATCGTCCGCCGGGCGAGGAGGTAGCCGCCGAGCGCATCGATAACGACGTCGTTTGCGTCCCGGACGTACATGTCCGCAAACGCTCCCGCCGCCGGGGTGAAACACCCGCCGGCGTCGACCGGGCAGAAGACCTCAAGGTCCTCCTTGATCCCGACCAGGTAGTCATCCCACCCGTGACCGGGGGCGATGTGGACGAGGCCGGTGTTCTCGAGCGTGACGTAGTCGGCCGCCACGACCCGGTGCCGGATCTCCGCCTGGTGCGGCACGTGGCCGGCGAGCGGGGACGTATACTCCATCCCGACGAGGCCGCTTCCCGGGACCTTCTCAAGGACCGTGTAGTCCTGGTAGCGGCCCATCTTCAGGATGGACTCGACGAGTTCGTCGGCGATCCAGAGGATCTCTTCGCTGTTCTCCTTCTTCGCCCGAACCCGGGCGTAGGTGAACGCGAGATTGACCGCCACCGCCACGTTCGCGGGAAGGGTCCAGGGTGTCGTCGTCCAGATAACCAGGTACTCGTTCTCGCGCCCGACGACGGGGAACTTGACGAAGATAGAAGGATCGGTCTCGTCCCAGTACTCCACCTCCGAATCGGCGATCGCCGTCTCGCACCGGGGGCACCAGTTCACGACCCGGTGACCGCGTTCGAGGAGCTCGAGTTCGTCGGCCCGCTGGATCGCCCACCACGCGGACTCGATGTAGCCCGCATCGACGGTCTGGTAGGGGTTGTCGAAGTCGAGCCAGACGCCGAGCTTCCGGAACTGGTCGCTCATGATCCCCATATGCGTCACCGCGAACGTCCGGCACTGTTCGATGAACGCAGCGATGCCGTACTCCTCGATATCCTTCTTGGAGGTGAACCCGAGCTGGTGCTCCACCTTCACCTCGATGGGGAGGCCGTGCATATCGTAGCCGGCCCGCTCAATGACGTTCGCACCTCGCATCCGGTGATACCGGAGGATAGTATCTTTGATGATCTTGTTCCAGGCGGTGCCGAGGTGAATGTGGCCGGTGGTATACGGCGGCCCGTCGACGAAAAAGAACGCCTTTCCATCCTTCCTCTGAGCCTGGACGCGTGCATAGATATTCTCGTTCTTCCAGTAATCCTGGACTCGCGTCTCGATATCGCGCGGGTTATAACTGCTGGTGACTTCTTTCACCTTATATCCCTCATCGTCACACTCTGGTGTATCGTTTGTTGCCGTGGGACAAAGTGTTTTGTATGTGCCCCGGGTGCCCCGCAGGGCAGCCGGGGCAGGAGCACCGGAGGTGCGACTCGCGATGTTCCGCCAGGAGCAGAGTTCACCCCCTTTGGGTGCCCCGCAGGGCAGCCGGGGCAGGAGCACCGGAGGTGCGACTCGCGATGCTCCGCCAGGAGCAGAGCGGTAGCACCGCAGGTGCTACTTGCGACGTTCCGGTAGGAACGGAGTTCAACCTCTTTGGGTGCGCCGGTCCTTCGATCCGGAGTTAAAATCCTCTGTGTGCGACGCCCCTCTTCCCAACCTGCCCCCCTGCCGCCCCTTTATCCCCTCACACCCCCGACCTCTCCTCCATGCAGATCGCTGTCATCGGGAGGGGGGACTGCTCCCGCGAGGAATACGCAACAGCGGAGGCCGTCGGCCGTCTCATCGCCCAAAACCGCGCGACCGTCTGCTGCGGCGGCCTTGGCGGGGTGATGGAGGCCGCCTGCAGGGGTGCAAAAGAGGCCGGCGGGACGACGGTGGGCATCCTGCCGGACACCGGGGACGGGAACCCCTACCTCGACGTGGTGGTCCGGACCGGCATGGGCCACGCGAGGAACGTGGTCCTCGTCCACTCGGCGGACGCCGTGATCGCCGTCGGGGGAGGCTACGGCACGCTCTCGGAGATCGCCGTCGGCCTGAAGACGGGAAAACCAGTCTTCGGCCTCTCTACCTGGGAGATCGAGGGGGTCCGGGCCTGCGCCGGGCCCGGGGAAGCGGTCACTCTTGCGGTCCGCGCAGGGCACCGGTCTCGTCTGTCTCGTAACCCCCGAGGTCCTGGAGGATATCTTTGAACGCCTCCGACGAGACGGTCTCCACCAGGGCCGCGATCCGGGGGTCGTCGAGCATCGCGCGGTGCATCGCGAGTTCGTAGCGCTCCGTCGCCACCGGAACGAACGCGAGACCGAGCGCCTTTGCGGCGCTGTAGACCCCCATACCCGCGTCCACCTCCCCGGTCCTGACCGCAAGCGCCACCGCGAGATGCGTCGTCGCTTCACGCTCGTAACCGGGGATGGATCTCGGGTCGATGCCGCGCTTTGCGAGGCAGTGATCGAGAAGGATTCTGGTTCCCGACCCCTTCTGCCGGTTGATGAACGTCCTCCCGGGCAGGTCGTCGAACCCGAGCCCGTCGCGGGAGATGACCCCCTGCTGCCGTTCCGCCACACAGAGGAGGACGAGGTCCGCGCCGGGCATGTAGCGCTCCAGATATTGGGTGTTGTAGGTGCCGTCGGGGGCGAGGAGGTGCATCGGGGCCGCGTGGCACTCCTGCTTTTTGAGCGCGATCACCCCGCCCATGCTCCCGACATGGGTGGAGTGGAGGTCGACGCCGCGCTCTCTCACCCGGTCTGCCAGGTAGTCGAGCGCCGGGTCGTGGCTGCCGGTGATGAGCACCGCCTCCTCCGCCTCCGCGCGGGGGACGGTGAGCCGGACGTTCACGGTCTCTCCAGCCTCGGCACCTTCCTTCTGCGATGGGATCTGCATGTAGCCGTTTGACCGGACTGCGCTCATCTGGATACCCGCGCCCCGTGACTGGGGCACCGTCACCCAGCGGTCGCCGATCTTTCCCACCGAGAGAAGGACGAACTCATCGGTCCCGATGTCCGAGTGGAGGCTCGTGGTCAGCCGGGCATCGACGTGCTCCTCCTCCCGGGTGGGGAGGCCGTAGCGGGCGATGTGTGGCAGAACGATCTCGCGGAGCACGGTCGCCGCCGCAAGGGGATAGCCGGGAAGCCCGATCACCAGCTTCCCATCGATCCGGCCGATGATCACCGGCTTACCGGGCTTGATGGCGACCCCGTGCGCCAGCACCTCGCCGAGATCCCGGACGACATCTGCGGTGTAGTCACGTGTCCCGGCGGACGACCCGGCCGAGATGAGGAGGATGTCGCTCTCGGCGACGCCGCGTCGGACGGCATCCCGGATCCGGTCGTAGTCGTCCGGGACGATTCCGTAGCGGTGCGTCTCCACGCCCGCTTCCGCGAGGACCGCCGCGGCCATCAGGGTGTTGCTCTCCACCACCTTCCCGGGCGGCGGCATCTCGCCCGCCGGCACCAGCTCGCTCCCGGTGGGGATCAGGCCCGCCCGGACGCTCCTGACCGCGACCTCGGTGACGCCGTAGTTCGCGAGCGCTCCGACGTCCTGGGGCCGGATCCGGTGGTGCGAGGGGAGGATCATCTCAGATTCCCCGATATCCTCGCCGACCGGGCGGATATGCTGCCAGGGGCTGACCGGCTTTCGGACGGTATAGGTTTCACCTTCGCGATGCTCCGTGGGAGCGGAGCGGGAGAAGTCATCAGACTTCGACTCGACCCAGACGTCCTCGATCATCACCACCGCGTCGTAGCCGGGCGGGACAATGTTTCCGGTGTTGACCCGTGCCGCGTCCGGGAGGGTCACCGGGTGCTGCTCGCTCGCCCCGTGGGTATCGGCGCTCCTGACCGCGATCCCGTCCATTGCCGAGAGGTGGATGGCGGGGACCGAGAACCGGGCGAATATGGGCTCGGTGGTTATCCTGCCGACCGCTCCGGGGGTCACCGGAACCCGGGCGACCCCCGGGACCGCCACAAACGAGCGCTCCATGAGTGCCCGCGCCTCGGCGAGCGATATGACCGAGAGGTAACGCTTCACCACAGGATCACCTCCACCTCTTCGCCGACCTCGAGCCCTTCGCTCGATGCCGGGATCCGTACCAACCCCTCGCTCTGCACCAGGGTGTTGAGGAGCCCCGACTTCCCGAAGACCGGCGTCGCCTCCCCGTTTTTGAGGCTGACCCGGACGTAGTCCTCCCGCCCACGGGTGGAAGAGATGTTCTGGACCAGCCGTGCGCGGATGGTCCGCCGTGAGACCGTGGTATCATGCATCGCCGCGAGCAGGTAGTCGACGACGGCGACGAGCACGACATAGGCCGAGGCCGGGTGGCCGGGGAGCCCGATGACCGGCTTGCCCCCCGCCGTCCCGATGATGGTGGGTTTTCCGGGCGCAAGAGCGATCCCGTGGACCAGCACCTCGCCTAGTTCCGTGATGACCGCGGCGGTGTTGTCCCGTTCGTCCTTCGAGGACCCTCCTGAGACCAGGACCGCGTCGCACTGCTCAAGCGCTGAGGCGACTGCCTTCTTCAGCATCGACCGCTCATCCCTGACGATCCCGAAGTAGACCGGGTGGCAGCCTCGTTCAGTCACGAAAGCCCCGGCAAGGTAGGAGTTCGCGTCCCGCACCTCGCCCGGTCCCGGGGTATCGGCAACGGCGACGAGCTCGTTTCCTGTCGAGATGATCCCGATCCTGGGGCGTTTTGCCACACTCACCCGGTCGGCACCGACCGCCGCGGCGACGCCGATATCCCGGGGCGAGAGCACGCGGCCACGCGTGAGGGCCGTCTTCCCTGCGGCGAAGTCCTCACCCCGGAAGACCACGTTCTCGCCGGGCGCCACCGGGCGGTGCACCAGGACGTCGTCGCCGATCTGCTCGGCGTGCTCGATCATCACCGCTGCATCCGTACCCCGGGGGAGAGCGCCCCCGGTGGGGACGTACCGGCACGAGCCCGGGGAGACCGTCCCCGCATCCGCGCTCCCCATCCCGATGCGGCCCTGGCACCGGAGCATCGCCGGAATGGCCTCGGAGGCCCCGGTGGTCTCGGCCGCAGCGACCGCGTAACCGTCGACCGTCGAGCGGTCAAACCCGGGGATATCGATATCGGCAGCAACGTCCCTCGCGAGGACCCGGTGTAGGGCGTCCTCGAGCGGGACCTCCTCGTACCGGGGCGGGGGCGCGATCCTCCGGATCGCCTCCACGGCCTCGCTGACCGAGACGACTTCGAGGAAGAGGCTCATTGGAAGCAACCCAGCTGGCAACCCCGGATCTTCAGTCTGGGCTCGCGCTGGTTGCAGTACCGGGCGATATCCATCTTTGGAATGTCGTACTTCTCCGAGATCTCGAACGCCTGCGGGCAGGTGATCTCATCCGTTATGCCGTAGGCTTCGAACGCCTTCCGTATCTTCTCTGCATCCATAATACCAACATGGTTCGCGTACTGGCAGATAGGATTTACTGTCAGACTGATCGGCACTACCCTTTTAGCGTGCCGCCCGCCCAAGCTAGGTACCGATGCGGATCGCGCTGATCAACTCAAGAGAGGATGTTGCAGGGGTGAACATCAGGCGCCACCTCGAGATCCTGCTCGCAGAGGGCGGGCCGTGGCCGCTTGCGGACCGGCATACGCTGACGTTTCATGAGGTCGCAGGAAGACTGATCCACCAGGACCGGATCGACGAAGAGGTCGACGCCGACCTGATCATCTTCATCTCCCGGCACGCGAGCGCGCAGCAGGTGCCCGCCCTGACCGTGCACGTGACCGGCAATTACGAGACCGCCGACCTCGGCGGGGAGCCGGAGACGCTTGCGCCGGCATCTCCTGCATGGATGCATGCCGTCCTGAGAAACCTCGCCGCCCGGGCCCCGGAGGGCTACCGGGTCTCCTACGAGGTGACGCACCACGGCCCGACGGCGCTCGCGACCCCGTCGCTCTTCGTCGAGATCGGGTCCACCGCCACCGAGTGGGCCGACCCGGCCGCCGGACGAGCGGTGGCGGAGAGCATCCTCACCGCGGTGCCGGAGGAGACGATCAATCTCATCGGCTTTGGCGGAACCCATTACGCCGTGCGGCAGACCGGGATCGCCCTCGCCTCCCGGGGTGCCTTCGGCCATATCGTCCCGGCCCGGCAGATCGGTGCCGTCAACCCCGGTCTCATCCTGCGGATGCAGGAGGCGAGTTCTGCCGTGGCCGCCCACATCGACCAGAAATCACTCTCCACCCGAGAGGTCGGGCAGATCGAGCGGATGCTCGACGACGCCGGGATTCTGCTCCTCACCGAATCGGAGATCCTGGAGGCCGCGGGCCTTGCGTGGGAGACCTACCTCAAGGTCAGGTCCCTCGCCGGGGAGGTTGCCCCGGGGTCACGCGTCCGCATCCACGGCCTCGCGGGAGAGGGGACCCCCGTCCCGGTCCGGGTTCCTTCAGATCTGGTTGAGGAAGTTTTAAAAATCGAAAAAGTCGGGTTCCTTGCCGCCCTCGACGAATTGCCGGTAGCTCATATCTCAAAGGGATCGACCGAGGTTCTGTCGACGTTCATCACCTTCGAGGGGGTATCCTCCCAACTCGCAAGAGATATAACTACCCTGTGTGTAAAACTCTTACTTATCTGTGAGAATGCTGTTATCGACGGTGATCACCTCGTCCTTCAGAAGGTGCGGTTCGACCCCGAGAAGGCGCGCATGCTCGGGGTCCCGAAAGGGCCGCTCTTCGGCATGCTTGCCGATGGGAAAGCGGTCGAGATCGAGGGACGGAAGATAACGCCCGATACAGTGCAGACAACCAGCGCAAAGCGGATACATATCCCGGGATTGGAGAGATACATATGAAATCCATCGTAGAAGAGGCACTTTCGCGGGCACGAGAGGAGCAGCGCTTTGCTGAACCCGTAGAGGTCGACAAGGATCTTGAAGACATCCTTATGGAGCTCCGGACCGAGATCGCGGTCGTCGGATGCGGGGGCGGCGGTTCGAACACGATCACCAGGATGGCGGAAGAAGGCATCAACGGGGCGCGGCTGATCGCCATCAACACTGATGCTCAGCACCTTATCCGGACGCGGGCAGAAACCCGTATCCTGATCGGGAGACAGAGGACCCGCGGTCTCGGTGCGGGCTCGATCCCTCAGGTCGGTGAGGAGGCGGCCCTTGAGAACGAGGACGACATCAAGCGGGCCGTCGAGGGGTGCGACATGGTCTTCATCACCTCAGGGCTTGGTGGGGGCACCGGCACCGGCTCCGCGCCCGTGGTCGCGAAGGCCGCCCGTGAGGAGGGTGCCCTGACCATCGCCGTGGTCACCCTGCCGTTCACGGCCGAAGGCGCCATCCGGGGCCAGAATGCCGAGGCCGGCCTCGAGCGGCTCCGCGAGGTGGCGGACACCGTCATCGTCGTCCCGAACGACCGCCTGCTCGAGGTCGTACCCCGGCTCCCGCTCCACGCTGCCTTCAAGGTCTCTGACGAGGTGCTGATGCGGGCGGTCAAGGGCATCACCGAACTGATCACGATGCCCGGGCTCGTCAACCTCGACTTCGCCGATGTCCGGACCGTCATGGAGCGTGGCGGCGTCGCGATGATCGGCATGGGTGAGAGCGACAGTGAGGACAAAGCCGCCGACTCGGTCAAGAAGGCGCTCCGCTCCCCACTGCTCGACGTGGATATCGGCGGGGCGACTGCAGCGCTCGTCAACGTGGTCGGCGGGCCCGATATGACCATGTATGAGGCTGAAGCCGTCATCCAGGAGGTCTACGACCGAATCGATCCCGACGCCCGGATCATCTGGGGTGCTCAGGTCGACCCCGAGATGCAGGGGAAGATGCGGACGCTGCTCGTCGTCACCGGTGTTCGGTCACCACAAATATATGGGAGAAACGAAAAGAGTATGCCGCGGATGATGAAACAGTTTGAGATCGACTTCCTGAAGTGAGCCGGTATGATGGATTATAAAGAGAAGTTTGAGGAAGTAAAGTCCTTCAAGATCGAAGAGGAACTCTTCAAGAAGTACTGGCGTGTGCTGAAACTGGCACGGACCCCTACCCGGGACGAGTTCTCCAAGATCGCTATCGTGGCGGCTGCCGGGATCCTGCTCATCGGTCTTGTCGGCTTCGTTATCTACGAGATCATGTTAGTGTTGCCCAAATGATGGATATGGCTGAGAGCGTAAACAGGGTATATGCGATCAAGACGACCGCAAAGCAGGAGCGGACGGTAGCCGACAATATCGAGAAGGTGACGAGGGAGCAGAAAGAGATCCATGTGATGGCCGTTATGGTCCCGGAGGAACTGAAGGGCTACGTCCTCGTGGAGAGTCCTGACTCCATCGCCATGATTGAGCAGTTGGTGGAGTTGATCCCCCACGCGCGCGCGGTGGTGCAGGGCTCAACCGCTCTCTCGGAGGTCGAGCATTTTCTGGTGCCGAAACCGGTGGTCAGCGGCATCACCGAAGGCACCATCGTCGAGATCATCGCCGGACCGTTTAAGGGCGAAAAGGCGGTCGTCAAGCGTATTGATTCCGGAAAGGAAGAGATCACGGTCGAACTCTACGAGAGCATGGTTCCTATCCCGATCACGGTCCGCGGCGACTCAGTTCGTGTCGTGGAGCGGTCGGAAGATATGAAGTGAACGGCTATCGTTTCCCTTTTTTTCTCCCTGACAGGGGCCGTTCTCCGTTGCCGCCCGGTCGCTCTCCATGGGGGGGTGCTCCCGCTCATGCAGGAGGGAGCCGGCACTGGAGCGGAACTGCCTGACAGTATATTTAAATTCTCTCACGTCGACCTTGGATAACCCAGGCTACTATTCCTCTGAGGAATAAGCTGGAGAATTTGTATGGCAGAAACGGTCGAGGTATTGGTACCCGGTGGCAAGGCAACAGCAGGCCCGCCTCTCGGTCCTGCGCTCGGACCTCTCGGTATCAACGTGAAGGCAGTCGTCGACGAGATCAACAAGAAGACGGCCGATTTCAACGGCATGCAAGTGCCGGTGACGGTCACGGTCGACGACAAGCGAAACTTCACGATTGAGGTGGGCATTCCGCCCACGACGGCGCTCGTCATGAAAGAGGCCGGCATCGCGAAGGGGTCTGCAGAGCCGGGTACGTCGGTGGCAGGAGACCTGCCGCTGGAGGCCGCTGTCCGTATTGCCCGTATGAAACTTGATGGCATGCTCTCGTACGATCTGAAGTCCGCGGTCAAAGAGGTCGTGGGAACGTGCGTGAGCGTCGGTGTCACCGTCGAGGGTATGAAACCCCGCGAGATGATCCAGGCCATCAACGACGGAGCATACGACGGCGTACTCGTCGCATAGATGTCAGACAACCATAGAAGATCATGAGGTCGTGTACTATGGAGGCAAAGGATGGTTGATAAAACCAGTATACAGAAGGCCGTGAAGGCGGCACTGGAGAAGGCTCCGGAACGGAAGTTCAAGGAGAGCGTGGATATCACCGTCAACCTCAGGAATATCGATATGTCCCAGCCCAAGAATCGTATCGATGAGACGATTCTCCTCCCGAACGGTTTTGACAACGTCAAGATCGCAGTTCTCGGGAAGGGCGACATCACCACGCAGGCAAAAGAAGCCAATGTGGACCTTATCATCGGACCTGAGGAGATCGAGCGGCTCGGGGGAGAACCCCGGGAAGCGCGTAAGGTGGCGGAAGAATACCGGTTCTTCCTTGCCGAGACGGCAATGATGCCTCTCGTCGGCCGGTATCTCGGTGTCAGGCTCGGTCCGCGCGGACGGATGCCCATGCCGGTTCCGCAGGGAATGGATATCCGGCCCATCGTCCAGCGTCTTCGGAGTTCCGTGAAGATCCGGACGAAGGACAAGAAGGTCTTCCACGCGAAGGTCGGCTCGTCCGGGATGGATCCCGCGGAGATCGCCGAGAACATCGATACGGTCCTCCGGAGGGTCGAGTCCGTCCTGGAGAGCGGCGCATTGAACATCCACTCGGTCTACGTGAAGACGACCATGGGGCCGGCAGTGAGGGTGGCCTGATGGCACTTTATACGCACCACCTGCCCCGGTGGAAGAAGGAAGAGGTAGACGAGATCAAGCGTGGTGTCGAGGAACACACGCTCGTCGGCGTTGTGGACATGTACGGCATTCCTGCCTCACAGGTCCAGCATATCCGGAGGAACCTCCGCGGCACGGCGAGGGTGAAGATGGCAAGGAACACGCTGATCGAGCACGCCTTTACGGAACTCGGCGGCAGTGTCAGCGGTCTGAAGGACCACGCCGAGGGCCAGAGTGCCCTGATCTTCACGAACGAGAACCCGTTCAAGCTCTTCAAGCTGCTGGAGAAGACGAAGACCAAGATGGCGGCGAAGCCCGGCGAGACGGCTCCCGAGGATATCGTCGTCCCGAAGGGTCCGACCTCCTTCAAGCCCGGCCCCATTGTGGGCGAGCTCCAGCAGGTGGGCATTCCCGCAGCCATCGAGGGCGGAAAGGTCAAGATCCGTGAGACGAAGACCGTCGTGAAGCAGGGCGAGGTCATCAACAAGAAGGTTGCCGACGCGCTCGTGAAACTCGGTATCAAGCCGATGGACGTTGGTCTCGTCCTGCAGGCTGCATACTATAAGAACACTATCTTCACGCCGGACCTCCTCGCTATCGACGAAGAGGCCTACGCGAACAACCTCGTGCTCGCTGCACAGCAGGCGTTCAACCTCTCGGTGAATGCGGCTATCCCGACCCCGCGGACGATCAGCGCGATCATCGGCAGGGCGGTGCGCGAGGCCCGGAACGTGGGTGTCGAGGCGCCGATCTACGAGAAGGACATCGCCGACCTGATCATCGGTCGGGCACAGCGGGAGATGCTGGTCGTCGCGCTCGCGGCACAGGGTCACGGCTTCGAACTCGATGAGGCGACCCTGAAGGCGGCCTCGGCCGCAACCGCTGCGGCACCCGCCGCTGCCCCGGCAGCCGCCGAGGCGAAGCCCGAGGAAGAAGAGACGGAAGAGGAGAAGAAGGAAGAAGAGGAAGAGAGCGGCATGGCCGGTCTCGGTGCTCTCTTCGGCTAATACTTTATCAAACAATCAAAGGTGAATACATTATGGAGTATATCTACGCTGCACTGCTCCTGCACAACGCAGGCAAGGATGTAACTGAAGAGAATGTGACTGCTGTCCTGAACGCGGCCGGTGTCGCCGTCCAGGATGCCCGGGTGAAGGCCCTTGTTGCCGCACTCGAGGACGTGAACATCGAGGAGGCCATCAGCAAGGCCGCCGTCGCCCCGGTCGCCGCTGCACCCGCAGCCGCCGCCCCTGCAGCCGC
>NZ_JAVBWL010000050.1:0-20319 GCF_036677455.1 Methanoculleus sp. | reverse complement strand
TGACTCCGACACCGACGATGAACGTGACTCCGACACCGACGATGAACGTGACTCCGACACCGACGATGAACGTGACTCCGACACCGACGATGAACGTGACCCCGACGCCGACGATGAACGTGACTCCGACACCGACGATGAACGTGACCCCGACACCGACGATGAACGTGACCCCGACACCGACGATGAACGTGACCCCGACGCCGACGATGAACGTGACCCCGACACCGACGATGAACGTGACCCCGACACCGACGATGAACGTGACCCCGACACCGACGATGAACGTGACCCCGACACCGACGACGACGCCGGTGACGCCGGGGGAGGCGAGCATAGAGCTCGAGCTCTATGAGGGCTGGAACTTCGTCTCTATCCCGCGACCGCTCTCTAGCGGCAACAACACCGTGGCAGCGGTCTTCGGCGATGTCGACACCGGCGGCCGACCGGTCTACACCTTCACCTCGGCGAGCGGCTTCACTCCTCTGGGCGATAACGAGACCCTGGAAGTCCTTGAAGGATACTGGGTCTACTCGGCCGAGGATATGACACTGCAGCTGAACCTCAGCACCAATCCGATGAGGGCTCCTGCAGTGCGGACGCTCAGTCCGGGCTGGAACGCCATCGGCTACTCCGACCTGACCGAACGGACTGCGGATGAGACGCTCACGTCGGTAGAAGACGTCTGGGTTCTTGTCGTCGGCTTCGACGCAGAGAACCAGGCCTACCGGCCGGCGCTCATCAACAACGTGACCGGGGCGCAGGGCGAGAACCAGAACCTCTCACCGACCGAGGGCTACTGGCTCTTCATGACCGAGGATGGCAGACTGGCTGCCATCAGCGCCTAACCTTTTTTTCCTGTTCTCTCGTGCTTCGTTCCAGACAACAGGGTCGCGGATTGAGTGGAGCGTCCGGGAGCAGAAGGATGAAAAATTGGTCTTTTGAGGAGAGTGGTCCGGCATGAAGGAGAACCCCGGGGGTGGGGAGCGTCGGGAAGGTCTCCGGCGCTGCCGTGCGTCCACCCTTCCTGTGGGGGGCACTCACTTCGGCGTTGCCTTATACTCCTGCATCAGGGCGTCGCCGTACGCCGCTTTCTTCTTCGTCGGGATGTAGTTGAACTCGCTCGCCCACTTGAGCAGCTCTTCGCGGATGGCGGCGTCGTTTGGGAGGTTCAGGTCCCGCACGCCGGCGACGATGAACTCGAGCTGGTTGATACCGGTCGCTTTCCCGTCCACGAGGACGGTCTTGATCTTGATCTTATCCGGCGGGACCCCGCCGCAGATGTTGCAGTAGTCCCCGTCTTTGTCGTTCGTCACGCCCATCACTCCCGGATCATCGTCAGCGACATCTTGAACCGGGTTATGGCCGAGAGGGCGTGGGGGACGTTCGCCGGGAAGATGATCGTCTCCCCTGTCTTCATCTGGAGCGTCTCGCCCGCGATCCAGACCTCGCACTCCCCGTCGAGGATCGTCACCACCGCGTCGTAGGGCGCGGTATGCTCCGAGAGCCCCTCGTCCTCGTCGAACGAGAAGAGGGTGATGCTCCCCGCCCGGTTGTTGATGATCATCCTGCTCGCCACGGTCCCGTCCTGGTAACCGACGAGTTCCTCTAACCGGAGGACTTTCCCCTGTAAGTCTGCACGATTCTCTTTAGCCATGGTATACCAACCTCTTCTTTACTCTGATGCCCTTCGCATATGTACTCTTCTCATCTTCCCCGCCCATACACAAGCGCCCCATCCACCGGGCAGGCATCCGTGCACCGGCCGCAGAGGTAGCACTCCCCGAGACGGTGATCGGGCTTCGCCGCTCCGGTCGGGCATGCCCGCTCGCACTTCCGGCAGTTGATGCAGGCGTCCGTCCGCCGGAGCCGGTAGAGGGCCCTTGACGCCGCAGGGGCGAGGAGGGCGCCGTATGGGCAGACGTAGCGGCAGAACGGCCGGTAGACGACGGCGGAGAGGAGGACGACTCCGAGGAAGACGAAGAACGACGCGCTCGCGATCGCCAGGTTGAAGAAGTCCGCGAGACCCATGAGCCCGAGGAGGTTTATCCCGAGCCCGAGGCCGGCGGCGAGGAAGACGACGAAGACGCCTGCCCTGACCGCCACCGGGACCCGGCTCTCGGCGCTGCCGTATTTCTTCACCGGCACGAGGTGCATGACTTCCTGGACGGCGCCCGCCGGGCAGATCTGCCCGCAGATGATCCGGCCGAAGACGAAGGCGAGGACGATGAAGGCGAGCGTCCCGATGAGTGCCATAGGGAGCGGCGCCCCGAGCACCGCCGCGTCCCGGAGGACGAGACCCTGCAACTGGTAGGGGAAGACCGGCGCAAAGACCAGGAACCCGAGGAAGACCGAGACCGCGAGGAACGGTAACGCGCGCCGCCGGGTGAACCGGCCCGAGTGCCAGAGCCAGGCAAGGGCGGCAAACGCGAGGAGGGCATAGATGGAGCCCACAGCAGGCGGGATTGACTCAACGACCATTGTCGCTCACAGCAGTCTCGTCCCGGTCGTCGGCTTCGGGACCTTCACCACGAGCACCCGGAAGGTGCCGTCGCTCTCGTTCGCCAGGAGGTGCGGGATCTTTGCCGGGCTTTCGACCAGGTGGTTCTTGCCGACCTCCGCGCGCTCGTCGCCGATCTCGACGATCCCCGTCCC
Source organism: Methanoculleus sp. (assembly GCF_036677455.1). Taxonomy (GTDB): domain Archaea; phylum Halobacteriota; class Methanomicrobia; order Methanomicrobiales; family Methanoculleaceae; genus Methanoculleus. Next base: position 17,664 of record NZ_JAVBWL010000050.1, on the reverse strand, counting down.
CTCGAGGACGTAGAAGAAGACGTCCACCGGGGTGATGTGCTTCTTGAGCGACTCTCCCGGCGCAAGCGTGATCACCACCACGTTCGCGTGCTCGGTGTCGTAGATCTTCCGGGCGTCGACATGGTGCGGGGTTTCGCTGATCGGTACCTTTGCTACATCAACAATCTTCATATGATTCATCTCCAGACTTGCGTATCGCATTCATCCCTTATAATTCGTCCAGTAGTTCGCGAGGCTCTCCCGCCGCCGCCGCTCATGGCGCCGGGCCCGCATCTCCGGGAAGGTCGGCTCCGTGCTCTGGACCGCCGGGCAGTAGGGGCAGAGGGCGAACGCCACGTCGTCGGCCTTGTCCCTGACCGGGCAGAGGTAGGCCCCCTCCCATTCGTCGACGATCTGCCCGCCGGGAAACGGGGTGCCGACCGGGTGGGCGGGCTCGGCGAGGACAAACATCGTGAACCCGGAGAGGAGGTACTTCAGGTAGAGGTACTTCGGGTCCTTCTCCCGCGCCTTCTCGGTGCAGGCCTCCGCCACCATTGCGGCGTAGGCCGCGAGAGCCGGGCCCGGGGGGTCGTCGGATCCGCCGCCGTTCCGGGAGAGGAGGACCAGGCGGTGGTGCGCCCCGAAGATCTCCTCACGGGTGCTCTCGAGGAGCCGGTTGCGGTAGTCCTCAGGGAGGTTCGCGACCTTCCGCTCGAACCGGGCGTGCATCATCTCCAGGTCGTGCAGGTCAAACGCCTTCATCTCGTCGGCAATCACGCGGAGGAGGTCTCTCTTCGTCGCCGCCTCCTGCATCCGCCGGCACGCTCTCCTGATCGCCGCGACCGTTACCGTCTGCCCGTCCCCTGCCTCCTCCCCGTCGTCGGCGAAGGGGTCGATGATGAAGGAGCAGGCGTCGCCGGTCACGGCCCCGGGCGTCTCGCGGCCTTCCCGGCCGATGAGCCGCAGGATACGGTTCAGGATAGTCTCCAGCCGCATGGGTCTCACCAGAGTTTCCATACGATCATGAGACGCGGAGAGGTTTAATCATGATGTAACTTTCATAGTAACAACAGTCAACTACCCCGCCCTTCAGGGCGGGGCTTGTAACTACCCTCTTACGAGTGTGCTACATTCGGCTGGTTGACAGACAGCCTACCCAGGCAAGATATACCCGCTTGAGCGATGTTGCGAGCAGCATTGAGGTCAGCATGGAGTTGGAACCCACATTTTCGGCACCGGAACAACGAACCTTCCCGGTTTCCCTTGTAGGTATGCCCACACACGGAGCACTTCTGCGAGGTGTATCGGGCATCGATAAGGACAACCCGCTTCCCCAGGCCCTCGGCTTTGTACCGGAGGAACTGTTCGAGTTCGTAAAACGACCAGTTGTTCAGTTTCCGGTTGAACTCCGTACCTCTCCTCTTCTGAACCCGGATCTTCGAGAGGTCTTCGAGAGCGAAGACCGTGTACTCAGAGCTCACGATCTGCTTCGCGATGCAATGGTTGGTATCAGTCACAAACCGTCTTTCCCGTCCGGCCATTCTGCGGAGTTTCCGCTTTGCCGACCGGGTGCCTTTGGACTGCAACTCCTGACGGAGATGAGCATACTTCGACCGTACGCGCTTCACCTGTTTGGAGTTAAAAAAAGTGTTGTCGGAACAAACGGCAACATTCACGATCCCGCGGTCGATCCCGAGCACCTTAACCTCCTGCACTTTCTCCGCGTCAGGATGTTCCATCGAGATATGGAGATAGAACATCTTCTTCCTCCTGTCATAGGAGAGCGTCGAAGAAGTGACCTTCCAGGAAAGGTACTGGTGATGATACTCAGAGATCGAGAATGTTGCCTTGATCCGCCCCTTCATCGATGCAATGGTTGCAAAACCATGTATCAAGTTCACCGTGATGACCCGCTGGTTGTATCGCATAGCGGCGAGCGGTTTTCGTTCTGGTATGGTCTTACATTTGGTGGCTTTCAAGGCTTCGCAAGCGCAGTCTCGCGCACCCTGCACCAGAGAGGACGGAAGATCAGGAACAGTCTCACGAACACTCTTGTAAGTTGCCTTATGGTTCTCCACCTTATTCCACGTCTGGTTCTCAAACCCCCACTGTGCAGAGGCAGAGAACGCCGTGGAATAGGCTCGCATCGTATCGAGGAGAGCCGTGGACCCGCCATCGGGCAACAGAAGTTTGAACGTGATTGTTCTAATCACATTCATATATTGATCATGATAGCAGAAAGACATACCGGAGGTGACGGGCAATTCCTCCCCGGCCTAAAGGCCGGGGTCTCCTTGCCCATTTAGATGAACGGTCTCGTCCGGAACCTGACGACCCTCGGATTGACGGAGTACGAAGCCCGGGTCTATGCGGCCCTCGTCGGGATCGGCGAGGGGAGCGCCCGCCAGGTCCACGAGGCGAGCGGCGTCCCCCGGCCGCGGGTCTACGACATTGCCGAAGGGCTTGCGGCGCGGGGTTTCATCACGGTCCGGCGGGGGAACCCCTATCTCTACATCCCGGCCGAACCCGCCGTCGTCATCCGCCACTTAAAGAGCGCGGCCGATGCCGCGGCGACGGCGGCGGTGCAGGACCTGGAGGTCCTCTCGCTCGACGCCCGGTCGAAGAACTCGCCGATCTGGTACGTGCAGGGGGAGTGGAGCATCCGGCGCCATGCGGAGTCGCTTGCCAGCGGCGTCACCCGCGACCTTGCGGTCGTCTGCCTGGACTATGGCGAGATCGGTGAGTTCGCCCGGGTGATCGCCGATGCCTCAAAGGAGCATCCGGTGAGCGTCCTCCTCCCGAACGGGAAACGTGGGATCACAAAGCCGCTTGGAGATGCATCGCTCTACACCCCGAAACCGTTCTGCTCCTTCTTCCAGGAGAACGTCTTTGAGAAGGTCTACTGCGCCCCGATCTCGGTGGACGGGGCGGCGTTTTCGCTCGAGTACATCTTCATCGCCGATGACCGGGTCTGCATGATCGTCTACCGCGAGGACGGGGTGCGTAACGCCGTCGTGATCACCCTCCCGTTCATCACCTGCGTCCAGCGGCAGTTCGTCAACAGGATGATCGCGACCGCGGAGCGGATCGAGGGGCCGGCACGAGGAGAGGCAGGGGTGCGGCCCCCTTCGGCGTAACCCCTACCTGACGGAGTCGAGACGCCGGATATGATCCAGTCGTCGCTCTCCAGAGGAAAAAGGGTGCCGTCACTCCGGGGGATACACCTGTTCAGGCCCCTTCATACGGCCCTTCGCCCCGCGAGCGCCGGCGCCAGAGCAGCACGGCTGCCGCCAGGAGCACGATGCTCACCGCGGGGAAGGGCAGGTTTTCGGGACTCCGGGCGTAGGCGAGCCGTGTAATTTTTCAGAAAATTGTGTTTCTGGAGGTTTCCCTTCAGTTCGCGCTCAGGAAGAGCGAGGCATACCGCTCCGCAACCCGGGAATCAACCGTAGGCTTCTCATCGTCCAGCCACTCGTAGAACCCCGACATATAGGGCGCAGGCGTCCGCTTACCCTGAAACACCAGGTCTCCGGCGGCGTCCCGGATGAGTTTCAGGTACTCCTCCTTTCCTTTCAACTTGAAGTATATGACGGGCGTGTACGCGGGGATATCAAACGCGATCACCACCCTGCTGAACCGGTGTTTTATATCGTCGGCAGACAGGACGGTATCGTTTATCCTGATCTTTTTGTCGCGCAGCACCGCTTTGATGCCGGCCTCTCCCAGCGTGCCCAGCATGATCTTTTTTGAGAGCGAGTTGATGGCCGACGAGATTGCAGCAATCCCATCATCCCTGCAGGAGAGCAGGGTTCTGACGACCGCATCCCTGTTGCGGTCGTGGATCTCTTTGTAGTCGAAGGTTCTCCCGGGGTGAATACTGGTGAGGTCGATCCGTTTCGGATGAGGGGCAGGTTTTTCCGGGCGCCTTCGCAGCGACCCCTCGTAGATGAGGGTTCGTATCTCCTCGATGGGGTTCGTGATCAGGATGAGGCTCTCGGGCATCTCTGCAATCTTGAGGATGCTGTTGTACCCGGAGACGTCCACCGATGAGACCAGGACGAAGGGCACGGTCTCCTGCCCGAGCAGCGAGGCCAGCAGCCTTTTCTTATAGCGGATCTCCTCATGAAATCTCTCCAGTTCCATCGCTGTGGTGATCACCTCGATAAAGCCCATGTTTCCGCGGTCGTCCACGAACAGGAGATCCATCTCGGCGATGTTCTGTCCGTTTCCCCTGACGGTCAGGCTCCCTCGCTCCGAATAATAAAGCCCGTTCTGTCCTGGACGCATCCCGGCAGGGTGTGCCCGTGCATCGGCGCCCTTTCCTACGATGGCGTGTATCCGGTCGGTCTCAAGAGAGAGAGCCAGCATGACCTCATACACGATGAACTCGTACCAGAACCCCTCGGACGTGCGCTGGAGCACGTAGTCGTCGGAGAAGAGGGCCTGCCTTTCAGTAAAACCGAGATGGCGAAGGGCTCTTTGTGCAACCTCTTCGTCGAAGAAGTCCCGGGGAAAATGCCCCTCAAGCCAGTCCAGGGCACCCGTGCTCATATGGTAGGATGCGCCCGGAGGTATATTACCATTTTCGTCTGGCCGGCCTCTGGCAGGAGAGGTATAGAAGAGAATTGCTGGTAACCCATTCTCCTCATGGGTTAGAAGCCCCTCTCTTCACCTTCTCTTACCCGTACCTCTTTTACGCCCATCTGATCCCGGGCGTTGCTGTATGCTCCGGGGATGGCCCCCGGATCTGACAGTTCCAACACCAACGTCGTTATACCCTTCTCATCGCGGGTCTCTCCAGCGGTGTGGATGGTGGAGAAAGACCCGCAGGCCTTCCCGCCTCTCACAACCCCAGTTTCGTCCGCTTCGCCTCGATATGCCCGAGCATCCCCTCCGCCGCCTCTCTCGCGTCCGTCTCGACGTGGAGCACCCCGCCCGTGATGCCGGGGAGGTCCTCGGTGAGGAGTTTGACCAGGTCCGGCCCCCCGGTCACGGTCGGGACCGGGTTGACGTAGGTGTAGACGCCGAGCGCGAGCGCGAAGAGGGCGTCGATCGTCGCTTTCTGCTCCATGTACTCCGGGGCGGCGACGGCGACCGGGAGGTCGGGGATGGGGACGCCGCCGAGGGCGTCGGAGACCGAGAGGAGGAGGTCGGCACACCGGCCCGTGTCGGTGCAGGTCCCAAACCCGAGGACCGGCGGCACCCCGAGCGCCGTGCAGAGGCCCTTGAGCCCCGGCCCGGCCTTCTCCTTCGCCTCCGGGGAGCAGAGCCCGGCGACCTGGAGCGCGGCGACGCCGCATCCCATCCCGAGGACCAGGATGTCGCGGGCGATCAGGTTCTCTGCGACCGCAACGGTGTGGACGTCCTGCCCGGAGTCGCGCAGCGTGGTGCAGGAGACGAGCCCGACGATGCCCCGGATGGTCCCGTCCTTGATCGCCCCGAGCAGCGGGTCGAGGCTCCCCCCAAGCGCCGCGACGATGCTCTCTGGGGCGAACCCGACCACCGCCTCCCGCACGGGAAGGCCCCGGATCGGCTCGATCTTCGCGTGCCGCTCCTTGAAGTTCTCGATCCCCATCGAGAGGAGCGTCGCCGCCTGATCCTTTGCCTCCTCGGGGACATACTCGAGCCGCTCGGTCCCGCCCTCAAAGACCACGACCTCGCTGACCGGGATCAGCTTGAAGTGGTACTTCTCGGCGTAGAGGGGGTCGAGCGGGAGCGAGCAGTTCATGTCGGCCGCAAAGACATCCACCGCCCCGGTGGCGAGGACCGCCTCCTGCATGATCCAGTTCCCTGTGTAGCCGTAGAAGACGTCGTCCATCTCCCGCCGCTGGATCAGTTCCTGCCCGGTCTCGATGTTCGCGATTACCCGCAGACCCTTCGCCCCCGCATCCTTTGCCTTCTGCTGCCACTCGCCGGTGCGGGCGAGGTCGATGAGGGCGAACCCGAGGAAGGGCTCGTGGCCGTTCGGGAGGATGTTGACGTAGTCGGGGTCGAGCACCCCGAGGTCGACCCGCATGGGGTGCGGTTGCGGGATGCCGTAGAGGATGTCCTGGATGTATTCAAGCACGATCTGGCTCTGGTAGGCCATCGCGACCCCGAGGCGCATCGCCCGCATGGCGTGGCTCGCGTACCACCCGTCGACGTTCGTGAGGCTCGCCGCAGTAACGACGATCGTCTCGCCCGTGATCCCGCCCGGGAAGAGCCCAAGTTGTTTCCAGACCTCTTTTCGCTCCTCTGGGGCGAGCCGCTCGACGATCTGGCTCGGCTCGTAGGTGAACCGGTGGAAGTCCTCCTCGACGAAGTCGCAGAGCCGGAGCGCGACCTCGGCGTCGCTCCCGCTCGTGTCGATGCCGAGCCGTCCTGCAAACGTCCGGAGTTTCTCCGGCGCGGCGATCGAGAACGGGGTCTTCCCCTCTGCAGTCGCCCGGAGGGTCCGGACTGCCTGCTGGGCGTGGAAGTGGTAGTTCGACGCGCCCATGACGTTTCTGAGCAGCATCATCCGCATCGCCATCCCGTCGGCGTTGATCCCGCAGACACCCCGGTGGTTCCGGCTTGCGTCGGCCCGGCAGGGGCCGTTCGAGCAGAAGTCGCACCGGGCGCCCGCCTGGCAGAAGCCGCACCGCTTGTCGGGGTCATTGCCGAGACCCTGGGCCTCGTAGCGGTCCCAGACATTCGACATGCCGTCCTTCTTGAGCCGTTCGTAGGCGGTCCGGACCGAGTCGTGGTAGGATATCCTGTTGCTCTCCATGGTCATGGGGGAGTGACCGCATCGGAGTTGTAAAATAGTATCGGTGCCGCCTATCCCTCTTCGATATACCGCTTCAGCGCCACGGCGTTGTTGTGCTCCTCGTCCTTTGCGGCGTAGAGGAGCGTGACGGTCCCCGCGCCTGCCTCCTGCCGGAGTTGGGCGAGCAGTTCCTCCTTCCCCTCGACCTCGGCCCGGTAGCGCCGGAGAAACTCTTCCCACCGCTCGGGATCGTGCCCGAACCACTTCCGCAGTTCGTTCGTCGGTGCAAGGTCCTTCTCCCACCGGTCGAGGTTTGCCTCCTCCTTCGAGACGCCCCGGGGCCAGAGCCGGTCGACGAGGACCCGGGTCCCGTCGTCCTCCGAGGGCTCGGCGTAGATCCGTTTTGTGCGTAGCATACGACGGGGATATGGCGAGCCCCTACTTAACCCTGTCGGGGGAACCGGCCCCGCCCGGCAGAGGATTCCGGCCAACCCCGGTTTTCGGGGAGAACGCTATCGCCCTGCGAAAAGTTTATCTGGCTTCCTTCCATCCCCCCGCCCCGTATGGCACAACTGTCGAGACTCCTGATCCTCACCCTGGTGATAGGGTGTGTGGCTCTCTTCTCCGGGGCGGTCGCCCAGGAGTATGGGAGCGCCCAGACCCCGGCTGTGGCGACAGCCGGGAACGTGACCAATGAGACGAACGTCACCATCACGTCGCCGGAGGAAAACGCCAGCGTCGCGGCCGGAAACGTGACGGTTGATGTGAACCTGACGAACTTCACGCTGGTCGAGCCGACCGGGCAGCCGAACGCGCCGGGCGAAGGGCACCTGCACTACTACCTGGACGCCCCGATCCCGACGAACGCAAGCGCGCCTGCCATCCCGGCGACCGGCGGCTACGTCATCTCCACGAACCTCTCCTACACCTGGGAGAACGTGACGGCGGGCGAGCACAACTTCTCGGTCCAGGTGGTCAACAACGACCACACGCCGCTCATCCCGCTGGTCTTCGAGACAGTGAACGTCACCGTCGGCGGGAATGCGACCGGGAATGCGACGGGGAACGTGACCCCGGCATCGGCGGCGGCCGGGGGCGCGACGACGGTGGATCTCACCGCCCAGAACATTCAGTTTGACACAAGCACGATCACGGTGCCGGCGGGAGCGCAGGTGACGGTGAACTTCAACAACAAGGACTCCGGTATCCCGCACAACTTCGCCGTCTACGACAGCTCCCTCCGGTCGAAGCAGATCTTCGTCGGCGGTATCATCACCGGGCCTGCCGAGACCACCTACATCTTTACGGCCCCGTCCGAGCCAGGGCCCTACTACTTCCAGTGCGACATCCACCCCTCCATGAACGGTGATTTCATCGTGGAGTGATGCGGAGGACGGGATTACCCGTCACTCCTTCTTCGTGCAACCCGACAGACCGTGCTTCTGCAATCGGGCGCACATGCCGCTGACCGCCCGCTTCCGGCATGCCCCTTCGAGAAAAGATTAAGTCTCACAGCGTAGAGGAACGGCCCGTTATGGGAGGCAGGAGAAAAGAAGTGAAGATTGCACGGGTCCTCATCGCCATATCGGTGATCTTCGGGCTCTTTGCCGTTGTGACGCTCCTCGCTATCGTCGTCGGGGGCCTTCCCGCAAGGCCCGGCATCTCTCTGGTGGGGGCGCTTTTGCTTGCCGCAGTCAAGGTTGTCGGGATAGGGTTTGGGCTTGCGGCATACCGGACGATCGGCCGGGGCGATCTCCCCAGAGCCGGGAGGTACGCCCTCATCGCAAGCCTCCTCCCGCCGTTCGACCTGATCGCGCTCTTCGCCGGGCTGCTCGTCATCTTCTCGCACAGGGAGGGGGAGCAGGGTGATGGATAGCGGACAGGCACGGATCCCCCGGCGACCCGCTCTGCCTCCAGCATGGATGAGCACCCCCCTCCCACCGTGACCCCGGCCGATGGAGGGTAACATATAAATATCGTGTGCGGTATGGTCTCCCCCATGAGGCCCAACGTAATCCTTCTCGTGGCGCTCCTTGTCGTGAGCGCCGGAATCCTGGCAGCAGGATGCGTCTCGCCGGTGGGAAACGTCACCCAGCCGACGGCCCCACCGACCGGGACCGAGACCCCTTCCGTTACGGGGACGACCGCCGGAACCCCTGCCGCCACGGCGACAACGACAGCAGCGAACGTCACAACCGGGGCGACCACCGCAGCGGGCGGCCAGGCTACGACCGTGGATCTCACCGCCCAGAACATTGCCTTCGACAAGAGCACGATCACGGTGCCCGCGGGGGCGCAGGTGACAGTGAACTTCGACAACAAGGATAACGGCGTCCCGCACAACTTCGCGGTCTACACCGACTCCTCGGCGAGCCAGAACATCTTCAGGGGCGATACCGTCACCGGCCCGGCGACGACCACCTACACCTTCACGGCCCCGTCCGAGCCTGGGACCTACTTCTTCCGCTGCGACGTCCATCCCGAAGCGATGACCGGGGATTTCGTCGTGCAGTAACCGACCCGCCAGCGGGAGATCCGGGGGATCTCCCCATTCCTCGCTCCGGGTGCGCGATCCGGGGGATCGATCTCGGGGAGGTCGAGCCAGAGTCACGACCTGCCGTCCCGCCGGGGACTGGGGCCTCTCAAGAGCGGGCAGGACGGTCGTGCACGTATGCAACCCCCACGATGCCTCGCACTCCCGGTAGCCGGAAGGTATATATGATGCAGGCCCTAGCCCCCGCCCCGTATGAGACCTCATACACAGCGTATAGCCTTCCTTGTGATAGCGGTCTGCTTATGCCTCATCGGAGGCGTTGCAGCCCAGCAGGAAGGAGCGAACACCACTGCGTCGCCAGCGGCGACGACGTCTGCCGGTGGGGCGAATGTTTCCGACCTCACCAATGCGGGTGCCCCGCAGGCAACAAAGTTCGTAAACAACACCTCGGTAACGACGTTCGAAAATGTCTCCGGGTTCACTCCAGACGTGAGCCTGGAACTCGTGGCAGGGAACTTCACCACCGCACCGATGATGGCTACGGCGGCGCCGGGTGACGATACCGGCCGACTCTATGTCGTCGACCAGATCGGCGTGGTAAAGATCGTGGAGGCAAACGGGACCGTGCTCCCCGAGCCGTTCATGGACCTCCGGGATAAGATGGCAAACATCTCCGCGACCTACGATGAGCGCGGCCTGCTCTCCATCGCGTTCCACCCTGATTTCCAGCAGAACGGCAAGGTCTACGCCTTCTACAGCGCACCCTTGAGGCCGGAGGCCCCCGAGGGATGGAGCTGCACGAACCACATCTCCGAGTTCCAGGTCGACCCTGCAAACCCGAACACGGTGAACGTATCCTCTGAGAAGGTGCTGATGTACATCGACAAGTCGTACGAGAACCACAACGGCGGCGAGCTCGACTTCTCTCCCGTCGACGGCTACCTCTACATATCGGTCGGCGACATCGGTAAAGCAAATGATGTCGGGAACGGGCATACCCCCGGTATCGGGAACGCCCAGGACCTGACGAAGATCTACGGCAAGATCCTCCGGATCGACGTGGACAATGTCACCGGCGGGAACGTAACGATCCCGCAGAACATGACCGGGGCGGGGAACCAGACTGGCAACATGACCGGGATGATGAACCAGACCGGCAATGCGACCGTCAACCGGACGGCAAACCCGCCCGAGCCGACATGGACGACGTTTGCCGGGAGCCTCTACGGCATACCGCCCGACAACCCGTTTGCCAAGACTCAGCCTGAGATCCTTGATTCCTACGCCTATGACTCCGTTCCGCCCGAGATCTACGCCTACGGATTCCGCAACCCCGCTTACATGTCGTTTGATGCAGGAGGCAACCACGGGCTCTTTATATCGATGGCGGGCCAGGATCTCTTTGAGTCCGTTCTGGACGTTGTGAACGGCGGGAACTACGGCTGGAACATCCGTGAAGGCACCCACTGCTTCAATGCGAGCAACTCACTGCAGCCCCCGGCGAGCTGCAATGTGACCGGATACCAGGGCGAACCCCTGATCGGCCCCATCGTCGAGTACGGACATGACGTCGGCAACGTCATCGTCGGCGGGCAGGTCTACCGCGGCACGGAACTCCCGAACTTCACCGGGAAGTTCGTCTTCGGCTCCTGGAGCTCACCCAACAACTACGTGACGCCCAATGGCACGCTCTTTGTGGCCACGCCCCCGAGCAGCGGGAACGAGAGTATGCTCCCCGCCTCGGCGGAGAACCTCACACCGCAGGACAACGCCATGTGGTCTCTCCAGAAGATGAACGTTGTCGGCCCGCCCAACAACGGGACTTCGCTTGGCCTGTTCGTCCGTTCAATCAGTCAGGACAACGGTAACGAGCTCTACCTGCTGACCAACACCGTCGGCGGTCCTGACAACACCACCAGCACAGGCAGCCTCTGGAAGTTCGTGCCGCCGCAGAATGCGACGGCCGGAAACGCAACGACGACCACAACAGGAAACCAGACCGGGTACACAACAGGGAACCAGACCGGGTACACAACAGGAAACCAGACTGGCGCTGGTGCTGCAGGCGGAGGGATGGGAGCGGGGGCCACCCCCTCCTCTTCTTCGCCCGCGGCGCCCGACCATGGCCAGGTCAGCCAGATCTGGGGTCTCCTCCAGCCACCCGCCAGTGACCTGACCGTCTGGGAACTCCTCCAGGTGACTGAGGGGGCCATTCCCTTCGAGGAGACACCCGTCTACGGCAACTTCACGACCTTCATCGCTCTCCTCCAGACGACCGGGGTGGACCGGCTCCTCCAGAGCAACGAGTCATACACCGTCTTTGCCCCGACCGACGTGGCGTTCGCAGACCTTCCCCCCGGCGAGCAGAGTGCTCTGCTCGGGACGGCGGGCAGCCAGGCCGGGACGGTCAACCGCACCGCGATCGCCCTGAACCATATCGTGCCGGGATCGTATACCGCGAATGCTCTCCGTAACGAGATCACGCTCGCCACCCTTGCCGGGAACAACCTCACCGTGAATGCAACCGGCGACGAGACCCGGGTCGACAACGCCACGATCATCATCCCCGATCTCGCCGCTAAGAATGGAGTCATCCAGGGTATCGACCGGGTGCTGCTCCCGACCGACACGGGCGAGGCACTAAACCCCTCCTGACCGCGCCGCACGGTCCTGCAACCGCCACGTAATGGCGAGAGGAGCATCCGCCCGGTAAAACCGCGTAATGCCTGGTTCTTTTTGGCGAATGCATCGCTGTAGATTGCTCTCCAACGACCGGTTCTCTTCCTCCCGCCAGGGCATCCAGGATAGTTCATCCCGGTGATTGCAGCCCCGGTCTCATACTATCCCTTGCGAACTTCTTCGTAGATCCTCCAATTCGCACTGCCGCCTCCATAACAAGTATCATCTACGTTGTTAGCGGCCTTCTGCCGGAAACACGGGGAGACTCTGGAGAAGAACGATCTCCCCGGATCTCCCCATTCCTCGCTCCGGGTGCTGCCCGGGATAACCTTTATATGTCGGGCTCCCCATGCCCGCCCGTTGGAGGCATGAATCATGCAGGCCGGGGGAACGCCGCCAGTACCTGATGAGTACGATACTCGCGGCGATATCAAGAAGATCGCCGGGATCCTGGTCGCGCTTGCGCTCTTCATCATCGTCCTCTACGCCTACATCATACCCCTGCAGGGCGGGCTCATATCCTCGACGGTGGTACGTTCCAGCGACCTTTTGGGGGCGGAGCCGCAGTTCCAGGAGCAGATGCCCATCCAGGAGGTCGACCTCGGGGCTTCCGGCCGGTCGATCTTCATCGCGTTCGTGATGCTCACCCACATCCTCTTTGCGAACCTGCACCTCGGGGGCGCCTGGGTCCTCCTCTCGCTCGTCATCCTCTACCTCCTCTCCAGACAGGAGCGCTACAGCCGTCTCGGAAAATCGGTCGCGCTCTTCAACGTCATCCTCTTCTCGGCCGGGGCGACGCTCGCGGCAACCGGGGTCATGTTCTTCATCGCGCTCTACCCGACGTTCGCCACGCAGGGATTTCACATCTACTGGTGGCCGCTCCTCGTTGAGGCAATCCTCTTCGGGGTCGAGATCTTCTTCGTTTACACCCTCTGGTTCACCTGGTCCCGGATTGGGGCGGCCTGGCACGTCTTCCTCGCCGTCGGCTACCCGGTCTCGATCTACCTGCAGACCCTCGCCATCGACACCTTCGTATCGGGGATGCTGACACCGGGCGCGAAGACCATCACCTGGGGAGCGCCCGGTCTTCTCGGCATGCCCTGGGCCGAGTACATGCAGTGGTGGTTCAACCCCACGCTCTGGCCGCTCCAGTCTCACCGGGTCGCTGCCGCGATCTCCTTCTTCGGGTTCCTGCTCGCGTTCCTCGCGATGCTCCATTTCCGCGACCGGACCGATCCGCCGTCGAAGAGGTACTGGGACTGGGTGGGCTCCTTCGGCATCCTCTGGGGGCTCGCTGGCCTCATCGCCCAACCGCTCCTCGGCCTGTGGTATATGTACACGATATTCGCCCACCAGAACCAGGCTTTCACCAACATCATGACCGGGCCGCGGGCCTGGGAGATGCTCATGATGGTCGGCCTGCTCTCGCTCCTCATCGTCACCGTCTCGGTCTACTTCGTCGAGCGACGGGAGCGCCTCCTGGTCCGGCTCGGGCGACACGACATCAGGACCCTCTTTCGGGCGTTCGCCCTCATCGCCGGGGTGGCGGGGCTCGTCCTCGTCCAGCCGGCGTGGCTTGGGGGGATCATGAAGTTCGACGCCGGGACCTGGCTCAATCCGCTTGGGATCATGTACTACAAGCACATCGCCCTCCTCGTCCTGATAGCCGTCGGGGCAATCATCGTCGGTATCGACCTCCTGGTTCTCCGCGGGCGCCGGGACGAGGAATGGGGCAACCTCTCCCGGGCGTCGCGTATGGCAGCGCTCATCGCCGGTGCGCTCGGCACCTGGATCGTCATCGTCATGGGGTATGTCCGGGAGTCGGCGCGTTCCCCGTGGCTGTTCTATAAGATCGTCCCCGTGCCCGGGGGGCAGACCTACCCGACGCCGGTGCCGGCCCACCAGATCTTCGTGCTCTGGCTGATCATCCTCGGGCTGATCTTCGCGATCTTCTGGTTCACGTCCCGGGTGACGTCTTATCACCCGGAGCGGGAGGAGGAGGTATGAGCCGGAGACGGGACCGGGCGCTGACCTACGTCATGTGGGTCGCGATCGCGGTCTACATCGGGGTCGCGATCTACGTCTTCTGGCACTTTGGGTTCACGAAACTCCCCCCACCGTTTTAGAGGAGGTACGGGTATGGTTACATGGGAAACAAGAACGGCGGAAGAGGGATCCGGGAGAAGACTGCGCCTCATATCCGCGATCATCGTGGCGGTCGTAGCCTACCTCATCTTTCTCGCGGTCGTCATCGTTCCGCTCCAGGGCGGGACGATACCCTCGACAACCATCCTTGCGAACAATCTCAGCGAGAGCACCGCAGACTACGCCACGTCCGGCATACCCATCCAGAGCGTCGGGGATATAAGCCGATCCGCCGTCATCGCGTTTACCATGCTGATCCACGTCGTCTTTGCGAACCTGCACGTCGGGGGCGCCTGGGTCATCGCGGTCACTGCGCTTCTCTACTTCCGCTACCGGCGCATGCGCTACAGGAACCTGGCCCGGTCGCTCACGCTCTTTGTCCTCATCCTCTTCTCGGCGGGATCGACGTTTGCGGCGGGGGGGATGATGGCCTTCATCGCGCTCTTCCCGGACCTCTCCATGAACGTCTTCCACCTCTACTGGTGGCCGATCTTCGCGTATTTCATCCTCTATGGGGTCATCATCCTCCTGCTCTTCACCTTCTGGTTCGCCTGGGACCGGGTAAGGCCCGGCGTGCACCTCGCGCTCGGGTTCGGCTACGCGGTCGGCGTCTTTGTCCAGACCGTCACCATCGATACCCTCGCCGCCGGTATGCTGACGCCGGGTGTCGCGTCGTTCTCCTTTACCGAATCAGGGCTGCTCCCGATGACGTTTGACCAGGCGATGGCGCTCTGGTTCAACCCGACCCTCTGGGAACTCACCTTCCACCGGGTTGCTGCCGCCATCGCCTTCTTCGGGTTCCTGATCACGACCCTTGCGACCATCCATTACATCGACCAGAAAGACTTCGCTGCAAAGAAGCAGTGGGACTGGGTGGCGGCCTACGGGATCGCCTGGGGACTCTTCGGGCTGATCATGCAGCCGATCCTCGGGCAGGTGTACATGACCGCGATCCAGGTGAACGCGCCCTCCGCCTTCATGATGATCATGCACGGTCCCCGGGCCTGGGAGATGCTCATGATGGTGACGCTTCTTACCGGGCTCTTTTTGACCATCGGGACCTACTTCCTCACCCGGCGGGACCAGCTCCTCTCCCGGCCCGAGAACCGCACCATCCGGACGATCTTCAAGGGGTTCCTGGTCATGACCGCCGTCGCCGGGTTCATCCTCGTCCAGCCCGCCTGGCTCGGGACGCTCTTCATCGACGATCCCGGGGCCTGGATCAACCCGATCGGCGGGATGCCGCTGAAGTACGTCGCTCTCTTCGTCATGGCGGCGATCGGTGCCGCGATCGTCATGCTCGACATCATTGTCCTGACGAGCGAGGAGAAGGAGGGACAGTGGGGATACCTCACCCGGGGTTCGCTCCTTGCCGCCTTCACGGCCGGTATCCTCGGGACGGCGATCGTGAACGTGATGGGGTTCGTGCGGGAGTCGGCACGCGCACCCTGGACGTTCTACCAGATCATCCCCGTCCCGGGCGGCCAGGCCTACGCGACCCCCCTCCCTCTGCCGGTGATCGCCGGGGTCTGGGCGATCGTCCTCGTGCTCTCGTGGGCGATCTTCTGGTACGTCGCGAAGGTGACGGCATACCACCCGACGGACGAAGACTCCGTCTGACCGGTTCCGGGGTAACCTTTATCCCTCCAGATACCATGTCCGGGCTCGCATGACAAAAGTTACCCTTGTCATAGCATCCCTCCTCCTGGTTCTTGCGCTCGTCGCGGGTGCGGGGGCGCAGGTGGTGGGATCGAGCAATGTCAGCGGCACCAACGAGAGTTCAACCCGGACGACCGGAAACGCAACAGACCTCACGAACGCCGCATCGCCGCTTGCCGCGACGTTCGAGAATAACGCGTCCCATACGAAACTGACGCCGATCCCGAATTTTGAGGCCATCATCGGCCTTGAACTCGTCGCAGGGAACTTCACCTCGCCCATGATGGTCGCGTCGCCCGACGACGGGACCGGGCGGCTCTTCGTCGTGGACCAGATCGGTCTCGTGAAGATCGTCGATCAGAACGGGACCGTGCTCCCCGAGCCGTTCATGGACCTCCGGGACAACCTCGTCGGCATCAGCCCGACTTACGACGAGCGCGGCCTGCTCTCCATCGCGTTCCACCCGAACTTCGCGGAGAACGGCAAGGTCTACGCCTTCTACAGCGCGCCCTTGAGACCGGAAGCTCCCGAGGGATGGAGCTGCACGAATCACATCTCCGAGTTCCAGGTCGACCCTGAAAACCCGAACACGGTGAACATGACCTCTGAGAAGGTCCTGATGTACATCGACAAGCCCTACCAGAACCACAACGGCGGCCAGCTCGCCTTCAGCCCCGCCGACGGCTACCTCTACATATCGCTTGGGGACGGCGGGAAGGCGGACGATGTCGGGAACGGGCATACCCCCGGTATCGGGAACGCCCAGGACCTGACGAAGATCTACGGCAAGATTCTCCGGATTGATGTGGACAGCACCGCCACCGGGGGGATGCCCCTGCCGACCATGACCTCGGCGGCGAACCAGACCGGAAACGTGAGCGTCAACCGGACGGCAAACCCGCCCGAGCCGACGTGGACGACGTTTGCCGGCAGCCTCTACGGCATCCCATCCGACAACCCGTTCGTGGGGGTCCAGCCTGAGATCCTTGATTCCTACGCCTACACGACGGTCCCGACCGAGATCTACGCCTACGGATTCCGCAACCCTGCCTACATGGCCTTTGACTCCGGCAGCAGCAACGCGCTCTTCGTCGCCGATGCGGGCCAGAACCTCTTTGAGGAGGTAGACGTCGTCACGAAGGGCGGGAACTACGGCTGGCACATCCGCGAGGGCACGCACTGTTTCGACCCGAACGCCACCACGGCCCCCGGTGCGTCCTGTAACGCCACCGGGCTCCAGGGCGTGCCCCTGATCGGCCCCATCTTCGAGGGCGGCCATGACCTCGGCGTCGTCGTCGTCGGCGGCAACATGTACCGCGGGACGGCCGATGTCGGGCTCCAGGGCAGGTACCTCTTCGGCTACTGGAGCGACAGCCGGACGGTAGGGAACGGCACCCTTCTCGCCGCGACACCCCCGACGGGGTGGGCCGAGGGAGCGCTGCCGTCGACTGCTGCGAGCCTGACGCCTGACGAGAACGCCATGTGGGAAGCCCAGACGGTGAACATCACCGCCCGGAACAACGAGACGCTGGGCGCGTTCCTGCGCGGGTTCGGCGAGGACGCCAGCCAGGAGATGTATGTGCTGACGAACGACGTGGGAGGGCCTGACAACACCACCAGCACCGGCAAACTCTGGAAGATCGTGCCGCCCACCGCCGTCACGCCGGCCCCGACGACGGTGATGCCCGCGGTCGCGCAGACCCCGGCGCAGAACATGACCCAGAACCAGACCGGCGCCATGGTCGGGGGACAGGGGATGGGAGCGGGTGCGACCCTCCTCTCCTCCCTCTCCTCGCCGGATCCCGCCGAGAGTATCATGGAGGTCCTTGCATCGACCGAGACCAGCATCCCCCTCGAGGAGAACCCGGCGTTCGGGAACTTCACCCTGTTCACGGGCCTCCTTCAGTCGACGGGCGTCGCCGCGAGGCTTGAGGGTCCCGGACCGTATACGGTATTCGCCCCGACCGACGCCGCGTTCGAC
>NZ_JAVBWL010000049.1:0-64597 GCF_036677455.1 Methanoculleus sp. | reverse complement strand
CCTCATACCCGTTGTTGACGTCGCCGGTTCCGGCTATCGCGTGCCGGCAGTAGTCGAACTTGTTCGCCTCGATCAGGCATACGCCGCCCTGACCTACCTCGACACCGTAGCCAAGACCGCTTGTCTGGCAGTGGTGGATGTAGTTGTGGTGGATGTACCCGCCGGTCTTCATGTCCGAACCTGCTGTCCCGAAGATGGCGATACCAGCATAGCCCCAGCCGAAGATCTCACAGTTGTCCACCTCGAGATTACGGGCGGTGGAGAAGATTCCGAATCTCTGTGGGCTTGACATGCTGTTGTCGGGGCCCTGGAGCCGCAGACCGGTGATCCTCACGTTCTGTCCGGTGACCTTGAACATGGTGGTATACCAGTCGGGTCCGGTACCGGATCCGCTGCTCTGGTAGATACGCCCGCCGGGGGAACCGTTCTCGCCCCGGTTGCTCGCGATCGTGACTCCTGCTGGAATCTGGACACTGAAACGGCCATTCATGTCGATGTTTGCGTTCTCTTCGACCCAGATGATATCTCCGGATCGTGCGCTCTGGAGAGCGGAGAGCAACTCACTCTGGGTGTCGACAAAGAAGTCCGCATCGTTTCGGCTGACGCCGCTGTTATACCCGCTCCCTCCCCCAATCGGGTTCCCGGTCGGGTTGGCATCCGCTCCGTAGACGTTGTCGCTGGGAGCCGGTGTCGGTGTCTGGGTCGGCTCTGGTGTCGCCGTCACGGTGGGCGTCGGCGTCACGGTGGGCGTTGCAGTCGGTGTCGCAGTGGGCGTGGGCGTCGGGGCCTCAGTCGCAAACTCAACATACGCCAGATCTGCTGATCCGGTGTCCATAGCGATCTGCACCGTGTGCTTCCCGGCGGTGAGCGGAATCTGCACCGTGGTGGGAGCAAACGTGTGCCAGTCGCCGGTTTTGGGTATGTCGACTGTAGAGACCTTCTGCCCGTCTACCAGCACCGAGAACGACCTGTCATCTGCTGTTGTGCTGGTGTAGAACGTCGCAGCGTAGGTGCGAGACTCAGCTACCTGCACCTCGGAGAACTTGAGCCACTCTCCAGGGTAGGTGTAGGCTATAACCGGCACGTTGACGGCAGGCCGCTCGCCGATGTCCACATCGGCATTGTCGGTGCGGTATGAGTAGCCGCCCTGGTTGCCGGCCACGGTGTCATGGTAGGCGACGTCTTCGCCTCCGAAGTCGAAGTCGACGAAGTTGATCCGACCGGGCACCGAGTGGGCCTTGTAGGGCTTTTCAGTCTCGGAAGGATCTGGTGTGGGTGTCGCAGTGGGCGTGGGCGTCACGGTGGGTGTTGCAGTTGGCGTTACAGTGGGCGTGGGCATCGGGGCCTCAGTCGCAAACTCGACATACGCCAGATCAACCCACCCGGTGTCCATGGCTATCTGCACCGTGTGTTTCCCGGCGGTGAGCGGGATCTGCATCGTGGTGGGTGCAAACGTGTACCAGTCGCCGGTGTTGGGGGCATCGACTGTAGCGACCTTCTGCCCGTCTACCAGTACCGAGAACGACATGTCGTTCTGTGTGGTGCTGGTGTAGAACGTCACAGCGTAGGTGCGAGACTCAGCTACCTGCACTTCGGAGAACTGGAGCCACTCCCCAGCGTAGGTGTGGGCAATGACCGCTACGTCGAGGGCATCACGCTCACCAATGTCCACGTCGGCATTGTCGGTGCGGTATGAGTAGCCGCCCTGATTGCCAGCCTGGGTGTCGTGATACGCAACGCCTTCGCCTCCAAAGTCGAAGTCGACGAAGTTGATCCTACCAGGGATCGCATGGACCTTGTAGGCCTTCTGTGGCTCGGAAGGATCTTCTGTGTCATTCTCGGGGTTGGACACTTGGACTTGGGTGGAAGTGGTCAGGGTGTAGGTTCCAGCCTGGAGGACTACAGTCCCGTTGCTGATGGCCTCCACAGCGGCCTGTATGACGCTGCTGTCATCAATTCCTGCTGTTCCGTTGCTGATCAACTGACCGTTACTGTCTTCCGCAAGGATCTCCGTGCCGTTGATGTACACGACGACATCATAAGATCCCGGGGAGAGTTCCTGGTTCGGTGCTGCCAGTGCTGGTGCAACCATCGCGACCATCATGGACAGGGCCAGTACCAGAAATTGGGTTTTTTTCATGCATCAACTCCTAAGAATCCCCTCCGGCGGCTGCATCTGTCCCGGAGGGCTTGTAGAGAGGCTTTCCCCTCGACACTTAGTTTTGCTTATTTCAACTATTTATTATATTCCTTATTTGAATTTTGATTTATATACGCTTTACACATGTAATGGTGCTTTAATTGGCAATATTATTGAATTTACCTATTTTTGATTGTTTTTGATTATTAGATATGTTTATATACTACTACTATTGCATGGGTGGATTTATGTTTGCATTACTCTTTTCTTAACAAACTGGCATCCTGTAAACGGAATTTCAATGATCGGGCCTTTTACTCACCCTTTACTCTAGATGCCGACAATAACTGCCCGTATTCCCATCGTCGAATGCGCCTTTTGAACCGCCCGATCCCGATGACTAAGAAGTGACTCCTTTCTTTTGGGACGCGCCGGTTCTGGATGGTGGGTCCCTGGAGCAGAGGCACCGTGCGACGGCGCCCCGTGTATTGATTGAGGAGTTTGATGGCTGCCAGAGATCTTCTGTCTGGGACGGTCTTTCTTCTATTCCCGGCTCCACCTCATGGGTTTTCTGATAATCCTGGATTCGCGGCGAACTTCAGATCACCTCTCCTCTCCGCGTGAGAGGACATAACCACTGGAATTATTCAGGATAGCACACGAGATTGGTCTGGCGTATCCGGATTGATTCGACGCAAGGTAAAATGGAGATAGTATCAGGCCAGTAAGGGGAACTCGCCAGGGGAAAAGCCTCTGATAAGGGATCAACCCTCTTGGATGTACTGTTTTTGCTGTGCTGGCGTGGTGATGAGTGTTCCAATCGAACCAAGACCGGGTGGTTCGAGAACACAACGGCGATTTTCATTCGGAACGCCGTATGAGGATCTTTCTTCACATCACCTGCACGTTCGCTCTGCAGTTCCTCGCCCGCGCGAGAGACCCCGTGCCCGTGTGGCCGCCGGGCACCTCCTTCGCTGCCCAGGTCACGGGTCCTGCATATCCGTGTCGCCGCCGGCGCCTGGACCACTGCCTCGATGAGCGAGGGAACACAACCCGGTGCTGCATGGCAACCCGGTGTCTGTGTCGCATGGATCGTCGGGCCGAAGAGATCGAGATCGTGTTCGACAAACCCGGAGTCATCCGCATGAACACTTCGTACCTATTTACTGATCTTCTCTATCGTCTAGAGGTTCCCATCCGAATAACGTGAAGTACAAAGACTGCAAAAAGGTAGTACCGGGAATCCGGCCAGATCAGGGGCGGCTCATCGTGAGAAGAGCAGGGAAAGGAACTCCGGCGCCTGCACGAGCCCGAACGATCCCTTCACCGCTTCGCGCTCAGAGAACGCTGGAACGCCGTCTTTTCCCTTCCCGAGCACCGCGAACGGCACCGGCTCCGCGGTATGGGTCTTGATCCGTATCGGCGTCGGGTGGTCGGGGAGGACTGCGACGGTCGTCTCCGGCCGGTCAAGGATGATCCCGACTGCTTCGTCGAGCCGCTCGATCGCCCGCACCTTCTCCTCCACGCTCCCCATGTGCCCGGCCTCGTCGGGTGCCTCAACGTGCATGTAGACGAAGTCGAGCCGGTCGAGGGCGTCGACCGCGTACCGGGCCTTCGCCTCATAATCGGTATCCAGGAACCCGGTGGCGCCCGGGACCTGGATCACCTCTATCCCGGCGAGGCGGGCGATGCCGTTCAAGAGATCGACGGCGGAGATCACGCCGCCGGAAAGGCCGTACTTTTCCGCGAAGGGTGCGAGCGACGGTTTCTCCCCGCCGCTCCACGGCCAGATCCCGGTTGCCGGGGTCTTTTTCTCCTGCAGGCGGCGCCGGTTGACCGGGTGGTCGGCAAAGACCTCCCGGGACCGTTCCATGCAGTCGAGCAGGATGCCGGCATCGTCTCCGCGCGGGAGGTGCTCCGCCACCGATTGGCCGACGATATCGTGGGGCGGGGTGGTCAGGGCACCGTCCGCCCCGGCGACAACCAGCAGGTTCCGGTAACTGACCCCGGGATAGACCCGGACGTCCCCGAGTAGAGCATCCAGGTCGCGGAGGAGTTCGGCACCCTCGGCGCTGGTTATATGTCCGGCGTTGAAGTCCTCCATCACCCCGTCCCGGATCGTGACCAGGTTGCAGCGGTAGGCCATCTCGCCGTCGCGGAGGGGGACTCCCATGCTTGCCGCTTCGAGCGGCCCTCTCCCGGTGTAGGATGTCCGGGGGTCGTAGCCCAGGACGGAGAGGTTTGCGACATCGCTCCCCGGCTCAAATCCCTCCGGAACAGTCCGGAGCATCCCGCACCGCCCCTCGCGGGCGATCCTGTCCATATTTGGTATCTCTGCGTACTCAAGGGGCGTTTTGCCCCCCAGTTCGGCAAGCGGCTCGTCCGCCATGCCGTCCCCGAGAATGATGATGTACTTCATGCGATCCTTCTAGTTAGTCATGATTATTCCTGGAACGCTGGTCCGATTGCTCTTGCAGGGGTTCGGGTGCCGGGCCTCGTTACTCCAGCATGGCACGGACCGCTGTCCGGACGCTCTCTTCCGACGTGGTCGGGCACCGCCAGCCGAGGCCCTTGAGTTTCTCGACCGAGAGCTGCATCCGGGGCACATCCCCGACCCAGCCGCGTGCACCGCCGGTGAACCGGTACTGGACATCAGAAAGCCCCATCTCTTCCGTGACGATATCGGCGATCCTGACGACGTCGATCCAGTCCTCAGAGCCGATGTTGAAGGTGTTCACCGGGTCGCGCGAGTGTTCGATCCCGAACTGGACGGCGCGGACGCACCCTCCGACCTCCAGGTAAGACTTCGTCTGCCTGCCGTCGCCGAGGATCTCAAGCTCGCGCGGGTTCTCCCGGAGCTTCCGGATGAAGTCCGATATGACGCCGTGACCGCTCCGCTCGCCGATGATGTTTGCAAACCGGTAGACCCAGGCCGTCATGCCGAATGAGTGGCAGTAAGACGATATGAGCGCCTCGCAGGCGAGTTTCGTCGCGCCGTAGACCGATATCGGTTCAAGCGGCGTATACGTCTCAGGTGTTGGGATGACGGCCGCATCGCCGTAGACGGTCGAGGTCGAGGTGAAGACCAGCTCCGGTACGCCGTGCGCCCGCATCGCCTCGAGCGCCCGGTGGGTGGCGACGATGTTGTTCCTGATCTGGGAGTCGGGAGTCATTGCGCTCTGCCGGACGTCGGGGTCCGCGGCGATGTGGTAAACCCGGTCGGCACCGCGGAAGTGCTCCTGCCAGCCGTCGTCGAGCAGGTTCTTCCTGGCGAAGGTGACCTGCCCGTTTGCCGCGTGATGTGCAAGGTTCCTCTCGGTGCCTGCGCTCTCGTCGTCGATGACCAGCACATCGTCTCCCGCTGCGACCAGGAGATCGACGACGTGCGAACCGATGAAGCCAGCACCGCCCGTTACGATACAGAACATTATAGAATAGTATCTCTCCCACGCTATAGGGTTACTGGATGGGCACCGCTCCCGGTGTCCCATGGGTAGACGGCCCCGGTGTCTATAAGGTGATGCGCACCTCTCCGCGGCCCTGCTCCGTGTGGCGGCTTCCTGCGGTGGAGGGAAAAGTTAATACCGGCATGGAGGGTATTTTACAGATCGGCACCCGGGATTGAGTCATATCCTTCATGGGTGCTTTTGAGGAGATCGTGTAAGGAGCAGTCGAATTGAGAGTGGTATGCATTCAGGATGGGGCCGGCCGGTTCCCGGCCGCCATCAACGTTCAGGCGGCCTTCAGATATTGTGACGAAGCCCGAAAACAAGCCCGGAGACCCGGGCGCGGTCGGGCCGGCAGGGGAGCCGGACGATGAGCCCGCGTCCGGATCTCCGGGAACACGCCGGGATCTACCTGCGCGGCCTCGCGATGGGTGCCTGCGATATCATTCCCGGCGTCTCGGGAGGGACGATCGCTCTCATCACCGGGATATACGAACGGCTGATCGGAGCCATCGGCAGCATCAACCTTGCCTCGATAAAGCATCTCGTCAGGGGCGATTTTGCGTCTCTGTGCTCAGACCTCGAGAAGATCGATATCCCGTTCCTCGTCGTCCTTCTCGCCGGGATCGCCACCGCCTTCCTCCTGATGTCAGGGGTGATCCTCACCCTCCTCACCGAGCATACGGTAGCGACCTACTCCTTCTTCCTCGGCCTGATCATCGCCTCTGCGGTCGCTATATTCCTTGAGATCCGCTCCCCGAACGTGGTCACCGTCGCCTACCTCGTCGTCGGGGCCGTCGCCGGCTACCTCATCGGGAGCCTCGGGCAGTTCGATCTCGGCCACTCCCTCCCGATCATCTTCCTCACCGGGATGGTGGCGCTCTGCGCCATGATCCTCCCCGGGATATCGGGAGCCTACATAACCCTCGTCCTCAACCAGTATGAGTTCATGCTCGCGGCACTCCGGGCCTTCTCCCTTCCTGAGATCGTCGCCTACATCGCCGGTGGGGTTACGGGCCTTCTCCTCTTCACGAAGGCTCTCAAGTATCTCCTCGCAACCTACCACGCGGCGATGCTCGCCCTGCTCACCGGCCTGATGCTCGGCTCGTCACGGACGCTCTGGGAGACGGGGTCCGCGGCCGGGGATATGGTCGCAGACGGCTGGGTCTTCTTCCTTGTGGGACTCGTCGTCGTCGGCGCGTTCGAGTACGCGAAGAGGCGTTACCAGGCAGGCCTGGCCTGATCCTCGTCTTGTTTTACGGGGCGATCCGAAACCTTACTTCCACGTGGAGGGTAACGAGGTACCTATCATGTTCATCGGCATCGATCACGGCACTACCGCGATGCGCTTCTCCACCGGAAAGGAGGAGTTCAAGATATCTCGTGAAGAGGCCAGGCAGTTCTCGGCCGGCGACCTCGGCCGCCTCTCTCCTCTCGATGATATCGAGGGTATTGCCGTCTGCTACTCGATGGGCGACGGAATCTCGGCCATCACCGATATCAGGAAAGTCCAGAACCGGGGGGTCGTCTCCCGGGAGGGCGCCGGCAAGCACATCGGCGGCGGCACCCGGGTCTACGACGAGATCAGAGCAAGCGGTCTTCCGGCCGTGGTGATCCCCGGGTTGCACCGCGGATCGCCGACCGACCCGCGGTTCAAGGCCTACTCCCACCAGGCGAGCCCCGAGAAGATTGGGATCCTGTATGAGGTCTCGCGCGACCTCGGGGAGGATATCGTCGTCTGCGACGCGAGTTCGAACACCGTCACCCTTCTTTCGACCGGCGGCCGGATCACCGGCGCGTTCGACGCCTGCATCTTCGCGCCCGGCACCCGGCACGGCGCTCTCGACGTGGATGCCATTCGCCGTATCGACCGGGGCGACTCCACGGCAAACGACTCTTTCCTTCGTGCAGGCGTGAACTATACGATGCCCCCTGAACAGAGGGTGGAGACAATGGCCATGTTCGCCGCGATGGAGTGCGCCGCAATGCTTCTCATCAACCCCGGCGCGAAAGTCGCCCTCGCCGGCTCCATGGCGCCCGCCATCGCGCCGGGGGTCGAGACGCTCCTCTCCCGGGAGGTCGCCGTCTACGATGAGTGGTGTGCGGCCCGGGGGCTAGCCGGGATCGCCCGTGACGTCTTCTCGGGAGCAACCGAAGTACTCGGGCTCGCAGTGGAGCGGTAACCTCCCAGCGGAGCGCTTCTCCTCTCTCGAGGGTAGGAAGGCCCGACGGCGCCCCCCGGATGGGGGGATCGACAGTTGAGGCCTTCCTGTTTCGTACCCTTTTATGTGGTGCCGGGTAGTATACTGGAATGCATTGTGGAGATCTGAATCATGCAACCGGACTGCCCCAACATCGCCGATCTCATGCTCCTGATGGCATCAAGCCTCGAAGAGACGGCACATACCCTGAACCAGGAGAATGCAGGCCAGTTCCTCGATGAGATTCTCAACGCAAAACGGATCTATCTGGCCGGTGCCGGGCGTTCAGGCCTTGTCGCGAGAGCGTTCGCCCAGCGGCTGATGCATCTCGGGTTCGAGAGTTACGTCATCGGTGAGACCATCACGCCCGCGTTCGGACCGGGAGACGTACTCATCGCCTTCTCAGGCTCGGGAGAGACCCAGTCCGTTGTCGACGCCTGTGAGACCGCCCGGGAGATCGGTGGGAGGATCTGCCTCATCACATCGACACCCGACTCCCATATCGGGCGCATGGCCGATTGCATCGTCGAGATCGGGAGTAACCCGCTCAAAGACGCGGATATCCCGCGCGACTTCGAGATCCGCCAACTCACCGGGCAATACCGGTCGGTCTCCGGCTCCTTCGCCCCACTCGGGACGCTTTTTGAGACCGCGGCGCTGGTCTTTTCTGATGCGATCATCTCCTCCCTGATGGAAGTGCGACACTGCACCATCGAAGAGATCAGGAGTCGTCTCGCGAACGTCCAGTGAGCGAGAGGCTCCAGGCGTCGCCCCGGAATCTTTTTGCCTATGTTCTGGGTCGAATTTATGCTGCCCGCAGGTAAACGGGAGTTTCGGCGTGCCCGGGCCGGCTGCGGGTAAAGCGCCGGAGTATTTATATTATTAATCATTAAGATTAAAGGGGGTTTTTGTTTGAGAGAGTTACGCATTCATGGTCGGGGTGGTCAGGGTTCCGTGACCGCCGCCGAACTCATCGCGTTCGCAGCGTTCGAGGGCGGTGTGTATTCCCAGGCATTCCCGGCCTTCGGCGTGGAGCGGCGCGGTGCTCCTGTTCAGGCGTTCGTCCGCTTCAGTGATGAGAAGATCCGGCTGCGCAGCCAGGTATACGAGCCTGACTACATCATTGTGCAGGACCCGACCCTGATCGGGGATGTAGACGTCTTCAAGGGCATGACTGCGGGCGGTATCGCCATCGTCAACACCGAGAAGCCTGACTTCGATGCCCGGGTACCGGAGGGCGTGAAGGTCTACGCTGTCGATGCGACCACCATCGCGCTCGAAGAACTGGGTGTGCCCATCACCAATACAACCCTGATGGGCGCGTTCGCTGCAGCCACCGGCGAGATCAAGCTTGAAGCGCTCGAACATGCACTGCGTAGCCGGTTCTCCGGGAGCATGGCCGATAAGAACGTCAGGGCAGCAGAGCGCGCATACAACCTGGTCGGGGGTGCCGCGTAGTGGCGCTGCGAGTCGGCTGCGCCGCGCCGCCAGGGAGAGCACTTGACAACAAGACGGGTGCCTGGCGGGTCTTCAAACCGGTCTTTGATCCCGAGACTTGCTCGAAATGCGGCATGTGTGCCATGGTGTGTCCGGAAGGGTGCGTTCGCGAGACGGAGGAGGGCACGTTCGAGCCCGATCTCGACTACTGCAAGGGTTGCGGGATCTGCGAGGAAGTCTGCCCGAAGAAATCGATCCGGATGGAGAAGGAGGAGAAATAATGCTGGAGTTTATGGAAGGGTCGCATGCGGTGGCCGAGATCGTGAAGCGGTGCCGTCCGCAGGTGATCTCAGCCTACCCGATCACGCCGCAGACGCACATCGTCGAGGACCTTGCCCAGATGGTGGCGAACTGCGAGATCGATGCCGAATACATCACCGTCGAGAGTGAGTTCTCGGCCCTCTCCGCCTGTCTCGGCGCGAGCGCGGCGGGCTCCCGGGTCTACTCGGCAACGACATCCCAGGGGCTTGCCCTGATGTTCGAGGTCTGCTTCAACGCGGCCGGGATGCGCCAGCCGATCGTGATGACGATCGCGAACCGCTCCCTCGGTGCGCCGCTCTCGATCTGGAACGACCAGCAGGACTCGATATCCCTGCGCGACTCCGGGTGGCTGCAGTTCTACGCGCAGGACAACCAGGAGACTGTCGATCTCCACATGATCGCCTATAAGGTCTGTGAAGACCACGACATCCTTCTCCCGGCATTCGTCTGTTTCGACGGGTTCATCCTCTCGCATACCTACGAGCCGGTCTCCCTCCCCACGCAAGAGGAGGTGGATGCCTATCTACCGGCCTTCATGCCCTACCAGCGGCTGGATGCAGCAAGCCCGCTGAGTTTCGGGATGTATGCGACACCCGAATACTACACCGAATTCCGGTACGAGATCGATCAGGCGCAGTATCGCGCCAAAGACGCGTTCATCAAGGCCGGGCGCGAGTTCGGCGAGCAGTTCGGCAGGGACTACTCCGGGCTCGTCGAAGGCTACCGGCTCGAGGACGCCGATATCGCGCTTGTCGCAATGGGCTCCATCTGCGGCACTGCAAAGGATGCCATCGACGAGATGCGCGAGCACGGCCGGAAGGTGGGGCTCTTGAACATCCGCGTCTTCCGGCCCTTCCCCGCCCGGGAGATCGCGGATGCCTTGAAGGGCGTCTCGACGGTGGCGGTGCTTGACAAGAACATATCGCTCGGCGGCGGCGGAGCGGTCGGCACCGAGGTGAAAGCGGCGCTCTACGGCTCCGGCATATCCGTGTACGACTACATCATCGCCCTCGGTGGACGCGATGTACGGAAGAGGGATATCGCTGCTGTTGTCGACCTCGCCGAGAAAGGGAAAGGAGACATGTTTTATGGATTACGGACGGAGGTGCTCTAGATGGCTGAAGCAGGACAGGGTTGCGTAGAGCAGGGATGCGAGCTCTTCTCGGCCGGGCACCGGGCCTGCGGAGGGTGCGGCCCGGCGCTTGCGGCCCGGCTCCTCCTCAAGGCGACAGGAAAGGACGTCATCATTGCCGCCGCCACGGGATGCATGGAGGTCTTCTCCACGCCCTATCCGGAGACCGCGTGGGGAGTCCCCTGGATCCACTCGCTCTTCGAGAATTGTGCAGCGGTTGCATCAGGCATCGAGGCATCGCTGAAGAGGCAGGGGCGAAAGGAGAAGGTCGTCTGCATCGGCGGCGACGGGGCCACGCTCGATATCGGGGTGCTCTGCATCAGCGGCGCCTTCGAGCGCGGCCACGACATCACGTATGTCTGCTACGACAACGAGGCCTACATGAACACGGGCATACAGCGGTCGGGTGCCACACCGTATGGCGCGAGCACTACGACGAGCCCCGCGGGGAAGTGCTCGCAGGGTAATCCGCGCCCGAAGAAGGATATGCCCCGGATCCTCGCTGCTCACGGTGCGCCCTACGTCGCGACCGCCTCGATCGCCTACCCGAACGACTTCGTCCAGAAGGTCGAGCGGGCGATCAACACCCCCGGCCCCTGTTACATCCAGGTGCATGCTCCCTGCTGCACGGGGTGGGGTTTTGAGTCCGGCGAGACGCTTTCCATGGCCAAACTCGCCATTGATACCGGTCTCTGGGTGAACTACGAGATGGTCGATGGCGAGGTGGTGAAGGCAAAGAAGGTGATGAGAAAACCCGTCGAGGAGTACCTCGCAAAACAGAAGCGTTTCCGGCACCTCTTCAAGCCCGCCCGGCAGGATGACGAGATCGCGAAGATCCAGGCGATCGCCGATGCAAACGCCGAGAGGTTCGGGATCGACATCAAGAAAAAAGGATCGTCAGAATAAAGTACAGCCCGAAGAGAATCATGGCGAGTCCGCTCGCCTGCACTACTTTTTTGTAATGGGTCCCGAGCACGTTCGCTCCCCGTGAGACCGCACCGGCGAGGAGCCCGAGGAAGACGATATCCGCACCGATATGCCCGACGTAGAACTCGACGAACGCCGGGTGGAGCGCGAGGAATCCGACGCCGAACGTGAGCCACCAGACCCACCAGTAGGGGTTGCCGAGCGTGCAGGCCAGCCCGAGAGCAACCGGCGCCCGGGTCTCTTTCTCCACAACGACGGCTTCTCCCGCACGAATGAACTGCACGATGCCGAACGCAATCAGAATGCCTGAGCCGAGGAGGGCGACGAGGTTGATGTACGGGACGTCACGCACGCCGAAGGCTATGGCCGCGACCATGGCAGCTTCGGGGATGCCGTGCCCCGCTACCAGGCCTGCAACGAACAGCCCCGGCGGCCGCGACCCGAGGCCGAGGACCGAGGCGGTCATGGGGCCGGGTGAAGCGGCCCCGGAGAACCCGATCAGGAATGATGCGATGACGATCTCGATCATTCACCTCCCCTCCTCCGCGAGATGAGGATGGGGAGGATCAGAACGAGCGCGACCGCGAGCCATATGGTGCCGAAAGCACCAAGCAGCATCTCGCGGTCGGGAGTATAGAATCGGACCTCTGCAACCGTTACATCCTCCCAGGCAACCTCAGTGGTCCCGTTCGGCCCGGACGAGATCGCCCCGCCGGAGCTGACCATCCCGATGAGCGGGTTTCTGACATCGAACTCCTCGGGGAGGGTGACGGTTACGGTATACGGTGTATCGAAGACAACCACGAAGTGGTTATCTCTCACCGGGGCCTGGTAGGTGACCGTGTAGTTACCCTCCGGGAAGGTGATGACCCCCCTGCCCGCCTCCTGGTACTCGACCGGGCCTGAAGGGCCGAGCACCTCGAGGTCCTCGACCTGGAGCGGGACACGCTCTCCCATCATGCCGGGGGTCCAGAACGTATGTTCGGTGCCGGTCACCTGGACCGAGGCCTCGTAGGTGGTGCCGCCGGGTAGCACCTGGAAGGCGGCCTCTTCGGCCGCCGCCGGAGTGCAGGTCAGTATCAGCGCAAGGCAGAGAGCAACGAGTGCAGGTCCGCGTCGATCTCGGTTGGGGGCTCGCATTGTCGTACCACTGTTTCGGGATCTTTTAAGAGGTGACCGGTCACCACGCAGACGATCCGCTCATCCCCATCGATCAGGCCGAGTTCGGCAAGTTTTCGTATTCCGGCGACCGAGGCAGCTGAGGCAGGTTCGACCCCGATGCCTTCTTTCCTCGCGAGATCCCGCTGCATGGCAAGGATCTCCTGGTCGGTCACGGCCGCTGCCGTCCCGCCGGTCGCGCGGACGGCGACGAGGGCCTTCTCTGCGTTCACCGGGGCGCCGATCCTGATTGCGGTCGCGATGGTCTCGGGCGAGGGTTCAGGGATCAGTTCGTCGAGGTTTTCGCTGATCGCCTTCACCAGCGGTTGTGAACCTGCCGCCTGGATGCCGGTCATCATCGGCAGGCGGTCGATGAACCCGAGGGACTCAAGTTCCCGGAGCCCCTTGTAGACCGCGGAGATGTTGCCCGCGTTTCCAACGGGGAGGACCATCCGGTCGGGCACTTCGCCGAGCTGGTCGATCGCCTCAAATCCGATGGTCTTCTGCCCCTCAAGACGGTAGGGGTTGACCGAGTTCAGGAGATAGAGGCCCTGGCTGATGCAGAGCTCGTGTACCATCTCAAGCGCTTTATCGAAGTTGCCGCGGATGGAGATGACCCGTGCACCGTGCATCAGCGCCTGGGCGACCTTGCCGAGGGCTACTTTCCCCGCAGGCAGGAGGACGACGCAGGGGATGCCGGCTTTCGCCGCGTAGGCGGCGAGGCTTGCCGAGGTGTTCCCGGTGCTCGCACAAGCGACGCTCGTCATTCCGAGTTCGCAGGCCATGCTGACGCCCACGGTCATGCCGCGGTCCTTAAACGAGCCGGTCGGGTTCATCCCCTCGTGTTTGGCGTAGAGTTCCGGGAGACCGAGTTCTTCACCGATCTTCTTTAAGTGGTAGAGGGGGGTGCCCCCTTCCTGGAGGGAGACCGGTTCACCCCTGACCGGGAGGAGCTCGCGGTAGCGCCAGACTGAGATGGGGCGCCGGTTCCATTCTTCCCGGGAGACGTTGATGCCGTCCAGGTCATATTCGACTGTCAGCAGGTGCCCGCAGCGGGTGCATGTATAGATGATCTGGTCCGGTGTGTAGGTCGCACCACAGTGAACGCAGACGAGACGGTACATGGAAAAATCGTTGATCGTCTGAATACGTATAGATATGGTTTCCGGGGGTATCCGGAACCGGGACAGGATCGTTTCATCGGCGCCATTGCCTCTTTACGCGGCAGATGAGCATGAAGAGCAGCCAGAGGAGAGGAGTTCCGACGAGCGTAAGAAGCCGGAGATCGTCCGGCGCTACTGGGGTCACGAACGGTGCGATGAACACCCCGACCGCCGCCAGCAGGAGTACGATGGTGAAGACGAGCGGTCGCACCTCGAGGTCTCCCTGCGTCCGGACGCGGCCCGCCACCCGCCGCCGGGAGAAGGGGTAGAGCCAGGCGACGCCGGCCGGGGTGCAGGTGTCCTCGACGAGGTGGAGGACGCACCCTGCAAAGAATGCGCACCCAAACAGAGGGAGGAGCGCAAGGGGCCATCCTAGCCAGGTGAGGATGAGGGCCAGGTAGCCGGAGAGAATGAGGGAAGTCAGCCCGACGCCTGAGAACGAGTGGAGCAGCCCCCGGTGCCGGTGCTGGTAACTCTTCCGGAGGAGCAGCGAGAAGATGAGGGAGAGCGGGTAGTAGATGAGGTACCTGATGGTATAGCCGAAGATCGGGAGCACCACCGCAAAACCGTTTAAGAGCTGTCCTCTCTTCCCTTTCACCCCGCCGATCCGCCCGTTGAATATCGCCGCGTCGGCGGCATCAGCGTCCGGTGCGAGCGATCCGATGAAGACGCCGAAGAGGAGGACGGCGCTCAGGACGGGGTCGAGGACGGTGAGAGAGGGAGCGATGAAAAGCCCTGCTGTCGCGAGACTGAGAGATACGTGCTGGTCACCCCGCATGGAATATCTCTACAATTTAGAGAGTAGTCGGTGATAAAGGTCGCTTCTGCGGTCCGAAAGTGAAGGAAGCGCAGATTGTGCCTCGTGAACCGTCGCAGGATCGAGTTCCACGATGAGGAGTTCCTCACCGGGACCGCACCGGGCGATGACAACACCGTCCGGGTCGGCGGCGAGCGACCCCCCGCAGTAGACGCCGTCCGGCCCGCTGGCCGTGTTGATCCCGGCCACGTAGTAGCGGTTCTCGAGGGCCCGTGCGGGGAGCAGGGTCTCCCAGTGGGAGAGGCGGCAACAGGGCCACGCGGCCGGTACCAGCATGCACTCCACCCCGGCGAGCGCGTAGATCCGGAAGAGTTCCGGGAACCGGAGGTCGTAGCAGATGGCAAGCCCGAAGGTTGTCCCGCCGACGGAGAAGGTGGCGATCTGGTCACCTGCCGTGTAGTAGCGGTCTTCCCCGCCAGGAGAGAAGAGGTGGGTCTTCGCGTAGTCGGCGACGAGGTTGCCGCCTGGATCGAGCACGACGACGGTGTTCCTGGGGCGAAGACCGCCTGCCGCTTCAACGATCGAACCTGCGACCGCGATGCCGTTCTCCTGTGCCATCCGTCCGAATGCGACAGTGAGTGGGCCGTCCAGGGGTTCTCCCGACCCGGGCGGGATCTCCGGGGACCACCCGGTTACAAACTGCTCGGGGAAACATATGAGCGACGCCCCGGCCGCGGCGGCCTCCCCTGCCATCCGCCCGGCCGCATCGAGCATCCGGGCCGGATCGCCCCGGCCGCCGGCAACCTGGGCAAGGGCTATCTTCGTCATTGCCGGGATGGATTTTCGTTCTGTCTCCGGCAGGAGAGGACGAGCATGGTTGCGCCGAGGACGACGAGAGCGGCGAGCGCCACCATGACATACCCGGTGAACGGGAGATCGATCGCGAATATCTGTAACCCGATGAGGATCCCGCCGGCGATGATGCAGGTGCTGATCAGGACCATACCGGGGAGCGTGAGGTCGGGTGTCATACGAGGCCTCCGGCGAGTATGGGGAATGCAGCCCTGAGCCCTACGACCATGAACTGGACCGCAATCGCGATGAGAAGCATACCCATCAGCCGGTTGACGGCGCGAAACTCTCGCTGGCCGATCCGCCGGACGATGATATCGGAGTGTTGCATCGTGTAGTAGGTGATCCCGATGGCCGCAACGGCGGCGAGCGGCACGATGGCGATAGCGACGACACCTATCCCCATCGCTTCGTTCATCAACACGATCACGGAGGCGATTGCACCGGGCCCCGTGATCATCGGGACTGCAAGCGGCATAACGGCGATGTCATCTGTCTCCTGCCCCTCGTACTTCTCGGTAGCCGTCATCTTCGTCCGCGAAGTCTTTGCATAGACCATGTCCATACCGATCCCGAAGAGAAGGAGGCCGCCTGCGATACGGAACGCCTCGATTGAGATGCCGAAGAGTTGCAGGATCCAGCCGCCGACGAAGGTGAATATCAAGAGGACGATCAGGGCGAACTGGCTCGCGTCACGCGCGACTTTGAGTTTAGCCGGCCCGTCCATCGTGCCGGTGAGGGAGACAAAGATCAGAGAGGCTGCGAGCGGGTTCACTACGATGATGATCGAAGAGAAACTCAGCAACGCAAAACTCAGGAGATCCGCCATTCGTGATCAGGTATGTGACAGGTTTGATATTAGCACTTGTGGTTTACCGGCAGACGTACGATCCGTCTTTCTGGATATCCGGCCCGAAAGGGGCATCTCCCACCGAAAGGTTCCGACAGCGCACGGCTGCAGCAGCTCGCTGGTAGTTCAGGGGAAAAAATAAGTGGTTTTTCGCCGCAATCCGGCACTCACTCGTAGAGGACGGACTCGTCAATCTTCGGGTAATCGACCAGTTCGCCGGATGCAAAGTGGATGCCGAGCTCGCGGGCGGCGCTCTCGGGGGAGTCGGATGCGTGGATCACGTTCCGGCCGATGTCGAGAGCGAAGTCGCCGCGGATGGAACCCGGTGCAGCCTCGGCAGGGTTTGTGGCGCCGATCATCCTGCGGACGACCGCGACTGCACCCTTCCCCTCCCAGGCCATCAGGAAGCAGGGTCCGCTCATGATGTAGGCTTTCAGGCCCGGGAAGAAGGGCTTCTCCAGGTGTTCCCGGTACTGCTCGACGACCCGACCCTCGGGGAGGAGTTCAAGTTTTGCTCCTGCGAGTTTGAGTCCCTTGGCCTCGAACCGGGAGACGATCTCCCCGACGAGTCCCCGCTGGACGCCGTCGGGCTTGACCATCACAAAGGTGCGATCCATCTGGATCACTCTTTGCCGCGGGCCTTGCGTCCCGCTGCGGTCCACTCAACGCGGCGCGGCACCCGGCCGAGCCGGTAGTTGTTCTGGCACTTGGTGCTGCAGAAGTAGTAGATGGTCCCGTCCTTCTTGACGAACATCTTGCCGGTGCCGGGCTCAAGGACGTCTCCACAGAAACTGCAGACGTATTTGTCGACCATGGTTACCGCCTCGAGAGCTTCTTGGCCTCACGTTCGGTCTCGAGCAGCGAGAGGATGTCTCCCTCCCGGATTGGGCCCACGGTGTTGCGGGTGATGATCCGCCCCTTGTTCGGGCCATCGAGGACCCGGCACTTCACCTGCTGGGCTTCGCCATGCATACCGGTCATGCCGATGATCTCGATAACTTCTGCGGGCGTTCCGTCGTTTGCCATGATCTCTTCCTCACGCTCTCAGTGCAGCAATCTGCTTCGCGATCTCGTCGACGAGATCCTTTGCCTTACCGGACTTGACGATAGCGGCGGCTGCCGATCCGACCTCAAGGCCACTGGCGGAGCCGATATCGTTCTGCTTCGTGATGTAGACGAAAGGAATCTGCTTCTCCTCGCAGAGCGGCGGCAGATGCATTACAATCTCTTCAGGCTCAACGTCCGAACCGATGAGAACCAGCTGGGCGATGTTTCGCTCGACGGCTTTTGTCGCCTCGTTGGACCCCTTCTTCACCTTGCCGGTGTCTCTTGCAATCTCAAGGGCTTCAAGGGCCTTATTCTGGATCTCTTCCGGAATCTCGAATTTTACATATGTCTTTGCCATAACTCGCCTCTTTCGGGAACAGGTATCGACTGTTCCGTCATCATTCATCAGTAGCGTAGCTGATCGAATGCGCTCTATTATGTCAATAGGAGGAGGGATAAAGGTTTGTCATTCGACCCTGCAAAGAGGGGTAATATTCTGGTATTCTCGTGCCTGCCCGCATGAGCGCGGTCGCCAGTGACACTACGCCGGAATCCTGTATATCTGGACTCCGTCTTTATCATAGATGAGTTCAAGCGTCTCCGTCGGGATTGAGACAGTGTAACGATCGCGCTCGCTTGCACCCACGTAGAGGAGCGTGGCGTTGTAGGCCCGCGCAAGGTCGACGGTCCGAGACGGCTGTTCGTATATTGCCCGCACGTCGGCACTCCGCTGGCCTACCCGCCCCTCGTCGCCCCGCCACATGTACTCGTGAAACGGCATCCCGATGACCGCCGGGATGCCGGAGAACGACGATACCCGGGAGTAGTAGGTGTAATCTCCGCCCTCCGCCTCGATGATGATATGGTCGCCCGGGAGGTCCCGGAGGAATACGATCGCTGCCGCATCCCCGGGATGCGAGCCATCTAAGTATGCCGCCCCGTCGAGGGTCCGGCTCCCGTAACCGAAGTCGATGTTGATCGCGAAGGGTGCGATGAGGACGAGCGCCACGACCAGAACCGGCAACCCCTTCCTTATCCCGGCGGGTATGCGATCTTCTACTCCGGCGCCCTCGAGCCACTTCCCGATGATGGAGAGGCTTGCCGTCCCCATCAGGAACCAGGCGGGGAGGTAGAACTTGAAGAGCGTGTTCATCCGGAAGTAGGTCTCTCCCATGTTGTCTACGAGGTAGATGATCTCTGTCGCGAGGATGATCGCGAGCCCGAAGATGGCGAGCGTATCGATAGCCGAGAACCGGCGGCGAACAAGGAGGTAGGCCAGCGGGACGGCGGCGATGGCCGCGGACGGATAGCCGGCGACCAGGAACGGCACCGCGGCAAGGAGGAGGTAGGGGCGTTTCCTGATATCGGGAAGACAGTAGGCGACCAGCACCGCAAGGAAGAATCCGTGGACCAGCAGAAACTCCACCGGGGCGGAGGGCGTCGGGACGATCCCGATCCCTTCGATGCCGGGACTGTTGAGCTGCAGGTAGAACGGGAGATACGCCAGGATCGCAAGCGGCGGCACCGCCGCAAGCACCATCCAGGACTTTGCCCTGTCCCGTGCAAAGTTTCCATAGCGCCGCCAGACCAGGAGGCCGAAGACCAGGGTGACCGGGGCATAGACCAGCACATCCCAGGAGTTGAACCCGGGCATGGACCCGAGAGAGAGGGCGGCAAGTCCGCAGAGGATCGCTCGCCCCCGCATCGAGAGGGTCCCCCACCGCAGGTAAGCGAAGACCAGGAGAAAGAGCAGGAATCCCTGGTTGAAGAAACTCATCACGTGCGGGTGCACGTCGCCCCAGAGCATCGAGAAGATGGGATACTCGTTGATGGTGTTTGTGATTGTCCTGGTGCTTCCCCAGAGGACGTCAAACCAGGAATCTCCGATAACGATATGGTAGATTGCCGATGGGTTCGGGATGAAGAGGGCAAGCACCGGGAGCCACCGGTGGCGATCGAGGAGAAGATGCCCGAGGGCGTAGAGCGAGACGACGGCAAGGCCGAGCACGGTCGGGAGGACGAGGTTGAACGTGACCGTCGAGGGCACCCCGGCCGTAAGACCGAGCACCCCGCTCATCCAGTAGCCGAGGTAGTAGTAGACGTCGAGCGTCCCCCCCGCGTACCAGGGGTCGAGCGGCGGGACGATCGGTTGCCGCATGATCGACGCGAGGATGGCGTGGTCCATGAACTTCTCAGCGTAAGAGATGGTCGGGTTGATCCAGCGCACCTCGAGCATGAAGAGGAAGGGGATCAGGAAGGCGAGGTCCCAGGTGAGTGCCGATCGCAGGCGCTCCCTCCCATAGAACCCCCGCGCCCCGGCGAGGGCGATAGCGGCGAGGAACGGCAGGAGGGGGAGCCAGACCGGAAGGCCCAGCAGGCCGCAGTACCAGGACCCGAGGGTGAAGAGGAGGACCGCCGCCGGGTATGCGGCGGCGGCCGCGAGGTTACCAAGGGTGCGGTCGAGCGCCGGCCAGGTCCCGAGCTGGAGCAGTTTGACGACTGCAAGCCAGAACAGGACCTGGACGACGAATTCACCCGCCAAACGTCTCCTCCTTCTCGATCTCCCTGGAAAAAGCCTTCTTTAAGAGGTCCATCGACCAGTCGCCGAAGTAGTAGATCGACCCGACGCCCCCGATGAGCGTGACCAGGTTCTTGATCAGGTGGTCGACGACCGCGATCAGCGTCGCCGTGGCTGCCGGCGTTCCCGCGAGCCCGAAGGTCAGCGCGAGCGCGAGTTCATAGGTCCCCACCCCTCCCGGGGTGACCGGCACCGCCTTGACGAGGTTGCCGATGACGATCGCGAGGATGACGATGCCGAATGGGACCGGGACCTGGAACATCAGGACGACCGCGAAGCAGACCAGCACGTCGACGAGCCATATGAGGAGCGATGAGCCGCTGAGCGTAACGAGGGCCCGGGGATTGAGGGAAGCCCGTTTCACTTCGTCGAGCATCCTCTGGATGGTAACGACGATCCGGTTCTCGGACTTCATCCTGCCAGACCAGAGGAGGACGGCAAAGAAGATGCCTCCTGCGACGAGGGGGACGATGATGGCCGTGACGAACCAGTCGGGGACATCGAGGACGGCGAGGACGAACGGGAGCGCGACGGCCCCGAGCACCGCGATCATGAGGATATCAAAGACGCGTTCGACGATGAGGGACGAGAACCCCTGCGAGTAGGTGGCGTCGTCCTCGTGCTTCAAGATGAGCATCCGTACAAGGTCGCCGAGGCGGGCGGGAACGATGAGGTTGGCCGTCTGGGAGATGAAGATGCAGGCGGTCGAAAAGCCAAGGCTCTTTTTGATGTCGAGCCCCTGCAGGATGAACTGGTACCGAAACCCCCGGAGGACCCAGGCAACAACGCAGATCCCTACGGCGGCAAAGAGGAAGGGTACCACGG
Organism: Methanoculleus sp.; assembly: GCF_036677455.1. GTDB lineage: Archaea > Halobacteriota > Methanomicrobia > Methanomicrobiales > Methanoculleaceae > Methanoculleus. The sequence continues at coordinate 43,763 of NZ_JAVBWL010000049.1, read as the reverse complement.
CATGTTCGAGCGTCAGCAGGAGGTCGTCCCACACGCGGTAGAGCATGTAGACAACGATCCCGACCGCGAGCAGGGTGGGGAGGACGACAGCGCTAACCTTCTTCCACATGAAGCCGCCACCAGAGACGCACGATCGCCGATCCCATCTCGACAACATCTTTTCTACGCACAGTCGTCCCCTCTCCCTGCCGCCACTGCACGGGGAACTCCTGTACCCGGTACCCGTTCTTCTGTGCCCGCACCAGCACCTCGGTGTCCCAGAACCAGTGGCCCGCGGTCACCGATGGGAGCAGGTCAAGGAGGCGGTCGCGTCGGAACGCTTTGAACCCGCACTGGTGATCGTGGAGCGAGCTCCCGAGGATCGTCCGGACGAGCATGTTATAGCCGCGGCTTGCGATCTCTCTTTCGCCACTCCGGTTGATATCGCTCTCGGGGAGGAGGCGGGAGCCGGTTGCGATATCGTAGCCGTCCCGGATGGCGCCGATCAGTTCTGTGAGGTGCCGCATGTCGGTGGCGAGGTCGACGTCGTAGTAGCAGACGATCGATCCCTCTGCTCCGGTAAACGCACGGTTGAGGGCCCGACCCCGCCCGAGCCGCTCGTCGGAATGGAACAGGCGAACCCGGGGGTCGTTAGCCTCGTACTCCCTGACGAACTCGGTGCTCCCGTCGGTGCTCCCGTCCTCGGCGACGATCAACTCAAACTGTCCCGGCGCGATCGCCTCCAGCGTCTCAAGCGACTGCGGTATGGCGGTCTTGAGCGCTGAGAGGTCGTTGTAGACCGGCAGGACGGCGCTCACCTCGATCTCACGCATCCGGGTACCTCGCGAGAACCCTTCTTGCCACTTCCTGCCCGGCGACGACCGAACCGTTCATGCTCCGCTCGGGGTAGTTCGGGGGGCTGAACATCCCTGCGAGGAAGAGGCCGCGCTCCTCGTAGGCGGGCAGGCGGTTCCGGAGCCCGGTCGTGTAGACCGGGCCTGCGTATGGGTCGACGGCGAGCCGGTGCCAGTGCACCTCCTTCTCGCTGACGGAAAACCGCCGGCAAAAGTCGTTAAGCATCGACTGCTCAAAACCCTCCGGGAGCTTGCCAGCGAAGTAGGATGCAAGGTAGACGATATGTTCGCCGTACCACGCGAGCGGGGCGAAGTTGGTGTGCGAGACCACCGCACCGTACGGGGCCGCATCCTTCATGTTCAGCCAGTATATGCCGTTGGTCACGTCGCGGTCGAGCGCGAGGGTCATGCAGGCGGCGCCCTGGTAGGGCACCGGGGCGATATCGAGGCCGGCGAGGTCTGCGGTCACCTGCGGCGGGAGTGTCGATACGACGCAGTCATAGGCCTCACTGTTGACAAGCCAGCCATCACCCGCCCGCCGGATCTCCTCAACAGGAGAGTCGAGCATGATCGAGGCGCCCTGCCCCGTCGCCTCTTCCTCGAGTCGTGCTACGAAGTGCTGGAAACCTCCCCTCAGATAGCCCAGGCGCTCGCCCCCGGCACCCCGGTCCGACCGGATCGCGATACGGGATATGAGCCAGGCTGCAGAGACTTCGTCACGGCGCTCCCCGAACTTGCTCTTCAAGAGCGGCTCAAAGAACGAGGTATAGATGCCGGGGCCGAGGTTGTCGAGGATGAAGTCCTTTGCGGTGATCTCGTCGAGCGCTGCCACGTCGAGCCTTCGGGAGCGCAGGGTCAGCAGGCCGAGACGGGCCTTCTCGAGGAACGTGAGATGGGGATAGCGCAGGATCTCGGTCAGGGCGGTGAGCGGGTGGATGACTCCGTCGACGTAGTAGCCGGTAGACCCATGAAGCCATTCCAGCCGATCGGTCATCTGTAACTTATCGAAGAGGCCGAGCAGGCTGGTATCGCCGGCAAAGCAATGGTGATAGTACTCCTCAATCCAGTAGTCGCCGATCCGGTACGAACCGAGACAGCCCCCGGGAATGGGCCTTTGCTCATAGAGATCCACCTGGTGCATTCCGGCAAGTTCGAGAGCCGAGACCAGACCGGATAGACCTCCCCCCACAACGCAGATCTTCATCACTTACCACAACGTGTGAAAATTATAAGAACACTTTTGAGTTATAAAGTATACAACGTCTTTATACATAAACGTCGATATTATTGATTAGGCAATATGAGGGTGTGAAGCTGAATGAGGGTCTTCTTCATAGGATTCGGACAGGCTGGGGGCAAAATCGTTGATATGTTCATTGAACAGGATAAACGGATGCAGACCCAGAATTTCAGGGGCATCGCGGTAAACACGGCACGCACCGACCTGATGGGGCTCAAAAATATTGAATTAAAGGACCGGCTCCTGATCGGGCAGACGGTGGTCAAGGGTCACGGTGTCGGCACCGATAACGTAACCGGCGCACGAGTGACCGCCGATGAGATTGATGCCATCATCAACGCGATCGACTCGAGGGGGACGCACGATGTCGATGCTTTCGTCATCATCGCAGGCCTCGGCGGCGGGACCGGCTCCGGGGGCTCGCCGGTCCTGGCCCGGCACTTGAAGCGCATCTACCGGGAACCGGTCTACGCGATCGGCATCCTGCCTGCCCCTGAGGAAGGCCGGCTCTATTCGTATAATGCAGCCCGTTCCCTGAGCACCCTGGTGAATGAGGCGGATAACACCTTCATTTTTGATAACAGTGCCTGGAAGAATGAGGGTGAGAGCGTCAAGGATGCCTACAACCGGTTGAACGACGAGATTGTCCGGCGGTTCGGCGTACTCTTCCGCGCAGGCGAAGTCGGCAAGGCGGGCGTCGGTGAGATGGTCGTGGATTCGAGCGAGGTCATCAACACCCTGCGCGGCGGCGGCATCAGCACTGTCGGATACGCCATCAGCGAGAAGGTCAGCCCCCGAACGAAGCAGTCGCAGGGGTTTCTCTCCGGCCTGATGCGGAAGAAGGAGAAGACCGAGGAGGTGCTGACCGGGGAGGACAAATCGGCGAAGATCATCGCCCTCGTCAGGCGTGCCATGCTCGGGCGCCTCACCCTGCCGTGCGACTACTCGACGGCAGAGCGGGGGCTTGTTCTCCTCGCGGGCCCCCCGGATGAGATGGACCGAAAGGGTGTAGAAAAGTCGAAGAGCTGGGTGGAGGAGAACATCGCCGGGGTCGAGGTGCGTGGCGGGGACTACCCGGTGCAGAGCGACTACGTCGCTGCGGTGGTGGTCCTTGCGACGATAGGAAACGCTCCCCGGATCACTGACCTTCTTGAGATTGCAAAGGCAACAAAAGAAGACGTCCTGAAATCAAAGGAAAAACGTTCGACCATGTTCGATGACGGCATAGAACCACTATTTGAGTGAGGCAACGCAATGAAGGCAAATATCAGATGGATCATAGTTCTGCTGGCACTGGTCTGTGCCGTGCAAGTGGCATCAGCGGCGGCAGGTTTCGATATCAAGACCGAGACTATCAACCCGGCGAGCGGCGCTCTTGAACCCGGCCAGCAGGTGACCGCGCGGTACGTGCTCACCTACGAGATGGCCACCACCGGTACTGGCACCGGGGGTACTGACGAGACGTTTGAGTTCAGCACCGGCCTATCGGACCCCTCCTGGGACTTCAAGATCTACCGTGACGGCGTTGCCATCTATACCACCAAGAGGACCGGATACTACCCGGTCCTGACGGAGTATGAGGTCAACTACGGTGAAGACGATACCCAGCTGGACATCCAATTGCGCGGCAATGTGCCTTCGGGGGCAGGCGGAAAGATTGAGGTTATCAAGATCCAGCACATGCAGGGTGACACCGTGAGGGACACCCACTCCGTCAACCGCGACGTCGTGAGTGCGACCCAGGTCGGGAGTTCTCTCTCCCTCCAGCAGCAGAAACTCAAAGACCTGAAGGCCGACATCGATGACAAAGCCTCAAAGGGCGTGGACGTCTCCACCGCGCAGACCAAGTACAACGCCGCGAGTCAGGCGCTCACCAGCGCCGCGTCTGCAAGTCCGTCGCAGGCGGCGGGATACATCACCACCGCCACGAAGAATATGGACGAGGCGAAAGCGCTCCTAGATAAGGCATGGGCCGAGAAGGAGGTCGCCAATACCGCCGCGACGATCGAGTCCCTCGATGGGATGATCACCTACTTCGTTGAGAACCGCTCGATGGCGAGCGACCCGCAGGTGGTCGCCATCATGACCAAGCGCGAGAGCGCCGTCCAGTTCTACTCCCAGGCGCAGGACAACCTGAACGCAAAGAACTACCCGCTGGCACGCTCGAAGGCGACTGACAGCCAGAATAAGGCGAACGAAGCGCTGGCCGATGCCAACGCCCTCCGGGAGAAGATCGGTGAAGGATTTAACTTCGGCGGGAACCTCCTCCTCTACATCGGTGCCGGGATTGTCATCGTCCTGATCGTCGTGGGGGTTGTTCTCTACCGGAAGAAGTCCGGCTGGGACGAACTCGGATAGCCCAATCACTCTTTTTCACACCTGATTTTTTTGTCCGGATCCTGCCCCCCGGACCTCTCTTGGGATCCTGAGGACGGCCAATCCCCCAGGTCCCTCTACGCCAGCTTCCTCTTCTTCCTGGCTATATCTATGGCCTCGGGGATGTCTATGCGGCTCAGCAGGTCGGAATACCTGTAGATTGAGGCGCCTCCTTCCGAGAGGGGCAGCACCCTGCCTTTGTAGGTGAAAGTACATACAGATAGCGATATGTGATAGCGATAAGCGTCTTCTTGCATGGATTGCGATGAGGTTGGAAGGGTGTGGCGGGGCACCTGCACGTTATAGGTCCGCGCTGACAGGTGTGAAGCGTGTGGGAAGGCGAGCGTGGAGCATCAACAGGGCCGGGAACGAGCCCTGGCGTCGGTATCAGGACCGCTACCCGCTCCAGAGCCGACGAGGCACGTTTTGGAAAAAGAGGAGGATCTTCGGGCAAGCGCCCGGGCGGAGTATCATGCCGTTGTCGCCGTAGGGACCTTCGAGAAGACCTCGATGTTCCTGCTCCCTACCTTCCCGTCCCTCAGGAAGTAGTACTCGAGCAGCCTGTCTTTATTCTCATCGTACGAGAACCAGTAGTTCAGCCGGTAGGTCTCCTTCTCGTAGCCCTCGAGCGCCGGGTAGGTGTTGCCGTCGTGGGTGATCACGAGGTCGTAGCCGCCTCCATAGATCGTCGCCTCGCTTACCTTCTGGCTGTAATACGCGAGCTTCGAGGCGTTTTCACCCCGGTAATACCAGGGGAGCGGCCAGTAATTGTCGGTCGCAATCGCCACGTGGTCCGCGGCGTCAATCTTTGCAAAGACCTCCCGCAGGTCTTCGGAGTTCTGCACCTGCACAATGGGCTCATTGATGTCTGCGGGGGTGAACGCCACATGGAACGTCATCACGATCAGGAAGACGCTTGCCGCGACGGCGATGACTGCCTTCTTCGTCGTCATCGCATAGACCGCAACGAAGATCATGGGCAGGAGCTGGTGGAGGATCAGCCACGGCACCTTCTCGCCGATGTAGGCGTAGGCCGCCATCGAGAGGAGCATCCAGAAGATGGCGAACCGCGCAAACTCCCTCTGCCGATCGATCTGCTGGATCTCTCCCTTACCTGAGAGGATCTCGCGGAGCCGGTCCCTCCAGCCCTGTGGCTGCGGGGCGGGTGGGGCTGCAACCGCCGGAGGTTCTTCGTCGCCTCCTTCAGCCCCTTCCGTCGCCTCGGGACTCTCTACGCGCCTCTCCCTCCTCTCTCTCCAGCGGGAGACAGCGCCGGGGATGTCGATGAACTGCAAAACCCCGATGATGGCGAGGATCAGGATCGGCACCTCGTAGAGGATGAAGAGCAGGATGTAGAAGTACGGCGGCCCCCCAAGACGCTGCATCTGGTGCATCGATGTCCAGTGCTCGATGGCCCGGATCCACCAGGTCAGGATCATCTCCGGGTGGGCGCCGAACGACGAGTAGAAGGCCGCCATGATCCCGAAGACGATGAGAGCGACGAGCGCGAGATCCCGGACCCAGTGGGCCGGGAGCCGGATCTTCCTTGTCCAGACCGCGTAAAGGAGGTACGCCCCGAAGATCAGGATGACGATCGGCATGTTCTCCATCGTGGATATCCCGAGGCCGATCGCCGTCCCGGCAAGGAGCGCATACCGCATCTGCCCTCGCTCGAAGTAGTAAAGGAGGGCAACCAGGAGCACCATCGTGAAGAAGATGATGAAGGGGTCGTCCCGGAGGAACCTTGAAAAGTAGACCATGTTCGGCGATACGGCAAGGAAGAGCGCCGCTACCAGGGTCTGTTTCTTGTCGAGGTATCCGAGCTTGTAGATCGGGTAGAGCAGCGGGACGAGCAGGGTCCCGAGCAGCGCGGGGACGAGCCTTCCTACGAGATCCGAGTCGCCGAAGAGTGCAAACATGCCGGCCGTGACGTAGTAGCGCAACGGCCCATGGTACATGGGGTCGTAGAGGTAGGTCCCCTCGGTCAGGATCTTGTAGGAGAACCACGCGTGAATAGCCTCGTCGTGATGAAAGAGTTTTAAATCCAGGGAATAAAAACGAAGAATAATTGTGGCCAGAAGTATGAGGAGGAAAAGCCCCTCGAATGAGAGTAGTCGTTCACGGTACTCTGCCGCGAACGCGGCGGCCTTCACGCCGCTCTCACCTCAACTCTCCAGCACGATCTCGATGCCGATGTCTTTTGGAACCTGAATGCGCATCAGCTGGCGCAGTGCACGCTCGTCGGCATCGATGTCGATGAGTCTCTTGTGCACCCGCATCTGCCAGCGATCCCAGGTTGCGGTACCTTCGCCGTCAGGGCTCTTCCTGGTGGGCACCACGAGTTTCTTCGTGGGCAGCGGGATCGGACCTGCCAGATTGACGCCGGTACGCTCTGCTATCTCTTTGATCCTATCACAGACCATCTCGATCTTCTCAAAGTCAGTTCCTGAAAGACGTATTCTGGCCTTCTGCATGTCTACCACCAAAAAATTATAGGTACCTTCTTATCTCATCTGCTTGGGCGTGATGTTGATGCACACGCCTGCCGCAATGGTGGATCCCATATCACGGACAGCGAACCGGCCGAGCTGCGGGATCTCCTTGACCTTCTCGATGACCATGGCCTGGGTTGGCTTGATCTTGACGATCGCGGCATCGCCGGTCTTGAGGAACGTGGGGTTCTCCTCTTTGACCTGACCGGTGCGGGGGTCGAGTTTCTTCTGGAGCTCGACGAAGGTACACGCGATCTGGGCGGTGTGGCAGTGGAAGACCGGGGTGTAGCCGACGGTCAGGGCGCTCGGGTGGTGGAGCACGACGACCTGCGCGATGAATTCGTCAGCGACGGTCGGCGGCACGTCAGCGGGACCGCAGACGTCACCACGGCGGATGTCACCCTTGCCGATACCACGGACGTTGAACCCGACGTTGTCGCCCGGGAGCGCCTGCGGGATCTCTTCGTGGTGCATCTCGATGGACTTGATCTCACCCTCTTTGTTCGCAGGCATGAAGCTGACCTTCATCCCCTTCTTCATGATACCGGTCTCGACACGGCCAACAGGCACGGTCCCGATACCGGAGATGGAGTAGACGTCCTGGATGGGGAGACGCATGGGCAGGTTTGTGGGCTTCTCGGGCTCCGTGAGCGCGTTGAGTGCAGCGAGCACCGTCTGTCCCTTGTACCAGGGGGTGTTTGCGCTGGGCTTCGCGATGTTGTCGCCGACGAATGAGCTCATGGGGATGAAGCTGATGGCGTCAGGCTTGTAGCCGACCATCTTGAGCAGCTGGGAGAGCTGTTCCTTGACCTCGTTGTAGCGCTTCTCATCGTACTTGACGACGTCCATCTTGTTGATGCCGATGATGAGCTGGTTGATGCCGAGCGTACGGGACAGGAAGACGTGCTCCTTGGTCTGCTCCATCACGCCGTCGGGTGCGGCGACGACGAGCAGTGCGGCGTCTGCCTGGGACGCGCCCGTGATCATGTTCTTGACGAAGTCACGGTGGCCGGGGCAGTCCACGACGGTGAAGTAGTACTTGTCGGTGTCGAACCGCTTGTGGGCGATATCGATGGTGATACCACGTTCACGCTCTTCCTTCAGGCTGTCCATTACCCAGGCGAACTCGAACGAGCCCTTACCCTTGGTCTCAGCCTCTTTCCTGAACGACTCAATGATGTGGGGGGCTACAGCTCCCGTCTCAAAGAGCAACCGGCCGACGGTCGTAGACTTCCCGTGGTCGATGTGTCCGATTACCGCTAAATTCATGTGGGGCTTTTCAGCTGCCATAGATAATATCCTCCACTCAAATAGGCCTGTCACCTCGAACAGCCTGCTTATGCGAGTAACTTATACGTAGGACGTCCTCCATATAAAGCATTTCTATGCGCGCCAATAGCGCACATTGCGCAAATACCCCCTGGTAATCGACAGAATCTTATTCTCCTGAAATCTACGTTCTTCGTATATGAAGACACTTGAGTTTCACCGCGACGATGCAAAGGACCGGGTGACGGTTGCATGCGCAGATCGTGAGGTGTCGATCTACTCTCACTGCAGTTACTGCCGGCACTGTGCGGGTGTCCGGGTGGGCAGACGGACGATCCCGACACCGCAACGCCAGGCTCTCTCCGGCGTGCGGCAGGGGGGCAGCCCGGACGAGAACCTGATGAACGCCGCCCTCATGTTCAACACCCTCGTCCGGGATGGTACCGCGATCGAGTGCGAGGACGATAAGGGCGAGGGATTCTGTTCGATGTACCGGCGCTAGACGCCGGTGTCTCTTCTCGGAGGAATGGCCTATCTGCCCGCGGCTGCCGACCGCGCCTCCATCAACTCAACGGGGTGACTTCGGGTTATCTCTCCCCGCGCGGGATCGGGAGGCGACCCGGGGGTATCGTCGTGAGACTCCGGTGGCGTTCGGCGCAGAGGTTGCCGCCCGTATCATATGACCAATTTCCCCGACTGCTGTCCGTCCCGCAGCGCAAAAAAAGAATTTGCGCGCTCAGTTCAAACCAGGTTGAACACGCGCTCTGTCACCTCATACGGCCGGACCGTAATGTCGTCTGCCGTCCGGAACGTAGCGTTGCCGACGACCTTCACTTCATACGTCCCGATCGGCATGTGCTGGAACGTATGCGGCGTCGTCTCGCCGGTGTTCTTGTTGTAGAGATAGATCTGTGCCCCGGCGGGCTCGCTGGTCACGTGCAGGCTGCCGTAGGGGTAGGGTTCGAGGCGGAACGCAACTCGCGCATCGATCTCGATATTTTGATCGTCGGTGAGCCGGATCTCCTTCTCTGCGGGCAGGTATCCGGGACGGGTGACGGAGATGACGTGCTGGCCGTCCGAGACGTTCCTGATGAGGTAGGGGGTACAGAGGCCGGTCCTGAAGCCGTCTACCAGGATCTCAGCGCCTGCCGGGCTCGATTCCACGAGCAGTCCGCAGAGGGAGTAGTCCCGGGGCGCGATCTCGATCGCCCCCCCATCCTCCGTGACCGTGAGTTTGTAGGAGATGTACCGGTCACCGTCGTTCATGGTGACGAACGAGTTCCCGCCGGCGACCTCGACGGTCTTCGGCAGCCTGAAGACCGGCCCCTTACCGTTTATGGTGCACCCGTTGCCTGCGTAATCGTCTGATGCGAGGGTAACCCTCCGGGTGATTACTTGCTCCAGTGCATCCATCTGGACGGGGGTGATGCAGTCTCTCTCCACCCAGACGGTCTTTGTCGGGGTGTTGAACGACTGGCCTTCCTTGAGCACCCGCACCGTATGGCTCCCTTCCCGGATGCCCAGAATGACGTGGGGCGTCGTGAATACTGTCTTCTTTCCATCGATGGAGATGGTGGCGCCGGAGGGCCGCGACGTGATGTATATGCCACCTGTCCGGTCCGCTCCCGGCTCCATCTGCGGTTCGCCGAATTTCAGGCGGGCGAGGTTTGCAAAGCCACCCTCAGGGCTGAGGTCTGCAAATAGTTCTGTATCGTCCGGAACCGTCACGTTCGCTTCGTACGACACGAACTGCTCTAGTTCAAGGCGGAGGGTGTGGTCTCCGGGTTCCGCGGGGCTGATGGCGGCCGGGGTGACCTTCCCGGTGTACTCGCCGTCGAGGTGGATCCGCGCGCCGGCAGGGTTTGAACTGACCGTGAGGGCCGCCGGCAACGGCATGGCCATCCCGTAGATACCGAACGATTCAGGGTATGCGGTCACGGTCCCGTTCAGGAGGTCGATCGTGGTGTTGACCTGCTGCCAGGCAGCTCCCGTGGTATCGTAGCGGTACCATACTGCATCATGGGTTGCCTGCCCATGCGCCGTCATGGCGAATGGGTTCTCTGCCGTCGCATCCTCCGGGGCGATGCAGTACACCCGCTCCATTGAGGTTCCCGGAACCGGGGGGAGATCCTTCATCGTCCGGATCGTCACCGATGACACCGCGGCACCCGTGCCGTTGGTTATCCGGCTGCCTTCCGGGAAGACGAGTGATACCTCTCCGTTCCCGGTGCGGTAGCGTAGTTCTTCCTCGAGCATTCCTGTAGCGTTGTGCGTCAGCGCAAACGATCCGATCTCCTCATTGGAGGCCTTCCGGGCATCGGAGGAGATCTCCATGCCAGGGGATGTCTCTCTGCCCGCTGCCCCGGAGCGGATGACCAGGATGGCGTTCCGGTTCTGAAGGTGGTCGCCGGCGATGCCGACCGGGTAACTCTGCACCTTCACGATGTTCTCCGATCCCTTGATGAAGGGGAGGACGTCCAGGGTTGCGGCCCAGACCCCTGTCGGCCCTTCCTGCAGCGGGTTGAGCCAGTCCCAGGTGTTCAGCACTACCCGGTTCCCCACGCCGCCCTGGTCGGGTTCGGCGGTGCTCACGACGTAGAGTTGTGCTGCGGAAGCCCGATCTCGATCGATGGTTCCGTCGATCTTCACCTCGGTGGTGGCATCCTCTTCGGTTGTTCCCTCCCAGAGGTCTGCGAGGACATCATCGCACCCCTCCCCGATCCAGTAGTCGATCCTGGGCCGGGTGGGGTCGCTGACGACGAGCACCAGGAGGGCGGCAGGTACACGGCAGGCGACCTTTGCCTCTCCTTCTATCTGCACCGTCAGTGTGCGGTCGCCGGCGGTGAGCATCTCCGGCGGGATCGCCAGGGTAAACGTCCCGGCCATCGGCGCCGAGCCGGTCCCCTGCCGGTCCCAGGATACGGCTGCGGGGGTGACCAGCTTACCGTCGAACCCGAACGCCGGCGTGACCTCGGTCCCGGTGCCTGTCGCCGTCTCCGTTGCGTTGCTCACGTAGACGTACAGGAAGCCGCGGTCGATCTTCGCGCCTTCGGGGACGGCGACGGGGATCCGTATGGTCGACGATGAGCCTGCGGTCAGGGGTTCCGCCGGCCCGGATGCGGTGAAGGCGTTGAGGGTGCCGTTGATGGAGCCGGTCGTCGATGCATTCAGCGTGCTGCCCTTGATGCCTGACCCTGCGGACGATCCGGCGCCGCTTCCGCCGCTGCTACCGCCTCCACTCCCGGACCCACCCGTATCGCCGCTTTTTCCGGTCCCCTGGACCGAGTAGCCGCTTATACCCGTTTCCGAGAAGCCGGTAAGGTCATTCGACCATGAGATTCCCCTGCCCTGGTTGGACTGGTTGCACCAGCCGTAGGCGTTGAAGGCCGCGAACGTCTCCATATTCTCAAAGGAGTACTCGATCTTTGCGCACCCTCCGTCGGTCAGCCCGTCGAGGAAACTGTTCGGGCCGATCGCGCCGACCCCGAGGTCGACGAACATGATGTGGAACCGGTCTTCCGGGTTGTTTTTGCTCATGTCCTGGCCGTAGTAGATCGGGTAATTCGCCTCCCGGCAGGGTTTCCAGGTCTGCGGCGCGTAGATGAAGTCTGATTTGGTGAAAGCCCGGTCCGTGAAGCCTTCGCTGTACGCGATCTCCTCCATGGTCGGAGGCTGGTTCAATACCGGGGTCGGTGTCCACTGGTAGCCGCTTGCCCTGACGTGGAGTTTGAAGTTATCGGGGACCTCTCCCTGCACCGCCACCATGAGGATGAGGTCGTCAAAGAACCCTCGCCCTCCCGTATCGGAGAAGTAGAATGTGCCCGACTGGGTGCTGGTCTCCGTCACCTGTCCGTAGCGCTCGGACGGGTCGGTCGTGATATGGAGGGCGTTGAGTCCTCCGCCGTCGAACTTGATGTACTTATCCCCGCCGTTTGCCATCGTGATGTCGATGTGCTTGTAGTCGGGGAGGGTGATCCCTCCAAAGTCGGCTGCCGCGGCAGGTGCGGCGATGAGCGCGACGAGGAGAACGAGGATGACGATCGTCTCCCGCCACCCGGCCGGGTGCATGTGTGGGTTGGTTTTCATCGCAACTATCTCCTGTGTTCCCGGCCATCCCGGCCGGGTTCATCTGATCTATACTCGGTTCTCATCCGGCACTTTGCCGGAGAAAAAAAGGGCGTTCAGGTCCTCCGCACAAAGAGGAGGAATCCGAACGCCAGGATCGTTGCCCAGACCGGGAGTGGGGTGGCCTGCGGCGTCGCCGGGACTCCCTCAGCGGATGCGACCCCCTCTTTCGTTCCGGTTGGGGTCACTGATGAGGTGGGCTCGGGAGTTGCCTCGCCGGCCGCTCCGGGGACCTCCCCGGTCGCTGCGATGGCAAAGAGGCCGAACCCATCGGGGCTGGCAGAGAGTACGACGTTGCCGTCCCCCTCACCGAGCGCCTCGACCGGGACCGCCTGCCACGCACCGTCGGCGTAGCGGAACAGGGCGACCTGTTCTCCGGTGCAGCCCTGCTCTGCGAGCCAGGCGGCCGGGACGGCGAACCGGAACTGGACGGCACTCATGTCCGCCTCAGCTGCCTTGTAGAGGGTCGCCTGGACGTACTGGTAGACCGCGCCGGCCGGGGGTTCGGCGCCCTGCGGGAGCGAGCCCTTTGCGACGGTCACCATGACATCCCTGACGTCGGTCTTCGTGGTGAGGGTGACCGCCGAGACCGCCGTCGCGTCCATCGCGAGGGTGACGCTCTCGCCGGACTTGAGGTTGCTCGCCGCGCCGACCGCGGTCGAGGTGCCGCTGCTGCCGCCGGACGAGGAGGGGACGGTCGGGGACGAGGAGGCGGCCGTGGCTGCGGCCAGCCCGAAGATCGAGAGGCCGTTGGGTGATACGGCCTCAAAGATCATGTTCCCGTCGGCGTCGGTACCGATGAGCCTGGTTGCGAGCACTTCCTTGGTGCCGTCCTCGGCGGACCGGATGATCCGGATCGCGTCAACGCCGCCGTGGGCGGCGACCCAGGCAGGGCTGACCGCCATCCGGATGGTGGCGCCGGCGACATCCTGGCCGTTCTCAAGGTTCGTCTTTACGATGTTCAGCGTGTAGGCGACGTCGCCGAGGGCGAGCCCGTCGGCGCTGGCGGCGAGCTGGAAGGCGCTCTGTGCATCGGCGGAGACGTTCTGCGAGACGGTCGTCGTGAGGCCGGCTCCCTGCGGGATGCCGGTCAGGTTCGCCGAGACGGAGGCGCTGACCGTGCCGACTGAACCGAGCTCGGTGACGACCGGGTTCGTGTCGAGCGTGATCCCGGCGACCGTGCCGTTCACGGTGCCGTTCCCGACGGTGGGAGCGCCCTCGGTCTCGATGGTGAGGGTGAAGTTGCCCTCTTCAATCCGGATAGTGTTCCCGGAGACGGTTGCGTTGGCCGCGGTGGTGTTGATGCTGACCTGCGGCTTGCCGTCGTTACCTGTGGTCACGTTGCAGCCGGGAATGTCCAGCGGGGCCTTCTGGGTCTGGTCGCCCTGCGGCCGGGTCACGGTGACCGTGGCGGTGCCCGCCAGATTGCCGTATGCGGCGGTCACGGTCGTCGTGCCGGGGGCACGGGCGGTGAAGAGGCCGGTCTCGCTCAGGCTACCCACCGACGCGTTCGATGAGCTCCAGGCGAACGAGACATCCGGAACCTCAATACCTTCGGCGCCGTAGGCGACCGCGGAGAACCGCTGTGTTTCGCCGTTGGTCAGGTTTACCGAGGCGGGCTCGACCGCGATCGAGGCGATGCCGGGCGTGACCGCGGAGACGTTAACTCTCATCTCGATCTTGTCGAGGTAGAACCCGAGGCCTGTGTTGGAATATCCGGCCGGGTTGTAGTAGAACGTCTTTACCGCAAACGTATGGTTCCCGGCCTCGTAGCTGGAAATGTCGACGGCGTAGGTCATCCACCGGTCCAGATTTGTAACCACTGCTACCTCTTCACCGTCGATGAACGCTTTGATCCAGCTTGCTCCTTGCCGGACTCCATACAACTGGAACCGCATCTGTGCGGCACCTTCAGGGAAAGTGAGGACCTTTTCGGCAGATGCATTGGTGGCTATCTTCGGGGTGCCGATACTGTATGACCCCTCGTAGACGACATCGTCCCGGAGCCCTGCGTTTGAGAAGGTCCAGCCATCGGCCGACTCGCAGGAGTCGATCCAGACAGTCTCGAGAACGGTCTTGTTCACGAATACGTCGGCCGTGTCCCGAAGGGTGTAGCACTGTCCTGTGATTGTCGTGTTTCCTGCGTACACTGCGGTGAACAGGCCGCCGCTCGTGATGGGGCCGACCTTCTCGTCGCTGCTACTCCATGCAAACCCGGCACCTGTCATGACGTGGCCGTTCTGGTCGTAGACCGTGCCGGTGAACTGCTGCTGGGTCTCACCGATCATGACGGCCGAAGACGGACTGACCTCCACCGCCGTCGGGATCGGAATGTCGTCGTAGGGCTCGCCGAAGTAGGCCCCGGCCGGCAGGACGAGGGGGTAGTTGTCCACATTATTGGTGTACAAGGCGATACCCGCATCGCCGATGCCGTTGTCGTCCATATCGTCGATGGGGTACGAGGCTCCCCAGTAGTTGCCGATCAGTCCGGTATACGTAACACCGTTGTAGGTGTAGGTCACTGGATCGGGAGAACTCCAGGTGTTCGCCTGCCCGGAGGGGTAATCCAAAGTGTTTGAATTATTTACGACGGTATTTGCGAACAGCGTGTTGGACGGACCGGACTGCATATAGATTCCATAGGTATTGTCCGTGACGATGTTGTGGTCAAAACGGCTGTTCTCGACGCCGTTCAGGAATAACCCATAATTGTTACTCGTGATGACGTTTCCGGTAACGGTAATGTTACTGGGTGCCGAACTCTGGAAAACTGTTTCTATAACGAGCCCCTGCGCGCTGTCCCAGCAGGTATTGTTGCTGATGACGCTGTCGCATATCGATGCACACAGCAAAGCAATAGAGAGCGTTGTACTGCCGTTGATAACGTTGCCGTCAACGAGTATGTTGTTCGCACCTTGGACATAGATACCTGTTTTAGAAACGGCGATGATGTTGTCGGTTAAGGTACACCCTGAGTAATCGCGACAGCTTATGCCGCTTGTGCCACTGATGCCGAATCCGGAGACCGTCGAGTTATCGGCCAAAACCGTGACGCCGTATGTCGATGTTGGGGCAATCTTCGTCTTCTCCGGTCCGTTCTCCGACCTGAGGGTCAGGGGCTTCGTGACGGTGACGGATTCGTTATACATCCCGTCCCCGACGACGATCGTGTCGCCGTCGAACGCGGCGTCCACGGCCGCCTGGATCGAGGTGAAGTCCGCTCCGCCCGAATCGTCGACGGTCCAGGTCAGGGGCGACTGTGGGAGCACGGTCACGGGTACCGTGGCATTGACGGCGCCGATGGCCGCGGTGACGTCCGCACGGCCGTAGGTGAGCGAGGCGAAGTAGCCGGTCTCGTTCACCGTGCCGACCGAGGTATCGGAGCAGGTCCAGGTGAAGGCGAGGCCATCGATGGTGGTGTTGTACTGGTTGACGGCCGTTGCGTTGAACTGGAGCCCCTCGCCCACCGTCAGGGAGGCGGGCGAAGGCGAGATCGTGATCGCCGTCAGCATCGCCGGGTCCAGCACCGTGACGGTCGCGTTCCCGCTCACTGTCCCGTTGGCGGCGGTGAGGGTCGTCGTGCCCGCAATAAGGGCGGTGAAGGTGCCCGTCTCGTCGACCGTGCCGACCGTTGTGTTCGAACTGGTCCAGGTGCAGAGGACTCCGTCCATCGGTTCGTCGTACTGGTCGAGGGGGGTGGCGGCGAACGTCCAGTTGTCACCGACGAGTACGCTTTTTTCGGCCGGTGAAACCGTTATTACCTTCAGGACCGGCACCGGTGGAATGATGGTGATATTCGCCGTCCCGGTCACCTCGCCGTAGGTGGCGGAGAGGTTCGTCGTGCCCGGTGCGAGGGCGGTGAAGAAGCCGGTGGCGTTCACCGTGCCGACGGTCTCGTTCGAACTCGACCAGTCGACGGCGAGGTTCGCGAGCACGGTTCCCGAGGTGTCCGTGGCCAGGGCGAGGAACTGCTGCACGAGGCCGCGGGAGAGTTCGATATCTGCTGGATCGATAGCAACGGATGCGATCGTCGGGGTGTCGGTCGAGCCGATGGCGTACACGTTGCTGTCGCTCGACCCGATGTAAATGGTGCCGTCCGCACCGATGGAGGGCGTGTCGAAAAAGCGCGGGCTGACCGGGTCGAGGAACTTCCACTTCAGGGTGCCGTCGGATCGGATCGCGTAGAGATACCGGTCGTTCCGGTCGCTCGAGGCGATATAGACGGTGCCAGCGGCATCGATTGCCGGGGCCGTCGTGAGGGTGCCGGTGGTGGTATAGAACCACTTCAGGGTGCCGTCGGGGTTGACGGCGTTGATCGTTTTACTGGCTGAACCCGCATAGATCGTGCCATCGGGCCCGATTGCCGGGGTCGCAACGGCGCCGCCGGTGGCGTAGGACCACTTCGGGGTGCCATCAGGGTTGATTGCATAGAGGCTGCCGTCGGCGGAACCGATGTAGATCGTGCCGTCGGCACCGATCGCCGGGGCCGTGTTGACCGCACCGCCGGTGGCGTAGGACCACTTCAGGGTGCCATCCGGGTTCATGGCATAGAGGCTGCTGTCGGCGGAACCGACGTAGATCGTGCCGTCGGTACCGATTGCCGGGGCCGTGTTGACCGCACCGCCGGTGGTGTACGCCCATTTCTCCGTGCCGTCGGGGTTGACGGCATAGAGTTTCATGTCGGCGGAGCCGGCATAGATCGTACCGTCGGTCCCGATCGCCGGGGCCGAGCTGACCGCACCGCCGGTCGTGAACGTCCACTTCACCGTGCCGTCAGGGTTCATGGCGTAGATCTTCATGTCCCGGTTGCCAAAGTAGACATTACCCTCGCTGTCGATCGCTGCCGCCGTGTAGATCTGGTTGGGCGTGGTATAGGACCATTTCAGGGTGCCGTTCTGGTATATGGCATAGAATATCTTATCTCTCGAACCAGCGTAGACCGTGCCGTCGGCATCGAGGACCGGCTGGACGTAGAAGAAACTCTTGGCCTTGTATGACCAGAGTTGCACCGGGAACTCGGGGCCCGTGTACGGGCTCAGCCCGGTGTGCCGCAGGTCGTGCCCGTACATCGGCCATGCCGAGACGGTCGGGGCGTCGGAATCCGTGCCGATGACCGAGTAGCCGCTCATCACCTTGTCGGAGGTGAGGGCGTTCGTCCAGGCGACCATGTCGTCGCCGTTGTTCGAGTTCTTGCAGTAGCCGTAGACGCTGAAGGCGGCAAACGACTCCAGGTTCTCGAAGGCATAGTTGATCCTGACCGCACCCCGGTTCTCAAGGGCTTCGTTCGGCCGGAGGACGCCTGCATTGAGGTCGATGAACATGATCTGGAAGGTGTTCTCCGTGTCGGTCATGTCCTGGCCTGCGTGGATGGGGTAATCGGCCTCGTTGCCGGTCGGCTTCCAGATCTGGGGGCCGTAGATGAAGTCCTCCTTCGTGAATACTTCATCGAGTACACTAGCCTGATAGGTCACGTTGTCGAGGGAGGGTGCCCGGTTTCTCTCCGGGTTCGGCGTCCAGGTATACCCGTCCGCCTTGATGTGGAGTTTGAAATCATCAGGGATCGTCCCGTTGACGGCGACCATCAGGATGACCTCATCCTCGTAGCCCTTGCCGCCCGAGTCGGTGGCATAGAAGGTTCCGGCCTGGTCCTCCGAAACCGTCACCTGGCCGAAGTTCACGGCCGGGTCGGTGGAGATGTGGAGGGCATTGAGACCGCGACCGATCCCCTCGAACCTGATGTTGTAGGTGTTGTTGTCGAATGCGTTGTACTTCGCGCCGAGGTCGTTTGCAACCTTCACGAAGATGTTGTTGTACCCGGGCAGAACGGACGGCCCGGCCGGTTCGGTAACGGTGATGTAGCCGGTCTTGACCTCGCTGTCCGATCCGCCTGCATTGGCAACCGTCAGGTTCACCGAGTAGGTGCCGGCCGCGGTGTAGGTGTGGGTCGGGTTCTGTTCGGTAGAATCGACGATGCCATCGTCCTCAAAGTCCCAGGCCCAGGAGGCGACCGTGCCCGTGGAGACGTCGGTGAAGAGGACGTCGAGTGGGGCTTCCCCGCTGGTGGCGTTAGCCATGAAGTCCGCGGTGGGGGGCTCCGGGAGCGGCTGGCCTATGACAGCGTATCCGGACGACCCGCTGGCGCTCAGGCGGTTGGTCCAGCGGATGCCCTGGCCCTGGTTCGAGGAGACCGTGTAGGCATACGCATCGAAGGCCGCGAGCGTCGGCAGGTTCTCGAAGGAGTACTCGACCCTGATCGCCCCGTTGTCGGTGATGGACTGCCCCGAGAAACTCGGCTGGCTGAATGTGCCTCCGCCGAGGATGCCCGCATTCAGGTCGATGAACAGGATCGAGAAAGTATTCCCGGTATCCGCTATATCCTGCCCGTCGAAGATCGGGTAGTTCGCCGCCGCGCAGGGCCTCCAGATTTGCGGTCCGTAGAGGAAGTCGTCTTTGGTGAACGTCTCGTTCAGCGCGTCGGGAACGTAGGTGATATCGTCGAACGTCGGATAGGTGCCCGTGAGCACCGGCGTCCACTGGTAGCCGCTCGCCTTAATGTTGACCCGGAAACTATCAGGTATCGTGCCGTTGACGGCGAGCATCAGGATGCCGTTATCGTCCCAGCCGCGGCCGCCGGTGTCGGTGAGGTAGAAGACGCTTGACTGGCTTTCACTAAACGTGATCTGGCCGCCGACTGCGGTGATCGGGTCGGTCGTGATGTGGAGGGCGTTCATGCCCTGGGTGCCGCTCTGGCCCGGACTGAAGAAGTGATAGGTGTTGTTGCCGTAGTCGTTGAACCGGGCGTTCCCATCGTTTGAGATCCGTAGCAGCACGTCATTGTTCGACGGTATCACCGTGCTGGCGCCGAGATTGGAGGTGTCCGCATCGATGTAGACATACTCCGGCGACAGTTCGGTTGCTTCGGGTGTCACCTCTTCCTCGACTGTTTCGGTCGGCGTCGGTTCGGGTGTGCCGTTATCCCCCGCACCGAAGTCCGGAGGTATCTCGTCGGGAGCGCCGACGGTCGGTTCGGTTGTGTTCGATGGCAGGTCGGTGCCTCCCAGCGCCACCGCCGGTACGGCGATGATCGCGAGGATCAGCAGCAGGACGGCTATCCGCCCCTGCCATGGGCTGTTTTGAATACGTTTATCCCCTGTCATAATATTTCCCTTTTAAAGCAAGGATTCTCGAAGGAGTTCCTGCGGAACTGGCACAATGAGTGCCCAAATCGGCATAACTGCTCTCTGAGAATGAGTAAAATCTCAACCGTGTAGTATAATACCGTTACTAAATCGGGGCAATTTAAGCGAATTAGGTTAACATTTTTTAGCCATTATTAAATATATCGCAAGGTGGTGCTCGAAAAAAGGTTAGGTCCGGTGGATCACGCGATGTTCACCGTGTAGCCGCTGCTGCCCGCACCGGAGACCGCGTTGGTCCAGGAGATCCCCTGACCTTGGTTCGAGTCCAGGCACCATGCATAGGCATTGAAGGCTCCGAACCCGGTGAAGTTGCCGATCTGGTAATCGACCTGCGCCATGCCGCCGCTCGGAAGGGTGCTGTTGAGCCCGAGCACGCCCACGTTCAGGTCGACGAACATGAGCTGGAAAGTGTTGTCCGTGTCGGCCATATCCTGACCGTAGAAGATCGGGTAATTCGAGACGCTGCTCGGCTTATAGATCTGCGGGCCGTAGGCGAAGTCGCCCCGCCAGAAGGTCTCTTGCAGTGCTCCTGCCTGGTAATCGTATGAGGTCGGCTCTAGGCCGGTGGCTTCCCACTGATGGCCGCTTGCGGTGATTTCAATTGAGAAGTCATTGTTCAGGGAGGCGTTGGTCGCGAACATCAGGATGATGTCGTCATCGTACCCCCGACCGCCCGTGTCGGATACGTAGAACGTCCCGGTGGCGGAGGTCGAGTTGGTCACCTGTCCGTTGGGGGAACCTGTGTTCGTCGTGATGTGGAGGGCGTTCAGGCCGCTGCCGCCGAACTTCATATAGTAGGTCCCGTTATTCCCGGCCCCATAGGCTGCGCCGTCGAGGTCGTAGAGTGGTCCGTATTCGTTTGCAACCTCGACAAAACACTCCTTGGGTGGCAATACGGTCAACGCCGATGCGGGTATCACGCAGAGCACCATCATCACGACGAGACCTGCAGCGATCAGGCGTGGGGTTCTCCTCGCGGAACGTGTTGTTTCTACTGTTTTCATACTTTCACCTATAAATCCTGCCGCAAACTCGGGGTTTGTGGCTTTTTAAGATCCGTTGATTACCTCTAGCGGCTAATCAACTACTGGCCCTTGAATGTATCCTAATGATAAATATTATTATTTACAATTAAGTTAATAGTGGCTCATTAACTTATTTCGTTCATGTCATCGGACTGAATAGCCCGCAGTCCCCTTTACTTCTTTCGTAGTCTCCTCAAAACTCGTCGCACCTGCAGGGGATGTGCTTTCTCTTACTCTGTTTTGCTTGTGATATAGGGCTAAAGCGTGAGTATGACTTCTGCCGGACGTTCCCTTCGGGAGAGATA
The DNA here is from genome assembly GCF_036677455.1 of Methanoculleus sp. Classification (GTDB taxonomy): domain Archaea; phylum Halobacteriota; class Methanomicrobia; order Methanomicrobiales; family Methanoculleaceae; genus Methanoculleus. Next base: position 22,899 of record NZ_JAVBWL010000049.1, on the reverse strand, counting down.
GGGTGTACGTGAAGTGACGGGCGATGTCCCCCAACGCCTGATGTGGGGGTTGGCTGCCCCCTCCCGTGTCTCCTGCATTGTTCCAGGCGCCTGCCGGAGGAAAAGAGGTGTTCAGGTTCTCCTCATGAAGAAGAGGAACCCGGAAACCAGGATTGCCGCCCAGACCGGGAGCGGGGCGGCCTGCGGCGTGGGGGTGCTCCCGGCAATCCGGGCCGCTACTCCTGTCATGAAATTGGTTCGGGTATATTTGGAGCGGCAATCAACCGCGTGTAGCCGATGTAATTTCAGTATGTCTCGTATCGCGCCCTGAAACGATTGTATTAATTGCATCACATTAACTCACCTCGAACTGACAAGCGTCAAATAGCATCCCCGCCCACGTTTTTCCAGGAAACAGCATGGCAGGCACGGATACGGAGATTTCAGCGCTCAACCGCCGGGCACGGGAGCACGCAGCCGCCCTCGCTGCGGTTCGCTCCGGCATGGAGACAGTGATCATCGGACAGCAGGCGGTTATCGAGCAGGTGCTCGCGGCGGTGCTTGCCGGCGGCCACGCCCTCCTTGAAGGGGTGCCGGGGATAGCAAAGACGCTCACGGTCAGCACCCTCGCCCACTGCCTCGACTGCACCTTCGCCCGGATTCAGTTCACCCCCGACCTCCTCCCCGCCGATATCACCGGGACCCGGATCTACGACCGACATACAGCCGCGTTCCGGACGATCCAGGGGCCGATCTTCCACCAGATCATCCTTGCCGACGAGGTCAACCGCGCCCCCCCGAAGGTGCAGTCCGCCCTCCTCGAGGCGATGCAGGAGGGGCAGGTCACCATCCAGGGCGAGACTTACCCGTTGCCGCGCCCGTTCTTCGTCCTCGCCACTCAGAACCCGCTCGAATCGGAGGGCACCTACCCGCTCCCCGAGGCACAGCTCGACCGGTTCATGCTCAAGATCCGGATGGAATACCCGACCCTCGACGAGGAAGTCGCCATCCTCGACCGGTTCACGGCGGGCGATCAGCCCGACACCCCGGCGCCGGTTCTCGATGCCCCGGGCGTAGCCGAACTTCAGTCGTTCGTGCGATCGGTATACGCCGACCCGGGCGTGAAACGCTATGCCGCACAGCTGGTCGACGCCACCCGGCACCCGGCGGAGTACGGCCTCGACCTCGGCCCCATGATCGCCTCCGGGGCCTCCCCGCGGGCATCGCTCGCCCTGCTCCTCTGCGGCAAGGCGCACGCGGTGCTCGCCGGCCGGGGCTACGTCGTCCCCGACGATATCCGGGCCCTCGCCCCCGCTGTCCTCAGGCACCGGGTCCTCCTCACCTTCGAGGCGGAGGCGGACGATCTCACCTCAGAAGAGATCGTCCGGAAGATCCTGGCGGTCGTGGAGGTGCCCTGACGGTGAGCGACGCCGAAGAGCGGGCGGATCTCATCAGGCAGATCCGGCGGATCGACCTTAAAACCGCCATGCTGGCCGACGGCTCCTGCCTCGGCCCAAGACGATCGCCATTTAAGGGGGGCGGGATGGCGCTTGCAAACCTCCGGGAGTACCTCCCCGGCGACGACGCCCGGGCGATCGACTGGAAGGCCTCGGCGCGGATGGACCGGCTCGTCGTCAGGGAGTTCGAGGAGGAGCGGAGCCGGACCTACTATCTCGTCCTGGACCGGTCGGGCTCCGCGACGTTCGGGTCCTCGACGAGCAAGGACCGCCGGATACTCGAGGTTGCCGCGAGCCTCATCTTTGCGGCCCACCGGCAGAACGGGCGGGTGGGGCTCTGCATCGTCACCGACCGCGTCGAGGCGTTCATCCCGGCCCGGCCGGGGAAGAGCCAGATCGTCAGGCTCGTGCAGGCCCTCGTCTCCCACCGGCCGGAGGGAAGAGGCACCGATCTTGCCGCCGCGTTCCGGTATCTCTGCACGAGGGTCCGGCGCAGGTCCTCAGTCATCGTCCTCTCCGACTTCGACGACCCGGGGTTCGCCCGCGACCTCTCGCTCCTGCGGCGGCGCCACGAGGCGACTGCCGTCAGGGTCACCGATCCCGCGGAGAACTCTCTCCCGGACGTGGGGCAGGTCTTCCTCGAAGACCCGGAGACCGGGGAGCAGGTGCTCGTGGATACGTCGGACCCCGTCTTCCGCAGCGCCTACGCCGACGCCCTGACCGTTGCGGACCGGCGCATCGAGGGCGATCTGCGCTCGTGCCGGGTTCCCGGGATCCGCGTCTCCACGGAGGAACCCTACGACCTGCCCCTGCGCCGCTTCTACGCGCACCCGCGCTACCGGGGTGGCTAGATGACCGGGTTTGCAGAGCCGTTCTGGCTCGTCGGCCTTGCGGGCATCCCTGTCCTCTACCTCCTCTACCGGCGCGCCGTCCGGGAACGGTCCTATGCCGCGCTCACCTTCTCCCGTGTCGCGGTTGCCGCGCAGGCCCGGGATCCAGACCGTCTGAGGCGCCCGCATACCCTCTTTGCCCTTGCCCTCCTCGCCCTCGCCCTCATCCTGGTCGGCCTTGCCGACCCGCAGATCCCGCTCGAGGGGATGGACGAAGGGGTAAGCGTGGTGCTGGTGCTGGACACCTCCGGGAGCATGCAGGCGACCGACTACCAACCCACCCGTCTCGAAGCCGCAAAGGCCGCTGCGGGGATCCTGCTCTCCCGGCTCAACCCGGACGACTATGCGGGGATCGTCATCTTCGAGTCCGGGGCGACGAGCGCCGCCTACCTCTCTCCCGACCGGGACCGGGTGATCGAGAGGCTATATAGCATCCGGGGGCGGGACGGGTCGACGGCCCTCGGCGACGGGCTCGCCCTCGGCGTTGACATGGCCGACTCCATCCCCAACCGGCACCGGGTCGTGATCCTCCTCTCTGACGGCGCCGGTAACGCCGGCACCTTCTCCGCAGAGGAGGCCGCCGCGTATGCCCGGGAGCGGAGTGTGCCGGTCTACACCGTGGGCATCGGTTCGGCAAACCCGCTGGCGGGCACGTCGGAGCATGCTGCGCTCGACGAAGAGACGCTCCGGGCGATCGCCCGCACAACCGGGGGGAAGTACTACGCGGCGGTCGACGAAGGGACGCTCGCAGCGGTCTATGCCGGGCTGACCGACGAGATCCCGCGCGAGCCGAAGGATACGAGCATCCGTGATGTCTTCTTCGTCGGGGCGCTCGCTGTTCTCCTTCTGGAGATGTATCTCCGCTACGGCAGGGGGAGGATCCTGCCGTGAGGCGGTTCCTCCTCCTGTTCCTCCTGGTTGCTTTTGGGTGCGTGGCAACCGTTGCGGCAGGGAGCATCACCTTCTCGACCGGACAGTCCGACTACACCGTGCAGGTCGGGGAAGAGGCTACGATCCCGATAGCCGTCGAGAACACGATCGGGGCCGATGTCACCGGGGTGCTCACCCAGGGGGTGCGCTTTGTGCCGGAGGATAATGAAGACGGCAACCCGGCGGCCAGAACTCAGTCCCGGCCGATCACTATCTTCCAGGATATCCGGGAGATAGCCGCCGGCGCCGGGACGGCCACGGAGCCCGGTACGTTCTTTTTTGAGATCGCGTTTGAGTACGGGGACGGGCCGCGTACCCGCATTTCCCTCCCGGAGATCCGGGTCCATGTCGTCCAATCTCAGACGGAGCAGCAGGAGCAGACTGAGCAGCAGGTGAACTCCATCTCGTCGGTCTCGACCCTCCCCGGGCCCGCCGGGTCGCAAGGACCGTCTTCACCGTCTCCTGATAAACTGCCCGGGCAGATGCCGCAGGATATGGGCATGCTCCAGGCGCAGGCGGCACGGGAACATGATCGCATGCAGGCCCTGCGCTCTGCGCTGCTCACCGGGCTTGAGGCGGATCCGCTTGTTCGAGAGATCCACGCCATTCTCACATCACACGGTTATGTCAGGGCGACGACGACCGTCAATCCCACGGATGAGGGCTCTGGAACGTTTGTTTTCGACTACCTGGGAGGATCCGGAGAGACGATACGTGCCAACGGCATGGTAGCGAACGGCACCGCGGCGTATGCGGCGTACGCCGCCGACCGGTCGCTCGTGGTGCCTGACGCCCTGCCAGCGCATGAGACCTACCGGCTGTTTGCCGGCGAGCTCGCGGATGCCGGTTTCTTCCCGATATCGACGGCGGTGAACGCGACCGTGGGCGCCACATTCGTCAGCGTGGGGTTTGCCGACAGCCAGAATCGGACGGCAAGGATCACCGCAACCCTCGTCGGGGGGGAGGTGCAGGCGGTGTCTCTCGAAGAGCCGCCGGATCCCTTTTGGCTTTTCAGTGTAAGCGCACTCTGCATCGTCCTGCTGATCGCTTACCTTGTCCGACGGGGGGCACCGAGAGCGCCGGAGCCGCCGCTCCCCCCGGTCTCCCGTGACCCCCGTGGCGACGCTCTCCGTCTCCTTGAGGCGGCACGCGGAGAGTTTGACCGTGGCGACCGAAAGGAGGCATATGGTACGGCCGGCAGGGCGCTGCGGTCCTATGTATCATCTGCATGTGGGGCCGGCATGGAACTTGCGGACGGCGATGTTCTGCGCCTGCTTAAAGAGTGCGGCCATGAGACCGGGGCGGTCTCTTCCGTCCTTGAGCGGTGCGGAGGCGTCTCCTATGCCGGATCCCTGCCCCGGGATGAAGAGTTTTGGGCCGTTTTCCGAACAATCGAAGCCTTTATTCAGCAGGATTTATCCCGCGTCGCTGCTGGAAATGATTAACCTTATTTCGTTAAATCGCACCTCATTAATTAAACAAAGTTGATTCGCATCCGGTTTCAGCACCTTTTTCATCTCTATCTCCCCAGTCTGTTTAGGTAGAAGGCATATCATGACCCTGCTTCTTGCTCTTGACGACACGGACAGCCTGGAATCCCGGGGAACAGGCCGCCTGGCCCGTGCGGTCGCCGACGCGATTGCACAACACTATCCGGTATGGGGTGTCACCCGGCACCAGCTCTTTGTCCACCCATCGATCCCGTACACGTCGCACAACAGCTGCGCCGTCATCCATATCGATGCAGACGGCGGTGCGCCGCTGAATACGGTTCTCACCATAGCTGAGGAGACGATGCTCGATGACTTCGTGGAGGGGAGCGACCCCGGCCTTGCCGGAGCGACCCTCGACCAGGTGGCACCGGCCCTGATAGCATTCGGCCGCGATGCTCAGCAGATGGTGATCACTCAGGAACGCGCCCGGACGCTGGCAAAGAACCTCGGCATATGGCTGAAAGGTCTCGGCGGCACTGAAGACGGCGTGATCGGCGCGATGGCTGGCCTCGGGCTCGCAGCGACATACAACGACGGCAGGTTCCTCCAGAAGGGCGCCATCCGCAGCCACACCGGCCCGACGCCGGCGGATGTCCTCCTCGGAGCAGGGATCGACGAGATCATGACGCTTGACGGCCGGAGGGTCACCGAAGGGACCATCATACTCAAAGAAGGCAAAGCTGCCAAAGCCTGCCCCATCAATGGCAGGGTGGTCCTCTTTGTGGACGAGCAGGATGGAAAAATGGTTGCGATAAAAAGGAACTGAGTATGGAGTTCGGGAGAAGAGTCGTACTGGCGGTCGTCGTGCTCGCGGCGGTCGTCGCCGTATCCTTCCTGGTCGATACCGCTGTCTGGGAGGCCTATGCCCGTGACAGCAGTTCGTCCGACTCTCTCCTGCATACTGCGACCATTGATCGGGAAGATTTCCGGCACGGCCCCCAGTCCTGGCGTCCGTATGGCACACCGATCGCCATCGGGCCGGGGGACCTCCCCTCCGGGGACTGGTACCTCGCCTTCGTGGAACTGGGAGTGGTGCCTGTCGGCGGGAACCCGGCTCTTGCCAGGACCGGATCGGTCCGGATCGACTACCGGTTCACGGATCTCGCCGGAACGGGATCATTCAGCGCCTACGGCCTCCGTGCCGGAGACGGCAGGACATGGACGAACCGGCAGTCTGGCTATGGCACCTCCGGCTACTATGTCTCGGGGACCGCCGTACCCGGCGAATCACCGCGGTGGGCGTCTCCTCTCGAGGCGGGCGACCGGTATACTCTCGAGACGGCAGGTTCCCCGCGCCCTGTGGATGACGATGTACCCCCGGATACCCGTATGTTCTGGTTCGAGCGAACCGGCTCGGGCCTGGACGGTCTCCACATAACCGTCGACCCGGCCGCCCGGAAAGGGCAGGTGACCGAGACCACCGCTCTCGAAGGGTCGTTCTATGTCACGTATACGGGCGGAAACGTGGTCGGCGATCTGTTCCTGATGGTCGCCGTGGATCGGCCGCAGCCGGAAGGCTTCGAACTCCGGCTCGAATCGACGTTTGTGGAGGACGACAGATGATTAAACGCCCGTCGTACTTTAGCCTGTACGAGATCGCCCTGCTCTCGCTCTTTGGAGCTCTTGCCTTCGTCATACGGATGGCAGTTAAGATCCCGCTCCATATTCCCGGGAACTCCGGGATCCTCTGGGTCCTGCCGCTCATAATCGGCACCGCCCTTGTGCGGAAACCGGGGGCAGGCACGTATGTCGGTATTGTATCCGGCCTCCTTGCGTCGTTCTTCGGACTGGAGGCGCTTCACGTCTTCGATGTCTTCAAGTATACCGCAATGGGGGTCACCGTCGACCTTGTCTCGATGGCGTTCGGCTACCGCCTTGACCATCCGGCGGTCGCGTTCATCGCCGGCGCCGCCGGAAACCTGGTCAAGATGGTGGTGAACTACGCCGTGCACCTGCTTCTGGGCGTCCAGGGCACCTTCATCCTCATCGGCATCGGGGTGTCGTCGGTCACGCATCTGGTCTTCGGGGGCCTTGGGGGAATACTTGCCGCTCTGATTATCGGGCGACTCTACAGGGCGGGTGTCGTGCACCAGGGCGATGTGCCGGATGACGGCTGACGCGGCTATCGAGTTCAGGTCGGTCTCGTTCCGGCACCCGGCTTCCCGGTCGGTACGGCCACGAGAGGTGCTCACCGGAATCGATTGCGTCATCAGGAAGGGCGAGCGTGTGCTGCTGACCGGCCCGAGTGGCTCCGGGAAGACAACATTCCTCCGGTGCTGCAACGGCCTGATCCCGCACGCCCGGCCCGGCATCTTCAAGGGCGACGTCTTTGTCCTGGGACGAAACACCCGCGACCGCACAATCAGTGACCTTGCCACCACAGTCGGCATGGTCTTCCAGGACCCGGACCACCAGATCTTCTCGACCGATGTAGTGAGCGAGATCGCCTTCGGTCCCGAACAACTCGGCTGGCCCTCCTCGCGGATTGACCGGGCGCTCACCGAGGTCCTGCACCTGCTTCGGCTTGATCACCTCGCGGACCGTCAGACAACCGAACTCTCCTGGGGGGAGCGCCAGCGGCTGGCGATCGCCTCCATAGTCGTTGTGCATCCGGCCATCCTCATTCTTGACGAACCGTTCTCCGGGCTTGATGCCGCGAGCGCGGCCGGGCTCCTTGACCTCCTCGGTACGTTGAACCGCGAGTCCGGCATGACGATCATCCTCTCCGAGCACCGGGCGGAACTGGTCGCCTCGTGGGCTTCCCGCCGGATATCTCTTGTTGCTGGAAAAATTGCCGGCGATTGCGGGTCCCCTGTACCGCATGCCCCCCTGAGGAGACCTCCCTCCCGCCGGGCGGCAAGAGCCGCATCCGCGGGCATCGTCACCCTGCAGGATGTCACGTTCCGCCACCCGGGGAGCGGGGCCCCGGCGCTGGACGGCGTCTCCCTCACCATCCACCCGGGCGAGGTGACGGTGCTGGTCGGACCGAACGGATCCGGGAAGAGCACATTGCTGAAGCATTTAAACGGCCTCCTCCGACCCGAGTCCGGCCGGATAATCGTGAACGGAAGAGATACCCGGGACGGCACCGTCGCAGAGCTCGCCCGCTCCGTTGGCCTGGTCTGCCAGCATGCCGACTACCAGCTCTTCGGGGAAACCATCGCCGAGGAACTTGCCTTTGCTCCTGCAAACCTCGATATCCCCCCGACTGTGATAACGCAGAGGATCGAGTCTGTGCGCGAGCACCTCGGCATTGGGCACCTGGGGCTCGAGGCCTCGCCGCTTGCCCTCTCGGTCGGAGAGAAGCAGCGGGTGAGCATCGCATCGGTCCTGACGATGGATACTCCTGTTCTGGCACTTGATGAGCCGACTCTCGGCCTGGACCCCGGGGCCAAACAGAGGCTGGCCGGGGTCATCGCAACACTCTGCACCAGAGGAAAGGCGGTTGTCGTCGCGACCCATGATGGAGAGTTCTCCTGTGCGGTCGCGGACCGGATCGTCAGGATCGAGCGCGGCCGAATTGTGGATGATCGTAGGGCGCCGGAGGAGCAGGCATGACGGCCGGAGACGGACGGTCCCGCCGCCGGCGCGCCCATCGGGCAGTGGGCTACATCCCTGCAGATTCTTTTCTTCACCGGCTGGATCCGAGAACCAAACTCCTCACCCTGATCGTGATCAGCATCGCCGCGTTTGCCACAACATCACCGGCCCGTACCGCGCTCCTTTTTGCCTTTGTCGCCGGCCTTGCGGTTGCCGCCGGCCTCAGCAGGCCGTTTTCCCGGTCGCTTCTTCTTCTCCTGCCACTCCTTGTCTTCATCCTCGCCATCGACGGTCTCTTTCCGAGGGAGGCCTGGGGTCCTGTTTACTTTTCAGCACAGGTCGGCCCGTTCTCCCCGGAGGTAACCCCCGGGGGACTGCTCTTTGCTGCGGCAATGGGACTCAGGGTTCTTGTCATCGGCGGTATCTCGTTCCTCTTCGTGATGACCACCTCCTACACCGGTTTCGTCGCCAGCCTCCGCGCAAGCCGGTTGCCCCCGGTCATCGCTTTCTCTCTAGGGTATGCGCTGAAATCGATGACGGCGCTCACCGAGGACCTCAGGAACATCATGGATGCCCAGCGTTCCAGGGCCCTTGAGTTCGACCGGGGGACGCTCATCAAAAACAGGAAAAAGTTCATGGCGCTCGGCATCCCCATGACGGTATCGGTTCTGAACCGGGCCCGGTATGTGACCGAAGCGATGCAGAGCAGGGGATTCGCATCGATCGCGAGGCCTACCTGCTACCGTCCTCCCCGCCCCGGGAGGTGCGATCTCTTACTGATCACCGTGCTCGTTATCTCGATACTTGGTATAGCGATGGTGCCGGTGTAGGGGCCGGTTCTCACTCACCAGCGACCTGCCTATCCGGCCCGAACTCCTTGCGGATCCCTTCTGCGAACTTCTCGTACCCGATCTCATCCATCTGATCGGCAAGACGCCGATCGCTCCAGGCGCTGCGGTAGATCCAGTAGACGATACGGTCGATCACCTCGACGACCTCCTCCTCAGTCTCGACGGTGACGAGTTCCCTTCCTATCCGGGGTGCATCGCCGCGCCGGCCACCGACCATGATCTGGTAATGGTCATACTCGGACTTCAGGAGGTGATAGGGGCAGGAGTGAATGCATATGCCGCACTGGACGCATTTGCCCTCCTCGAGGACCGATACGCCGTTCTTCAGCACTATGGCGCACTTTTTGCAGTATTCCGCGCAGGTGCCGCACCCCGTGCAGAGTCCCGGGGTGCGCAGCGGCCGTATCCTGCCGATGACCCCGATATCGTGCAAGAGTGGGCTGTTGCACATGTGGGTGCAACCGGATATGGCGATACGGAGCCGTATCGGGAGCTCCTTTCCGAAAACTCGCTCATCAACCTTTCGGGCAAGGTCGATCGTCTCGCAGTTGGCGTACTTGCACCGCTCCGTCCCCGGGCAGGCCATGATGTTCACGACCTCATTATGCTCCGCCCCGATGGGAGTCCCGTTCTTCTCAAGGGCTTTTGCGATCTTCTCAAGGTTCTCGGGGTTCACATGCGGGATCTCCACGGTCTGGCGCATGGTGAGGTGGAGGGAGCCGTCCCCGTATTTCTTGCTGATCGATGCCAGTTGCCGGACCTGATCTACGGAGAGGACCCCCGCCGGAATCCGCAATCGTATCGTCGCATAGTCTGCGTTCCGCTCAGTGATGACCCCTCCCCGGGAGTAGAGGGCGTAGTCTTTCATCATTCTACAGTAGTAGTTGCCGCCGGGATTAAAAAGGTGGTCACAGGAGGGCAAGGGTGAGGATGACCGCCGCCCGGGAGATCTCGTTTGTAGCGCCGACGACATCGCCGTTGACACCGCCAAAGAGGTGCCGGGAGAGGGAGAGCATCAGCACAACGATGGCGACCGTGACCGCGAGGGCGAGCGCGATGCTCGGTGCAGGGACCGGCAGCAGGAAGAGGGGCAGCGCGAGCAGGATGGCCGGGACGAGGAACCATGGTCTCGCAAACCCGTGGAGGTAGGAGTGGATCCCCTCCCGGAAGGGTTCGCCGAGCGTGGTGAGGCAGGACATCGCGACCTTCGCACAGACCTCGGCGATAAGGATGGCCGCCGGGAGGTACGCGACCGTCTGCAGCCCGGCAAACGCTATGAGCGTGACGACGATCCCTGCCGCGAGGGCGCCGGCCCCGGTGGTCCGGTCGGTCATGGCGGCTATTCTCTTCTCCCGGCTCCCGTGGGCCATGAGCCCGTCGCCGAAGTCCAGCAGGCCGTCGAAGTGGTTGCACCCGGAGAGAAGAAGCACCGTTGCGAGGGCGATAGCCGCACCCACCACCGGCGACGCTATGAAGGAGACAATAACAGCCGCTATACCGCCGATCACGTACCCCGCGAGCGGGTAGAGGTAAGAGCGGCGAGCGAAGTGCTCGAACTCGACCGGCCTTCCCAGGGGGAGCGGCGTGCAGAACTGCAGGAGGGCGAGAACGGACTTCACATTGACTCACTGTAGAGGCGCGACGTGCATCCTGCGATCAGCCCGGCGACGGCATCGTCGAGGAACGGCCCGAGTTTGCCCAGGATCCCCGGTTTCTTCTGGTCGTAGCGAGTGAACTCGAACCGCGCGTAAGTCCCCCCGATCACCTCGGCGATCGCCATCCCGATGATCTCGTCCGAGAGCAGGAAGACCGGATCGTCAGCGATCTCGGAGTTCTTCCGCTTCACGTAGAGTTCGTCCTCGAGCAGGATAGCGCCGAGGAGGAGCGACGAGATGTTCGGGTCCAGAAGGGCCTTCCCGATCTTCTCATCCAGTCTGCCCGCGGCCTCTTCCGCACTGATCCCGTGCGGGACGTAGAGTTCCATCGCGGAGGCGACGATATCTCCTCGCGTGATACCCTTCTCCTCCAGCCTGCGTTCGATCTCGAACATTGTTCTAGTATTGAGGCTGGTGGGTATTTTGGCGTTTGTGTTTGCGATTGCCGCCCGCACCGCAGGTGCGAGCGGCCGGAGCGTGAGAAGACCGAAGGTCTTCGAAGTGCGACTTCCCCGAAGGGGAAGAAGTTTGAGCACCGTCAGGTGCGAGTGGCGATGGGCGCGAGTTCAAACTCCGTCCGGCGTGATCGGCCACGGGCCTGGAGAAGGCAGCCGTCCACAGCCTCGCCGAGATCCCCGGCCGGCGCTACCCGCCCTGGAACCGGGCACCCGTCATGCGCTCTGCCGGCCGGCATCAATCTCTTCTAGCCTGCAGACCAACCCTATACTGATGTCCAACCCATTCCTCTCAGAAGACCCGGGGATCAGACCGAAGCGCCCGATGATGGCGTTCATCCTCGGCAATACCATGCTCTCCACCGTCCCCGGTATATCGGGCGCCGGGCCGAGCCCGAAAGGGACTTTGCTCACGCCGAATCTGGATGCAGAACTCGTCACGACCGGCGCGATCACGAGCGTCGCGGCCCGGCCGAACACCCCTACCGGGTGCCCGACGCCGGCGACCATCGCCCGGTCCATGGTGGAGTTGACCGGTCTCTCTCCCGTTCTCATCAACGCGGGCCTTGCCCATGTCCCCGCGGTTCCCTGCCTGGACGTCTACGGGAGCCCGGGCGGCGATCCCCGGAAGGAGGATGCGGTGCCGAACGCAGCGCTCCTCTTTGGGCGAGGTGAGATGGTCGGCCGGTTGCTCGCGCAGTACAGCGACTTTTTGATGCTCGGCGAGTGCGTCCCCGGCGGGACGACAACCGCGCTCTGTGTCCTCCGTGCGCTCGGCTACGACGCCTCGGTCAGCAGTGCTTTCATCAAAAACCCGGTGGACTTGAAGGAAGCCGTCTGCAGGGATGCGCTCGCCCGGATGAATGCTGCCGGCGCGCGCGAGCCTCTCGATATCCTCCGGGCCGTGGGGGATCCCATGATGCCGGTGGCGGCAGGGATCGCGAGCGCTTATTCCGGCGAGATCCTCTTCGCCGGGGGGACCCAGATGCTTGCCGTCGCGGCCACCTTGAAAGCGCTCGGGAGGAGGGTGCCGCGCCTTGCGACGACAGTCTACGTCAGGGATGATCCCTCCGCCGGGTTCGCCCGGTCGGTCGCCGACGTCGGCACCGCGGCGTACTACGTCGACCCGAACTTTGCCGGTATCGGGCACGTCGGGCTCGCCCGGTACTGCATCGGCGAGGTCAAAGAGGGGATGGGTGCGGGCGGGGCTCTGACGCTCGCCTACCTGATGGGCCACGAACCGGAGGAGATCACCCGGAAAGTCTTCGATTTCGTTCAGAAATATGACTGAGGGAAGGACTATACCTTTTTACATCCATCTATAAGCAATGCTTCCACTCTATGTGGTCAACAATCACGGACAGTTCAACCACCTGATCCAGAGGACGCTCCGTGATATGGATATTGAGACCACTATGATCTCGAACGATACGCCGCCGGCCGAGGTCGCCCGGGGCTGCCGGGGCATCATCCTCGGCGGCGGCCCGACCCTGGACCGTGCCGGCTCCGCTCCCGCCTACCTCGATCTCGGCCTCCCGGTCCTTGGTATCTGTCTTGGACTGCATATCATGGCGACGGCCCGGGGAGGTGCGGTCCGCCGGGGGGCAAGCGGCGGGTTCGGCGCGGTCGAGGTCGATATACTCGAACAGAACGATCTTCTTCAGGGTTACCCGGACCGGGTTCATGTCTGGGCGTCGCACGCGGACGAGGTCTCGGTGGTTCCGGAAGGATTTGTTCGACTTGCAGAGTCGACCATCTGCGGTGTGGAGGCGATGGCGTCTCCCGATGAACGCCTCTACGGCGTCCAGTGGCACCCTGAGGTCAGCCATACCGTCAACGGGCGGCTTATCTTCGAGAACTTTGACAGGATATGCTCGGAATAGATGACGTTGCGAGCCGGATCGAGTCCGTCGGGTTCCGTTGCCGGGAGTGTGGCGCCTGCTGCCGGCGGGTTGCAGAGGACTCAAACCTCGTGCTGGTGAGCCCCGCTGAGGTCAGGACGATCATGGCAGCGACCAGCATGGCCTGGGATGAGGTCGCCGAGCCCTATCCCGACTTCATCGATGCCGGGAACGGCGGGGAGTATACCCTTGCCTGGTGCCTCCGGCGCACGACGGATGCCTGTATGTTTCTCCGCGACGGGCGGTGTTCCATCTACGCTCATCGCCCCTGGATCTGCCGCACCTATCCGTTCATGCTGGCCGACGACGACCTGCTGGTCTCTGAGTGCCCCGGTCTCGGCACGCCCCTCTCTTCCCCCGACGCAGAGGCCGCAGCGGCTGATCTCTGCAGGCGGCACGCCGCCGAGGCAACAGAGGAGGCGGGTCTTTGTGCCGTCTACCGGAGAGTGACGGTGCCGCCGGGGAGGCGCGCCGTGATCGACAGCGAGGGCGTAAAGGTGCTCCATGACTGAGATCCGTCTCGTCGGGACGGCCCACGTCTCGCAGAAGAGCGTCGAGGATGTCCGGGCTGCTATTGAAGAGTTCGAGCCCGATATCGTCGGTGTCGAACTCGACAGGGGACGGTATACCTCGCTCACGGAGGAGGTTCCCGAGCCCTCTGTTGCGGATATCCTGAAGAGAGGAAACTTCGGCCAGCTCCTTGTCCAGTGGGTGCTCACCTACATCCAGCAGCGTATCGGTGCCGAGACCGGCGTGAAACCCGGCTCCGAGATGCTGGCCGCCATCGAAGAGGCCCAAACGCACCAGAAGCCCGTTGCGTTCATCGACCGGGATATCCGGATCACGCTTGCCCGGTTCTGGGGTAACATGGGGGTCTGGGAGAAGATCAAGTTCATCGGGGCCCTGCTCTACTCGCTGGTGAGTGTCGAGGGTGAGGAGATCGATGTGGACGCGCTCACGAACCAGGACGTGGTGAGTGCCGCGATGGAGGAGTTCCGGAAGTTCTCTCCCCGGGGCGCCCAGGCCCTGATAGACGAACGGGACGCATATCTCGCTCATCAGGTCCTGATGCTCGGGAGCCGGTATGAGCGGGTGCTGGCGGTCGTCGGCGCCGGGCACATCCAGGGGGTGCAGCGCTACCTCGACGCACCGGAGACGCTGCCGCCGCTCCCGACCCTGACTGCCGAGGTGAAGGGCCTGCCGTGGGGGAAGATCATCGGTGCGACCGTCACCGGCCTCTTCCTCCTCCTCTTCGCCGCGATAGCCTTCTCCGGCGTGGGCCTGGACGTCCTGCTCGCCGCTTTTGCCTACTGGATCCTGATCACCGGCGCTTTAAGTGCCGTATTCACGCTTGCAGCCGGCGGACACCCCCTTTCGGCTGCCACGGCGTTTACCGTCTCGTGGATGACATCGCTCAACCCGGTGCTTGCGGCGGGGTGGTTCGCCGCGGCCGTCGAGGCGAAGATCCGGAAGCCCACCGCCGGAGAACTCCGGCAGATCATCGCGGCGGAGACCTTCTCGGAGATGCGGAGGATCCCGCTCTTCCGGGTGGTGCTGGTCGCCGCTCTCGCGAACGTCGGGTGCACGATAGGGGTCGTTGCCTACTTCCTGTTCATCTTTCCCGTCCTCGGGATCGATCCGACGGTGGTCATCACTGACGGCTTCTCGAACATGTTGCAGATGATCCAGGCCCTCTTCTAGGGCCGCTCCTCCGGATGGGGCACCCCTATCTCCCCATTTCCCCAAGGTATTTAGGCCTGGAGTGCCCACCATCGTTGCATGAGTCCGATTGGTGGAACGGTTAACCTCGGTGTCACCGTGATACGGAGCAGGCACAGCGTGCGGAAGTACAAGGACAGTCCGATCGAGGATAAGATCATCAAGGACGCCCTCGACTGCGCGCGCCTTGCCCCGACGGCGAGAAACGAGCAGCCCTGGCTCTTTGGGACCATCCAGAACCGCGAGACGCTGCGGGCGATCGCGGACCTGACCGATAACGCCAGGTTCATCGCGGATGCGCCCATCTGCTTCGCCGTCTTCGGGAAGCGGGATGCAAAGTACTATCTCGAAGACTGCTGCGCGGCGACGATGCAACTCCTCCTCGCGCTCCAGGCATGGGGTGTCGGGTCCTGCTGGGTTGCGGGTGAGAAGAAGGATTACGTCGAGGATGTCCGGAAGCTCCTCAACGTCCCGGAAGAGTACACGCTCGTCTCTCTCGTGCCCGCGGGGTTCCCCGAGGAGATCCAGATCGCGAAGAAGAAGACCCCCGACGAGGTCACGTTCTTCGAACGCTACGAAGAAGAATAGGCTGATGTAACAAAAATTCCTTTTTCTCTCTGTTTCAGGCCCCGCGGCACCCATACGTCTTTTTCATCCGTCGCTCTGGTTTGCCGGACAGCATGGGCAGAAGGCCGCTACGAGTTCTTTTTAGGCCCTGCCGATCACAGATAGGCACAGGCCCGGTGGATACCTGTCGGATCCCGATCATGGTCCTCGCATCATGTAGGTCATATCTGACTGCGAACTGTGCCTGTCTCTTCACGGTACACGATGCTTTTAGAAATATTTATTAACTATAGAAGGAAATTTCCTTCCTATGGGCGGTGGAGCCAACCAACAGGTAGTCCGGAGGCCGGGGTATGATTGACACCGGCGCTACGGCGTTCATTCTCATCTGTACAGCTATGGTCATGCTGATGACTCCGGGGGTGGGACTCTTTTACGGCGGACTCGTCCGGCGGAAGAACCTCATCTCTATGATCGCGCTCTCGTTCATCGCCTTTGCCCTCGTCAGCATCCAGTGGGTCGTCTGCGGGTACAGCCTCTCCTTTGGCACTGATATCCATGGCTTGATCGGGGGTCTTGAGTATGCCTTCCTGCAGGGTATCGGGATGGGCGGTGATGGCATCCCGGACCTGCTCTTTGTTGCCTTCCAGATGGTCTTTGCGGGCCTCACACTTGCAATCGTGACATCCGGGGTTGCGGAGCGGATACGGATCGGTTCGTTCCTTCTCTTCGGCCTGCTCTGGACGACACTGGTCTACGACCCGCTCGCTCACTGGGCATGGGGCGGCGGGTGGGCGGCGCAGTTCGGTGCGCTTGACTTCGCCGGAGGCACGGTCGTCCACATCAGCTCAGGGTTCTCCGCGCTCGCGCTCGCCCTCGCCCTCGTCATCGGGAAGCGTCTTGGCTTCGGCGGTCACGGCATGGAGCCGAACAACATCCCCCTGGCCCTCCTTGGGGGGGCGCTCCTCTGGTTCGGGTGGTTCGGGTTCAACGCCGGCAGCGCCCTTGCCGCGAACGGCCTTGCGGCAAATGCATTTATCGTGACGAACATCTCAGCCGCTGCGGGAGCCCTTGCCTGGCTCTGCGCTGCCTGGGTTCGCGGCAGGCCAGGCTCAGTGGGGATGATCAGCGGGGCCATCGCCGGGCTCGTCGCCATCACTCCGGCGGCCGGGTTTGTCGGTCCCATGGCCGCGATTGCCATCGGGGCCGGTGCAGGCCTTTTCTGCTACGGGGCCCTGCTTTTCCGGGTCCGGAAGGGCCTTGACGAGAGTCTCGATGCGTGGGCGATCCACGGTATGGGCGGGATCTTTGGCGCTCTCGCAACCGGGGCTTTTGCGGTCGCGGCAATAGGGGGCGTAGAGGGTCTGCTCTACGGGAACCCGGGCCAGTTCCTCATCCAGGTAGTGGATGTGGGCGTGGTCGTGGCCTACTCGTTCGGCGCGACCTACGTCATCGCGAGGGTCGTCGATGCGGTGATGGGGCTGCGGGTCACCGAGGAGGAAGAGTATGTCGGACTGGACATCGCCCAGCACGGCGAGTCCGTGCGGGTGTGAGGTGGTGCGGATGAGGATGGTCTGCGCAGTCATCAGGCCGGAGATGTTCGGCCCCGTACGGGCAGCGCTTGAGGCGGCTGGCATCTATGGCATGACCGTAAGTGAGGTCATGGGGCGGGGAGCACAGAGAGGTATAGCCCTTCGGTTCAGAGGAAAGACGATGCCGGTCGAGCTCATCCCGAAGGTGAAGATCGAGATGGTCGTCAGGGATGCCGATGTTGAGAGGGTCATCGACATTGTACGGGCGAGCGGCCGGACCGGCAAGCCGGGCGACGGCAGGATCTTTGTCCTGCCGGTCGAGAGTATCTGCAGGGTGCGGTCAGATCAGAGCGATCCGGCCGACTCCTGACCCCTCCCTTTGACCGGTTCCCGTGCCGCCCTCTCAGATTCCACTGCCGCTACTTCGTGAAGTGCGGCAGAACCTCTTTTGTAGCGAACTCCATGAACTCCCGCTGCTGCTGCCCGATCTGGTGGATGCAGACGTGGTCGAACCCCTTCCTGACACCCTCCTCGATCTTTCGGATGACGGGGTCAGGATCGGGCCCGCAGGTGACGTGCTTTGCGACGTCCTCCGGCGTCACCATCTTCGCCACCTGCTCGTAGTGGACCGGTGTGGGAAGGAGCCTGTTGAGCTCCCCCTCGTTTGCCGCGATCGGCCACTGTTCATAGGCGGTCCTCCGCCCCTCCTCCTCGGTCTCTGCCCAGCAGACCGATATCTCGATGTATGCAGGCTTATCGCCGCCTCCGGAGTCCCGGAAGATGATGAGGTTCTCCTCCGCATTGGTGCCCGGGTTGATGAACCCGTCACCGGCCCGCCCGGCCAGAGAAGCGCTGATCGGGCCTTCGGACGCGATGTAGATGGGAGGGAGCTCATCGGGGAGCGTGAATATCTGAGCGTTCTCCAGGGTGTAGAAGGAGCCGTAATGATCCTGCATGCCCCCCTTCCAGAGCAGCCTGATCACCTCTATCGCCTCCTCAAGCATCTCTATCCGGATGGGGGCCGCGGGCCAGGGGTCGCCGAAGACGTGCTCGTTGAGGTTCTCGCCCGACCCGAGGCCCAGACTGAACCGTCCGGGCATCATGCTCGCTGCGGTTGCGGCGGCCTGGGCGATGATCCCCGGGTGCGTCCGGATCGTCGGGCAGGTGACCCCGGTCACCAGGTGAAGATCTGCCGTCACCTGCGAGATGCCGCCGAGGACCCCCCAGACGAACGGGCTCTGCCCCTGCTGGTTTGTCCAGGGGTGGTAGTGATCCGATATCATGGCAAACGTGAAGCCGGCATCTTCAGCCTGGCGGGCGTAGCAGACCAGGTCAAGGGCCCCATGCTCTTCGCTCGCCAGTTTGTATCCTATTTCAACCATCCTTCAATCACATCCGTGCCACCCATACGGCTGCCTGTCCCCTCTTTCCCGGGGCAGGGGCGGCGTGGGCGCCGGCTACCTCGTTCATCTCATGGATATAGGTTTCCCCCGGCCGGATCTCCCATAAATAGAATCCTATCATACCATACTGCATGGCAACGCCTACTCTCCAGGTGGCGCTCGATCTCCTTGAGCTCGATCGTGCGGTAGAGATCGCAGAAGAAGCGGTCCGTGGCGGTGCGGATTGGATTGAGGCCGGGACGCCCCTGATCAAGAGCGAGGGGATGCAGGCCGTGCGGACGCTCCGGGAGCGCTTCCCCGGTCACGAGATCGTCGCGGACATGAAGATCGCCGACACCGGGGCCATCGAGGTAGAGATGGCGGCAAAGTCCGGTGCCGCCATCATCTGCATCCTCGCCGATGCCGACGATACCGTCATAACCGAGGCGGTGCGCTCGGCTCGCAAGTACGGCGTCCGGATCATGGCCGACCTCATCAACGTCACCGATCCTGTCTCCCGGTCGCGGGAACTTGCCGCGCTCGGCGTCGACTACATCAACGCCCACGTGGGCATTGATCAGCAGATGATCGGGAGGTCGTCGCTCGACCTCCTCCATCGCCTCGCGGGAGAGGTGCAGATCCCGATCGCCGTTGCAGGAGGGCTCGATGCAGAGACCGCATCCGAGGCAGTCGCCGCCGGGGCCTCGATCGTCATCGTGGGGGGGAACATCATCAAGGCAGCCGACGTGACCGGGGCGGCACGGCAGGTGCGGAGCGCAATCGATCGGCCCGAGATCCGGCCGCGGGAGGAGGAGAGCCAGGAAGCCGCAATCCGTCGCTTGCTCGAAGCGGTCTCCGCACCGAACGTCACCGACGCCATGCACCGGAAAGGGGCGATGGCGGGCGTCGTCTCTCTCTCTGGCCGGGTGAAAGCGGTCGGCAGGGCGGTGACGGTCCGGACCGTTGCCGGGGACTGGGCAAAACCCGTCGAGGCGATCGACGTCGCCGGACCGGGCGACGTGCTTGTTATCAGTAACGACGGCCGGCGGGACGTCTCGCCCTGGGGGGAGCTTGCCACCCACTCCGCGATGAACCGTGGGGTTAGCGGCGTCGTTATCGACGGAGCGGCCCGGGACGTCGACGACATCCG
The DNA here is from genome assembly GCF_036677455.1 of Methanoculleus sp. GTDB lineage: Archaea > Halobacteriota > Methanomicrobia > Methanomicrobiales > Methanoculleaceae > Methanoculleus. The sequence goes on along the minus strand of NZ_JAVBWL010000049.1, from coordinate 3,398 downwards.
GGAGCTCGGCTTCCCGGTCTTCGCCACGGCAACCGTTCCGAACGCTGGCGATCCCAAAGGCCTCGGGGAGATCAACACCGAGATCGCCTGCTGCGGACAGGAGGTGCGGCCGGGCGACTGGATCGTCGCCGACGAGAGCGGTGTCGTGGTGATCCCCCGGGAGCGGGCGTATGAGGTTGCCCGGCGCGCGATGGAGGTCAGAAAGACCGAAGAGCGGATTCGCGAGGAGATCCGGCGCGGAAAGACGCTCTCTGAGGTCTCGGAACTCCTGAAATGGGAGAAACGGCACTGATCGGCAGCGGACACCGGCGTGTCGCACGCTTCAAAAAGACGAGAGCCCGGGAGTACCCCCTGGCTCCGGGATCTATTTTGAGAGGGGCGTCTTGAGGAGTTCTCCGCCACGGTCAAGGAGGTGCCGGACAGCATCCTCGACCTGGTCCACGCGCAGGATCAGGACCGCCGCGTCCTTCCCTGAGTAGGCGTAGGCATACTCGATGTTGATCCCCGCATCCCCGAGGATCGACGCGATATCCGAGAGGCCGCCGGGCTCGTCACGCATCTTCACGCCGATGACATCGGTGAACGAGACCCTGAACCCGAGACCGGTCAGTGTTCGGTGGGCGTCCTCCGGCCGGTCGACGAGCGCGCGAACGACACCGAACCCGTCCGCTTCAGCGATACTGAATGCAAAGATGTTGATCTTCGCATCCCGGAGCGCACCGGCGATCGCCGCGAGGCGCCCGGGACGGTTCTCCGAAAAGATTGAGATCTGTTTGACGATATATGACTTCTCCATTACAATGACCTCCTGTCAACAACCTTCTTAGACTTTCCCTCAAACCTCGGCAGGGTGCCCGGTTCGACCAGTTCCACGTCCACGCCCACGTTCAGGGAACTGCGCAGACGGTGCTCCACCTTCCTCTTGATCACCATAAGGTCGGTGATCTTGTCGGAGAACGCCTCCTCGCTCACTTCCACCCGTACGAGCATGGAATCAAGCGCACCCTTCCGGTCGACGACGATCTGGAAGTGCCTGCCGACGTCCGGGATCTCAAGCAGCACGTGCTCCACCTGCGACGGGAAGACGTTGATGCCCCGGACGATCAGCATATCGTCCACCCTTCCCCGGATCCGGCCGATGCGCGGATGGGTCCGGCCGCAGGCGCAGGCGTCCTCTTCGAGGACGGTGAGATCCCCGATCCTGTACCTGACCATGGGCAGCGCCTCTTTCTGGAGCATGGTGATGGTCAGCTCGCCCTGTTCCCCGGGCTCGAGCACCTCGCCGGTCTCGGGGTCCACGATCTCGACGAGCGCGAGGTCGCCCCATATGTGGATCCCCTGCTGCTCGGCACACTCGGTGAACATGGGCCCGGAGAGTTCGCTCGTCCCGTAGATGTCGTAGGCGCGGATCCCGAGCCAGTCCTGGATCCGGCTCCGCATCTGCTCCGACCAGGGCTCGGCACCGAGGAAGCCGATCCGCAGATCGGTGTCGTTCTTGATCGAGACCCCCATCTTCTCCGCCACCTCCCCCATGTGGAGGAGGTAGGAGGGGGTGCAGGCGATCGCGGTGACGTGAAGGTCCTGCATCAGCTCGACCTGCCGCTCCGTGTTCCCGACGCTTGTGGGGAGGACGGTGGCACCGACCCGTTCGGCGCCGTAGTGGGCGCCGAGGCCGCCGGTGAAGAGGCCGTAGCCGTAACTCACCTGGATCACGTCACCCGGTCCGAGGCCGCAGGAGGAGAACCCTCGTGCCAGCGACTCACTCCAGTTCTCGATATCGCGCTCCGTGTAGCCCACGACCGTCGGCTTTCCCGTCGTCCCGGAGGAGACGTGGTATCGGACCAGCTCGTTCCGCTCGGCGGTGAAGATCTTGTCCGGGTAGCCGTCCCGCAGGTCTCGTTTGTACATGAACGGGAGTTTCGCGATATCCTCGAGTGTCCTTATGTCGTCAGGGTGAACCTGCTGCTCCTTCATCCGGCGCCGGTAGAAGTCGTTGAAGCTGTAGAGCCGGTAGATCAGGGATTTCGCGAGTTTGAACTGGAGTCGCCGCAACTCATCAGGCGGCATCTCCTCCGCTCGTGGATTCCAGGGCGCCATCAGATCGCGCCCCGCCGGTCGATGACCCGTTTCGCCTTCCCCTCGAACCGGGGGAGCGACCCCGGCTCCACCAGTTTCACCGCGGTCCGGAGCCCGAGCGTGTTATGGAGCTCGCCGGCGATCTTCTTCTGCGTGCGGGCGAGGTCCTGGAGTTCGCCGGAGAACCCCGCTCTGCTCATCTCTACCTCGATCGTCATCTCATCCAGATGTTTGATGCGATCGATATATACCATGAACTGCTCTCCGACCTCAGGGAGGGACCGGAGCACGTGCTCGATCTGTGAGGGGAAGACGTTGATCCCCCGGATGACCAGCATGTCGTCGCTGCGGCCCGTGAGCCGTGCAATCTTCTGTCCGCGCCCGCAGGTACATCCATCCTCCATCAGCTGGGTTATGTCGCCGGTGCGGTAGCGGATGAGCGGCAGGGCCTCTTTGATGAGCGGGGTGATGACGAGTTCGCCCCGTTCTCCGGGAGCGAGCCGCTCGCCCGTCTTAGGGTCGATGACCTCTGCAAGGTAGCAGTCGTGCCAGAGGTGGAGACCGTTGTGCTCCGGGCATTCGAACGCCACACCCGGGCCGTACATCTCTGAGAGGCCGTAACTATCGTATGCCGTCACGCCGAGGCGCCGCTCGAGCTCTGCCCGCATACTCTCCGACCAGGGTTCGGCCCCGAAGATCCCGGTTTTGAGGGAGTCCAGCGTCTTCCCCATCGACTCGGCCACCTCGGCGAGGTGGAGGGCGTAACTCGGGGTGCAGTGGATCGCGGTCACCCCGAAGTCCTCGATCATCTCGATCTGGCGGCGGGTGTTTCCCGTTGCGCTCGGGAGCACGGTCGCCCCGATCTTCTCGGCGCCGTAGTGAAACCCGAGCCCTCCGGTGAAGAGACCGTAGTTGACCGCGTTCTGGAAGACGTCGTCCTCTCCAAGGCCGATCATCGTCATGTTCCGTGCGATCAGTTCCGACCAGTTATCCAGGTCCTGCCGGGTGTAGCCGACGACGGTCGGTTTCCCTGTCGTGCCGGAGGTGGTGTGGATCCTGACGATCTCTTTCATGGGAACCGCAAAGAGGCCAAACGGGTATCCGGCCTGGAGTTCCTTCTTGTAGGTGAAAGGAAGTTTCTCGAGGTCGTCAAGCGTCCTGATATCGTCTGGAGAGACGCCCGCTTCCTTGAACTTCCTCTGGTATAGCCCAACCTTCTGTGCTTGATTCAGCGACCACTTCAGCCGCTTGAGTTGTAGATCCGCGAGTTCATCAGGGCGGATCGTCTCCATCGCTCTGTTCCAGAACATAGTATCCCATCG
>NZ_JAVBWL010000048.1:0-55210 GCF_036677455.1 Methanoculleus sp. | reverse complement strand
GCGGAGTGCGCCGCCCGCACCGAGGTCGTCGAGGAGGATATCACGAGGGCCTACGAGCAGGCAAAGCACGTCCACCTCGCCTGCACCATCCGGGCGCTCTCTCTGGATGAGCGGCGGCTGCTCCGGCGGATCGCGGAGCTGTCGCAGGAGGAGGCCGGGCCGTTGGTCTCCGGCGCGATCTACGGCCGGGTGGAGGAGACACCGAAGGTCGGCTACACGGTCTTCTCCCGGCAACTGCGAAAGCTTGACTCGCTCCGATTGGTCGACCTGATCCGGGTGCAGGCCGGCGGGAGGACAAGCGAGGTTGCGTTGCGGTACGAGCCGGAGGAGGTGGTGCAGATCTGCGGGAGGGCGGGGACCGCCGGGGGATGAGGGGGGATTGCCTGCCGGCGATGTCCATGGCCCGGACAGCCCTGAGACTGAACCTTTGATGCAGTCGTCGGCCGGCGGGGTGGTGAGAAACAGCGTATCTAGCGTCCGGTTTCGTTAAGAATAGCCCTGATCCCCTGCTTGAGGACCGGGAGATCATCGCGCAGGGTCAGGAACACCGCTTCGTAATCCACACCGAAGTAATGGTGGACGATCTTATCCCGCATCCCCGCTGCCTCTCTCCAGGGGATCTCCGGGTGCCTTTCACGTAACTCCGGCGAGATCATCTTTGCCGCCTCGCCGATAATGGTCAGCATACGCTCGATCCCGGCACGCTCCAGCCGGCGGTTCCGGAGTTCCTCTGCAGATCCGATGCCTTCGGAGAACTCTTCGATGCTCAGTATGGCATCAAGGATGTGACGGAGATACGCGGGGTCCTCGGGCGTCATAGATCACCACGGCATCACGGTAGATGGCATCGGCAAGGTAGGGGCTCACGGCGTTCTCGGTGACGAGATCCACCTTCATGCACAGAGCACGGGCAAGCTCGTCCTCGATCCGGACAAGCGAAAAGAGGCTTTTGGGTCGGGAGAACCTGACCAGGATGTCGATGTCGCTCGCCGGGCCGGCGGATCCTCGCGCGTAGGAGCCGAAGATCGCGATCCACTCGGCATCGTTCCTGGTGAGTATCGCGACGATGGTCTCCCGTGCTGTCCTGGGTACTGTGTGTCCTGCCATTTCATCCAACCGTACCTGTATGCTGGTTGGTATGACGCTCACCCCGTATCAGTCTTTTGAGGGGCGAAGCGGTTCCCCGGGGGAGGGTTCGCTTCTCCGGGATCTTCCAGATCGGGATATCCACCACTACAACTCTTCAAGATCTTTCTCGGCCAGCTTCAGGATGTATTCCTCAGGAGCATGGAGTTTTGTCTTCTTTTCAGGGTGTTTCCTCAACCTGACCACCACGCTCTCTTCCCCGGGTTTCAGGGGATGGTCGAGCCGGGTTGTCAGGTCATCGATCAGCTTTCCGTCGACTTCTCCCGGCATTGCCCCCACTCCATGGATCACCACTACCGTCAAGGGAAAAATAAAGGTTCTTCGCTCCCGTGTGCAGGGATCGATAGCCTCAAGGATAGCCCCGGAACGAGAGGTTATACTCCCGGGACATACCGAACACTCCGGAGGATATGCGTTCCAAGAGCGGGCCGCCGCTTCACCGTCGAGAGATCCGGGAAAGGGAACGGTACAACGACATCGCCCTTCACAAATCTTTCCACGCCTCATCCTCCTCGGGCCGGAGCCAATCCTTCCGGAGCACGGGTTCGCTTGCGAGGGCGGTGTCGGGTGCGGCCTTCCGGCGCCGGGCCTTGAGGAACCGGATGAAATCGAGCACCTCGCCATAGGTCCGGGGCGGGAGGTCTTCGAGCTCGCTGATGATCTCCTCTTTTGTCTGGCTCATGGCAATTTCACCTCTGCGATATGATCCTCTGGTGCTTCAATCTACATATCTCTGTCTGAAGAGGGGGTGTTTACCGGGGCGATCTATCCCTGGCACTGAAGAGATCGAGTGGGGAGCTCCCGTCTCCCTCTCACTCCGGCGCAGGCATGGCGTCAACCGAAGGTGCTCGCCGGTGTTCCGGAATCACTCCATCCTGCACCAGGTCGTCTGCCAGGAACTCTTCGTAGCCCATTCCCCGGGTGTATCGCTCAATTCTCCCGATCGCCTCAAGGATATCACGGAGATAGAGGTTATACTCCCGGGACATATCGAACATTCCTGAGGATGTGCGGTGCGAGAGCCGGCTTTATGGCGTCGTGATCGACGAGGTCGACTCTCCTCCCGAAGAGATCTTCGAGGAAGAACTTGAGGTCCATGTAGGTGTCAAAGGAGCGCCCTCCTTCCTTAAACTCGATGAGGATATCGATATCACTCTCTTCGCGCTCTTCGCCCCGGGCAAACGACCCGAAGACCCCGATCCGCCGGACGCCGAGGCTCCTGATCCGTTCGCGGTGTTCCGCAAGCGTCCCGAGGATGCCGTCTGCCGTGAGCATACCGTATCGTACTCCTGTTACCCGCCGATCCGGATAACGCTTTTCCCTGTGATTGCCGGTTGCACGGGTGTCCCGGCAGGCTTTCGCCACCACGGGGTCGACATCTCTCCCGGCATGCTCCGCTCACGGCTCACCATCGAACCGGTAACAGTCCATCTGCGGAGTGGTTTTACCCGGCGAGCAGGCTGTCTCTGTGCCGGCAGAGGATCAGATCGGCCAGCGGGAGACGTGAGCCCATTATAAATAAGGTCAGGGAAAGATGAGGCAGATCTTTCCTTCGGAGATATCGATATAGGCAGGGAGTGGGTGCTCGTAGGTCGAGTCCTCGAACTGGATCTGCATGACGACTTCGTCGGGGATCTCCACGCGGTACTCCAGGCCGACCTTGAAGATCCGGACGGTAACATCTCCCGGGGCGCCGATGACGAGCAGGTGGTCCATCTCGATTGCAGCAGGATATTCTTTTTCCTCTAGACTGAGTCCCGCGTCGACCAAGTCCTCCTCGTATATCTCGAAATCCATGTCTATCTACTCCGGATCGTACTCTCGCTCCAACATCGTATGTTGCGCTCCAGCGCATTACCTCTCCGGCCGCCCTGATTTATAGATACTGCTGTGGGGGTGCATATTTCAGATTTATCGGATATCATCGTGCTTCTCCGCATAGCAACTTCGGAACAGAATCCCTTCCATACGACACAGTTGTCGAGCGCGTCCCTGGTAAGGACGGGGTCTTCACGCGTTGCCCCCCTCCACCATCTTCACCTCGTCCTCCGTCAGCCCATACAACTCATACACCTGCCTATCGTTCCCCAGTTCTATCCTGTCGATAGGAGCACCTATGGTGACTTGAGGCATTCTAGTACTTCCAGCTGTCGTCAAATACATGTGATGGCAGTCCATATGGTTGACCCAGAGGCCAGTTGAAGTTATTAGAAACTTTTTTCATTATGTTCTTCGTACTGTTGAACAGTCAATATGGGACGCATCCAGACACTTCAGGGCCTGAAGGAGATGCTACAGGCGGGGTTCGAGGATAATGAGGCGATTTTGGCACGATATGGCCAGACGCGCCTCACGCAGCTCAAGGCCTACCTGCTGGAGACCAACTACCCGCTCGACGAAGTTGGCTGTCCTCTTGGAGCCTGGAGCAGTCTCGACGCCGACGGCTGGTATGTCAACCGCGGGTCTCCGTCGCCCAATACCCTCTTTCTGGATACAACCCGCGAGCGTGTCTGGATACTGTATACCCTACTTGATGCGACAGAGGCGGATGCAGTCACCGATGGCTGGGTCAAGCACATAAAGGGTCTTGACAGGTGCTGGTTGTCCCGGAGCCATCTCCTCCACTACGACGTCAAAGAACCGTGGCAACAGCGGGGTCTTGGCCTGAAGTTCTCCGATGGTCTGGCATCGGATGACGAAGCAGGACGTTTCAGCCTGAAGGCATGGTATGGGGCGACGGAGAAGATACCCGGCCTCGCGGAAGTGCTGAATACGGCGAAGGAGAGTTTCGCGATATACAGCACGCGCTGGCAGAAACTCAAGGAAGGCTCGGTGACGCTGGCTGTAGAGTGGTACAGTAATGGAAAGGTGACCATCAACAGGGCGACCGATGTTGATGAGGTTATGCTCTCGATCTCTGATATGGCGAATCTCTATGAGGATGCGCTTGCTGAGGCAACAGGCCTGAGGGATGACGGCCTGGGCGCCTTTGAGTTGAACTTCACCCAGAATATTGACCTTGAGGCGTTTTCCAAGACCGTGGCGATGGGGCGGGGAAGGATGAACCTCTGGCTCATCGAAACCGAGACAGAGCCGGATTTCAGGCGCTTTAAGGGTGTGGATTTACATACCTGGGACAGGGTTTTCCTGGATGTCGGGTCCGACTTTGCGTACCTGACGATCCCGGGTAAGGGGTGTGTCAACGCTGCACCCCGGATAGCAACGATTCAGGGTGAGGATAACGCTGGCAGGACTTCTATCTTCTTTGACGGAGTGGAAGTCTTTGGCTGATCTGGATAGAAGGATTGTCCTCTGGCGCAACACGATCGCTCTCTTTCATGAACGAAACCGGCCACGGTTTATTGGGCCGTTCCGGAAGGCCGGGTATGCCTATCGGGTTGAGACGGCCCTGTCGATACGCCGGACCGGGGAGGAGAGGAGCCCTGATATCGTCGCAAGCAGCCCCTCGGGGTGGTTGGTCATCGAGTTGACCTGCAACGATCACTCCAAGGCGGATAAGCTGGATTCCTACAGAAAGATCGATCCGAGGAATCTGGGCCTATACGGCCTGCAGATCCATCAGAGCATGCCGGACACTATCTGCAGCAGGTTGTCGGAGGTTGACGACGGTGAGCACAGCCAGATAATCGTTAAGGATACCGTTGTCGTCAAAAAGGCGGATCTCCTGAGCGATGAGGCGCTCAGGCTTGCTCTTCTGGATTTCTCCGGAACCGATCTGACCCGGCTGCCGACCATTCCGATCAGTCTGCTGCCGGAGTCTAAGAACCACGAAGTCAGGAGGGGTTTGGTCGCCATTGTGATGCAGATCTTCCAGCCGGGCAGTAAGGGGAAGACGGCGTACCAGATGGTGGAAGAGGGGCTGGATAAACTATCTGATATGGTCGGTGCCGGCCATAAGACTGCAATGAAGAGGAGGGTGGAGAAGGAGATGGAAGTCCTGATGAATCATCACCTGAAAGGCTATCTTGAACTGAAGGGTGATGGTTCATACGTCCCTACCGGCAGGTTCAGGGAGCACCCGAAGACCCTTGAGCGGATTTCATCAGCGCTGCAGGAATGGGCGTATACAACGCAGCAATGTATAGATCCGTCTGATCCCGGTGTTATCGAGTGTGACGGGCGGGGGAGTGAGGACGGTTACACCCCGAAAGACGATGACCTGTCAACTTCTGATCCGGAGTCCTTCAGACGCTGACTCCGGGTGCGGGATTTAACCTGCAGGAGGGGTGGGTTACAGGAGGCACCACGCGATAAGCCCAACCTGAGGCGATCAACCAGTTGTACGGGCGTTTTTGACCTGATTTTCGCGCTCACGGGGGCGTAGAAGAAGGTAATTGAGACGCCGGATCGCTGCCGGACCCGATCATTGCTTTTACCTCACCGATTGTGAAGGGCTCTCTCTTACTCTTACTATGGATTATAAGATGGCAGTTCGGGCATACAGGGCGTAGATCTCGTACAGGGTCGATCTTGTACTCCTGTCGTATTTCAGAGAGAGGTATGAGATGGTGCACGTGGATTTTATTCTGTCCTATTTGCCCGTATACCTTCTCAAAATCAAAACCACAAACGGCACATCGATAGCCATAGTGTTCTATACATTTGGTTCGTGCCCTCCCGTCCCGCTCGTAACGGTTTACAACGATTTTACTCACGGCGCCTTCGAATAGATCGGCGTTATCCTGAACGGTCATCTCTCCAGGATAAACGATCTCCGGGTCGTCCTGATCGAAAACTCGTTTATACGCCTCCACAAGTTCAGATCGCATGATCCAGGAGCCCGTGCCGTTCCTTTCATCGTAGCCCAAAAAGGGAACATGCCACCACCGAATTGATCCATCTTCTCGTATAGGGGGCTGGACTCCTGTTCTGGCAATCACACGTTTACTGAATCGAGGAATTTGTGAGTTCAGCGTCACGTGATGAGAGAGGTTTAGTTTTAACGCAATCTCTTTTGCATGCATCTCGTGATTTCTGCTCTCATATATGAACTTGAGAACCTCCAGATCCTCTTTCCGGGTGACTTCGCTATCTGTGAGCAACTCAGCCCAGACTTCAGCGCTTATCTCAATCGGATCATCATAAAATCTCACACAACCCCCTCCACAACCGCGATCTCCTCCTCCGTCAGCCCATACAACTCATACACCAGCCTATCGATCTGCCGGTCGGTCGCGTCGATCATCCCGGCGAGCACCTCCTTCTCGTGCGGGGCCTTCGCCGCCGCGAGGTGCTTATTTAGGTCGAGCATCTTCTCGACGAGGGCGACCATGCGATCGTGGTGGGCGACGTCGGTGGAGCAAGCCGTTTTCGAGCCCCAAACCACGCCAGAGGGTGATCAGGCGGCCTCGCCATCAAGCATCTGCCTGACTGCAACCTGGAGTTCCGGGATCTTGTTCCTGACGACGTCCCACACGATCTCGTTATGGATCCCGAAGTATGCGTGAATGAGGATGTCTCGCATCCCTGCAATCTTTCTCCACGAAATATCGGCATGTTCGCATTTCAGCGGTTCGGGGATGAGTTTCACGGCCTCACCGATGACCATGAGGTTCCGGATCACGCCGTCCTGCACCAGATCGTTTGCCAGAAACTCCTCGTAGTCCATTCCCCGGGTATACCGCTCGATTCTCCCGATGGCCTCAAGGATATCGCGGAGATAGAGGTTATACTCCCGGGACATATCGAACACTCCGGAGGATGTGCGGCGCGAGAGCCGGTTTTATGGCGTCACGATCGACGAGGTCGACTTTCCTTCCGAAGAGATCTTCGAGGAAGAACTTGAGATCCATATAGGTGTCAAAGGTACGGCCCCCTTCCTCGAACTCGATGAGGATATCGATGTCGCTCTCTTCACGCTCTTCGCCCCGGGCAAACGACCCGAAGACCCCGATCCGCCGGACGCCAAGACTCCTGATCCGTTCGCGGTGTTCTGCCAGCGCACCGAGGATGCCATCAGCCGTGAGCATGCCTATCATACTCCTGTTACCCGCCCATCAGGATAACGCTTTTCCCCCGGGTCGCCGGCCGCAGGGTTGTGGCGGCAGGCATTTACTATCCCGGCGAGCACCTCATTCTCGTGCGGGGCCCTCGCCCCGCAAGGCGCCTGTTCAGGTCGAGCATCTTCTCGACGAGAGCGACCATGCAGTCATGGTGGGCGGCGTCTGCAAGGTGGGGGCCGTCAGAGGTCCCGGACAGGAAGAGAAGATCAGGCAGACGCCACGGCCGGAGGGAATGTGGTCTGCCGGTTGAGGGTCCAAATGAATAGTTTTCTCCACGGTACAAATATAACCGAGTTATTGAGCATCTACGTATGGTTTGGATTGCGTACGCTCGGTGTTCTGTGGCTGGGGGACTCACTTCTAGTGCAGTGCAGTCCGGCGAGGTCATGCCACGACGCGAGTCGGAGATGTAAAAGAGGTGTGGAATAGATAGACTATTTTTACCAACATGGCTTTCCGTTGTTGTATGGAGATAAAATACGAGGCTACTTCATGATAATAGGAGGATTAACTTCTTTAATCGCTCAATCAACTCTCTGACTTCGTCGCTTGTGATATCGCTTGCATGATCACACTTATCCCTGATGCTGGCAAGGTGCTGGATGTTTTTGAGTTGTGTAATATCAATACGATCGTTCTCATACAGTCTTTGAGCTAGAGGTTCGATGGTATCCCTCTTTTGGTATTCAAGGTTATACCTGTCACACAATGTTTTCAGCTGCTGTTCGAGTGCAACCCCTGCAAGGGCCCCTGCCGCACGAGGGTGACCCACTTTATGCAGGTAGTCGGCCTCATCGATTTCCCGATCGATAAACTCTGCTGATATGATTTTTCGGAGGGTCGTTTGCTTAACCGCAATTATATCTGGTACAGAGAGAAGTATACTCCTTTGCATCTCGAAAAGCCGCCAAAACTTATCGATAATACTAGACCTGTCACCTGACCATTGTGGCTTTTCGAACTTAATGTAATCAATAACGCCATAAGTTTCCATCTTATTACTGGAATAGGATTGGCTAAATTCATCGATTCTTTCGGGGATGTACTCCTTGACTAATTGATGAGCAACTGAGTACCATCGTTGATATTTCCGTAATATGTCTCGCTGCTTTTGCCGGTTTCCATCGGATAATTTACCCCATTCAAATTTTGGAGCAAAAAAGATCACGCCTGAAGGATCGGGCGTGTGAATCAATGCCGCTGTTTGAAGCAATTCTATTTCATTCTCTTCAATTTCATCTGCAATAGTCTCCAGTTCGTTTATCTTTCGCCTGATCACTTCGATATCCTTCATTCCTTTGTCCCCTCCACAACCGCGATCTCCTCCTCCGTCAGCCCGTACAACTCATACACCAGCCTATCGATCTGCCGGTCGGTCGCGTCGATCATCCCGGCGAGCACCTCCTTCTCGTGCGGGGCCTTCGCCGCCGCGAGGCGCCTGTTCAGGTCGAGCATCTGCTCCACGAGGGCGACCATGCGGTCGTGGCGGGCAACGTCAGCGGGGTTGGCGGGGTCGATGGTGCGGATGGGGATCTGCTCAATGTATTGGGTCATGTAATGTGCGTAGCCTGAATTCAGGAAAGTACAAACTTTCTTGTAATACCAGAAGAGGAGTTGCGAGTTAAGAAGCCCCAGTAGATAGTAGTCCGAAAACTCACTGTCATTCGGGATAATTCCATATCCAGTTTTGAAAAAGTATCCTTCTGTGTCGTACGAATAGGCGGCTTTATTATCATAAAATGGGCAAACGATTTTATTCCTCTGGAAGAGCGTCATACTCTTTGGATACCCATAGGCATACCAGTTATCACCCTTGAACCTGCCTTTCTCCCTTTCTGCTAACATTTTCTTATGCTTGGATAGATACTCGAATGTAGAGGGGTATTTCTCTACCAACTCATTTTTAGGCAGTAGCCTAAAGTTGTCCTCCGTAATTTCATAGGGGCAAATTACGGAGATGTTCGACTCCGGATGAACGTACCGGCGAATCTGTCTCCCTTTTAGGAACCGCTTTATGCAACCGCGTTCAACGGACACTTCTTCCTGCGATGCTTTTGACATACCCTTGACAAAATTGCCCTCGACACGGCAATTCGTCAAGACGAAGACATCTTCTGCACTCGTTTGAGTACCCACAAAAACGTGTGCGATATGACCTAACTTCCTCTCGAACCTCTCCAATTTCTCAAATAAGGCCGCGTCATCACCCAGGACAAAATTCCAATCTGAAATAGTGACGGCGCTTTTAGGGAGAGTGTCGTTCGGGCTTCGGATTTCTTTTTTCCACTCGTTGAGATCGTCAACTTTCTGATATCGGAAAGAGGCGTTCTTCGCTTTAGAGAGGAAGAGCAAGCACGTATAGGTCGTTGCTCCCTTAAACACTTGTTGATATCCAAAATGTGTGACCTCTGCTAGATGCTCCCCAGTTGCTATGAGTTCTCGTAACGGTTCCCCATACTTTGCCGTGAAAAACTTGTGAGGAAGAATGAACCCTAACTGCCCCTGGTCGTTCAGTAGATCAAGCCCTTTCTCAACAAAAACAACGTAGATATCGTAATTGCCTTTCCGAGCCGTTTTGTAAAGGCGCTTATATACTTCTACCTCAACTGGCGCCCACTCTTTCATCGCCTGAAGTCGCACATACGGCGGGTTCCCGATCACCGCGTCGAACCCGCCCGCCTGCATGACGGCCGGGAACGCCCGGTTCCAGTCGAAGGCATTGATCCGGAAGATCGTCTCCTCGTCGTCGAGGGTCACCTGCACGTCGTTGTAGATGTCGGGGCCGACGAGCGAGTTCCCGCACTTGATGTTCTCGTGGAGCGAGGGGAGCACCCGCTCGCCCGCGATCGTAAGCTGCTTCCCGATCCGCTCGGACTTCTCGCCCTCCAGCACCTTCAGGAGCAGCGAGAGTTTCGTCACCTCCACCGCCTGCGGGTCGATGTCCACACCGTAGATGTTGTTTAAGAGGATCCGTTTCTTCTCCTCCGTCGTCAGCCGCCAGTCGGTCTCGGTCACCTGGTAGACCGGGAGGATGTACTCGTCCCCCCGCTTCTTCCTCCCGCGGCCGCTTTTTGCCGGCGCAGGTTTTACTGGCAGGAGTTCCAGCACCGCCGGGTCGGTCATCTTCTTCCCGCCCGCAAGCAGCGGCACCAGGTTATCCATGTACCACGCGAGGTGCCAGTCGAGGAGATACTGGTAGGCGCCGAGGAGGAACGACCCCGAGCCGCAGGCCGGGTCGAGGACGTGGAGGCCGGCGACCGCCTTCGGGTCCTTCCCCCCGACCAGGTTCCCGACGGTCTGCTCCACGATATACTCTACGATGTAGGTCGGCGTGTAGAAGACCCCGCCCGCCTTCTTCACCTCCGGCTTCTCCTCGACCTTCGCCTGGTGCCCGGCCGTCAGGCGGATGACCTTCCCCAGGAACTGCTCGTAGACCTGCCCGAGGACATCCGCCGGGAAGACCGAGAACTCATACGGCGAGTCCGGGTAGTAGAGGTGGCCGATGATCTGCTTGAGCACCTTGTCGTCGATCGAGAGGGAGAGCGTCAGGTTGTCCGGGTCCTCCCGGCCGGTCTCCGTGGAGAAGTGGAACAGCCCGGAGTTGTATCGGTCGTCGGCATACCGGAAGACCCCCTTCAACTGCTCGTAGATATCCTTCCCGGCGGCGATCCGCTTCAACTGGCCGTACTCCTCGATTCCGCGGTCCTCGCAGATCCGGAGGAAGATGATCCGGTCGATCGTCTTCTGCACCGCCGCGTTCAGTTCCCGGATGGAGAGATCCCTGTTCCGGAGCGCGATGTTCTTTGCGAGGATCTCCCGCCACCCCTCGATCTCCGCGAGGAACGCATCGTCGATGCCGGCGGTGCCCTTCCCGCCCTTCTTCAGTTTCAGGCTCTCGACGTAGTCGTCATACCCGCCGGTCAGGATGCCGTGCTTGGAGAAGATCGCCGCGATCTCGTCCCACTTCTCGATGTAATCGGTGTACCGGTAGTAGCCGATCCTCTTCGCTGATGCCTTGTCCGCCGGGGAAGGTTTCGCCGTGCAGTCGTAGACAATGAACTCTTCGAAGTCCGTGAGCAGGCTGACCGGGAGCTTCGCGCTCCAGGCATACCGGCGCACCTGGTAGGCGGGCTCCGGGTTCTCCTTGAGGTTCACGGCGGGCTTCTTCGCCTCGACGAAGAACTTCCGCATGCCGCCGATCCGAAACGAGTAGTCCGGCGCTTTGGTGGACGCCTCCACCCTGACGGTATCCTCGTGGATCACGTCCTTGTAGCGCTCGTCAAGCCCCGACCGGTTGTTCACGTCCCAGCCGAGGGCCTCGAAGAAGGGATCGATGAACTCCTTTCGGACCTGGAACTCGTTATAGGACGGAGACGTGTATTTCGTATAGTACTGGTCGAACCGCTTGACCAGATCGACTATTTCGGGAGGGGCAGGCATGACAATCAATGGAATATGGAAAAGAGGCGGGCATTAGTCTTTCTATTTACTCGTGCAGCCCGGAGGCGCGGGATATGGATTCTGCTTTCAGCCGTTGGCCGAATGCTCCGCCCTCCTCACGGGACCGCCCCTTTCCGGGAGTTCCTCCCCTCCGGCAGCGGGGGAAGATCGGTCTTTACCGACCACCCGGGGTGCAACGCCGCCTCCGTATAGGCGCAGTCGGCGATCCAGTAAAGGTCCCGCTCATCCTTCATCCGGTCGGCGAGCATCGACCACGGGCCGGGCCGGATCCTATCCCGTAACGCCCGGTATACCCCGCCGGGGCTGCCGTGGATCTCGCAGTCGATCCTCTCGGGAGCGTGGGGGTCGTCGCCCTCGCCCCGGATGACGATCGCGGCACCCTCTCGTGCGAGGGTTATCGTCCAGTGCGCTACCATATCACATCCATAAAAGACGATACCCGGCTCACTGCTCGGCAATCCGGTGCCCATATGATTCGGCTCCGGAACGTCGAAAATCCCTCCGTCCGGCGTTCATCGCTCATCCTCAATGGGTTCTTCTTATCGTTCATTCATCGTTCATTCATCGCTGTGGGCAGCCACGTCATATGTTGCTCGATTCCCTGAAGAAAAGCGCGTAAGAGCGCTCTGGATCAGGATCTTCGATCACCGGATGTTCCTGGGATGCGCTCCCAAAAAAAGGTGGTTATGAGCGTCTGCGCAGGACATATCCCGCGAGCGCTATTCCGGCAAACACTGCTGCCCATGGGAACGGAGCAACCATGGCATCAGGCTTCACGTTGCCGGAGGGGGCAGCGTCATATACAAGGGTCAGCGTCGTGATACCATCGATCGCCTTCTCTTTCGGGACTGCCTCTCCGCGCAGCGCGAGGGGCCAGATATCACTGTCAATGCCAAAGGTGTGGTTGTCCGCCTGGTTGACCACGAGATAGTCTCTGTTTCTCATGATCTCGCTGGAAGTGAAGGATATTGTATCACCGTCTGCATTCCCCAGAATGACCGTGTAGGCATCATTCCTCGCAAGGGTCACATTGTATGCCTTATTGTCGACAAGATTCTCGTCATGCTGGCATGCATCATCCACCCAGCCCACCAGCATATAGAGAGGCATCCCTTTCCAGACATGCCCGTCGCCGTCTGTATAGGTCATCGCATGGCCGTGTGCCCGTTCGCCGCAGGCAAGGCCCTGTTCAAACTCCTTTTTTGAGATCGACGTGGTGAGGTATCCGGAGAGGTTCAGTGCCCAGTCCGCCTGTTCACGGGTGTAGATCTCCAATTTCTCAACATTCCGGACGGCAAGTCCTGCTGCGGACGGATATGAGGTCCCTGCACACCAATAGTGCCGCCAGTACCCCGGGTCGGTGCATTCCTTCATATCCTGGTTGCCGAAGACATGGTCGGGGGAGAGGAAGAAGAGCGCGGGGCCGCCGGTATATTCAGGGGCAAATCCCTCTTTTTTGGTCTCCCATGCAAGAATTGCCGTACCCTGTTTCTCTTTTGGTGTGTAGATGTTTTCGTACATAAGTTCGACGACATACCCGTCTGTCGAGGTCATCCGCAGTTCTTCTCCCTCCTGCATACCGCCCACGAGGTCACAGAGGTCGGAGATGGCGGTGCCCCTGGGAGCTTCCCGGACCTTTTCGAGGTTCTTGTCTTCTGTGGGGTTCCAGAGATCGGCGGTGTCGAAGGTCGGGCCCTGGAATGAGTAGGTGGTCACGCCGTCGCCATGGACGGGCAGGTGGTCTCTCATCCACCTGCAGTCAATGGTAGTGGCGTTCAGCACGTTCCCGCCCTCTTCATCATACCGGATGACCATGAGATTCACCGCATCTTCCGCCTCTCCCGTAATCGCAGCACCGGTGAGGGTGATGTCCATGATGTTCCCGATACCCATGCCGGGGGGTACGTCCTCACCGACAAGGATGAGAGGTGCGATCTTGATATCCCCATCCTGTTTCGGCAGGAGCCCGCCGTTCACCGAGTCGGCGACACAGAACCCGGTGTCGGTCAGGTCTGACGGGGAGAATATGCGGTCGTGCCAGTCGGTCGCCCGGATGATGATGCTGTAGCCTTCAGCGGCGCGGGTGGCATTGAAGGTCGCAGGGTCCGCGTCGTCCACCATGCCAATGAGCAGTTTGAGGGGGACGCCGGTATAGATACTACCATCAGGCGCGGTATAGGTGATGCCGTCTCCGGCTTTGATCTCCCGGAACGCATCCGCGGAGACCGTCTCTTCCCCGACACCCTTGAGGGTAAGCGTCCATGACGCTGTCGTGCTGTCGGCGGTGCTCTCCGCTGTCACAATCCCGGTTGCACCGGAGAGGAGAAAGAGTGCCACCATGAGGTAGGTGAAGGGCGCCCTCTCCTGCTGGTATTCTGCTTTTGGTATCATATTGTTCGCTATAGCATACAGAAGCCCTTCATAAATGGCAATCGAAGAGATCCCGTGTTAACCTCTTTTGATTTACACCTCTTCTCCCGTCACTTTCTGCCGTATACGTTCCATCCATAGGCGAATTCTGTCACCACATCCGGTGTCTGCCCCGCCTCGCCTCGTGTCTGTCCCATCCAGGGTGGGATCAGGCTCCCTCCTCCGCCAGACGTTCCTCAACCCAGGCCTGGACGATCGGCTTGATCTCCCGACCGGGGAGGCGCTTCTCCCGGGCGAGGCCGCGGAGGTAATCATCGAGTTCCCCGAGGACTTCACAGACGACCGCATCGACCTCGTCGGTCGTCGCCCGTTCGATCCCCCGGGCGGCCAGTCTCGCGTTGTAGAGGTCCAGGAGGCGGTCCTCTGCCTCCGCGATATCGAGCACCTGCTTGAAGGAGAGCGTCACGGTAAGCGGCATACAGGGAGGTGTAGAGGCTTCTCCAGTGTTATCCGTTCCTGTTTGCTCCCGAAGAGGGCACTCAGCCCCCGGGGCTCATGCCCATAGACTGAGAGAGGCAAATGTGAGGGGTCTGGGGTCGGAGGGGGGCGGGTTTGAGCCCGCGTCTGGGAAGCAGCGGATCCCGGTCGATACAATCATATTCATATATTCGAATATACCAATACACAAGTATGCAGGGGAAGATAAAGCTGTTAAAAGCTCTCGGCGACGAGACGCGGATAAAGATCGTCCAGTGCCTGATGGACGGTGAGCGGTGTGCGTGTACCCTCGTGCCGGCCGTCGGAAAGGCACAGCCGACGGTCTCGCAGCATCTCCGGGTCCTCGAGGAGGCCGGGGTCCTGGAGTCGCGCAGGGAAGGCGTCAATATCTGGTATCGGATCCGGTCGCCTGAAGCCATCCGGATCCTGGAGATCCTCGAGATCCCGAAGATCGAGATCCCGACCTCTCTGGAGGATCCATGACCGAGACGGTCACCCTGCAGATTCACGGGATGGACTGCACCTGCAACGCCGACCTGCTCGCCCGAAAGCTCGACGCGCTTGCCGGCGTCCAGGACCACGAGATCACGCCGGTCACCGGCCAGGCCCGGGTCCGCTACGATCCCGCGGTCGTCAATGTCCAGGATATCATCCGCACCGTCGCGGAGACGGGGATGACGGCCTCGCAGGTGCGAAGTGAGGGGCGGAAGAGCACCTGGTGGCGTGAGCCGCAACAGCTCGCCCTCTACGGGAGTTTCATCACCGCGGTGATCGCCTTCATCGCGGGATACTTCGGGACGTCGCTCACCATCGTGAACGGACTCTATCTGCTCGCCGTGCTGATCGGCGTCTACTACCCGGCACGAAAGGCGCTGATCGCGCTCAAGAACCTGACGCCGACGATCCACCTGCTCATGCTGATCGGCGCGGGCGGCGCGATGGCGCTCGGCCTCTGGGGGGAGGCCGCGGTCCTGATCATCGTCTACTCCCTTGGCGACGTCCTCGAATCCTACGCCGTGGATAAAGCCCGGGGTGCCATCCGGTCGCTGATGGCGCTGGTGCCCAAGGAGGCGCTGGTCAGAAAAGACGGACGCGAGATGGTCTGTGCGGTCGAAACAATCAACGTCGGCGAGACCGTGATCGTCCGTCCAGGCGAGCGGGTACCGGTCGACGGCACGGTCGTCACGGGGTCGTCGTACGTCGACCAGGCCGCGGTCACGGGTGAACCCGTTCCCGTGCACCGCGGCCCCGGCGAGGACGTCTTCGCCGGGACGATCAACCAGAACGGGGCGCTCGAGGTCCGGGTCACGAAGCCCGCATCCGAGACGATGCTCTCCCGGATCATCCTCTCGGTCGAGGAGGCGCAGGCGAAGCGGACGTCGTACCAGCGGTTCTCGGACTCCTTTGCGAAGTGGTACACGCCGGCCATGTTCATCCTCGGCGTGCTGGTCGCCACCGTGCCGCCGCTCTTCTTCGGCGCCGAGTGGTACCCGTTCGTCTATCGCGGGCTCGTCGTCTTCGTGGTCTCATGCTCCTGCGGCCTCGCCCTCTCCGTGCCCGTCGCGGTGGTGGGCGCGATGGCGAACGCCGCGAAGCAGGGGACGGTCTTCAAGGGCGGTGTCTACCTTGAGACCATCGACACGGTGAAGGCGATCGCGTTCGACAAAACCGGGACCCTGACCATCGGGCGGCCCGCGGTCACGGGCGTCGTGACCTTCGGCGATCTCACCGAGGACGAGCTGCTCGACCTCGCCGGCTGTATCGAGTCGCGGTCGGGCCACCCGCTTGCGGCCGCAATTGTGAGGAAGGCCCGCGAGAGCGGGACCTTCTCGGGCCGGCCGGCCGAGCAGTTCGAGGAGGTTGCCGGGCGCGGAGTCGCGGCCACCGTCGAAGGTCAGGCCTGCCGCATCGGCAGCCCCCGCGCCATGCTCGAGCAGGGTATCGAGATCGGCCACGCAGAAGAGATCATCGCCCGGCTCGAGAGCGAGGGGCAGACCGTGGTCCTGGTCAGCCGCGACGGGACGCTCGTCGGTCTGGTCGCGATCGCCGATGAGGTGCGAACCGGCGCGGTCGAGGCCTTGCAGCGGTTACGGCGCGCCGGTGTCCGGACCGTGATGCTGACCGGGGACAACGAACGAAGTGCGCAAGCCATCGCGCGCCGTGTCGGTGTGGATGAATACCGGGCGCAGCTCCTGCCGACGGATAAGGTCGACGCGGTGCGGCGCCTGAAAGAGGAGTACGGTGCGGTGGCCATGGTCGGCGACGGCATCAACGACGCACCGGCCATGGCCGCCGCGGACATCGGCATCGCGATGGGCGCAGCGGGCACGGACATCGCGATCGAGGCCGGCGACGTGGTGCTGATGTCCGACGACCTCGGCAAGCTCGCGTATCTGCGCGAACTCTCGCACCGGACCGTCACCACGATCAGGCAGAACATTGCGGTCTCGCTCATCAACGTCGCGTTCATGGTCGTCGCGGCCCTGCTCGGCTACCTCGGGCTGGTCACGGGCCTGCTCTTAAACGAGGCGAGCGCGGTCTTCGTGATCCTGAATGCCCTGCGGCTGCTGTCGTGGCGGAGCGATGCCGAACCCGGGGTTCCCGCCGCTGCCGGAGGAACGGCTCCCGCCATTCCGGCTGCAGCAGAACCGGCACCCGTTGTGAGGTGCTGTTCCTGTGCCGAGCCTGCCGGCGGTGCGCTGCCCGTTCCCGCAACGACGGGAAGTTGTGGCTGCTCATGCGGAGAACCGCAGATTCCCGTCGCTGCAGCAGAACCGGCACCCGTTGTGGAGTGCTGTTCCTGCGCCGAGCCTGCCGGCGGTGCACTGTCCGTTCCCGCAACGGCGGGAAGCGGTGGCTGCTCGTGCGGAGAACCGCAAATTCCCGTCGCTGCCGGGACGGCCGGCGCATGCTGTCCCGGCGTGGAACACGCCGATGCGGTACCGACCTCCGCAGGAGCCGGGTGTTCCTGTGGTGAGGCGCCGACCACGATCCCTGTCGAGACGGAAGGTGCCTGTTATTGTGGAGAGGCTGCTGGCTGTTGTGGAGGACCTGCCGGCGAAGCGTTGCCTCCAGCCCCCACCCCGGACAACGGAGCCGGAGCGTCTGGTCCTGTGACCGCGACGTTCCGGCTCGAAGGGCTCGGCTGCGCCTGTGCAGGGCAGATGGTCGAGAAACGGATGAAAGCCCTGACGGGAGTGACCGGCTTCACCCTGAACCCGATCACGAACCAGCTGAAGGTCACCTATGACCCGGCAGCCGTCTCTCTCGATGATATCGTGACTGCGGCGAAGAAGGCGGGTGCGACCGCGGTTCTTCTGGCCCGGGGCTGATACATTCCCGAACTCTACGGAGAACAACCATGGCTGAAACCACGAAACGGCTCTCATTCCTCGATCGCTACCTGACTCTCTGGATCTTCCTCGCGATGGCGATCGGGATCGCCATCGGCTACTTCTTCCCCTCGGTCCCGCAGGTGATCACCGGCTTTTCGGTCGGCACGACCTCGATCCCGATCGCCATCGGGCTGATCCTGATGATGTACCCGCCGCTCGCGAAGGTCCGCTACGAGGAACTCGGCAAGGTCTTCCGCGACCGAAAGGTGCTGGGCTTATCGCTCTTCCAGAACTGGGCTGTCGGGCCCGTGCTGATGTTCGCCCTCGCGGTCCTCTTCCTCGCCGACCGCCCCGAACTGATGTACGGCCTGATCCTCGTCGGCCTTGCGCGCTGTATCGCGATGGTGATCGTCTGGAACGATCTTGCCGGCGGCAGCTGCGACTACTGCGCTGCGGTGGTGGGCCTGAACTCCGTCTTCCAGGTCTTCTTCTACTCGGTCTACGCCTACATCTTCATCACGGTCCTTCCGCCGCTGCTCGGCGTCGGCGCCGGTACGGCCGTCGCCATCACGATCGGCGAGATCGCGGTCTCGGTCTTCATCTACCTCGGCATCCCCTTCATCGCCGGCGCCCTGACCCGGTTCACGCTCCTGCGTTCGAAAGGGCGCGAGTGGTACGAGACCCGGTTCATCCCGCGTATCTCTCCGCTCACCCTCGTCGCCCTGCTCTTCACGATCATCGTGATGTTCAGCCTCAAGGGCGAGTACATCATCCAGGTCCCGCTCGACGTGGTCCAGGTCGCGGTCCCGCTCCTGCTCTACTTCCTGATCATGTTCCTCATGTCGTTCTGGATGAGCCACCGGCTCAACGTCGACTACCCGCGTTCGGCAACCCTTGCCTTCACGGCAGCGTCGAACAACTTTGAACTCGCCATCGCCGTCGCCATAGCGGTCTTCGGGATCGGCTCGCAGGTCGCGTTCGCGACCGTGATCGGCCCGCTCGTCGAGGTTCCGGTCCTGATCGGGCTCGTGAACGTCGCGCTCTGGATCAAGAAGAGATGGTATGCCGATGAGCCCCCCGCGACGTGTGCCGTCGACCAGGGGGTCGTATGAAGGCATTCGCTTCGTCTGTACGCACAACGCGGCCCGCTCACAGGTGGCCGAGGGGCACCTGCGGGCGTGGTATGAGGCATTCAGCGCCGGCACCCGGGTGTGGCATATCGCGAGGAGGATGTCAATGCCCCACGAGCTCGAAGCAGCTCAAGAACGAGTGCTCTCGTCTAGGTGGGAGTCCGAGCCTGCTTCAGGTTATACCATCCTTTTCCGAGCAGTACAAGCCCGATGACAATAAAAAAGCCGGAATGGATGCCATAAACCCAGGTCTCAAACCCGGAATCGCCATAGAGTAAACTCTGCCAGAAGAACGGGCACACCAGCCCGAGGAGCGCGAACCCTGCGCCGACTTTCATCTGGCTTTTTACCTGTCGTTCGCTGGAGGGCATGGGCATCTTTCCGCTTATGATGATGTATTCGGGTGAACTGAGAAGCCGCCGTTCATCCTCTGATCGCTTCCAGCACGGCAGTTGACAGGCACTCGATCTCGTCGAACCGGGGCTCCGCCATCCCGTTCTTCTCGATGCCGCAGTCCGTGGCAACAATATGCAGGTGCGGCTCGACCCCGAGCGCCCGCACCTTCTTCATCCCGCAACAGTCGCCGCACCCGTCCAGAACCAGGATGCGGTCGGCGTTGCGAAGGGCTCTCTCCAGCGACTCCGTCGGCCGGGTGGCCGCGATGCACGCCTCGATCCTCCCGCCAGAGCGGCCCATGAGC
Organism: Methanoculleus sp.; assembly: GCF_036677455.1. Classification (GTDB taxonomy): domain Archaea; phylum Halobacteriota; class Methanomicrobia; order Methanomicrobiales; family Methanoculleaceae; genus Methanoculleus. The sequence goes on along the minus strand of NZ_JAVBWL010000048.1, from coordinate 35,547 downwards.
GCCGTCCCGGCCTGGGCGGTCAGTTTCCCGGTGTTCGAGAGCCCGGAACAGGTGATGATGGTGAATGCCATCTAGACTGCCCCGAACGTCGTATCGATCCAGCCGGTGATCGCGTCCCGGATGCCCCGGACACCGGCCATGATCTCCTCATCGGTGCCGGTGAGCTTCGACGGGTCCGGGAATTCCTGGTGTATCTCCTTCTTTGCCCAGGGGAAGAGGGGGCAGACCCCTCCTTCGCAGACGGCGACCAGGCAGTCCATCTCCTGTTCATCGAACTCACCGAGATCTTTTGCACGATGGCCGGAGATGTCGATCCCGATCTCGGCCATGGCCCTGACCGCATGGGGGTTCAGGGTCCCCGGTGCGGTGCCGGCCGAGAAGGCCGCGTAACGGTCGCCGTAGCGGGCGTTCAGGTAACCCTCCGCCATCTGGGAACGGGCGGCGTTGTGGGTGCAGACGAAGAGGACCTTCTTCATATTCGATCATCATGAGACTTCAACCACCATGAGGCCTCCCCCTCGCCGGCAGGTCCCGGCATCCCGCATCCATCCGGCGGAGGCGACCGCATCGGCGTCCTGCGGGCCGGTTTCGGGGTGGCCGATCGGCCGGAGCGGGTCATGCCGCGACTGGAGAAGTGAACGAAATGTGGCATGCCCCCCTCACGGCTCACCGCCCGACAACCCGGTGTTCGGCGGTCACTTCTCCGACCTCTGCAAACATCGCGGCGATCGGACAGAAGCGGGTTATCGTCTGATCGATGATCCCCGCAATCAGGTCGTCGTCGAGGTCGGCCTGGAGGGTGATCGTCAGGTGGACCCGGTCGAAGAGCGCGGGCATCGCCTCTCTCCGGGTCGCATGGATCGCGATGGTCATCCCGTCGGGGACGACCCCGTGGTCCGAGAGCGCCAGAAGGATCTTGATACCGACGCATCCCCCGAGCGAGGCGATGAGGTAGTCGATGGGATTGGGTGTCTGCCCGCCTCCGCCCAGGTGGCGGTGCGCCTCCATCCGAATGCTCTCCCCGGACGGGAGGACGGCGGAGAACCGCATCCTCCCATCGTGCGATACCGTCATATCGACCGGCTTGAACTCCATCCGGGACCTGTCCCAGGGGATCTCAGTCTCCATTATACCACTATTGAACCGTTCCCTCTTATTCTGTTGGGCCCTGATGTCTGGAGGATTACCGCTCATGGGCTCCTGAGGAGCATGTGGATGGCACCATGCAAAGGCTCATATCGGATAAAGTAAGATGCTTCTTACGTGAGCATCATGGATATTGGCATCACAAGACTCAGTTCAAAGGGGCAGATTGTCATTCCGGCATTCATGCGCAGGGGACTCGACGAGGGCACCCAACTGCTCATCATCAGGGATGGAGAGCGCTTCATCATAAAATCGCTTGACGAACTGGAACCGGATCTGAAAGAAGACATTCTCTTTGCAGATAGGACGGAGCGGGAGATTCAGGAATTTAAAAAGGGCGGATTCACCCGGAAGAGTGATGCTGATTTTATCCGCGATCTTGAATCATGGTGACCGTTGCCTACGGCGCGTCATTTGAGAGAACGATCAAGAAGATCCGTGACAGCAGCGTGAAGGACCGGGTGAAAAAGCAGATCATCAGGATCGTTCGTGATCCGCTGATCGGAAAACCGATGAGGTATGGCAGAAAGCAGACGAGGGAAGTATATATCCCGCCGTTCCGGTTATCATACTGCTATGATGAGTCGAGGGATCTCCTGATCTTTCTGGAACTGTACCATAAGGACGAACAGTGACGTTCTGCAAGATCACACTAATACGGGACGGCGAGGGAGAGAGCCGGCGTCACTCCACAAACCGGTACTCCCCCTCCGGGACGAAGATCTCGAACCGGGCGCCCTCACCCTCGACCCCGGTCTCCCGGATGGTGATGCCGGTGATCGCGAGGATCTCCCGGACAAGGAACAGCCCGAGTCCCGTGTTCTTGCCAAACCCCTTCCGGAAGATCTTCTCTTTCTCGGCAGCCGGGATGCCCGTGCCGTCGTCGGTGTAGACGATCACGAGGCCGCCGGGAGCCCCGGAGGAGGTGACGGATATCCGGGATATCTCCCCCCCGTGCCGGACCGAGTTCTCCATGAGGTTATAGAAGACCTTCCCGATCAGGGGGTCGGTATAGACCCGGAGTCCCGGGATACCGACCTCCACGCTGACCCCGGCGAGCGGGAGTTCCCCGGCCGTCTGCTGGATCAGGGCCCCGAGATCATGCCAATCCGCGTCATTCACGCCGATATCCTGGTAGAACCGGGTAAACTCGACCTGCCGCTGGATCGTCCTCGCGGCCTGCAGTTCGCTCTTAACATAGCGGATGAGCGTCGGGTCCGCCGGCAGGCGTCCTGCCTCGAGATCCATCTCCGTTATCTCCAGGTACCCGAGCAGCCCCGCCAGCTGGTTCAGGATATCGTGCCGGGTGATGGACGAGAGGGTGTTGAGTTTCTTGTTCGCCTCACGGAGCGCTTTCTCTACCCGCATCCGCTCCCCGATCTCCGCATCGCGCTCCGTCACGAGTTCCTGGACCTTCCGGTAGGTCCGGGCGTTACCAATGGCGAGCCCGCAGACCTCCGCCACGAACCGGCTGATGTCGAGGTACTCATCGATCCGCGACGGCACGGCGACCCCTTCGAGCAGGAGGAGCCCGAGGCAGGTCGATTTGTGCCTGACCTCTATCAGGAACCCGTCTTCTCCGTGCCGCCCGGGAGACCAACCCTCCTCCGTAAAGAACCTCCCCCCGTGCTCCGGGATATCATAGTAACAGGGCGGGCGGCTGACGATCCTGCCCGGCTTTCCCTCGTTGATCGGCGCATACGCGATCCGGGCAGGGGCGAAGAGGATGGTGAAGAGGTTGAGCATCTCCTCCACCACCGTCTCCTCCCTCTGGATCTCCGCAATTCTGCCAAGGATATCGATGGTCATCACGTAGTCGGCGGATCTCCGGTTCACCGCAGCGACGGCGTCCCGGGACAACCTTCTCTCGGCATCCAGGCGCCACTGGAGGTACTGGATCCCGATATACCGCCGGAGCGGCCCGATACCGGTAGAGATCCGCTCGGTGGGCACCCCGAACTTCTCGCCCAGGTCTGCAAGGAGCCGGGAACTCTCCGGGTCGACGCCGGTATCGACGAGCACGATCTTCCTGATCGAATCGAACAGGATAGCCTGTGCTGCTTCCCCCACAAACCCGCGGGCTGCGGCATGCTCCTCCCACCGCGAGAGCATGCCCGGAACGAGGATGAGCGCTCCCTCCCCGACATAGGCGTCGAAGAGGGGTTCCGGCAGGAGGACGCCTCGCAGGAGGTCGGGAACCAGCACCACGGGACCCGGTCCCGGCAGGGTCGGGGGCTCAACCGTGTCCCCGCACCTGATGATGCAGATCCGGTCGCATATCTCCTGCATCTTGCGGAACGGACCCTCGATCCCGTCGCCCCACCGCACTCGCCTCCCGCCGCAGCCGATATGAAACGTCCCCGTAACGAGATCCGGAAACTCCCCGGTGGCAACGATCGTCGCCATCTCGCGGGCCAGGTTCTTACAGCAGAGAACCCCGAACTTCTTTGTCATGGAGAGACCCAATCGAGCGGATAATTCCCCCACTTCCGCACCGCGGCGGAGATCGCGAAGAGGACGTCCTCGGGCACCTGCCAGGGGATCTCGCCGTGGTTATCCGAGAGGACGAACCCCCCGCCGGGCCCGGCGGCAGCGATCGCTCGCTTCACCTCCGCCTCCGCCTGTGCCGGGGTCCACCGGCGCATCTCGATGGCGTTGAGGTTCCCGATCACGGTGAGTCGTCCGGCACACCGCCGCTTCACCTCGGCGAGATCGTCGAGGGCGCTGACGCCGACACCGATGGTGCCGGTCCCGGCCAGGTCATCGATGACCGGGAGGGCCCGCGCCGAGGCGAGGCCGGTTGCGACCCCGCCCCGGATCCGGGCTATGGTCCGTTTTGCCACGACAAACCCGGTCCGCCGGTAGAGGTCCGTGGGCACCATATCCGGCGAGGCGAGGGGGTCGGCATACGAGATGGCGGCGGCGCCGGCTTCGAGCTGGGCATTTGCCCACCGGACGCAGAACTCTTCGTTCTTCGTCATCAGTCTCCGGAAGAGGTCCGGTTCTCCATACAGGAGCTCGATGTATGCATCAAACCCCAGCTGGAGGATGGGAAGGGAGAAGGGCGAGAGCACCGTCCCCATGATGGGCACGTCGCCACCGACCTCCTGCTTCAGCAGTTCGATGGTGCGGAGCCCGAAGAGAAGGCTCGGGCTCTCCTCGATGAGCGGCACTTCCAGGGACTCGATATCGCCGGGACTCCTGACCGGCGGCCGGCCGGCATTGGGTGGGCCGTCGTCCCGGAATATCGTCTCTCCTCCCCATGCCTCGATCTCGGATGAGGCGTAACAGAAGGAACTGACGCAGTCGCCGCCGAACTTCGCGAAGAGGCGCACCTGGCCCGCGGCCACGTACTCGGGCCGTGAGAAGTACTCGCGGATGGAGAGCCCGAGCTCCTTTGCCCCGTAGGTGGTGAAGAAGAGGAAGAGCGGGACGCGATCGGGCTCCTCGAACCCCATGGTCGCGGCCGTCCTCTCCGCCGACGTCATCTCCCGGGTCATGCGGCCTCCGTCATCGCCCGTACGGCCGCAAGGGTATCCGACGCAGAGTGGCCCACGGCATCGGCCCCGGACTCTCTCCAGAGGTCCGGATCGAACCTGAACGGGGCGCCCCCGACGATCACACGGGTCTCCGGCATCGCCTCTTTGATACGGGCGATCGCCTCCTTTGCCCTGAGCGCTGCAGGGAGCATCAGCGTGGATATGAGCAGGATCTCGACCAGGTCCCGGACCGTGCTCTCCACGAGCCCGTCGACCGTCACGCCCGACCCGTAATCGGTCACCTCATAGCCGCCCGCCCGGAGCAGGGCAAGGACGATCCGCTTCCCCAGGGTGTGATGGTCCTCAAGGACCGCTATCGCCATCTTCGGGTGAGGCATGCGGTCAGGGCTGCCCGCGGGGAGCATCGTATCGATCACATCCTCACAGACCCGCCCGCTCATGTAGATCTGCGAAAGAGCGACCCGCCCCTCCTCCCAGTCCTTCCCGATCTTCTCGAGGACCGGGACGACCAGCGTCTCGATGCAGGAGATCGGGGTGCTCGCGGCGCTGGACTCCCGTATGATCCTGCCCGCCCGCAGGACATCGACGCTCAGGAGTGCCTCTTCCAGGTCGCCGGTAGGAGAAGATGAGGATCCAGCCGGCTCCAGGTGATCCGGTCTCATATCGGCATATATTCGCGCTCTGCTGATAAAGCATTCGATACAGGATAGGGGCTGAAAGTGGGGAAATTCAAATATTCCGCCCTACGTCAACTCATGCTTCCGGAGGAACTCCCGGACCTGCCTCGACTCGATCCAGCCCTGATCGAGTTCCATGATGTAGCCGTTGATCCGCTCGACCTGCTCCCGGATCCTCCGGGCGGCTGTCCCGCTGTCGTCGAGCAGATCGGCCGTCCCGAGGATCACCTGGAGCGGCTGGCGGATGTGGTCCCCGAGGACCGCGAACTGCTCGATGTTTCGCTCGATCTGCTCGAAGACCTGTTGCCGAAGCTGTTCGTTCTGTTTCCGCTCGGTGATATCCCTGGCGACCACGTGGATCCCGACAACCGACCGTTCATAGACGATCGGTGACTCATTCAACTCGACGAAGACCGTAGACCCGTCTTTCCTGCGAAACTCGATCTCGAGTCCCTCGACAGGCTCGCCCGCGGCGATCTTCTTTCGCCCCTCAGACCATACGGGAAGCGACGTGGGGACGATGTAATCGCGGCACTTGTGGCCGATGAGCTCGTCAGGCGTATAGCCGAGGATCCGTATCACCGCCGGGGAGATGTAGGTGAACCCGCTGTCACGATAGCAGGTGTAGATCATATCGAAGCTCTGCTGCGTGATCTCCCGGAACTTCGCTTCGCTCCTCTGGAGGCACTCCATCGCCTCGAAACGTTCGATCGACCTTCCCAGGCGCCCGGCGACGGTATCGAGCAGCGACCGCTCCTCCCTGAGGAACGGCCCTTCGTCCTCCTCCGGTCTCTCGTGGAGGTAACAGACCTCCACGATACCAACCGTCTCCCCGGAGGCGACGATCGGCGCCGTCTGCCGCCAGGGCGTCTCGCGGAACCCCTCCGTCTCGAACTCGCGGCCGCGTATTGTGATCCTGACGACGAGATCCTCCGGGAACCGCCACCCGGAAGGGAGCGCCCGGGCTACTTCGGAGAGGATCTCGTCGAGCGAGGTTCCCGGCTGCTCAACGATGCGGGAGACCGCATATAGGGTCGAGAGTTCTTTTACCCGCTCGTTTAAGTCGTGTGTCCGCTTCCGCAGGGCATCCTCCCCCCGCTTCTTTCCGGTGATATCCCGGACGACGACCGCGACCCGGGTGACGGCACCCGACGCATCCCTGACCGGGTAGAGAACAGTGCTGTACCACCTTCCCTGCCGCGTCTCTTCGAACCGCATGGGTCCGCCCGAACCAGAGACCGCCTGCAGGCGTGACCGGTATACCCGGACCGCATCCTCGGGGAACACCTCGAGAACGTTCATGCCGATGAGGTCTTCCCGGCTCCGTGAAACCCGCCGGAGCAGCATATCGTTGGCGTCGATGAAGCGGCCGTCCATATCCACGAGAGCGATCATGTCCGGCGGGGCATTGAGGAGAGCGCGGGCGGTCGCCTCGCTCTCCCGGCGTGCATCCTCGGTGCGTCTTCGGTCGGTGATGTCATAGAGCTGCTCGACGACGAACGCCACCTCTCCATTGGGACCGAGGATCGGGCTTGAGCGGCACTCCAGGTACCGCCCGAGTTCGGGCACGAACTTCTCGACGACCTCTCGCTTTTTACTCGCGACCGCATGGGCCGTCGCACAGACCGCACAGGGCCCGGTCCGCCCGATGAGTTCGTAACACTTCCGTCCCGCGACCTCCTCCGGCGTCATCCCGAGCATCTCGTAGCCGGCACGGTTGTAGCGCAGGATCGTGTGGTCCGGGAGCTGGATACCAACGATATCGCCGAGACTCTCAAAGAGCCCCTCGAGCAGGACGTTCGTCTCCTCCATCTGCCGTCTGGCCTGCTCCTCCGCGGTGACGTCCTGCCAGACGACGACGGCGCCGGAGACACCGCCGTCCGTGATGACGGGCGAACCAGACACCCTGATGTGGCGATCCTCGCCCGTGCTCTCACGGAGCGTGTACCGAGAGGACTCGAACACCTCACCCCTGAGCGCCCGGTATACGGGAAGATTCCCGTGAGGGACAGGTCTGCCGTCGGGGGAGCGGATCGGGCCCTCCAATCCCGGGAGCGCCCGGGCGACCGGATCGTCCGGGTTCCCCGCGATCACCCTGCCGTCGGTGTCGTACACAAATCCCCACCTGCCGATAGCGGCAAGGAGCGCATCGCGCTCTATTTCGGCCCGTTTTGCCCGCACGGCAAGGTTCCGGTTCTCGGTGAGCAGGGCCTCGATGCCGTCTGCGAGCCTCTCGCGCAACCGGCGGTCAAGAGCAACATCAGTCCCCTGCAGCATCTCAAGAAGAGAGGCCGGCGACACGTTAGAAAGGTCCTCCACCTGACTTCCCCCTCCCGGGTGCCGCTCGAAGTTCACGCATCGCTCCCCTCCCACAGGGCAGGTATACCCCCGAAGCCGGAAGAGCGCCGACCTGAGGGCGCAGGCGTGACCTCAGGCAGGAGTACCCCGGCACGCCGATCGGTTCCAGGGAGTAGTCCGTCAGGTTCATCGGGCGGCCGGTGTACCACCGGCGGTTCTGCAGGCATGGGCGTGAGGGGCTGAAACATCATCGACTCCGGCGGGTAGATCGGTATAAATATAATTCTCATTCGATAAAAATGACGGGGCCGGGACCTTCACCCCCGGAGGTGACGGCCGGGACAGCCCGGTTGGCCGGCCCGGAAGGGACCCCGGCTGCCCCGGTGAGGCTCCGTGCCGGAGAAGGCTGCCGAAGCAGGCCCGGGAACACCGTCGGTCCGGGCACAGCCGAAGAGAGCACCAGCAACTACATAAGGAAGGGAGATACGTCCATCGTGCGGCCGCCGATCCCGTCGGACCGCATCGGGTGCATAACTTGGACCCTCAGAGAGATCGTCTCCTCCCGGGCAAAAGGGTGCTGCCGGCGGCAAACAGCCAGTTCGCGGTCATCGCTCCCGACCTCGGGCTCATATTCCTCTTCATCGCGCTGGTATCCTGCGCACCGTTCCTGGTAGGTCTCTGGTACGGTGAGACCGGGTACCTCCTCCCGATGGCCTCGGCACCGGCGGGGTTCGGTCTCCTCGGGGTCCTGCTTGCCGGCATCCCGAAGGCGGAGGGAGAGGCCCCCCTCTCCGTTGTACTCTCTGCAGTCGCCCTGGTATGGCTCGCCGCCGCCCTTATCGGTGCGCTCCCTTACACGCTCGGTCTCGGGCTCTCCTACACCGACAGCGTCTTTGAGGCGATGTCGGGATGGACCGGCACGGGGTTCTCCCTTCTCCCGTCGGTCGATACCACGCCGAGGATCCTCCTCTTCTGGCGGTCCCTGACCCAGTGGATGGGCGGACTCGGGATCGTCGCGTTCACCATCGCCCTCGCGGGCAGGTCGGGCCTGACCCGGTTCCGGCTCTACCGCGCGGAAGGGCGGTCCGAGACGTTCATGCCGAGCGTCGTGGCTACTGGCCTTGAGATGTGGCGGATATACCTGGTACTCACCGCCCTCGGCATCGGGCTCGTCCTCCTCTCGGGCATACCCCTCTGGGATGCCGCAAACATCGTCATGACGGCGATATCGACCGGCGGGTTTGCAGTGCATACGGCCGGTATCCTCTACTACAACAGCCCGCTCCTTGAGATGCTCGTCGTCCCGGTCATGATCGCCGGGGCCCTGCCGTTCAAACTCTACTTCCTCCTCTACTACAAAAGGACGTTCGGGTTCTTCACCGACCGGCAGGCGATCCTCCTCTTTGTGCTCATCCTTGCCGGGTGCGCCGTCATCACGTTCGACCTCGTGACCCTCTCCTCCCTCGCCCCCGCCGAGGCACTCCGGCAGGGTATCTTCATGACGGTGAGCGGCATCACCTGCACCGGGTTCCAGAACGCAGACCCCCGGAGCTGGTACGCTACGACGGTACTGGTCCTCACCGTGCTGATGCTGATCGGCGGGTCGGCGGGGAGCACCGCCGGCGGCATCAAACTCAGCAGGGTCATCCTCGGCCTTGAACTGCTCAGGTGGTGGCTCCGGCGGCTTCGCGCCGGCGGTCGGGCGATCACGGTGCTCCGGCACGACGGGCGGCCGATCCTCGAGCACCTCCCGGCGCACGAGATCTCAAAGAACATGCTCGTCATCGTGCTCTTCATCCTGGTGGTCGCGGTCGCCACCCTTCTCCTGCTCCACCTTGCGCCGCAGGACGGGTTCGACTCCGCCGACGTCGTCTTCGAGGTCGTCTCCGCCATATCCAACGTCGGGATCAGCACCGGGTTCGTGAACCCCGGCATGAACCCGGCGGCGAAGTGGCTCTTCATCCTGGTTATGTGGACTGGGAGGCTCGAGGTCGTGCCGGTCATCGCCCTGGTGGCCGGGGCGGGACGGAGGCTGTAGCCCGCGAAGGGGCCCCGCAGGCCCACGCACAGCAGAAGTACGAAGTGACGGTACTTGCGATCAGGCGTGGGGCGGAGACACTCGCCGTGCCGGACGGCGGGACGCTGATCGAAGCCGGGGAACGCTGCATCCTTCTCAACGTCCGGCGCAGAAACATAGAGGTATCTTCTCTCCTTCGCTGGAGACTGGAGGATTGCGGCGCCTGCCCCCGGCCGGAGAACAGGCCGGATAAACCGGTTCACTGGCCGCGGCATGGGTTTCAGATGCGCGCTCGCAGTACGAGGGAGGGAAAAACGTGCATTTCACCTTGAAATGCACGTGGATCCGGTGTTGTCGCCGGCTCGTGACTGGCCCCCTCATATACCTGCCGGGGCGATCTTCCCCTATGGACCTCCTCTCCGCCGGTGCCCTCATTCCGCTCCTCGTCTTCGGAGCACGGGTGATCGACGTCAGCCTTGAGACACTCAGGATCATACTCCTTGCCCGGGGTGGCCGTTTCATCGTCCCCGTCATCGCATTCATCGAGATCATCTTCTGGACAATCTCGCTCGGCCTCGTCGTCAATGACTTCACCAACCCGGTTTACCTGATCTCCTACGCGGCCGGCTTTGCTACCGGTAACTATGCCGGAATCTTCCTTGAGGAGAGGCTCGCTATGGGGATCTGCGTGCTCCGGGTGATCACCCCGGAAGAGGACCGCCCCCTCATCGACGCCATCAGGGCCACAGGCTATGGCGTCACGGTCGTTGCCGCAGAGGGACTCCACGGACCATGCACCATCTTGTATTCCGTAGTGCGACGGTGCGACCTCCACCCGATCACCCGGGTGATCGAGGAGATGAACCCACGCGCATTCTGTACCGTCGAGGACGTCAGGTCGACTATCCATGGAACCTTTCCCCGATCCGGTGACGAGACATGGTCAGGCATCTCCCGCCGGACGGTGCGGATCGGGAAGTGAGCGGGATCTCCAGCACCGGCCCGGACCTGCAGGACGCCATCCCACATTTTCTTCCCGGATGGAGAGCACCCGGGTTTCCGCTGAAACCAACAGACTGCGGCGGGAAGACGCCAGAATAGGAAGAATAGTGTACCGAGCCGGAGACCGGCCGGAAAAAGAGATGTGTGAAGGTGAGGAGGCTTAGTTCTTCTTAGCCTTGTCCTGCTTCTCCGCCTTCTTGTCCTGCTTCTTGTCCTGGGACTTGTTCTCCTTTGCCATAAATGACACACCTCCTTCCCGAGGTGGGATATTACTGATGTTAGCGATTCAGGATATATATTTTACGCTCGATCAGCCGGTTTCCCCTCAAATTATGGCAAATTTCGGCGATTTTAACCGCCGTGGGTCGCGTGGGAGATCGGGGATCGCGCCGGAGAGCCGGTCGAGCACGAGAACGGAAAAATTGAGTGAGAAAGGGGGCAGGAATGGGGCCTTTTATGCCCCACGCCCGGCACGGGAGAGCATGTAGAGCGCGATCAGGGAGAGCCCCCCGATCACCTCGACGCCCATCACGATTGCCACGGCCGGGACGGCCCCGGCGATCGAGAGGAACTCCGATACCGGGCCGAGCTCGACCGGTGTTCCCATGGGCGCCGATCCCGGCTCGGCAAGCCAGTCGTAGAAGAGCGCGGCACCGACCGCAAGCGTGACGGCCGCCATGACGACAAAGATGAGCAGCCCCAGGACCTCGGTCTTCCGTATCGGCCTTCCCGCAACCCGCGTCGGTGCCCATCGGGCATTCCGGTTCTCATGCGTTCGTCTCGTCGTATACGACGGGCCCGTCCTCTGAGAGGGGCTCGATCGTATCGGCATAGCGGGGAGGCCCGGTGCTCTTGCGTCTCGTGCGGCCAGCGGACGGGGGGTCATGGTGTCACCCGGTACATACGGCATCTTCTCCTTTCATCAGTGTAGAATCGCGAACCGACCGACGATCATACGGCGTGCATAATTCTACATGATTGACCATGACAATACTGTGAGGGGGTTGTATTTAATGGTATGCACCAAAAATCCTCCGCTCCATCCCGGAAATCGCCCCCAGGAAGAATATAAGCCCCGGTCCCCCCGTCTCCTTCGTCTCCGGGCACTGACGACCTCCCGAAAGAGAACTCCGTATTCCCGGGATTATAGCAGAAAATGTTTGGAATACACCAAGATTTTTATCCGTTTCTCCCCAACGGGTATGAGAATGCCTCGTCTCTACCTCGGAAAGATCCTGCTTCGCTGGTGTGACGCCTGCCATGCTCCCGTGCTCGCCGGGGTCTGCGCCTGCGGCGCCCCGACCCGCCCGGTAGCCGTCACGCCGCCGGGGGATGCACGGCCTGCGTTCCCCGACGACATCGATCGGATCAATCAGATATTCAGCGAGCACTTCGGAGCGCCGCTGATACCGGACGGCCATATCGCGCTCCTGAACAAAGTTCCTGCCGAGGACCGCATGGACGAGATCGTCCTCGGCGGCGCGGTCGTGGGCGCGGTCCGCTACATCCCCGAAGAGCGGCGCTGGGAACCCCTCCCGCGGCCGGGCGCTGCGGCGTACCTGCAACCGACGAAGCGCTACGTCGTCGTCGACGACGGCGCGATCCCTTCCATCCAGGGCAAGGGAGCAAGCCTCCTCGCACCGGGCCTCGTCTCGATCGACCCCGCCGTCCGCGAGGGCGACGAGGTCTTCATCCTGACAAGGGCCGGCGAGTGCATCGGCGTCGGGAGGGCAAAGGTCGACGCCGCCACCGCCGCGACGATGGAGCGGGGGCTTGTCGTCCGGACACGGAAGAACACCCCCTCGGTCCCGGTCCCCGGCGAGGCGACCTGGGAGGATGCGGTCCGGGCAAACGAGACGGCCCTCTCCGAGTACGAGGCCGCGAGCATCCGGTTCGTCCGGGACGTGGCGGAACAGAACCCACAGAGGCCGACGGTCTCCTACTCCGGCGGAAAAGACAGCCTCGCGACCCTGCTCGTCGTCTTGAAAGCGCTCGGCCCGGTGCCGCTCCTCTTTGCCGACACGGGGCTTGAGTTCCCGGAGACCTGCGAGAACGTGGATGCGGTGGCGGAGCGCTACGGCCTTACCGCCCTCTGGGTCTGCGACGAGGAGACGTTCTGGGCGGAGTTCGAGAAGAACGGCCCGCCGGCGGTCGATAACCGCTGGTGCTGCAAGGTCTGCAAGCTCCACCCCGTCGGCCGCCTGATCAGCGAGAACTGGGGGGAGTGCCTCTCGTTCATCGGGCAGCGGAAGTATGAGTCGGTGAAGCGGATGCAGAGCCGGCGGGTCTGGCGGAACTCCCACGTCCCGCAGCAACTCTCGGCGGCCCCCATCCAGCAGTGGACGGCGATGCACGTCTGGCTCTACATCTTCCGCGAGAAGGCTCCCTACAACAGCCTCTACGAGCGAGGGCTCGACCGGATCGGGTGTTTCATGTGCCCCTCAAGCGACCTTGCAACGTTTGAGATCATCAAGGAGTCCTGCCCCGACCTCTGGGAGATGTGGATCGGGAGACTCACCGGGTGGCAGGAGAGACAGGGCCTCTCCCGCGACTGGATCGAGCGCGGATTGTGGCGGAAACGGGGGGACGCGGATGAAGAAGAGGATAGTTATAATTGATTACGGCCTTGGCAACCTGCGGAGCGTCTTCCGCGGCCTTGAGCGGGCAGGAGCAGCACCGACGATCACCGCAGACCCGGAGACGATCGCCTCGGCCGACGGCATCGTCCTCCCCGGCGTGGGAGCGTTCCGCGAAGGGATGGAGATGCTCGGCGACCTCAAGGATACGGTTCTCGACCCCGCAAACGATACACCGCTCCTCGGCATCTGCCTCGGGATGCAGATGCTCATGGACTCGAGTGAGGAGCACGGCGTGCACCGGGGGCTCGGCCTCGTGCCGGGCGATGTGAAGCGGTTCATCCCGGCAGCCGGGGAGAAGGTCCCGCACATGGGGTGGAACACCATCAGGATCGAGCAGGATACCCCGCTCTTCGATGGGCTTCGTGAGGAGGAGTACGTCTACTTCGTCCACTCCTACTACGCGGCGGCCGCACCGGCCCACACCCTCACGAGCACCACCTACATCCACCCCTTCGCCTCTGCCGTCAAAAACGGGTCCACCTACGGGGTCCAGTTCCACCCCGAGAAGAGCGGCGCGGTCGGCCTGAAGATCCTTGAGAACTTCATCGAGCGTGTCTGCTGACCGCGTCAGCGTCCATGCCCTGCGGGATAAAAGAGTGAGCGGGGAATTGCTCAGTTCCCGTTCACGTGATTGCGCAGTTCTTGATCCCGCAGGACGTTCCTCTGGATCTTCCCGGAGATGGTCTTTGGCAGGTCGGAGACAAACTCGATCGACCGCGGGTACTTGTACGGAGCGGTGTTGTTCCGGACGTGCTTCTGGATGTCCTTGACCAGCGACTCCGAGGGCTGGTAGCCGGGCTTCAGCACGACGAACGCCTTGACGATCATCCCCCGGATCAGGTCCGGCGACCCGACGACCGCCGACTCCTGGACGGCCGGGTGCTCCATGAGGGCACTCTCGACCTCGAACGGCCCGATGCGATATCCTGAAGACTTGATGACGTCGTCGCTCCTCCCGATGAACCAGAAGTAACCGTCTTCGTCCATCCGCGCCTTGTCGCCGGTGTAGTAGAACCCGTTCTGGAACGATTCCCGGTTCGCTTCGGGGTTATCCAGGTACTCCACGAAGAGCCCGACCGGCCGGGGATCGAGTTTGACCGCGATCCTCCCCTCCTCCCCGGCGCCGACCGGGTTTCCGTCGTCGTCGTGGAGCTCGATCTGCCAGCCCGGCACGGGTTTTCCCATGGAGCCGGGCTTGTGCTTCATACAGGGGAGCGTGGCGATGCAACAGACGGTCTCTGTCTGTCCGTATCCCTCGTAGATGGCCTGCCCGGTGCCATCCTGCCAGACGCGGGTCACCTCGGGGTTGAGCGGCTCCCCGGCGCTGCAGCAGTGCCGGAGGTCCCGGAAGTCGAACTTGTCGAGGTCGGCCAGGATCAGCATTCGGTAGACCGTCGGCGGTGCGCAGAACGTGGTGACCTCGTACTTCTCTATCAGCGGGAGGAGCTCGGTCGCGCCGAACTTCCCCCGGATATCGTAGACGAAGATGCAGGCCCCGGCGATCCACTGGCCGAAGATCTTGCCCCAGCCGCACTTCGCCCACCCGGTATCCGAGAAGGTCAGGTGGAGATCGTTCGGCTTGAGGTCCTGCCAGAGCGAGGCGGTGATGATGTGGCCCAGCGGATAACTCTGGTTGTGCAGCACCATCTTGGCCTCCCCGGTGGTGCCCGAGGTGAAGTAGATCATCATCGGGTCCGTCGATTTCGTCTTCTTCGAGACGGGCATGCTGACCGTGTGGTGCGATACCGGTGCGGGATACTCGAGTTCGTGCGGGTAACTCGCCCAGCCCTCCCGCTCTCCGTCCGCGAGGAAGAGGGTATCGAGCAGCGGACAGGCGTCGGCGACCTCGTCGACCTTCTCGGCGTTCTCGCGGTTGGTGATGATCATCCTGAACTTGCCGGCCTGCACCCGGTATTTGATGTCTTTTGAGGTCAGCATCGTCGGACAGGGGCAGAAGACCGCCCCGAGCTTGATGAGCGCGATGACGAAGATCCACCATTCCGGGATCCTCGGAAGCATCAACAGGACCCGATCGCCCTTCTTGATGCCGTACTTCAGGAGGATGTTCGCGGCACCGTTGGAGAGATTCCGGAGATCGCGGAAGGAGTATTTCTTCTCGTTCCCGTCCTGATCCACCCAGACCATCGCCAGTTTGTTCCGGTCGGTCTCGGCCCACCGGTCGATCACGTCATACCCGAAGTTGAACTGTTCAGGGGCGTTGATCGTGAACGTCGCGCATGCAGAATCGTAATCGGTGATATTGGGTCCCGAGAAGTTCAGAGGCGGGATCCTCCCCGGCGCCGCGGCCTCGACGGCGGGTCCGGCGGCAGCGCCGTCGAGGTGCGCCTTGCAGAGTTCGTTGAGCCATTCGGACCGGGATAGCCCCCGGGATTCACACATACCGTCGATCTTCTTCACGAGGTCGTCATGCATCGTGACCGAGTATCGCACCATATATACCGTTTTGTGGTGCAGTATATCACCCTTTTCATTTGCCGTGCACCAGAATCCCGGGCAAGGGCCTCCCCGCGGTGCACCTGCCCGGGAGAGGCGCCGAACCGGCCCGGTCCGCCGGGGCGGGGTGGTGGAGCGCGCCGGGACCAAACCTTCAAGTGGGGTGGGGTGCACCGGGGCCACATATGGCAGAGCAGACCATCCTCGTTACAGGCTCAACGGACGGCATCGGCAAGGCGACCGCACGCGCCCTTGCCTTCCAGGGCCACCGCGTGCTGCTTCACGGCAGGAACCGGGAGAAGGGTCGTGCCGTCCTTGCGGAGCTGGAGGCAGCCACCGGCTCCGACCGATTGAGCCTCTTCATCGCCGACCTCGCGGTGCAGGAGCAGGTCCGGGACCTCGCACGGGAGGTGGACCGGGCCTCTAGCCGTCTCGATCGGCTCATCAACAACGCCGGGGTCTTCATGCCGGAACGGGAGATCGCGCCCGGCGGGATCGAGATGACGTTTGCCGTGAACTACCTCGCCCCATTCCTGCTCACCCACGAACTTCTCCCCCTTCTTGAGCGAAGCGGACCGGCGAGGATCGTCAACGTCGCGTCGATAGCCCACCGGAGCGTGCAGTCGTTTGACCGGGAGAACCTTCCGGGTTTTGAGGACTACGACGGCTACGACGCCTATGCCGTATCGAAGGTCGGGGTCATCGCCTTTACCATTCGGCTTGGACGGACCCTCGAGGGGACGGGGGTGACGGCGAACTGCCTCCACCCCGGGGTGATCGAGACGAAGCTCCTCCGCGCCTACATGGGGAGAAGGGGCGGCGGCGGACCGCCGGAGAAGGGAGCGGAGGTGGAGGCGCGCCTCGCTATCTCCCCGGATGCCGGGAAGGTGAACGGCGGGTACTTCGAGGAGAACCGGTGGACCCGTCCGTCGCACCTCGCTCTCGACCCGGACGTCCAGGAGTGGTTCTGGGAGACGGGGCTCGACCTCACCGGGATGGGGCAGTGGTGACCCGAAAGCATGATACCGGATGAAGGAGACCGGGGAGACAGGCCCGGATACCCGGGCTCACCGAGGAGGAACCCATGAAGCGCGATATCAAAGGCGATGAGAAGGAAGAGACGAAAGAGTACTGGTGCGAGATATGCGGAGCGGCCTGCGACGAGATCACCGAGGAGACATTTCCCGACCTGAGGAAGGCCCGGACGCTCTGCCCGGACTGCCGGAAGTCCTACGAGGAGTCCTGCAGGCTCCAGTGACGGAAAGTGGGTGCCCGGAATACTGGCCGGGTGCGAATCCCCGCCCGTCCACCCGGGATGGTGCAGGGAGAACCTTTTGTAGGATCGGGATGAATACAGGTGGTGATCCTTCCCAAGAGAGGGGTTGCCCGGGCCACACGGCCATGCTCTCCATGATGTCCACGACGGATGCCGGCAAAGAGACGATCACGCCCCCGGCCCTGGCACAGGGTGACGGGATCCTCATCGTCAACGCCGAAGAGAAGATTGTGCAGGCCAATGCGCCGTTGCAGGATCTTCTTTCTGCAGCACAGGAGGAACTTCTCGGAGCGGATGCTGCCGACGCCCTCCGGGATCACCTCTCCCCCCTCCTCCCGGAGGAGAGGTCAGGCGAACGGGTCGTCGCCCTCCTCCGGGGCGGGCCTTCGCCCCCGTCGATCACCCTCGGCATCCGGGTCCCCGGTTCCGGCCTCCGGAGGGTCTCCGTCACCGCGAGCATGGTCGAGGGTATTACGCCCGTGCTCCGGCTCCTCGTCTTCCACGACACCGGCGAGGGGGGTGGAGAACCGCTCCGGAGCACTCCCGGAGACCCGCTCCCGGTCATCTTCACCCAGGACCGCGACCTCCGCTACACCCGGGCCGAGAGCCCGGGCGAGAACGGGCGTCACCCGGCTCTCGTACCCGGGAAGACGGATGCGGACCTCTTCTGCCAGGAAGACGCCGCACGGCTGACCGAACTCAAACAGCGGGTCCTCGAGACCGGAGAGGGTCTCCAGGAAGACGTCCGCCTCGTCATCGACGGGACCGCACGCACCCTCGACCTGACGCTGGTTCCGGCAAGAGACGGCGACGGGCGGGTGGAAGGGATCATGGGGGTCCTGCTTGACGCCGCAGGCCGGCAACGCGCGATCGAGGCGCTCGCAAAGAGCGAACAGCAACTTGCCACCCTGATCAGCAACCTCCGGGGCATGGCCTACCGGTGCAAGGTGAACCGCACCTGGACGATGGAGTTCGTCAGCGAGGGGGCGGAGAGAGTTACGGGCTACGCGCCGGACGATATTGTCGATGACCGGCAGATCGCCTACGGCGATATCGTCCACCCCGACGACCGGGAGGGGGTCTGGAGGGAGGTGACTGCCGGGCTTGCTGAGAAGAGGCCTTTCCAGATGACCTACCGTATCATCACCGCGTCGGGTGAGGAGCGATGGGTCTGGGAGCAGGGCCGGGGCGTTCCCGATCCCCGGCGCGGGGCCGCGGTGATCGAGGGCTACATCACCGACATCACCGACCGCGTCAGGGCCGAGGCCGCCCTTGCGGAGAGCGAAGAGCGGTTCAGGAGCATCTTCATCTCCAGTCACGCGGTCATGATGATCATCGACCCGGAGACCGGGGCCATCGTCGACGCGAACCCTGCAGCGAGCGCCTACTACGGCTACCCGCTCGATACCCTCACCTCGATGCGGATCAGCGAGATCAACACCCTCGAGCCGGCAGAGGTCCTCCGCGAGATGCAGAGGGCGGTCTCCGGCGAGGGGCGACCGGCCGCCGGTCAGGACCCTGAGGAACCCGGAGTGGGTCGAGAGCAGCATTTCTCGTTCCGGCACCGACTGGCGGACGGCCGGGTCCGCGACGTGGACGTCTTCAGCGGCCGGGTGGTCATTTGCGGGCGGACGCTCCTGCACTCCATCGTTCACGACATCACCGGGCAACGGCGGGCAGAGGAGCATTTCCGGGCGCTCCTCAATGCCACGCCCGATGCGGCCCTGCTCCTCGACCGCAACGGGACGATCCTCGCCGTGAACGAAGTGATGGCGGAACGGTTCGGAAAGAGCGTCGGTGAACTCCTTGGGATGAACGTCTATACTATCTTCCCGCCCGAACTGGCGCCGATACAGCGGGAGATAGTTGATCAGGCTATGAGTACCGGTAAACCCCTCCGGCATGTCGATGAGCGCGCAGGAATGGTCCTTGAAGGCATCCTCTTCCCGATCCAGGGCGGCAGCGAGGAGGCCGCGAGGGTGGCGGTCATCTCCCGCGACATCACCCGCGCTCAAGAACTCGAACGGGCGAGGAGAGATGCGTTTTCCCAGATCGAGCAGAACATCGAGCAGTTCGCGATCCTTGGAGACCATATCCGCCAGCCGCTCCAGGTGATCCTCGGGATGGCCTGCCTGATCGAGGACGAGAGGGCGACAAAAGCCATCCAGAACGAAGTCGAACGGATCAACGGGTATATCCTGCAGCTCGACCAGGGCTGGATCGAGTCAAGGCAGGTCCGGGAGTTCCTTCTCCGGCACGAACTGGTGTAGGCTCGCTTGCTCAAGCGTTCTCTCCGCTCTGTTCCCGGATCCTTGCCACCGCATCCTCCGCAGCCCGCCGGACGTACCAGTCCTCATCGTCGAGGATGCCCCTGAGGGGCTCGACCGCCCGTCCATCCCCGATCCCGGCCAGGACGTCCGCCGCACGTTTTCTGACGTCGCCGTCGGGGTCGCCGAGTGCCGATATGACCGGGACCACGGCCGGTCCCCCTATCGCGACAAGCGCTGCCGCGGCCTCCCGCCGGATGCTGTAGTAGTCATCGTGGAGGAGGGCCATGAGCGCCGGGACCGCACGCGGGTCACGCACCTCGCCGAGGACCATTGCCGCTCGCCGCCGGATGCTGTCGTCGCGGTCGTTGAGCACCCGGACCAGCGGCCCGACCGCCGCCTCGCCCATCCGGGCGAGATCGCTCCACTGCTCCTTCGCGATCAGGTAGAGAGCCGTCTCCTCCCCCGGGGCCGGCGGCCGGCTCAGGCGGTCGAGGGCGTCCGCAACCCCGGCACGAACCCGGAAATGCTCATCCGTGAGCGCACCGGGGAGCAGCCGTGCGGCCGGCTCTCCGATCAGCACGAGAGCCGCTACCGCGCCCTTCCGGGCCGTATCATTCCCGTCCGCAAGAACGGAGAGGAGCGGTCCGACCGCCGCCTCTCCCATCATGCCGAGCGCCCGCACCACAACCCTGCCAACCCGCCCGTCCCCGTGCAGGAGGGCATCGGTGAGCGGGACGATCGCGGCCGGGTTGCCGATCTTGCCGAGCGTCGCGGCCGCTCCCATCTGGATCGCCGGGGGACCGCCCCGGAGAGCACGGATCAGCGGCTCGACGGCGGCGTCCCCGATAGCGACAAGCGCCCGTGCGGTCCCGAGGCGGATGCGCCAGTCGCGGTCCTGGAGGGCATCGATGAGGGGAGCGACCGCCGGCTCCCCGATCATCTTGAGCGCCTCGACCGCCTTCCTCTGCACGCCGTCCTGCTCGACGCGGAGTTCGTCGATCAGCCTCGCGACCGCAGGGGCCCCGATCATGCCGAGCGCCCGCGCCGCACCCATCTGGATCGCGGTGTCCGGGTCGTTGAGCGTCCGGATCAGGGGGTCGACGGCCCCGGCCCCGACCTCCCCGACCGAGGCCCACTGCTCCTTTGCGATCAGGTAGCGGACGGTCTCGTCCTCGGTCTCCGGCGCCCACCCGGCTCTTCCGAGGACCTCCGCCGCACCCAGCCGCACGCGATACCGCTCGTCCGAGAGTGCCTCCGTCAGATCGGCGACGGCCGGCCGGCCGAGCCGGGTGAGCGTGTCGATCGCCTCCAGGCGGAGAGCGTCGTCCGGATGCCCGAGCGCCTCGATCAGCGGGGCGATCGCCGGGTCCCCGAAACCGATGAGGACGTCGCCGGCCCGTTGCCGGATCCGGGCATTCCCGTCTCCAAGCGCCCCGATCAGCAGGTCAAAGGCAGGCTCCCCCATCGCCGAGAGGACCTCCGCCGCAGCCTCGCCCGCATCGGGATGCCCGAGGGCCTGGATGACCGAACCGGCGGCAGGCCTCCCGATCCGCACCAGCACCCCCGCGGCTGCCGGGCGGAGCGTCTCCTCGCCCAGGGCGTGGGTCAACGGCTCCACGGCCGCTTCCCCGATCCGGACCAGCGTATCGGCTGCAAGCCCCGAGCGAATCCCGTCGCCGAGCAGGCGGACCAGGGGGGGAACTGCAGGCCTCCCGATCAGGAGAAGCGACTCCGCCGCTCCCGCCCGGACACCGGCATCTGCGTCGCCGAGCCGTGCCGTCAGGGGATCGACGGCAGCGGCCCCGAGTTCCACCACCTCCCGCCACCGCTGCAGAGCAATCAGGCAGGCGACCTGCTCCTCTCCCCCCGCAGGAACCCGGTCGAGTCTCTTGAGAACAAGGCCGGCTCCCATGCGCGTCCGGGCGTTCTCATCGCCGAGCGCGCCGAGAAGCGGCTGGAGGGCAGCGTCGCCGATCCCGGCAAGCGCGGTCACCGCTCCTGTGTGGCCGTCGCCGTCCTCGCCGAGGAGGGGGATGAGGGGGCCTGCCGCAGGCGCACCGATGGCGATCAGGGCGTCGACGGCCTTCCGATGAAGGCGGTCGCCGCCGCTCCTGACGAGTTCGACAAGGGCCGGGACGGCTTCCTCTGCCCCGAGCCTGCCCAGGACCTCGACGGCGTTCTCCCGGGCTGCGCCGCTTGCCCTCTCAAGCAGCAGGAGAACCGGGGCTACGGCAGGGTCTCCGATGGCGACGAGCGCATCGGCCGCCGCCGGGGCAACGGCATCGTCTGCAAGGGCATCCACGAGCGGACCTACCGCCGTGGGAAGGCCGATATCGCCGAGCGTCGCCGCAGCCTCGCCGCGTATGCGGTCGTCGTCGCCGTTGAGCGTCCGGATCAGGGGGTCGACGGCCGGCTCGCCCATCAGGGCAAGTTCCATCCACTCCTCCCGGGCAATCAGGTACCATGCCCGCTCGGTCTCGTTCCAGGGTTCCCAGCCCATCCCGTCCAGGATCCCGGCGACCGGAACCCGGGACCGGCCGGAGGTCAGCGCCAGGATCAGGGGCGGGACCGCCGCCTCCCCGAGCGCACGGAGGATCGTGCCCAGTCTCTCCTGCACCCCTTCATCCGCCTCGTCCAGGGCCCGGACGCATCCCTCCGCCGCCGGCTCCCCGATCTTCACCAGGGCCGTCGCCGCCGTCTCGCAGAGCGAAGGATCGCCGAGGAGCCCGATGAGCGGATCGACCGCAGGAAGACCGATCTCCGCGAGCGCCAGACCCGCGAGCGGCCGGATCTCATCATCGGCCTCGTGGAGGAGATCGACCAGGGGGCCGACCGCGGCCTCGCCGACCTCGCCGAGGGTCCGGGCGGCGTTCCACCATGCCTCCCGGTCCGGGGACGTCAGGATGCGGATGAGGGGATCGACTGCAGCCATCCCATAGTCCGCAACATCGAGCCACGCCTCTTCGGCGATGTGGTACCGGATCGCCCCGGCGTCGTCGGGCGGCTCCCACCCGAGTTCGCGGAGGATAGAGGCGGCGGATCGCCGGATGCTCCCCTGAGGCGCGACAAGCGCCTCGACGAGGGGGGGGACCGCCGCATCGCCGATCTCCCGGAGCGCATAGCGAGCGCCGAACTGCACCTCGCCGTCATCCCCGGCAAGCGCCTCGATGAGGGGGGGCACGGCAGGCTCTCCGATGCGCACAAGCGTCGCGGCCGCCCCGGTCTGCACCGCACCGTCCCCGAGTGCACCGATCAGCGCCGGGATTGCGTCCTCGCCGACCAGGGCGAGGGCTTCGGCGACGCACCACCGCCTTCTGTCATCCGCGCGAGCGAGCGCCTCGATCAGGGGAGCCACGGCATCGGCTCCACGCTCCGTGACGGCTCTCGCGGCGCGTCCGCGGACCCCGGCATCCGGGTTGCCGAGGTCGTCGACGAGCGACTCCACCGGGCGGTCACGATCCGGGAGAACGGGTGCAACCGCCGGCTCATCCTCCACCGAGAAAGCAGCGTAACCCGGGGTCCCCGGCGAGGGGTCATCGTCGTCGAGCCCGAGCATGCGCAGGAGTTCCTCATCGGTGAGCGGCTCGGACCGCGGGGCAGGCGGGTCGTCCGGGATGGGTTCCGGAAGTTCATCCGGATCGCCGGATATACTGTCGTCCGGGCCCGGGTCAGGGGAAAGGTCCGGGAACGGTTCCGTCTCATCCCGGGAGAGGGGGTCGTCGAACCAGACAAAGTCGTCAGGGGTCTCTTCGGCGGCCTCGTCCAATCCATCGGGGAAGAAGTCTTCTGCATCCTCTCCCGGGGAGACGGGATCGTCGAACTGCGAGAGGAGCCCGGGGTCCGTTTCAGGCTCCTCTGGAGCGCCCGGGAGCGGACCGGGGGAGAACTCCGGGCGGGGGAGGCCCCGGTCCGGGCCGTCCTCCTCGTCGCTCACATCAGTCTGTCTCTTCAGCAAGCGCTTGAAGAAAGAACGCCCATCCGGCCTGAGGATACCAGGGAGACCCACGAGAGGGCAGAGGGTTTCAACCGCAAAGGGTGCCTGGAGCCCTGCCGCCCCCACCCAGAACAGAAGGAGAGCAAGGGTTACGATTCCAGAGGCCGCGCATATAAGAGCCTGCAACGCCCGCCTGCGGTCTCTGCCGGGCCCGGGCATGCGCCCGCCCGCACGGTTCATCTCTGCCGCCACATGACCGATTCCCGCTACGGCACCAACGAAGAAGGCATTCCGGGATGCTCGTAGGGTCTCGATGCACATGAGGAGATTTCTACGTCTGAAAATTAAATAGGTTTGTTTCCTGTGCCCCTAGTGAGATACTGCCTGAATATAATTGACTCCAGGGACACGGGCCAGGCACGAGACCGGTCGGTCCGGGCCGGCAGCCATCCTGTATGAACGGATCAGAAACCTTCGTTCATGATCCGTTCGAGCTCCGAACGCTTGATCCGCCAGGACCCCCCGCACTTGACCGCCGGGATCCGCTCATCCCGGATGAACTCCCGGATCCGGCCGGGGGTGAAGTTCAGGGTCGAGGCGACGTCGTCCACCGTGAGCATCCGGTCGCCCGGAGCGTGGTGACCGCACCCGATCGTCTCCCAGTCCTCGTCCGGCAGCATAATGGTGATGACCGGCTCGCCGTCGTCTCCGGGGGAGACCGCGGCCTTGAAGGTGAGGGTGGGGACGAAGCCGTTCTGGTAGAGGCTGACCTGGAACTCGAACTCCTCCTCGACCGTTCTGCAGGCTTTATCCCTGAACGCATGAAGGGTGTCCCAGAGATTCTCCGTGACGACCTCCTGCGGGATGTTCGGGAACGGCACCATACTCTGCGCAGCCCGTTCCGAGACCGCGAGAGGGAGCGTGATTCCAATATCCCTCCCCATCCGGGTGATCTCGACCAGGTCCCCGTCGTCGATAGCATCCTGCCGGGTCTTTCTCTGTTGCTCCGGGTCCGCCAGCCCCCAGGTCTCGGCTGGTGTGCGTAATCGTACTCTTCGCATCTCCATGACGTATATCTCTCCGGGATATTTTCGCGCCCTTCTATACCACTATAGGATATCGACAATAAAAAATTTACCAAATATTTCGCAAGATTTTGCCATTCCTTTCACGTTAACGGCTTATTTTAAGAACCCCGGGGGTAAATTGCCGTCGTAATCCGGCAGGATGCCGGGAAAGATCTCAGACCGGACCGTCATCGGGCATAATATCCAG
This sequence comes from Methanoculleus sp., assembly GCF_036677455.1. Taxonomy (GTDB): domain Archaea; phylum Halobacteriota; class Methanomicrobia; order Methanomicrobiales; family Methanoculleaceae; genus Methanoculleus. The sequence goes on along the minus strand of NZ_JAVBWL010000048.1, from coordinate 11,059 downwards.
AAATAACTGACGATACGCCCCAATCTCCCGACCGCGAAGATTGATCCCGGGGAGAAGTTCCCGATAAAGCCTATATAGCGGCAGGGCGAGTCTTGAGGAGTGATCTCTCCTGTGACTCCCGCCCGGGGCGATGCTTACATAACACTTCTGGGACGCTCAACGTGGGCGCTCGTCAACGCATATCATGCTGTCCTGCGGGAGAAGGGGTTGCGCCCCGAACGGGTCGCTATCGTCACCGAGGAGCCGTACGCAGAAGATGCATCGACTGCAGCAGAGGCTCTTCGGATAGTCTCTCGCCGATACGGGTTCTCTCCCGCGGTCGACGTGGAGGTCCTGCCCGAGGCGGACTTCGTCCGGGCCGGGCAGACGATCCGGTCGCTCGCCGAGGATTTCATCCGGCAGGGGTTCGACGTGGCGATCGATATCACCTCGGGGAGGAAAGTCACGGTCGCCGGAGCGCTCATCGCGGTCTCCGTTGCGGAACTCGACCTCCGGCACATCTACTACCTCGCCATGAAGAGCACCGACGACGTCGCAAAGCCCTACCTGATGATCCCGCACCAGATCCAGCAGATCCGGGACATCATGGAGGATGCGGGGGCAGCACGGCCATGAACGACGTGGTCATCAGGGAGGACGAGATCCAGGTTCTCATGAACAACCTTGATGCGGTTCGCGTCTCCTACCCGCTCTATGAGGGGGACCTCCTCGTCGCACGCCCCGAAGGAACCGGTTTTCGGCTCGAACTGCCTGCAACGCGCGAGACCTTCCAGGGCTGGCTCGCGGAGTACGGGTCGATCGCAGGCGAACTCCCCTCCTACGGCGATCTCCAGGAGTGCATGTTTGCAAGCGGGATCGCCCGATACGCAAACCAGGCTGCCTTCGAATCGATGCGTACATCCTACGGGCAACTCACGAAGACCGTCTTCTTCGGCCTGGATACGAACCTCTTCTATCACGGGTTTGCATCGAACAACCCCGGCATCAACCCCTCTTCCTACTTGGTCGTCGAGACCGTCCGCGACGAGATCACCTACGCCATCAACCGCAAGTACCCGGCAAAGATGATCGGGGAGATGACGGCGCACGCGCCACGCTACGGGGAGTTCATCAGGGAACTCGAGAACAAGCGGATGAAGCGGTCCCGGAAAGCGGCATACCTCGCGCTGAAAGAGTACCGCACCATCCGCGACCGGGCAACGGAGATAGCCTCGCCGGGCAAGCACACGCATCTCTCGGAAGAGAACGACCGGAACATCGTCCAGGCGCTCCGGAAGTTCGAAGAGGAGCGTTATGCCCTCCCGGTTCTCCTCACCGCCGACATCTACATGGCGGACCTCTGCATGGCCGAAGGGCTCGAGTACTTCTACTTTGACCGCCCATATACCCTTGAGGCAACCACCTGCACGGCACGCGAGTTCCGGCGGCTGCTCTTCAATCTTGCCGCCGTCTTCGGGTTCGTACAGTCCAACGGCGTCACCCTCTTCGGGGAGTACGGCGGGAAGGCCAGCGACCTCGACGAACTGAAGGTGCGGTTCGAGGACGACGGGGCCTACCGTGAATTCAGAGAGGATGTAGAGGTATGCAGGCAACTTACGGCACTCGGCATAAGAAGGTAGAGGCGGTCCTCTGCGACATGGACAACACCCTCTTTGACCTCGTCGGAGCGAAGCGGGAGGCATGCCGGTGCGTGATCGACTACCTCGGGGCCGGGGACCCTGAAACGCTCTTCCTGCAGTTCCTCCGCGGGGTCCACGGGTTTGAGGACCCAAGAAACATACGCGACTATCTCGAAGACCTCGGGGTGTACGAGCCCGGGACGTTCGAGGTCTGCTGCCGCACCTACGAGGACGTCAAACTCGATACGGTCACGGCGTATCCCGGCGTCGAAGAGACGCTCGAGCGCCTCGCGGATGCCGGGATCGGGCTTGCGGTCGTCACCGATGCGGAGGCGTTCCAGGCACGCCGGCGGCTCGGGAAGACCGGGCTCATCGATTACTTCGAGGTCGTGGTGACCCCGGAGGTCTCGGGCAGGCGAAAACCGGAGCCCGACTCCCTCCTCTGCGCCCTCCGGGCGCTCGATGCGCATCCGGAAGAGGCGATGATGGTCGGGGACAGCCTGGTCCGCGACATCGCCCCGGGGAGGCACCTTGGGATGACGACCGCGTTTGCCGCCTACGGCGACTGGCGCCCGGACCGACCGGCAACGATCGAGGCCGACATCATCCTGGCAGCGTTCTCCGAGCTCCCGGGTCACGTGGGCATCCCCGGCCGGTAGAACCGTCAGCAGAGCGGCTCAGGGGACTGCGACCCCGGCACCGGGAGGCGCGCGCTGTGGACGATGAACGGCTGGTCGGTCTCCCCAATCTTGCCGAGGATGATTGCTTTTCCCGCCCGGGTCATCGCGAAGACCGGGATCGACGTCCCCGCCTGCAAGAGCGCGGCCTTTGCCGCCTCTTCCCGGATGTACCTGGAAGCACAGGCGGTGAGGAGATCGGCCGCGCCGGCCATCAGGGCCGCGTCCTCCCGGGAGAGCCCGGTCGTGTGGACGCCGACGATCACGGTCTCCGGGAAGCGTTCGCGGATAGCCGCCGCCTCCGCGGCAACGGCGGTGGTCACGGCGATCCGCCGGTGGCCGAGCGTTCGAGCCAGGGCGACGCCGCCGGCCTGGTCGATGACGGCGGCCTCCGGGTCGAGGACCACGCCCCCGTTCTCCTCGATCCGGGCGATCACCGCGGAGATCGGGCTCGTTTTGACGAGGCCCGACATCCGGCCGCCGATCCCCTGGATGAGGGCGGGATTCTCTGCAACCAGCGTCCCGGCCCCGTCGGAGGCGATCACTGCGGCGTCGAGGTCGCCCCGCCGGACGGCGCTGCTCAGGAGTTCCGATGCCCCGAAGGGGACGAAGTCCGGCCCGGCAAGCACCTCGCGCTCCGGCGTGCACATCCCGAAGGACCGGATACGCGCCTCGATGTTCCTCTGGATCGCCTCGGGCGTCATCTCCTCGACCGGGCAGGCGAACCGCCGCGCCAGCGGGCAGTCCTGTATCTGCGGCGTCCCGACCTCGACCACCCGGCCGTTCCGGATCACGACCCGGCATTTGCCGGCGGCCTCTACAATATGCTCGTCACGGTTGCTCATGGTTCCCCGTCCTGCATACTATTCGATATGCCGGGTATGAGGAATAATTCTGTCCCTTCCGGCCCCGGGTAATGCTTATCCGCTAGTCCTTCCTTGTGAATGTGAAGAACTGGTGATACCTGTTCAGCAGAGACGTGAGGTGAGGAGAGATGGGTCGGATCTGTAGCCCGTTCGTTGTGCTCGAGTGCAGCCGGCAGTGCGGCTTTACCCGGATATACAACGAGCCCACCGAAGAGCAGAGCGAAGAGATAACCGGGATGAAGACCTGTCCCGCCTGCGGCGCCCCTGTCCGGAGAAGGACCTTCTGACGGCAACCATGCCGGGAGAGCGTTACTGGGAGATCGACGTCGCCCGGGGCTTCGCCGTCGTGACGATGATCGTCTTTCACTCCGCCTTCGACCTCAACTTCTTCGGGGTCCTGCCGCTCAACGTCTCCGGCGGGTTCCTCCGGATGCTCGCCTACATGACCGCATCGACGTTCATCTTCATCGTCGGGGTCTCCTTCACGATCAGTTACGCCCGGGCGGCGCGACGGCTCTCCCGGCGCGACCTCACGCTCAAGTACGCCCGGCGCGGCCTCTCGATATTCGCTCTCGGCCTCGTCATCACCGCCGTCACCTGGCTCTTCCTGCCGTCCGCCTATATCGTATTCGGCATCCTGCACTTCATCGGCATCGCCGTCCTGCTCGCACCGCTCTTTGCACGGTTCGACACCGAGAAACTCATCCTCGCGAGCATCGCCTGTCTCCTCGCCGGCTACGCCACCAACGCCGTCACGGGACCCTGGGGCCTCCTCTGGCTCGGCATCCACCCGGCATCCTTCGCGAGCCTCGACTACGTGCCGCTCCTCCCCTGGTTCGGCCTCGTCCTCGCCGGTATGGCCTGCGGGTCGCTCCTTTACCCGGACGGTGTACGAGGGTTCACGCTCCGGACGGCGGAGCCTCCGGCAGCCCGGCCTCTCTCGATCCTCGGCCGGCACTCGCTCGCCATCTACTTCCTGCACCAGCCCCTCATCCTTCTCCTGATCGCGGTCCTCGCGCCCGGCGCGGTGACGGGGTTCTGGTGAGGGGAGCGAGTCACCGACAGAAAACATTTGACGATGAAGCGGGAAATGATCAGAGAGGATTGGTACCCGGAAGTTCAGCGCAGGCCTTCGTACGTTCTCCTTCCGCCCCGCCTTACCGGGCTTCACGATACGTTCGAGACGATGCCCGGAGCATTCATGAGCAAAGTGGGCCCGGAACACCCGGGTTGAGTTGAGCCTATGACAGACGTGACAGACGTAGCATGGATCGTATTCATCATCAGCATAGCGGCGCTCCTGGCATTGGACCTCGGCGTCTTTAACCGCAAGGCCCATGTCATAAAACCGAGGGAGGCGCTCCTGCAGTCCGCCACCTTCATCGCCGCCGCGGTGATCTTCAATATCGGGGTGTATATCTGGATGGGGCCCCAGGCAGGGCTCGAGTTCACCACCGGCTACATCATGGAACTGATGCTGAGTGTGGACAACCTCTTCGTCTTCGTCATCGTCTTCGCTTCATTCTGCGTGCCGCCGGAGGATCAGCATAAGGTGCTCTTCTACGGCATCATGGGGGCTCTGGTATTCCGGTTTGCTTTCATCATAGCAGGTGTGGCGCTGGTGGAGACGTTCTCCTGGGTACTCTACATCTTTGGTGCCTTCCTGATCTACACCGCTATCAAGATGGTGCTCAAGAAGGAGGAGGTAGCGGTCGAACCGGACAAGAATGTCCTGGTCCGTGCGTTCCGGAAGATCATGCCGGTCACCAAAGGCTACGAGGGCGACAGGTTCTTCGTCAGGAAGCCTGATGCGACCGGCAAGGTGGTCACCTGGGCCACCCCCATGGTCGTGGTCCTGCTGGTGGTGGAGACCACCGATATCATGTTCGCCGTGGATTCCATCCCTGCTATCCTTGGCATCACCACCAACCCGTTCATCGTCTTCAGTTCCAACGCCTTTGCCATCCTCGGCCTGAGGTCGATGTACTTCGCGCTGGCGCACATCATGAACGCGTTCTACTACCTGAAGTACGCTCTGGCCGGCATCCTCAGCTTTGTCGGTGTCAAGATGCTGATCGCCGACATTTACCACATCCCGGTGGAGATCTCGCTCGCCGTCATCATCCTGATCCTGGTCGTGGCCATCATCGCCTCCCTGATCCGGAACCGGCTCGCCGGACGGGGTCCGGCGGAGGAGACCGAAGAGGATCTGGCGGTGGAGGAGGTGCAGGCCGAGACCTGTCCCGCCCTCGCGAGCCTCCAGGCAGACGACGCCGCGGCAGAGACGGACTGCTCTGCATCAGAAGACCCCGGGAGAAAATAGGCGATGAGCGACCGCCCGCCCGGGGCGGATCACCGTCCTCCCTCTCTTTTCGACGCCTGATATCCGTACTGCTGGAATCCCGAGTATGAGTGAAGAATGAGCGCCACCGGGCGCTCTCCTCACTCAGAAAAGAGCGAGACGTCCGAAAATGCCCGGACGTCAAAGACCCCCCGCTCCGTGACCCGGAGATCGGGGATGACCGTCAGGGCAAGGAACGAGAGGTACATGAACGGGTTTGCAACAGACCCGAGCCGCCGGGCATGCTCCTCGAGGGCCCGGAGGCGCTGCACGACCTCGTCGTAGGGGAGGGCCGACATCAGCCCGGCACACTCGAGGGGGAGAACGGTCATCTCGCTGCCGGAGACGACCACGAGGCCCCCGCCGATCCGGACCACCTCAGCGACGGCACGGACGATGTCGGCGTCGCCGACCCCGACGGCGACGATGTTGTGGGAGTCGTGGGAGACCGAGCCGGCGATCGCTCCTTCCTGCAGCCCGAAACCGTGGACGAGCCCGACGCCGGAGCCGCCCGCCCGGTAACGGTCGGTGACGACCGATTTCAGGATATCGCGGTCGAGATCGGGGATACCGGCACCGTCCACCGGATAGCACAGGTCCCGGGTCGTGATCTGCCCGGGCACGATCCCGATCACCCGCGCCTCGCCCCGGCCGGCTATCCCGATGTCATAAGGCTCCGGCACGCGGGCGTGCAGGGGAGCCGCGGGGCAGACCGGCGGGCGGTAGCCGGCGTCGATCACCTCGACGCCGCGCTTGAACGTCCGCAGGACGTGGAAGCGCTCGGGGTCGTCGACGACGCAGAAGTCCGCAAGCCTCCCGGGAGCGAGGGCGCCCCGGTCATGCAGCCCGAACCGCCCGGCAGCGGAGAGCGTGGCCATGCGGAGCGCCTGCTCGACCTCAAGGCCGGACGCGACCGCCTTGCGGACACAGTCATCGATATGCCCCTCTCCGGCGAGCATGTCGGCGTGCCGGTCATCGGTGGCAAAGCAGCACCGCGGCGCCGTGCAGGCGTCGACGAGCGGCAGGAGGTCCTTGAGGTTCTTCTCCGTCGAGCCTTCCCGGACCATGACGTACATCCCCCGGAGAAGTTTCTCCCGTGCCTCCGCGAGGGTCGTGCACTCGTGGTCGCTCTGGATTCCCGCGGAGATGTAGGCGTTCAGGTCCTTCCCGGAGAGGAACGGCGCATGGCCGTCCACGACCTCGAAGAGGTCCATCTTCGCCCGGAGGTCCTCGTCGCCGGCGAGGACGCCGGGGACATTCATCACCTCGGCAAGCCCGATGACGCCCTGACGCCCCCGGAACCGGGCGAGGTCGGCGGCCGTGAGCACGGCGCCGCCCGCATCGAGGGGAGTCGCCGGGACACAGGAGGGGAGCATGACCAGGATGTCGAGCGGTGTCCGCGCCCCCTCGGTGAGCATGTACTCGATCCCCGGCGCCCCGCAGACGTTCGCGATCTCGTGGGGATCGGCGATCACGGTCGTCGTGCCGTGGGCAAGGACGAGCCGGGCATACTCCGACGGTGCGAGGAGCGAACTCTCGATATGGACGTGGGCATCGATCAGCCCGGGCACCAGATAGGTTCCCGCGAGGTCGTATTCCTTTCTCCCCCGGTAGTCTCCAAAGCCGACGACGCGACCGTCTTTGACCGCGAAGTCCGTGCGTTCCCAGGCGCACGCGAACGGGTTGAAGACATCAGCCCCGGAGAAGACGGCGTCCGCCGGTTCAAGCCCCCGCGCCGCCGCAAGCCAGGGAAGCGTCAGGCTGCCACCTCAAGGTCGCGGATGACGGACGTCCTCCGTTCGCTGCCGACGAATATGGTCAGGAAGACCCGGTACGAACCGGGCTCGAGGTCGACCGATATCGTGTAATCGTTCTCTCCCTGGTCGAGGTTGACGTATCGTGCCTCCGAGAAGACTTCCTGCTGTTCAAGCGCCCCCACTTCCATGATCGTCACCTGGAGCACGGCGTTCTCAACGGGCCCGGCAGCGTTCTCCACGTGAACCTGCAGGGCGCCGTCGCCGTAGGTCACCTCTCCAAACGATGTGGAGAGGCACCCGGCAGCCCCGATGAGGACAATAAGAGCCAATATCAGAAAACCCACGTATTTGCTGGACATTTTCTGGGAGAACCAGAGGAGTGCGCTACGCCGCCCCGGCGTAGCACGGGTCATTGAACCCTCCGGTATCACCCCGTTCACCTCTATTATTCACAATTTTGGCTGCTATTATTAATACATTTTGAAAAAAGCAGGCATTCCAAACTGTTCTAATTCCCGGCTTTACCGGTGATCGGACCTGTTGTCCTTCCGGCGGGACGCGGAGTGCGGACTCCCGGCCAGAGCGAGGGCACTGGAGAGGCCGTTCCCACTTGACAGGCGCAGCGCCCCCACTCCACCGTTTCCGGGGATCTGACAGCCGGGATCAGGATAGATGGCCGAAAATCAACCGAAAACACTACATTGCCAGATCTCAGCCTCCCCGCGACATGGAAATTTTTAATATGGTTGGCTAAATATAATTATAAAGTGATAAAATGGCCGATGACAGCCCCCGCCTCCACCGAATATTCCGGGAACTCCAGAAGAAGGGGTTGATCGGCCGTGAGAGGAGACTGGTAGAGTGCCGGTTTGTGCCCGCCATACGGGGCTGCCCGGCGCTCAACAGCATCCGATACCGGCGTGAGTTCTACGAGAGGGACCTCTCCGGGGCGAGCGACGACACGCTCAGGTTCGTGCTGCTCCACGAAGAGGGGCATATCAGGGAGGGCTCGTCCCTCCTCTCCGTCCTCCCGGCCCTCCCGCTTCTCCCGTGCCTCCTTCTCCTCTGGCGCCCGCCCCTGGCTTCACTCTTCCCGGGAGTCGTGCCGTACCTGCAGGCGGCGGGGCTCCCCGTTGTAAAGGTAGCCTTCGTTCTCCCACTCCTCCTGGTCGTCTTCTTCGCCTACCGGACATACTATCGCCGCATGTGTGACGAAGAGTTCACCGCCGACCGGTACGCGGCGGATGCTATGAGACGCTGCTACCGGACGAGAGACCCGGGAGCCCTCCTACAGGAGTTTCTCTCCGGGTTACGGACCGGTGTTTCGGCATCGGGCCGCAGGAAGCCCGGCGATCCTGCACAGGCGATTCCCGGGCACCTCCGCCCGGAACCAGACTACCGACCATCCATCGCCGAACGCGTAGAACGCGTCCGTGAGAGACTCATCGAAGAAAGACCCCGCAGCATGACGCTGGGAGAGCAATCTCCCCGCTGATGCCTGCTCGCCCGGCATGAGCAGGGGCCCGGGCGGCGGTGAACTCTTCGTCGCACATGTCCCCCCCATTTTGAGAGTCGGACATACTGCAAAAAAGCAGAATTTTCATCGAAGACGAAAGAATTTTTCAAAATACAGAAGACGCTCAGAATATACGTGGCATCATAAAAGTAGGTTTAATAACCCCTATTTCAAATAGAGATATCGAGGGGTGCTGGATATCACAATCGTAGCGTTTGCCCACCACAAAGGTGGCACGGGAAAGACGACCTCGTGCCTCAATGTTGCAGGCTATCTTCAGAAAGACGGAAAGAGCGTTCTGGTAGTGGACTGCGACCCGCAGGCCAATGCCACCGCGGGACTCGGGGTCAACCCTGAGACTCTCGAACTGAGCATGTATGACGTCTTCATGAGCGTGTTTGAAGGTTTTCCCGACATCGTGATCGAGGATGTCATCGTCCCCACGGCATCGGGGGTCGACCTGGCTCCGGCAACCCTGGACCTCGTGGGGGTCGAGCCCTACCTCTACGGTATCGAAGACAGGGCGGGACTGCTCAAGGAAGCACTTTTGCGGGTGAGGGGCAACTATGACTTCATCCTGATCGACACGCCCCCGAGCATGGGACAGTTCGTCATCAACGGCCTGGTCGCTGCGGACCATACCGTCGTCACCCTCGACCCCGGCACCTTCGCCTTGAGAGGCATGGAAGCCCTGTCAACGGTCTTTGGAGACATCAGGGAGATGCTCGGGGAGGACGTTGCCGCAGACTTCGCCATCCTGACCCGGTGGAAGGGTCCGGGCGACCGGGCAGCAGGAGCGAGCGGCCTCGCGCTCTTCCTGAAACGGATCTTCTCACCCGGCTCCTCCGCGGAAGAAGAGAAGGAGAGAGAACGGCTGAAGATCTTTGAGTCCGAGGTCCGAAAGTCATTCAAACAGGTCTTCGCGGTCCCCTACTCACCTGCAATCTACGAAACGCAACAGAAAGGGCTTCCGATATCCCACTACGCACCCGAAAGCGAGGCAGGCCGAGAATACCGGGCCATAACAACTGCGCTTCTGGAACTGGACGATAACCATGATGAGGTGTGAAGAATGATCGACAAACCTGGAAGAAAAGCACTCTTTACCGGCCCGGTTGCGCCGGGTACTGCAGGACAGACACGGGAACACGGAGCGGTGGTGCTCCCCGAAACTTTCGAGACCGCGCTCCACGCCGGACTCGACGGCGACGATTCCGCACGGATCGCCCTCGCCGGTCTGCCGGAGGAGTTCCGGCCCCTTGCCGTCTCGATCAATGCGCTGCTTGAGAAGAAGCAGGAGGAGAAGCAGGCCCTCAAGAGCCGGTTGGCGGAGGCAAAAGCGTTTCTGAAGAGCTCCGATACGATCATCGAGCAGAACCCGATGCCCATCCTGATCGTCGACACGCAGTTCAAGATAACCATGGCAAACAATGCCTATGCCGAGATGAGCGGGATCCCGAGGGACCGGCTCCCGGGGAAGAAGATCTCGGAGTTCAAGTTGGTGTCGCAGAAAGGTTCCGGCCTCCGGCAGGCGGTGCAGGAGAAGAAACGCGTCTCCGGGGAGGTCGTCGTCGAACTGCCCTCGGGGACCCACACACTTGAACAGTATGGCATCCCGCTTCTCGACAGGAATGATGCGATCGAGAGTATCCTCATCGTCTATAACGACGTCACCCGGCAGCGCGAGGGAGAGGAAGAGATCAGGGTCCAGATGGAGAATATCACCGAACTGCAACGGCAGTCCGAGACGATCGTCCAGAAGAACCCGATGCCCATGTTAGTCATCGATACCGGGATGAAGATCCTCACGGCCAACGAGGCATATCTCCGGTTGACCGGCATCGATCGGTCGCGCATCGCCACGATGACCCTGCGGGACTTCAAAGTGCATAACCAGAAGGGCGACGGGATCAAGAAGGTGCTCACCGAGAAGGTGCGGGTATACGGCGAAGTGACGGTCGAGTTCTCCACCGGCACCTACATCCTGGAACAATACGGGATCCCGCTCACAAACGAGAAGAACGAACTGACAGGGACCCTGATCGTCTACAACGACATCACCGAAAAACGGAAAGAAGAGGACGAGATCCGGAAGATGCAGCACCGCATCGACACGATGATCAGGTTAAACCCGCTTGCGATCGCAACGCTCCGCCCCGACAAGAGCAGGATCGACATCAACGACGAGTATGCCCGGATGTGGCGGGGAACCCGGGAAGAGACTCTCGCGAAGAAACTCTACGACTACGACATCACCGTCGTCGGCGGCGACCACTTCTACGC
>NZ_JAVBWL010000047.1:0-65388 GCF_036677455.1 Methanoculleus sp. | reverse complement strand
TGTCAGATACCGGACGGTCATGTTGACCGTGCACTCTTCCTCCATGGTATCTTTTCTGAAACTCTTTCGTATTTATAATCGAGTATACAAAAGATACCATGTGGGAAAACCACCCAAAATGGAGTTTTGACTATGTTCTGTTACCAGTGCGAAGAGACGGCCCGGGGAACCGGGTGTATGACGAAAGGCGTCTGCGGCAAGGACCATGAGACGGCGGGGCTGCAGGACGTTCTGATCTATCTCTGCAAAGGCATCGCGGTCAGGAGCGGCGCGGCCGGCGGAAACGACGAAGCGCGGGCGTTCATCACCGACGCGCTCTTTGCGACGCTGACCAACGTCAACTTCGACGCCGCCCGGTTCAGGGAGATGATCGACCGGGCTCTCGCCATCCGTGATTCTCTCCCCCCGGCGGGCGGGGATGAGCCGGATGCATGCACCTGGACGCCGAAAGACGACGGCGCGATTGCAGCAAAGGCGCGGGAGATTGCGGAGCCCGCCGACCCCGCAGACGACCTCCGGTCGCTCACCGACCTGCTGGTCTTCGGCGTGAAGGGGCTTGCCGCCTACTACCACCACGCGGTGCTGCTCGGGTATACGGACGATGCGATCCCCGCATTCATGGAAAATGCCCTCGCAGCGACGGTACTGCCGCAGACCGCGGACGGGATGACGGTGCTCGTCCTCGAATGCGGCGGCGTCGGGGTCGGCGTGCTCGCGCTCCTCGACAAGGCGCACACGGAGACGTACGGAAACCCTGCGATCACCTCCGTGCCGACCGTGCCGAAGGGCCGCCCCGGGATCCTCATCACCGGCCACGACCTGCCCGACCTGAAGATGCTCCTCGAGCAGTCGGCGGAGAGCGGCGTCGACGTCTACACCCACGGCGAGATGCTGCCCGCCCACGCCTACCCGGCCTTTTCAGAGTACCCGCACCTCGCCGGGAACTACGGATCGTCGTGGTGGCACCAGCGTGAGGAGTTCGAGCGGTTCGGCGGCCCCGTCGTGGTGACGACGAACTGCATCGTCCCGCCGAAGGATACCTACGCGGGCAGGATCTACACCACCGGTCCTGCGGGATATCCGGGCGTCGCCCACATCCCGGCGGCGGAGGACGGCGGCAAAGACTTCTCCGCGGTCATCGAGCAGGCGAAGACCTGTCCGCCCCCGGAGAGACTGGAAGGCTCAGGGCGCGACCTCGTGACCGGGTGCGGGCACGCTGCGGTCACCGCCATCGCCGGCACCGTCGTCGAGGCGGTAAAGCGGGGCGATATCCGGCGGTTCATCGTGATGGCGGGCTGCGACGGGCGGCAGAGCGAACGGTCGTACTATACCGAGTTTGCAGAAGCCCTCCCGCAGGACACGGTCATCCTCACCGCCGGATGCGCGAAGTTCCGCTACAACGCCCTCGACCTCGGCACGGTGGGCGGGCTGCCGCGGGTGATCGACGCGGGCCAGTGCAACGACTCCTACTCCCTCGTCGTCATCGCACAGGCGCTCGCCGGGGCGTTCGGCGTCGGGCTTAACGACCTTCCCATCTCCTACAACATCGCCTGGTACGAGCAGAAGGCGGTGCTGGTGCTCCTCGCCCTGCTCAACCTCGGCGTGAAGAATATCGCCCTCGGCCCGAAGCTTCCGGCCTTCGTTTCGCCGGGCGTGCTTGCCGTTCTCCAGGAGAACTTCGGGATCACGAAGAACAGCACGGTCGAGGCGGACCTCGCCCGGATGGTTCCGTAAACCCGACCCCCCCGTTTTTCCCCGGACTGATCCCGATACGATCGTATCGGCCGACAACGGCCAGCCGGGTTCGTCCGGAATCTCCGCTCTCCGGCACGTTTGCTGATTTCTCCGGCTCGTCCCTGCGCGATTGCCGTACGTACTTCGGTATCGCGATGCCGGAACCTGCCGCTCCGGGCAGCGGGTTCTCTATCGTGTGCAATCGGTTGCAGGCATGCGGCAGATGCCGGGAGGCGAAAAAACATCCGTCCGGCGAAGGGGGAAGGCCGAAAAAACAGAACGGCGTGCCCCTCCGTCCGGTGAAGGATGGAATGAGGATGAGGTTGTGATGCAGGAGTGCTGGTGCAGGGAAATGAGGACGAAGGGGTGTTATCCCCGACAGTACTCCGTCGAGGCGCGTACACCCCTGTCCCGACCGTTGTCGCCGCCTCGGCTGGAGGCGGTGATGGCAGCGGCCAGACGGGTCGGACGCTGAACTGCGCCACCTGGTGCTCCGTACCAGCTCGACTGATAGTGGTTCATTTCTCTCTCCGTGTTCACGATTGTGAACTACACAATAGTATGCGCAGGAAGTATTTATTCCCGTAGAAATCGACAGAATTTGCCGCTATCTGCGCGAATGCGGGCAGTTACCGCTTCCGAACAGGTACAGGAGAGAGGAGAAGTTCACAATTGTGAATAGTTTTAACTCCTCACGGGATGCACATATGCAGAGAACAGAAAATACGCTCATAAAAGACAGGCTCCCGTGATTCTGGTTTTGAATTGAGCAACATTCTGAAGAGGAAGAGAGTATGGATCTAAAAGATCTCAGGTTCGGTACCGAACTCCTGAAGAGGGGGTTTGCGTCCATGCAGAAAGGCGGCGTCATCATGGACGTCGTGAATGCGGAGCAGGCACGGATTGCAGAAGAGGCGGGTGCCGTTGCGGTGATGGCACTCGAACGCGTCCCGGCCGATATCCGGGCGACCGGCGGCGTGGCCCGGATGGCAGACCCGGAGAAGATCGTGGAGATCATCGATGCGGTCTCGGTCCCGGTGATGGGCAAGGCACGGATCGGTCACTTCGTCGAGGCGCAGATCCTGGAAGCGCTCGGCGTCGACATGATCGACGAGAGCGAGGTTCTCACGCCGGCCGACGAGGAGTACCACATCGACAAGAAGCAGTTTGCCGTCCCGTTCGTCTGCGGCGCCCGAAACCTCGGCGAAGCCCTCCGGCGGATCGACGAGGGTGCGGCGATGATCCGGACCAAGGGCGAGGCCGGCACCGGCAACGTCGTCGAGGCTGTCCGGCACATGCGTGCGATCACGGGCGAGATCCGGCTCCTGCAGGGGATGAGCGAGCAGGAGCGGATCAACCGTGCACGCGAGATAGAAGCGCCGGCGGAGCTCGTCATCGAGTCCGCACGCCTCGGCAGGCTCCCGGTGGTGAACTTCTCGGCCGGCGGGATTGCAACCCCCGCGGACGCGGCGATGATGATGCAGCTCGGCGCCGACGGAGTCTTTGTGGGCTCAGGCATCTTCAAATCGTCCGATCCGGAACGGACGGCAAAGGCAATCGTGGAAGCGGTCACCCGGTTCGACGACCCGGAGGCAGTCGCCGGCGCATCCCGTGGGCTCGGCGAGGCAATGCCGGGGCTTGACGTCCACCTCCTCAAGGAGAGCGAGACGCTCCGGTTCCGCGGACGCTGATACCATCATATATGAGCCGGGGGGATTACGGAGTAACTCCCCGGCGGGATACGAACGGATTGTCGCGCGCTTTGCACCCGACGTTTTGGTGGATATATCGCACCGGCACGCCGGGATCATGCAGGCCCAAAGGCGGTGAAACAGACGGCAATCAAATTTCAGTTGGCCCAGGAAAGGGATCTCCCGGTCATTGCAGAAATTTACAACGATTATAGCCTCCACACGACCGCGACGTTTCACGACGGCGATATCACCCCGGCGGAGTTGAGCGAGGACTTCCCGCCGGGCGATCCGGTGTATCGGGCGTATCTAATCCAGAACAACGAAAAGGTTCTGGGATACTGCGGGATGCACAGGTACAAAAACGTGCGGGCATATGACAGGACGGCAGAGATCTCGATCTACCTGAAACCGGAGTACACCGGGAGAGGGATCGGGAAGATCGCTCTCTCTTCCCTTGAGGATCACGCGAGGAGGGCGGGGATACGTGTGATCCTGGGAACGGTCACGGGTGAGAACCGTGCGAGCACCAGGCTTTTTGAAGCGGCGGGGTATTCCCGATGTGCCCATCTCCGGAACGTCGGAGAGATAGCGGGAAAGATCCTCGATGTCGTGATGTACCAGAAAGAGCTGGAGCGGCCTGAGCGGTGAGAGGAAATTCTACAACATTTGCCGCATTCAGGAAAAAGTCCGAATTTTCCCGCCAATACTTGCTGAATCGTCAGCGCATAAATGGTTTTCTGCCCTATGGCTGGTGGTGATCCTGTGGGAAAAGAAAGGAAGGTAGCCATCCATGGGAAAGGGGGCATCGGTAAATCCACGGTCTCGCCGAACCTTCCGGCTACCCTTTCCGGAGCGGATCTGCGGATGAGGCAGATCGGCCGCGATCGAAAGAGCGGTTTCTTGAATTACCTTCGTGGCGGTGCGCTCTTTCCTCAGTATCATTGCGAACCCAACGAGCCGTACTTCGGCGACCGGGGTCTCATCGCCCCGGTACCGCACGGCCGGCACGATCGAGACCGGTACAGTGAAATCCGGTAGAGGACCTCTATGGCAATAATAGATTTGCAGAACATCTCCATGATATACGGTGTCAACGGCACGCGGCGCGTCGCACTCGAATCGGTCAACCTGAAGATACGGGACGGCGAGTTTGTCTCCCTGCTCGGCCCCTCAGGGTGCGGCAAGAGCACGCTCATCGACATCGTCGCGGGGCTGAAGACACCGGAACACGGTACGGTCCTCATCGACGACGAACCGGTAACCGGGCCGGGTACAGACCGCGGGATCGTCTTCCAGGACTACTCGCTCTTCCCCTGGATGACCGCCTTTGAGAACATCTGCTTCGCCATCGAACATACGAACGGCAAACAGACGAAACAGGAGATTGAAGAACGGGCGGAGACGTATCTCGATCTCATCGGGCTTGGAGCGTATAAAAATGCCTACCCGAACACGCTCTCCGGCGGGATGCGGCAGCGAGTCTCCATCGCCCGCATGTTCTCCATGAACCCGAAGGTGTTTCTCATGGACGAACCGTTCGGGGCGCTTGACTCCCTCAACAGGATCTACATGCAAGATACCCTGCTCCACCTCTGGTCAGGGGGCGGAGAGCACAAGACCGTGCTCTTTGTCACGCACGACGTCGACGAAGCACTCCAGCTCTCCGACCGGATCGCGGTGATGACTCCCTCGCCCGGCAGGATCAAGGAAGTGATCGAGGTTCCGTTTCCACGGCCGCGGTGCCGCAAAACCCTCGCGGGCAGTGCTGAATACAACACACTGAAGTCGCACCTTCTCTCGGTGCTGTATTGCGAGATGCTCGACGAGATAGAACGGCAGGAAAAAGGACTCAAGGGATTGGCATGAGGTTCACCGTAAAGCATGAAGCGGGCATTGCAGGGTTCATCCTTCTTGCGACGATCGTCCTCGCGATCGCCGTCCCGGATGCCCCTTCGCAGGCTGTCAGCAGCAACAGCGCCTTTATCGCCGTAATTGCTCTGCTCATCATCTTCTTCGGCGCGGTGCTTTATCTTCACCCGAAGAAGGCGCAGTCCACCGCGGATGTCTTTCTCATAATCGCAACGTTCGTGCTCCTCTGGGAGGTTCTCCTCGGCAAACTGGCTCTGCTCGATCCCTTCACCTTTCCCGGGCCGGCAAAGGTGTTCCGGGTCTTTGAGATCGACTGGCAGCAGATGCTTGCCGGCGTTTTCAGCTCCCTTGAGATCCTCTCCATCGGCTACGCGATCGCGCTCGTGACGGCGATTCCGATCGGGCTCTACATCGGGTGGAGAAAACGGCTGTTCGGTGCTGCGTACCCGATAGCAAAAGCCGTCTCCCCCATTCCGCCCACCGTCTACCTGCCCTACGCAATCGTGCTGCTCCCGACGTTTGCAGCATCGTCGATCTTCCTGATCTTCATCGGGGCGTTCTGGCCCATCCTGGTCGGCTCGGTCTACGGTGTCTTCTCGATCGATCCCCGGCTGATCAACTCCGCCCGGACGCTCGATCTTCCGGAATCCCGGATGATACGGCGCATCCTGCTTCCCGCTGCGATGCCGACCATATTCTCAGGCGCAATGATCGCACTGATCATGTCGTTTATTACGCTCACGGTTGCCGAGATGATCGCAGCGACCTCAGGCCTCGGCTGGTATGTCCAGTACCACCACCAGTTCGCGAACTATGACCGGGTGATCGCCGGCATGATTCTGATCACGGTTGTGGTGGTCACGGTGATGTATCTCTTCGACCGCATCCAGGCTTACAGTCTCCGCTGGCAGAATACGCAGTGACTGAATACCTATATGCCGACAGACGGCATTCACAATTGTGAGTACAGCGATCGCAGACGCTTTGCAAGAGCAGGGGATCAACCGAAGATAAGGCAGCAGGATATGCAGTCAGGAAACCCATTTTTTAGAAAGACCCCGAGTTACCGGGTTCTGATCGATTCGGAAGGTACCGGCCACATCCGGATCATCAGGCGGGTGAACTTCAGGACGGTCCTCGTCATCTTCAGAGACCTGTACCTGGAGTTAAAGAAGGACTCAGAGAGACCGCATATCATCGTCTACGTCTCGCCATCGCTCTCATCAGAGATGTCCGAAAATATGAGGGATTTCCTTGATTTTGCCGTCGCCTGCATGGAAGGCAGGTTCGAGTTGACGATCCTCGAATGATGCGGCGGTGCAGATTTTGCCGCCTTCATCCCAATATCGGGCAGTTATGGCGATTTTTGCTTAAATCCGGACGTATTTATCCAATTTTCCCGGATTATATTCAGGCAATTCGCTGATCCGATACGCACATAACGAATCTACCTCCGGGAGTCGGGTGAGAGAGCCCTCCCCGATCCGGGAGGAAATCACGCGATGAGCCATATGGAGAAGATTCATGACGAAACAGAAGAACGGCATCATAATAGCCGCTGTCGTGATCGTTGTCATTGCTGTGGTCGGAGGGATCATACTTGTTTTGCCCGACACACCGGCGACGACGGTCGTCGATCCCCCCGGAGCGGCGGCTTCACCCCAGCCGGAGAAAACCTTAAAGATCGGGTACCTCCCCTCAACCGGGCATACGCTCCTGTTCATCGCAAACGAGCAGGGATATTTCGATGAACAGGGGCTGAATGTGGAACTCTTCCAGTTCCAGAACAGTGCCGAAGGGAGTACCGCCATCATTGCAAAGAAGATCGACGTCGGCGGCTTCGGCCCCTCGCCCCTCGTCTACGCTTCCAAGGGCTCACCGGTGACCGTCATCGGAGGACTGATGGCGGAAGGATCGGGAGTTATCGCGCTGCCCGAGAAGGCGGATCAACTCCGGGATCTCAAGGACTTTGCGGGGAAGACCGTGGCAACCGTCAGGATGTCGTCGGGGGATATTCACTTCCGGGGCGCACTCCAGGACGCCGGCCTGGATCTGGAGAAGGATATCACCATCCAGGAGCTCGCGTCCCCTTCGGCGGTCCTTGACGCAGTGAAGGCGAGAAAAGTGGATGCAGGAGTTATCTGGACGCCCTACATGGAGATGGCGCAGAATCAGGGCCTCTCGGTGATCGCGTACACGTCGGAGTACTACCCGGAACACCCGTGCTGCCGGATAGCAGCGCTCACCGAGAGCCTGGAGACGGACAGGGACGCCTACGTGCGGATGGAAAAGGCCCTCATCCAGGCATACCGCTACTCCAGGACAAACCCGGACGGGGCGGTCGATGATGTCCTCCGGTACGTGACGATCGACAGAGACGTCCTGAAAACGGCGATGGAAAATCCGTATTCCTCCATCTCGCCCGACCCGAACCTGAACGGAGTCGTGCAGACGTACGATCTGCTCAAATCCATCGAGTATATCGACACCAGCGTCCGCATACAGGATCACGTCGATACCTCGGTCTACAAACAGGCGCTCGACGAGCTGGCATCCGAGAACCCGAACGATCCGGTCTATCGGCAGCTCCTGGAGGACTACAAGGCGATGAACGAGTGAGTGCAGCGGGAGGCTTCACTCCCGACACCTTTTTTCATCTCCCAAGAACCTGCTCTGGAGACAATTACGTTCAGGATGATCGACGGGTTTCATCAGATTTGCGAACAAGGAGGCCTCGTGGGGGCTGATGATGAGGATTTCTGGTATGGAGATCCATTTTCATCCGGTATGCTTATGATCCCGGAGGCGCCTGAGGGTTTGTCCCATAGGTATTCCCGGAGCCCAATACGCCGTCCTGCCCGGGCGATACCCCTGTCCGGCAGCATTCACGCAAATTTGCGGCAATATTTACCCCGGCCTCCCCCAAACGTACGAAATCAGGTCAAAATTGCTCTCTTCCGATCGCTTTTAGTCATTCGTTCCGATATTAGGAAAGAATCATGTCAGAGCATTCCATTGACTGCAGCAACTGCCGGCAACAGGCCTGCTGGAGCGAAAACCCGGAATCGGGCCCATCATTCTGCCCGACCAGGACGCAGAAGGCGGCGATCGACTCGGCACTGCGAGCGTACAGAAGAAACCCCGAAGTCAGGAAGATGGCGCTCGCCGCCGCCAGGACCGAAGGCCGGAGTTACATGAAGTGGACGCGGGTCGAGGATACCATCGACTTTGCCCGGGGGATGGGCTACAAAAAACTCGGGATCGCCGCCTGCATCGGCTTCATGGCCGAGGACAGGATCCTCCGGGATATCCTCGCCGCACACGGGTTCGAGGTAGTCTCCGTCTGCTGCAAGTGCGGTTCCGTGCCCAAGGAGGAACTCGGGCTGCTCGACAGCGAAAAGGCCAAGCCCGGGACGTTCGAGCCCATCTGCAACCCGGTAGCCCAGGCAAAGATCCTTGAAGAGGCAGAGACCGATCTGAACATTCTGCTGGGGCTCTGCGTCGGGCACGACACGCTCTTCACGAAGTACTCAAAGGCTCCCGTCACCACGCTCGTAGCAAAGGACCGCATCACCTGCCACAACCCAAACGCCGTGCTTCACGGCACGAGTTTCTACTACAAGAGGCTGCTGTCACCATGAACACGAAGAAACGAATCATTGCAGGGATCCTCGGCGGCAGGGTCGACCGGATACCGGTCTGGCTTCCCGTCGTCGGGGTGACGGTATCGATGATGGAGCAGGCGCGGGCGTCGTGGCCGGCGGCGCACTGGGATGCGGAACTGATGGCAAAACTCGCGGCGATGCCGTGGGAGCTCACCGGGCTGCCCGCAGTCACCGTGCCGTTCTGCCTTTCTCTCGAAGCCGAGGCGCTCGGCTGCGAGATCGACCGGGGGACCCTGAACCGGACGCCGTCGGTGAAGAGACCCGCGTTCGATACGCCCGATGCGTTCGATCACCCCGAGAGCCTGCTCGAGACCGGGAGGATCCCGGCGGTGCTCCGTGCACTCGAGATCCTCTCCGAACGGATCGGGGACGATATTCCCATCAATGCCAAGGTCACGGGCGGCTTCACCATCGCGGGGCACGTCTTCGGCGTCAGCAGGTTCATCTCCTGGATAAAGACCGACCCCGAGTACGCCCACCAGGCGGTGGAGCGTTCAAGCGAGGTTACCCGGGAGCTCATCGGGGCGTTTGAAGATCACGGAGCGGACGTGATCAGCATATCCGATCCGACCTCATCGGGCGACCTGCTGAGCGGCGAGCAGTACCGGGAGTTTGTCCTGCCCTACCACAGGAAGATAGCCGGAGCAGCGAAAAAACCCTCGGTGTTGCACATCTGCGGAAATACAAAAGATCTGCTCGGGTACATCAGGGAAACCGGCTTTGACGCGTACTCGTTTGAGGAGAAGGTCGACGTACTCACCGCAAAGAAACTGCTCGGCGACGATATCTCGCTCATCGGGAATATTGCGCCGGTGGCGACGATGCTGCAGGGTACGCCCGATACGGTGACCGCCGACGCCGTCTTTGCCATGCAGAACGGGATCGACGTCCTCTCGTCCGGCTGTACGCTCTCTCCCCTCACGCCGCTCGAGAACATCCGGGCGCTCTCGAGGGCGCCGGAGCACTACCGCGTGCCGAAGGAGCCGGAAGAACTCCTGCGTGAGTTCGTGCGGGGGCTTGCAGCCGGGGTGGAGCCATGAAGGCCTTTACGCTCGGGCTGGCCGTCGGCCGGCTCATCGGTGACGCCCGATCGCCCGGCACCGGGGACCGGCCGCTGTCGGAGAACGAGCCGGCAGGGCCGGCTCTGCCCGAGAGCGAGCCGTACCGGTCGCTTGCGAAAGCCGTGCTCAAGGGGGATGCGGCGGCGGCCGGAGACCTGGCGGCGCAGGCGGTGCGGGAGGGCGTCGACCCGCTCGATATCGCCCTTCGCGGCCTTCTCAAGGGCATGGACGCGGTCTCGGACCTCTATAATCGCCGGCAGGCCTTTGTCCCGGAGGTTCTGCTCGCGGCACGTGCGCTGGAGGCAGGCCTGCAGGAATCCGGCGGGGCCAGGGACTCCCTCGGGAGGAAGGGCGTGGTGATCCTCCACACCGCGGAGGGCGACCTGCACGATATCGGCAAGAATATCGTCGCTGCAATCGTCGCGGCGAACGGGTACCGGGTGATCGACCTCGGGACCTCGGTCGAGACGCCGGCGGTGATCGCGGCCATCCGGGAGCACCGGCCGGTCGCCGTGATCGGGTCGTCCCTGATGACCTCCACGCGAGGTGCGTTCCTGGCGACCGCGGACCGGATCCGGGAGGACGGGATCAGCATCCCGTTCATCGTCGGGGGCGGCGCCTGCGACGAGAGGTTCGCAGCACAGCGCGATACCGTCAGGTACGCCCGCGACCCCACGGCGCTCGTGAAGCTGCTGGATGCACTGCCGGCCAAATAAATCCTCAGATCTGTTTTCCAAATACAAGCCCCTGCTCGGCGCATTGGAGGCACGATGCGCCGCGGCAGCGGCGAAGATCGATCTCAAGGCAATCGTCTCTCGTAACGATTGCATGGTTCGGGCAGGCGCGGGCATACCGCGCCTGGTCTTCTCCATCGCTCACCGCGATGCGGTATCGCGGACTGATACGGGCGGTGCGGCTGGGGGTCCACCGGTCGGGCAGCCGCTCCACCCGGGGGGTCCCGGAGAGACTCTCCCGCTTTCGGGGCGCCCCCTCGCACCAGTAGGCGTACTCCCGGACGAAGTGCTCCTGAAACGCCGGACTCGTCGAGAACGCGACATGATCGGCGGCATCGGCGACCGACTGCAGGGCATCGAGGCTCACCTCTCCGGCGGCAAGATCGCATGCCAGAGCAAGCGAAGTGTTTCCGTGCCGGAAGATCCGGTCGACTCCCCCGGGAATGAGGCCTGCATCCCTGGCTTTGAGGGGGTCCAGGTGGGAGCCTGCGGTGCCCGCCGCATGAAACGTCCGGATCTCCTCAATCGAGATGCCCGCGTGGGCTGCAAGCGCCATCTGGCCCGCCCTGATGGCGCCTATCGCCTTTCCCGCCTCTATGAGATCTCTTTCGGTAAAGACGATGCCGTCCTGAAGCGAGACTTCCCCCCCGGGAGCCCTGATCCGGGGCGGCTCCATGACCCCGGTGGCAAGCCCTGCGGATATCAGAGATACGACGCCTACGCCGGTGATCCCCGCGGCCTTCACCGCCCCCTTCTCAAGGATCGCTCCGGTTCTGAGGTCGACGGTATCGCCCCGGGCGAGGTCCATGCGGTCGTCGAGCACCAGTATTCTCCAGCCCCAGTCGTACTCGAGGTCGGCGATCGCTCCGGGAGCCGCAAGCATCCCGTGCCGGATGTGCTGCCCTTCGAGGGCAGGCCCCGCAGCCGCCGATCCGACGAAGACCCTGCCGTCCGCGATCAGGGCCATCTCGGAGTTGGTCCCGAAGTCCGTAGCAAGCACCGGGCCGTCGCCTGCCATCCTCGCACTCCGGATGAGCGCTACGGCATCGGCCCCGACCTCCGCCCTGATCGCCGGGGGCACCAGCAGATCGCAGGATGCATCGAGGCCGATCTCCCGGGAGTCCAGCACCATCGCCCCGTGCGGCAGGGCGGGCTCTTTTCTGATCGACTCCGGAGCATAGCGAATATCCCGCACCTCGCGGCCGGTGAGAAACGAGATCTGCACCGGATTCCCGCAGACCGCGATCACCTCCGGAGCGCCGGGAAGGTCGAGGTTCCGGATCAGATCGTTGACGGTTTTTACCACGATCCGGTGAGCTGAAGCCAGACCGAACCTTGTTGCATACAGAAGATGGTCGAAGAGGTTTCCCCCGGGCACCGGGTGACAGGCGGTCGAGATGCCTGAAAGAGCCGTTTTCGCCTCAAGGTCGAGCGATCTCGCCCGGATCCCGCTTGTACCGATATCGATTGCGACCCCGGTTGACGCCATGGTTCTCTCATTTCATCTGAAGAAGAACGACGATAATAGTTGTATTGGCGGCAAAATTTGCGCTCGATCGGCCCGCAACGATGCACCCGGCACCCACACACGAGCAGGTTCGCCGATCTCCTTGAGACCGGAGATCCAGGGCTTCTGGAACATGCACCACAAATGCGCGGCGAGAATTTTTTGCAGACGCCGGCATCTCTTCGAAGCATACGGCGCTCGGACGATCCACGCACCGATACCGGCAATTTTTAGCGATTTTAGTGTTATAAGGCTCCAATTGCCTCTAATCCCGATCATTCTTCTATGGTGGACCATCGAAGCCATCGCAGGAACGATCGAAATAGTTAACAATTGTGAATCACAACATGAGTATGGTGATTCCACTATGAGGGATCGTTTTTGTCAACGAAAGCAATGTGAATGAGAAGAGACTGGCAAAGATCGGGCACCTCCCGCCGTCGGCAAAACTCGTGTACAAGGTTCTCGAAACAGGCGGTCAGTTCACCCAGAAAGACCTGATCCGCGAGACCTCGCTGCCGGCGCGCACCGTGAGATACGCTCTGAACAGGCTCAAAGAAGAAGAGATACTTATAGAGCGCCATTACTTCATCGACGCCCGCCAGAGCCTGTACGGGCTGAACGTCCCAAAGCCGGAGGTGATGACCGCATGATGCGGCCGCCTATGCGTTTCATCGGCATATCCTCCCTGCACGTCCTCCTCTGTCCCTCCGTGGACCAACCCTGACACCATTTTTCGCGCCGGACGCCTCAACTCCGGGCTCTCTCTATCACTGCACCGGTGCATTCGCCGATAACCCGCCCGGAGGCCACGTTGCCGGAAAAAGGAGAGGAAGACGGAGATCTCCCTCACAGCGGCCCGACGAACGAACTGATGATCTCTTCGAACAGGGTCAGGGCTCCGTCGAACCCGGCGTAGGTCCGGTTCAGGACAAGCCGGTTCAACGCGGGGAACGCGACGGTGATGGGGAGCGCGCCCCACTCCGCAAGAGCTATCGGGGCCTCGAGGGAACTTGCAAACAGGAACAGGAACGGCCTGCCCTTCAAGTTCTGCCGTATGAGGTGCGCATCTGCTTCAAAGATCACCTCCGGCGAGAGAGGGGTTTCAAGGTCCTCCGTGAGGTTCCGGACGATCTCATCGCGCACCTCGATGGGCGGGTCGTCGGTGATCTGCACGATATCCGGAAGGTACCCAAGCTCGTTGATCAGGAAGCGCGAGATGCCGATCGCAGTCCCCGAATCCGCCGCGACCGCAAAGAACGGATGCGGCCGGACAAGCATGTGCGCATCCCCCCCGTACTCGATGAACCGGTAGACCCGCTGCTCTTCCCGCGCGATCACGCGTTCGACGACCTCTTCCGATATATCGAATGCCTTCGCCACCCTGCGCAGGAACTCCGCGGTCTGCTTCGGCCCCACGGGGACCGAGGGGAAGGCCAGGTACGGCGTGCCGAACTTCTCTTCCAGCAGCCTGGCCGCCCTGTGGCCGTTCCAGGTGGAGAGCACGATGTTGTACTCCGCAGCAGGAATCTCGCGCAGCTGAGCCGCCCCGTCGAACTCCGTGAGGAAGACGTTGGCCGTTATCCCGATCTCGGCCAGGAGGTCTTTGACGGTTCTTGCATCGCCTTTCCAGAAGACATGCTGGTACGGGACGATACCGAATACGTTCACCGTCTTTGGCCGGATCTTCTCTACAGGTTTGAGGAGGTCCTGTATCAGCCCCTCGAAGAAGAGCTCGTAGCCTTCATACGAATTTCCGGCAAATCCGGAGGATCGCACGAAGAAGATGTCGTTCTTCTCGCGGAACTCCTTGACGACGGCGTTTACGTCGTCCCCGATCAGCGACGGGACGCAGCCGTTTATGACCGCGTAGATCTCTCCGTCCATCAACTCCGTGCTGGAGCGGATCAGGTCCCGGAGTTTTTCCCCTCCTCCGAAGACCACGTGATGCTCCACCAGCGAAGAGCAGGGGGTGCTGGTCCCTCCCTGGGGGCCGCCGGCGTTCTGTCCGCCGGCGTACAGCTGCCCGAAGAGCTGCCCGATACCGCATCCGGCGCCGGAGTGAAGGATAGGGACAACGCCGTAGATCCCGACCGCCGTGCCGAGAGCGCCGCCGAGGGCGCAGGAGAACCTGGGGGCTTCAATTGCAGATGGCTCCGTGATCTCTCCCGGGCCGTATGCTCCTTCTGCCTTAGAATTCGCCATATTATAACTCCGATTTCATGTAATACAGGGGGTTGCCCTGCTTGAACCACCACTCGCGGTAGCTGTCTTTCGTCTTCTCCTTGAGGATCTTCTGGAACGACCTGCTCTTCAATGCCTGGAGCAGGAAGTTCCCGTAGGCCACCGCCCCCGTATAGCCGCTCTGGGCGCTCCAGGGATGCGGGTCGCCGCGAAGGGCGTGGATCCGGGTCGCACCCTTGATCCGCTTGTACGCTCCCCCCTGGAACGGGCAGGTGAGCGTCAGATCGGGGTCGAGGTTCGTCGTGATATGCGACTGCTCCGCCGCCTGGAACGTATTGACCAGCAGGTCGAAGTCGCCGACCCGGGAGACGACCTCCTCGAGCTCTTCGAGGATCAGGTTGTCGTAGTCCTGCGACATCGCCGCGGGCGAGGCCAGTCCGAGTTCGTCGAAGAAGGGCATCTGCGCCAGCAGTCGTCCCTGGCCGAGCGAGCCCAGAACGCTCACCTTGCTGCCCTTTTCCGCGGCGATCCTGTCGAACTCGGACCGTATGGCCTGCATCTTCGGTTGCCAGACCCGATGCTCCTCTTCGATGAGTTCCTCGACCTCGTCGGATTTGCCGGTGTGCTTCCCTATCTGCCTGAGCCATTCGTCGGTGTTGGTGATTCCCATCGGCGGAGGATACATGAAATAGGGTACGCCGTACTCCTGCTCGAGCCCGCGTGAGAGGTAGTCGGTGTAGGTGGGGCAGAGCGGTGCGGTTACGGCGGCCTCCGAGAGTTGCTGGAACTGCTCGACCGTCGCAAACTCGGGGATCAGGTTTGCGCGAAGCCCGACTTTGCCGAGGAGACGCTGGATCTCAAGGCGGTCCTGCCAGGTATACGAGAGCATGCTCGCCACGTTCACGAGGTCCGTCTGTTTCTCCTCCGGCTTCTTCACCAGGTACTTCAGCACCGCATGCCAGAAGGCATCGTAGCCGGTCTGCACGAGCCTGGAGCGCACGCCCTCACAGTGGATGGGAACGATCCGTGCGTCGATGTGCGGCTGAACGTCGGCAACCGCCCCCTCGATATCCTCCCCGATGATGCCGGTGGTGCAGGAGGTGAGGATGAAGATGGCTTTCGGATCGTATCTCCTCTGAGCCTCGTATATCGCCTTCTTCAGCTTGTCCCCCGCTCCGTAGACGACGTCCTTCTCGCGCAGATTTGTGGTCATCCAGTGGAGGTCGTACTCCGCCGGTCTTCCGAGCTCGACAGGGACCCCCCGGAACAGCTCCCGGTACCCGAGTGCCGACGAAGAGCATCCGACCGGCGCGTGGAAGATCGTCGCAGCATCCCGTATGGTGCCGACGCGAACCGAGAGGTAGAAGTTCAGCGAGCAGCCGGACGACTGCGCAAAACCACGCTCGTGGTTCTGCAGGCACCCCGACCTGGCCTTGCCGATGAGGTCGCTTGCCTTGCCGTAGAAGATGTTGATGCCGTTCGCCCTCTGTTCGCGGTTGGGGCAGGTCGTCTGGGAGAGGTCTATCTTCTTCTCGTAGAGAGCCGAATCCGCCTCATCTCGTGTCTCAAATACCATATCTACTCCTCCACATGCGTATGCGATTACGTGCTCGTCGAGGCGACGTTCCGGGGCCCCGGGCCCGATCGCACGTCGTTCTTCTCCGCGAGGAGCCTGTCTGACCACGACTCCGCCCACTCTTTCAGTTCCCCCGCCTCCAGCGGTTTCGGCACGTACTTCAGCTCGTTCTGCAGCAGCGTTCTTGCAAGACTGCGGTACACGTTCGCCTGTTCGGAGTCCGGGTCGTACTCGACCGCGGTCTGGCCCAGAAGTTCGCTCCGGGTGATCGTATCAGATCGCGGAACGTACTCTGCAATGGTGGTACCCGTCCGTGACGCGAAATCATCGATGATCTCCCGCTGGACCGGCAGCGCCACCGAGTTGGCGATGATGCCGGAGAAGAGCGCCCCGCCGCTGTTGGCGTACTTCTGTATCCCCTTGAAGAGGTTGTTTGCAGCGTAGACGGCCATGAAATCCGCAGACGTCACGGTGTAGACCTGCTCGGCAACGCCCTCGCGGATGGGGACGGAGAAACCGCCGCAGACCACATCGCCGAGGACGTCGTAGAGGACGACGTCGGGCCTGTACTCCTCGAAGACCTTCTTCTGGCGGAGGAGCTCGATTGCCGCGATGATCCCGCGTCCGGCGCAGCCGACACCCGGCTCCGGCCCTCCGGCTTCTATGCAGAGGACGCCGCCGAACCCTTCGTACACGATATCCTCGACCTCGACCTTCTTCCCGCTCCTGATAGCATCAAGGACCGTCGGGATCGATCTCCCTCCACGGAGGTTGTTGGTCGAGTCGCTCTTTGGGTCGCATCCGATCTGGATGACGTGTTTTCCCATATCGGCAAGGGCTGCGCTGAGATTGGATGTCGTCGTCGATTTCCCGATTCCGCCTTTGCCGTAGATGGCAACACTTCGGATCTTCGTCATGGAACCTCCTTGTGGAATATACAGGTCTCCACGAAAGGGGATAAGAACGGGTAAAACGGCTAAAATTGCTCGATTTACTAAAAAGATAGTGATTTGCGGCAAAATCTGCCGATGAGAACCTTTGCAGAAACAGTGATGATCGCTGTTGCCGGTGAAAAAGAGCATTACAACGACTGTGTACGAGCAACACGGTCGCAAAGGCGGAGTATTTGCCTTCAATCATTCCCGGGCGGGCAGTTTCGTCCTCCGATAATCACCGGAGGAGGGTTCCGGAACCGGCCCCGAGGCCCCCGAGGATTTTGGAAAATTCAATTTTTTCTGAAAATTCAGTATAATATAACTACTTTGAATAGTAACCAGAATATACGATACGGTATGCCGGAGAAGAACAGCAATACAGAAGAGGCCTCGTGCAGGTGCCCCCCGGGTTCCGTCTGCAGCGTGGAGGCGGTACTCAGCGTTGATGAGCGCGGACAGATGGTGCTGCCCAAAGACGTGCGCAAAAAGGCGGGTATCCGGCCCGGCGACAGGCTGGCGCTCATCACCTGGGAGAAGGACGGCGAGGTCTGCTGCCTTGCGCTGATGAAAGCCGAAGGCCTCGGCGATATGGTAAAGCGCGTCCTCGGGCCGTTGATGAATGAGGCGGAGTGAGGAGAGCGATGGCCTCCCCGCCGCAGCCGTGCTGCCCGTCCTGCACATCGACCGGCGAGCCGGACCGGGAGATCCGGACGACGGAGAGCACGATCACGGCGGCCAACCGCCTCGATCACCTCCTCGCCCGCTTCGGGGTGAACCGGATGGGCCACCGCGTGGAGCCGGGGCTCTACGGGCTCGGGGATCCGACGCCCGACTCTCCGGTCTTCGTCTCTGCGAACTATACCCTGAGTTTCGATGCGCTCCGCTCAGCCCTCGCCGGCCACGATGGTTACATCCTCGTGATCGACACGCACGGGATCAACGTCTGGTGCGCCGCGGGCAAAGGGACGTTCGGCACCGAGGAGATCGTCCGGAGGATAGCATGCACCGGTCTCGGCTCCGTCGTGAGCTACCGGAGGCTCATCGTCCCCCAGCTCGGCGCCCCGGGTGTCTCTGCCCACGAAGTGCTACGGCGTTCGGGATTTTCCGTGGAGTACGGGCCGGTGAGGGCGAAGGATCTCCCGGAGTACCTCGCTCTCGGAAGAGCAACGCCAGA
This sequence comes from Methanoculleus sp., assembly GCF_036677455.1. Lineage (GTDB taxonomy): Archaea > Halobacteriota > Methanomicrobia > Methanomicrobiales > Methanoculleaceae > Methanoculleus. Next base: position 47,255 of record NZ_JAVBWL010000047.1, on the reverse strand, counting down.
GATGCGGCGCGTCCGCTTCCCGGTCGCCGACCGGCTCGCGCTCGCACCGATGGAACTCGTTCACGCCGCGCTTCCGACCATCGCAGGCGCGATCGTCCTTTACCTCCTCGCAGGCCTCCCGGCCGCGCTCGGAGCCGTCGCCGCGGTCATCGCCGGGACGGTGCTCTTCCCGGTCCTGCTGCCGTTCATCCCCACCCGGGACTTCAGCACGAAGGGGCTCATCCTGGGCGCGGCCGTCGCCCTTCCATTCTCGGCCGCCTTCTTCGGGAGCCCCGCCGCGCCCGGGTGGGCAAACGTGCTTGCAGCGTTCGCGCCCCTCCTCCTGATGCCGCCCGTGACCGCGTACCTCGCCCTCAACTTCACCGGCTCGACCCCGTTCACGTCGCGGACCGGCGTGAAGCGAGAGATCTTCCGGTACGTGCCGTTCATGGCGGCGATGGCGATCTCGGGCATCGCCCTCGCCGTCCTCCTCGGGGTGGCGCGCTTTCTGGGGGCGGTCTGATGTTTGACTCCTACCGGGAGAACACCCTCCGCTACAACCCGGAGCGATGCTTCGGCTGCCTGCGGTGCACCGAGGTCTGCCCGCACGGGGTCTTTGCGAGAAGAGACCGACGGGTCGAGGTCGTCGGGCCGGAGGAGTGCATGGAGTGCGGGGCGTGCGCCAGAAACTGCCCGGCGCAGGCGATCGAGGTGCAGAGCGGGGTCGGGTGCGCCTGGGCGATGATCGGGGCGGCCCTTCGGGGCAGGGATATGGACAGCGGCACCTGCGGCTGCGAAGGAGACGGGGAGCCCTGCTGCGGCAGCGGCCGGTGAGGACAGGAGATGGATCCCGGATTCTTCACCGGGAGCGGTTTAGGAGAGATGCTCGCGCAGGTGCGCAACCGATTTTTCTGTCGCAGACCTTTGCGCAACCCGCACGGCCATGCCGGGAATCTCACCGGGTGAGGGGATACCGGGGAAGAGATTCCCCAATGGATCCTTTTTCGGGAATATGCCTCCGTGTACGTGACCGGAAGGAGGAAAAACGTCCTGTTGGGCTCGGGGCACGTGTCCGGACGGCCTGCAGCAGGGCCGTTCATCGATATATCGATGCGTTGTGGAACGGGTCCGCCATCACCGATCGATCTCGCGTTCCGGCGGCGTCCGGGTGCCGGGCGCGAGGGACGATTCCAGGTCGGCCTCCTTGATCGGGTTTTTGCAGTGCGGACACCGGAAGTCGCATTCCCACCCCTCGTACGGGCAGATCGTCATGGAGAGATCGGCGAGCGGGTGGCCCTTCCCCCGGATCTCGAACTCCTTATACCAGCCGAACGGCGCTCGTTTCACCTCGACTGAGGAAGAACGGAGTTCGTCTTCAAGGTTTTGCAGGATGGAAAGCGCACATTCCGGAGACCCGAGGGTGCTCGTGAGATGGGCGTACGGGTAGATCAGAACCCGGTTCGCCTTCAACTTAGAGAGCCGATCGATGATATTCGCCTTCGCACTTGCGACAATGTGCGACGGATTTCGCTCGTCGAGTTTTTCAACGCAGCAGAAGAGAACCACGCATTCGTCCATCCTGCCTTCGCGGGGCTCCGCAGCCTCCGCCATCTTCGTCCTCCTCGTGGTGCGATACCACATAGTATCCGCATGGATGGAGAGTATCCTCATATGCCGGGCCTCTTCCCGGCGGGGTGAGACTCAAAAAGGGGGGAGCGGGGCGGACAGGTGCTCTCCGGGCCGTGACAACGCCCGGAGGCGGCTGCAACGGAGCAGGACCTGCGGACCATCTACACGCCTTCCAGCGCCCGATCGAGGTCGGCGATGATGTCCTCGATATCCTCGGTGCCGATGGCGAGCCGGATGTAATCGGGCGTGACACCGCATGCCTCCTGCTCTGCGGGCGTCAGCTGCTGGTGCGTGGTCGTCGCCGGGTGGATGACGAGGCTCTTTGAGTCCCCGATGTTGGCCAGGTGCGAGAAGAGGCTGAGGCCCTCGATGAACTTTTTCCCGGCAGCCTCTCCTCCTTTGACCCCGAACCCGACGATCGGGCCGAAGTTCCCGGGGAGATACTTCTTCGCCAGCGCATGGCTCGGGTGCCCGGGAAGGCCGGGATAGTTCACCCACGCGACCTTCGGGTGCGCCTTCAGGAACTCGGCGACCGCCAGGGCGTTCTCCCCGTGCCGCTCTACCCGGAGGTGGAGCGTCTCGAGCCCGAGCAGGAAGAGCCAGGCGTTGAAGGGAGAGAGCACCGCCCCTGTGTCCCTGAGGAGCTGGACGCGGAGCTTGAAGGCCAGTGCGACGTTGCCGAGTCCCGGGAAGTTCCCGAACGTCTCCCAGTATTTCAGCCCGTGGTACGAGGGGTCGGGCTCGGTGAACTCGGGGAACTTCCCGTTGTTCCAGGCGAAGTTGCCGGAATCGACGATGATGCCGCCGATCGAATTCCCGTGGCCGCCGATGTACTTCGTCGCCGAGTGAACGACTATATCCGCACCGTGCTCGATCGGCCGGACGAGCCCCACCGCCGTCGTGTTGTCCACGACGAAGGGTATCCCTGCATCGTGGGCAACCCGGGAGATCGCCTCGAAGTCCGGGATATCGAGTTTCGGGTTGCCGATCGACTCGGCGTACACGGCCCGCGTCTTTTCGGTGATGGCCGCGCGGAACGCCTCCGGGTCCGTGGAGTCGGCGAAGACTACTTTTCGGCCCAGCTTCGGGAACGTGTAGTTGAAGAGTTCGTATGTCCCGCCGTAGAGGTTATCCGCCGAGACGATCTCGTCTCCGGGCTGGGTGACCGCAAGGAGGGCGTAGGTGATCGCCGCCTGTCCGGAGGCGGTCGCCAGTGCGGCGCGGCCCCCTTCGATCGCCGCGACGCGCTTCTCGAAGACGTCGGTCGTCGGGTTCATGAGCCGGGTGTAGATGTTCCCGAGCTCTTTGAGGGCGAAGAGGTTCGCGGCGTGTTCCGTGTCGCGGAAGACGTAAGACGATGTCTGGTAGATCGGTACCGCTCTCGACCCGGTCGTCGGATCGGGCTCCTGTCCTGCATGCAATGCAATGGTTCCTAAACGAAATGCTTTCTCTGTCATGGTATTCTCTCTTAGCTGGTGATGGGTAGTTCGTATTTTTCGGCAATCTCGGTGAACGCACCGGCGAGGTAGCGGATCTGCTTCCAGGACAGACCGTAGGTGTTGAGTTTCCAGGTGCGCGTTGCTCCTGCGAACTCACCGACGATCCCACGCTCTGAGAGCTCGTCGCTGAAGTAGAACCCGCGTCGTTTGTGGGTCCGGGCGACCGTGTCGAAACTCCCGGTGGTGTCGACCTTGGTGAGCGTGTGCTTCCTCGGGTACTCGGAGAGGACTTTCGTGCCCCCGATGGTAAGGAGCGCGTCGATGAAGTAGTTCGACTTCTTCACCTCGTCGTCCCACCGGAGTGTACGCTCCTTCACCGTGGGGAACGAGGCCATCATCGAGAGCAGCGTTCCCCCCATGAGGGTGCACCCGAGCATCTCAACCTCTTTGATCCCGAACTTCCGGCTGGTTACGTCGCCGACCATCGCGGTGGTGCGCAGCACCTTTGATGCCCATTCATCGGTCGTCGCCAGCACTCCGGACGGCGCGACCGATGCCATACTCTTGTGTCCGGAGCCGACGACGAAGTCGGCCCCGATCGCTTTGCCGTCGACCGGCATGACGCCGACCGTGTAGGCGCCGTTGTAGAGGAACGGGATGTCGTACTGGTGCGCGACCTTCGCGATCCCCCGGATGTCGTGCTCGTTTGCGAACTGGTAGTCGTAATGGTCGATCATCACGAGGGCCGGGGGTTTTCCGGCCTCCCGGACGACCTCCTCGATCTTCTCCGCCGTTGCATCCGCCGTGACAAGATTGCCAGCACCAAGCGGCACCTCCTTCACGACGCCTCCCGCTTCTTCCACGGCGAGGAATTCCGTGTAGTGGGCAAGGGCCGAGACGATGACGGGGTCGCCCTTCGAGACGAGGGTGGAGGCGACTGCCTGGAACCCGCGCCGTGCGCCAGGGACGACCCGCGCCTGGTCCATGTTCACGAACTTCGCGAGGTCGCCGTGAAATTCTGCGATGGAGGGCTTCGTGATCTTATCGAGCCGGAACGGCTTTCTGCAGGCATCACAGGTGGAATATCCGTCGCCGTACGAGATCAGGGCTTTTCTCGCCTCCGTGGTGAGCCGGCCCGCCGCCTGGATCGGCTGGATGTTGATGTATTCCTCTTCCCGCGAGCGAATGTCGAGGGTATCGGCGATCTTCGTGGTGCGGGGAGTACCCCGGTCTTCTTCGAGCTCCGCGATGATGGACTTCAGATCTGCGATCTTATCGCGAAGCGCCTTCTCTTCCTCCTCGTCAAGGCCGGTCGGGAGCGAACCGCGAAAGATTCCCCGCAGGTCCTCAAGGGCGAAGAGGGCTTCGAACGTCTTCTGGACTCTAACACTCATGGTTTCCTCGAAAGCCCGGGATGAGACTCGAACTCATCTTCTCCGATCTGCAGTCGGACGCATAACCCCTCTGCCACCCGGGCACCCGAATTCACAATTGTGAACTCTGTATAGTAGATACCCCCTGCAGATAGATATAGATTCACAAAGCGGCGAGTTTTTCCGGCTTTCCCTCCGAACGGAAGGGTGTGGCAGGCGCGGGGAGCAGGGAGGCAGGACCGAATCATGTGCGGCATCTCCGGACTGGAGACGGGGTATGCCGGAGATGCGGGATGCGGCGGTGGCCTCTGCAATACGCAGGAATCCATCCGGGACGTGAAACGATCCGCACCCGGGAGGGAGAGCAGAAGCGCGGAGAAGAGAGCGGGCTTCGCGATCACCCTCATCGTGGTCCGGGAGTCATGATGCGGGGGAGCAAGCCGGTGCAGGTGTAAAGCGGGATCGCGGCGTCGCCGCGAAACGATGCAACAGGAAGAGAGCCAGGGCCCGGAGTCGAACCGGGATAGAGTTGATCTGCAGTCAACCGCGTAGCCGTTCCGCCACCCTGGCAGGTCGGTTCACCTCTGAGTGACCTGCTCACTCTGTAGGCTGTCGGCCTATAAATGTGCAGATATTTCGGCAATCTCTGCCGCATAATCTTGCCGCTTCCCCAACGGTTATCGTAAAGCCAGCCAGATACGTTGTGTTCACAATTGTGAACAGGCGACGACCATGCGTACACCGGCACCGGGTTTCGGAGGGATCTTCCCCGACAGATGGAAGAACCAGGAGGGGTTCACCGTTACGGAACGCGGGGCCCGGGGTGCGAAAGAGTACTGTCGTTCGTGTTCGCCCATCTTCCGCATACCGGGCAGCAGCCTGAAGACGAAACGATCTGGTTGCATCCCCATAATCCCATAGCGGCGTCGTGAAAAACGAGCGCGACCTCCCAAGCGGACTTACAGCCGGTTGAACACAGAACCCATACGAGGTGAACAGAATGCACAGACGAAACGTTCGCATCCTCCGATCCGGCGATCACCTCGCCGGTCAGGAGACGTTATACCCCCGCAAAAGAGCGCCAAAACAGGGGGATCTCCATGCCGACACCATCATAAGCGTGGACCTTGACGAATGGCTCATACGGAATAAGTAGATGAGCCAGGCCGGAACAACGAGGAAGAGGTGATCAATCCGCCGAAAGGCGTTTTCTCCCCCTCCTCATGCCCTTCTTTCCGAACCGGGACGCCGTGCATCCGGAAGCTTCGACCTGCAGATACCTTCAACCTCCGTTCTTCCCCGGATGCGCCCCCCTTTCCTCCAGACCACCGGTCGCCCGGCCGGTTGCGGCACGTTCGGACAGAACCGCCCCGGTGCAAGGCGTCCTGCCTGACTGTGGCCGGAATCGGGCGCCCTCTCTGTGCCGATCGGGATGAGACCGTAGAGATGCTGTGAACGAGGGTCCCGGGGTCACAAGCAGGGTCGATCTGGATTTGTCCGGGAAACCTACAGAATAGTTCGGGGCGGAGCAGGTAACCCCGCCCGGGAGATGAAGTGATTCTTCTCCGGGTTCGCTATCCTCCCGCGACCGGCGGGAAGACGGCAACTTCGTCCCCCTCGGAGAGGGTGGTCCTGTCTGCAGCGGCCGCGGAGACCCGTTTTCCGTTCCGCATCACGATGACAAAATCACGAAACCTTCCCTGTCCGTCAAAGATCGATCCGTAGCCCTCGCCGTTCTGCGACGCAGCACCCCTTACGAGATCGGCAAGCGACGTATTCTCCGGCACATCGACGACCCGGTCCTTTCCGAGGAGTTCCCCGAACCGGGCAAAGAAACGAAGAGTAACCTTCATGGTGCATCCCTGTGTTGATTCTTCCCGCCGCATACTTCGCAGGACGGGTTCTGTTCAAGCGTAACCTCCTCCACCACGGCCCGCTCTCCATCCCAGAGAAGGAGACGATTCGCGAGCAACTCGCCCGTCCCGACGAGGTACTTGACCACCTCGGTGGCCTGTACCATGCCGATGAACCCCGGCGTAACCCCGACGACCGGGAATACTTCCTTCGGTGGGGGATGGGGGAACGTACACTGGAGGCATGCGGTCTTTCCGGGGAGAACCGTGGTCGCCTGACCGTAGAGCCCCCGGATTGCACCGTGGAAGAGAGGGATCTTCTTCTCGAGGGCGGTCCGATTGAGCAGGTACCGGGTGGGGAAGTTATCCATCGCATCGACGATCCCATCGGCATCCCCTACGAGTTCATGCACGTTCGTCTCGTCTATCGTCGTATCGACGACCTCCACGGCGATGTCCGGGTTGATCGCCCGCAGTCTCTCCTCTGCGGATGCAGTCTTCTTCCTGCCGATGTCCCGGTCGTGGTGGAGGATCTGGCGGTTCAGGTTCGTCCGCTCCACGGTATCCTTATCGACGAGGATAAGTCTTCCCACCCCCGCAACCGCAAGGTAGATGGAGATGGGAGAGCCGAGGCCGCCCGCCCCGGCGATGAAAATCGTCGCGCCCTTCAGCTGCTCCTGGCCTTCCTCGCCGAAGAGCATGATCTGTCGTGAATATCGTTCACGTTCGTTCTGTGAAAGCATCTGCACCCTCATCTCTCTTTACGGCATATACCTGCCTGGACGGTTTCTCGAGTACAGGCTCCCGAACAGGAAGATGAGGCCGTCACGCAGGCATGAGCCCGATGTTGCGAGTCCGCTCTGCCGTACCGCCAGGATCGGTCTCCTGCATCCGGGAGCAGGGCAATCGCAAAGAGCCAAGGCCCGGATTCGAACCGGGATGTAGTTGATCTGCAGTCAACCGCGTAGCCACTCCGCCACCTTGGCGCTGAGATTCACAATTGTGAATCCACTATACCACTATGTTCCTTCTCATGCCATTATAGTTCATCTTCAGGCAATTTTTTCCGCATCTCAGCCGGATACGGGCTGAATACAGCAAATCATTTTCTGTTCTCACGTCAATTCACAATTGTGAATGCCCTCTCCCGGCAGCACACGAGGTTTGAACATGGATCTACCCTGTCGGAAGATCATAATGGGACGTCTTGCCTGCAATCCGGGCGGCGATCGCGGTAGAGCCGGTAAGATGCGGAGTCTCCCGGACCGAAACGGCACGGATGGCGGAGGTCACCCCCTCCGCAGCCTCCCGGCACATCAGGGAAACGTGGGATATTGTGTCGAGTTCGATGAAGAGGCGAAGGAATCCATCAGGTCTCTTGCACAGGATCTCAAGGCTGGACGGGTGGAGAGCCTCGTCGACCGGATATGCGCGATATGCAAGCAGGTCCGGCGGGAGAATGACCGGTGCGGGACCGGTCAGGAATGCCCGGGGCCATGATGCACGATACGAAGCGAGCCCTCCTTGAGCAGAAGATCGCAGAGAGGGGTTCGATGCTTGTTGCCTTCTCCGGCGGCGTGGACAGCGGGCTCCTCGCGGTGATTGCGAGAGATGTGCTCGGGGAGAAGGCGCACTGCGTCTTTATCGACAGCCCGCTCGTGCCGGGATCGGCGCTCGCGGAGGCAGAGGCCATGGCGCGAGATCTTGGCCTCTCGTTTGAGATCGTCCGGGCGCCCGGCCTTGACGAAGACGTTCGGAGAAACCCTCCGGACCGCTGCTATCACTGTAAAAAGAAGGATGCGGCACTCCTGAAGACGAAAGCGAAAGAGCGCGGCCTTGCCGTCGTCGCGGACGGGATCAACCTCTCCGATACCACCGAGCACCGCCCCGGCCTTGCGGCGAGCTCGGAAGAGGGGGTTGTGCATCCCTTCATCGAGGCGGGTATGACGAAGGCCGACATCAGGCGCATTGCGCGGGAGAGCGGCCTCCCCTTCTGGAACAAACCCTCGGCCGCCTGCCTCTCCTCCCGTATTCCCTACGGAGAGGAGATCACCGATGCAAAACTCCGGATGGTCGAATCGGCCGAAGAGTTCCTCCATGAACTCGGCTTTGCACAGACCAGGGTCCGGTGCCACGGGGCGATTGCGCGCATAGAGGTCGAACCGGCGGAGATGGAGCGCCTTCTTGCGGAGCGCAGGGCGATCGTCGCGCGGTTAAAAGAGATTGGCTTCTCCTACGTCGCACTCGATCTGGAGGGCTACCGGAGCGGGAGCATGGACGAGGTGCTCTAACCATTGGCGTGCCGCCGCTACCGCTCTTTCCGCCCGAGCAGCCCACAGACCCGGCAGACCTCGCCGCTCGTGAGTTCGCCGCAGATGCGGCAGGTCCCGAGCACACCCGTCGACGCCGCCGAACCGGCCGACCGCCTGGCCCCGTCGCGGAACCGCATCAGGCGGGTCATCGTCCCCGGGTGGCGGTGCTCGAGCTCCGCAAGCATCGTCCGCACCTCTGAGCGGAGCGCCGTCCCCGCGTAGGGGCACTCGGGCAGGTCGCGGAAGTAACCGCGGAGGAGGAGGTAGGTCACGATCTCCTTCTCGGAGAGGACGGCAAGCGGCTTTATCCGCGGGACGAAGTGCCCGGGCTGCCCGGTCGAGGTGTCGGAGACGAGGCGGGGCAGGTCGCCGCGGAGGACGTTCATCAGGACCGACTGTGCCTCGTCGTCGAGGTTATGGCCGGTGGCGAGCCTCGTCGCGCCGACCCGTTTCACTGCTTCGGCAAGCGCCCGCCGGCGCAGCACGCCGCAGACGGTGCAGCCCTGCGACTCTCTCCCGACGAGCAGCCGATCGAGATCTTCTCCGAAGAGGTCGGCGAACGTGACGATCACATGCTCGACGCCGAGCTCCGTCGTCAGGTCTCGTGCGGCCCTGAGGGTCTCTTCGCGGTAGCTCGCGATCCCTTCGTCGACGGTGACCGCGACGAGGGTTGCGCCGAGTGTGGGGAGGAAGCGGTGGAGCAGCAGGAGCAGGGCGGTGCTGTCTTTCCCCCCGCTCAGGCCGACGGCGACCCGGTCGCCCGGCGATACCATGCATTCATGTTTCATGGCGGCGAGGACGCGGGCCCCGGCGTCCTCGATGAAGTGGGCGGCGCAAAGCCGCCGTTCCGGCTCGGTAAGGCGGACGACCGCAGGTTCGCGGCAGAAGGAGCACCGATTCTCCGCAGAGGACACCGGCTCACCCGCCGTGCGAGAACCGGAGGATCCGAAGTTCGTCGCCCTTTTTTGCCGTCACGTCCTCGGGGACGACCTTGCCGTTCTTCACGACGATCACGGTCGTCGGGTTGATCCCGAGTTCGATGAGGATCTCTTCTATCGGCGCGGAGGTGCGGGAGAGCGTCCGCACGCTCCTGTCCGGGAGGATGATCTGCATAGCTGACCCTTGAGTGTTGGTTTTACCACCCCATAAATATCTTCAGAAATCAGGAGATAAATACGGCCGGATCTGCCTCAACAACAAGTAATATATGGATCTCTGGAGAGATCCATGTGCGAATTAACAATTGTGAATAAAGTGCCCCGGCATCCCGGCAACCATGACAACGACCGGGGGGAGGAGAAGAGATGCACACCATGACACCCGAGGAGAAAGCATACCTCATCAGTATCGGATCGGCGAGCATCGACGAGGCGCTCGGCGCGGCTCTTCTGCCGACGACGGCGACGGCAGGCCCGGGCGCCGGAGGGTCGTCCATCTTCATCCGCTCCGGCGACCGGCGGGTTCGACTCTCCATCAACGCCGCCTCGCCGCTCCGGGTCGTCCCGGACGGAGACGCCGTCGCCGTCATCCGGGACGGGAAGACGATTGCGCGGGGCAGGCTCGAGCGCCCGCTCTGCCACTGCCCGGAACAGGCCTACATCACCGTCAGCGAACGTTGCGTCTACGATTGTAAGTTCTGCCCGGTGTCGAAACTCGGCGGGGCGATCAAGGATACGGAGACGGTCATCAGGATGGTCGAGGAGGCCGCCGCCGGCGGGAGCCTCTCTGCGATCTCCCTCACGAGCGGCGTCGCCGGATCGCCGGAGCAGGAGGTGGACCGGATGGCCGCCGTGGTGAAAGCGCTCCGGGCGCGGTTCGACCTCCCGATCGGGGTCTCGGTCTACCCGACCGCGGACTCGACCGCAATCCTCCGCGCCGCCGGTGCCGACGAGATCAAGTACAACGTCGAGACGATGGATCCGGCAATCTTCGCGCAGGTCTGCCCCGATCTTTCCCTTCCGTTCATCCTCGACGCGCTCGCAGGAGCGGTGGAGGTCTTCGGGAGGAACGCGGTCTTCTCGAACTTCATCATCGGTATCGGGGAAGAAGACGAAATGGTCAGGGACGGCGTCACCTATCTCGCAGAACTGGGCGTCATCCCCATCCTCCGGCCGATCTCCGCATCGCCCCTCCGGGCAGGCGAGATCGCCGTCGAGCGTCCGTCGGCGGAGCGGCTCCTCCGCCTCGCGGGGATGACCCGCGAAACACTGGAACGGCACAGTCTTGACCCCCGGCGGGCGAGGACGATGTGCCTTCCCTGCACCGGATGCGATCTCACCCCGTTCCGGGACATATGAGGCGGACGCTCACCGAACGCACCCGTCCTCACTCTCGTAGCACTGCAGGATCGAGAGGGCGGCGTCCCGGCCGAGCCGGGTATCGACGAAGGTGAGGAAGATCTCGATATATTCGGGAGGGACACATCCGAGGCTCTCGCTCCCGTCCAGCACCAGTTCCACGAGGTAATGGAGGTCGTCATCGTCGAGCCGCTCCAGCCGCTCAAGGAAGTCCCGGGCGTCCGTCGCGTAATGGTTTGCAAGCGGAGGGAGGATGGACCTATATGGCCCTCCCGATCCCGCACATACCAGCCCCGTGCATTCAGGAGCGGCCTTCTTCAGGATCGTCGTGTCTCGTTCAGATAAAATTCGCGCCATGGGATCGTCCCTGTGGGCCCGGGCTCCCGGACCGCACCACATTCACAATTGTTAAGGTTGCGCAGGGATAACGTTTGTGAAGAAGGCTGCACCTTTGACCAGAAGAGGTTGTGATACCATCCCGTCCACCAGTCCCGATCGAACCCTCGCCGAACGGATAGCCGCGTTGAAAGAGGAGCGCGACGCCGTCATCCTCGCGCACAACTACCAGATCCCGGCGGTGCAGGAGGTCGCCGACCTCGTCGGGGATTCGCTCGAACTCGCACGGGCGGCGGCGACGAACGATGCTGCCGTCATCGTATTCTGCGGCGTCGACTTCATGGCTGAGACGGCGGCGATCCTCTCGCCGGCAAAGACGGTCGTCCTGCCCGCAGTCGACGCCTGCTGTCCCATGGCGGAGATGGTCACCGCCGGCGAGGTCCGGGTGCTCCGCGAGCGGTTCCCGGACGCCGCCGTCGTCGCCTACGTCAACACCTCCGCCGAAGTGAAAGCGGAGAGCGACATCTGCTGCACCTCCGCAAACGCCGTCGCCGTCGTCGAGTCGCTCGATCCGGAGCAGGTGATCTTCCTCCCCGACCGGAACCTCGGTCGCTACGTCGCCCGGTTCACGAAGAAGGAGATCCTCCCCTGGGACGGCTACTGCATCGTTCACGACCGGATGACGGCCGAAGAGGTGACGGCCGCCCGCCGTGCTCACCCGGAGGCCGAGGTGCTCGTTCACCCCGAGTGCCGGCCCGGGGTGATCGACCGTGCCGATCACGTCTTCTCGACATCGGGGATGGTGCGCCACGCCTGCGAAAGCCCGCGCCGCGAGTTCGTCATCGGCACCGAGGTCGGGATCCTCCACCAGCTCGAAAAGAAGTGCCCGGGGAAAGTCTTCTACCCCCTCTCGAATAAGGCGGTCTGCGTCAACATGAAGAAGACCGATCTCCCTAAAGTGCTCGCGGGCCTCGAGAGGCTCGAGCCGCGGGTGACGGTCCCCGCGGAGACCGCCGCCAGGGCACGGACGGCAATAGAGCGGATGCTGAACCTGCCGCGGTAGCCCGTCTTCAGGGTTCCCCGAGAACGTCCCGCTGGCCGAAGTACCGGTCCCAGTCCCAGGGCTCATCGAAGACCCGTACCTCGACGTCCTGGACGCCGCTCATATCGAGCACCCGGCGCCGGACCTGCTCCGTGAGGTGCTCGACGAGCGGGCAGGCGGTGGTGGTCAGGACCATCTCCACCAGCACCGAGGAGTCCTGGACAGTGATCCCCTTGATCAGCCCCAGATCGACGACGTCGATCCCGACCTCCGGGTCGATCACCTCTCTGAGCGCCGCCCGGACACGCTCCTCGATCACGATCTCCTCCTGCCGTTTACCGCCGACCAGTCCCGACCGCTCCACTGCCCGGAGCCGCTCTTCGATCCGGTTCTGCCTATCAAGCATGCGGCTGACCACCCGGAGCATCGGGTCGGGGAGGTCGCCACGGTCGAGTTTCTCCTGGCCCTTCCGGCACTGCGGGCCGGCGAGCCTGCCCGGGACGCCCACGACCGTCGCACCGGCGGGGACGGGACGGACAACGACGGAACCCGCCCCAATCTTCGCTCCGCGCCCGACGGTGATGGGGCCGAGGACGCTCGCCCCCGACCCGATGACGACGCCGTCCTCGATCGTCGGGTGCCGTTTTGTCCGCTCAAGCGCCGTGCCGCCGAGCACCACGCCCATGTAGATCAGGACGTCATCGCCGACCTCCGCCGTCTCGCCGATCACGACCCCCGAGCCGTGGTCGATGAAGACCCGGCGGCCGATCTTCGCGCCGGGATGGATCTCGACCCCGGTCAGCGCCCGGGCGATATGAGAGACCAGACGGGCCGGGAAGTAGAGCCGGCGGCGGTAGAAGGCGTGCGCGACCCGGTGCGCCCAGATGGCGTGGAGGCCCGGGTAGCAGAGGATAACCTCGATCGTCGACCGGGCTGCCGGGTCTTTGTCAAAGACCGTCTGGATGTCTTCCCTGATGGTCACCACGTCACCCTTCAAAGAGATCGGTCGAGAGATACCGCTCGCCGGTGTCGGGGAGGATCGCGACGATCGTCTTCCCCTCGAACTCCGGCCGGCGGGAGACCTCGCGGGCCGCGTGGACCGCCGCCCCGGACGAGATCCCGGCGAGGATACCCTCCTTCCGGGCAAGCAGGCGGCTCATCGCAAAGGCGTCCGCGGAGGTGACCTGGAGTACCTCGTCGATGAGATCGGTCTTGAGCACCCCCGGCACGAACCCGGCCCCGATCCCCTGGATACGGTGCGATCCGGCCGCCCCGCCGGAGAGGACGGGGGACTCCGCCGGTTCGACGGCGATCGCCGCAAAAGAGGGTCTTCGCGCCTTGATAACCTCGGCGATCCCGGTGATCGTCCCCCCCGTTCCGACACCGGCGACGACGGCATCGACGGTCCCGTCGGTGTCCCGCCAGATCTCCTCGGCCGTCGTCCGGCGGTGGACGGCGGGGTTCGCCGGGTTCTCGAACTGCCGGGGCACGAAGTAGGTGTTCGGGCTCTCGGCGGCGATCCGGGCGGCACGATCGACCGCCCCCGTCATACCCCCGGCTCCGGGCGTGAGAATCACCTCGGCGCCCAGCGCCGCGAGGAGTTTGCGCCGTTCCACGCTCATCGTCTCGGGCATCACGAGCTTGAGCCGGTAGCCGCGGGCCGCGCAGACGAATGCAAGTGCAATCCCGGTGTTACCGCTCGTCGCCTCGACGACCGTCGTCCCCTCCCGAATCTCGCCGGTCCGCTCGGCCTCGTCGATCATTGCGACTCCTATCCGGTCTTTCACGCTTCCCATCGGGTTGAACGACTCCACCTTGGCGAGGACCGTCGCCCGGGAGCCTTCCGTCACCCGATTCAGCCGGACGAGCGGGGTGTTCCCAATCGTCCAGGTGATGTCATGGTATATCCGTCCCATCTGGATCAGTCTCCTTCTCTCACTCACGCATCTTTCAGACCTGCAAGCGCTCCTACGTCTTCAGCGTTTCCCACCGCTTCTTCGAGTGCACGAACCGTCTCGATCCTCGCGGCAGTGGAGGGCCGCGCCGGCACCGCCCCGCACCCGCAGGCAGGGGTGATCGACGCATCGAACGTCCCGATCCCGCGGGCGAGCCGGACGACGTCCTCCTTATCGAACGCGATCAGCGGCCGGTAGACCGGGATCGTCGCCGCATCGGTGAGCACCATCAGGTTGTCGAGGGTCTGCGACGCGACCTGGCCCATCGACTCGCCGGTGACGAACCCCTTCGCCCCCACCTGCCGGGAGACTTCGGCGGCGATCCGGTACATCCTCCGCTTGCATAGGAGGCAGGTATAGCGCTCCTCTCCCCGCTCTTCGAGCATCCCCCGTGCCCGGGCGAGGTAGCCGTCCTCGATGGCCAGGAGTTCGATATCCGGCTGGTAGTGGCGGAGGGCCTCGACCGTGGCCTTCGTCCGGGCGAGGTTCGTCTCGTCAAGGTAACCTTCGAGCCCGATGTAGAGCGGGACGATCCGGCACCCGCGCTTCATCATCAGGTAGGCCGCGACCGGGGAGTCGATCCCGCCGGAGACGAGCGCGACGAGCGTCCCCTCGACGCCGAGCGGGATGCCGCCGACGGCCGGGATCTTCTGGTCGAAGAGGTAGCAGGTCCCGTCGCGGATCTCGACGAAGATCTCCCGCCCGGGATGGTCGAGGTCGACCGAAAGGTGCGGGTACTCCGCCCGGATCAGGTCTCCGAGCCGTTGGGCGAGATCCCGGGAGGTGAAGGGATGCTTCCCCACGCGCCGGACCCGGAGGGCGAAGGTCGCGGCGTCCCCGATGCCGCGGCGCTCGCAGAACCCGAGAATGCCTGCCGGGAGATCGTCGAGCGGCACGATGTCGCAGAGCGAGAACGAGACGATCCCGAAGACATTCTTGAGTACTTCCTGATCGATCTCCCCCCTGAGCCAGATCCTCCCGCGCTCACGCAGGGGTTCCGCCGCCGGAAGCACCCTCTTGATGTTCCGGATAAGCGTCTGCTCCCATCTCCGGCGGACGGGCTCCGACTTGAGGAAGACCTCGGAGTAGCGCACCAGCCAGACCCGGTCCGGATCGGTCATGGTCTCCGTCTCCCCTTCCGCCTGAGCCGTTCGATCTCCTCGCCCCCCGGCACCCGGATCAGGAACGTCCCGTAGCAGGGCTTGGTGTAGGGGAGAACGATGAAGGCATCCTCCTCAACCCCGACGGCGATCGGCGGGACCCCGATGATGTGCGTATCGAAGATCGCGTACCCCGGGTCGACGTAGTAGACCTCGCGGCAGCGCTTCTCCGTCAGAGCGCGGCACTCCGCAAAAGAGGCACCCCGGAGGAGGACCTCCGGGTCGAGTTCGTCTATGCACGCCATCCGAAGACCCCGTCGATACCTTTCCTCAGTTTTCCCGGATTGTGGACCGCCTTCTCCACAATCTTCTCACAGGGGAAGTCGACCCCTCCTGCGAGTTCTTCGGCGTTCCGGCCGAATACGATGACGACGAGGCGTGCCTCCGGGAGGAGGTAGCGCATCGAGGCCGCATACGAGATGCCGGCATCGTTATGGGCGAAGATCACGCAGAGAGATGCGTCCCGTTTCTTCTCCGCCAGCTCCCCGATACAGCGGTCGAGGTCGATCGTCTTTCCGATGTAGTGCTTCTGTATGTCCGAGACGCGGAGAAGCCCGAGAACCGAGGGGTTCCCGGCACTGAGCACGTCGTAGCCGTCTTCACCGAGCCTGCCTGCGAGGTAGAGACCGATCGCCGCCTGCACCGGGACCTCCGGGCACCCGAAGACCAGGAGGGCCTGCTTCTCGTCCTGTACATCCGTCGTCATGCGCATCGTCCTATCAGCGTGCTGATGGCGTCGCTCGATATCAGGCCGATCACCCGCCGGTCGGCGTCGACGACGGGGAGGGCCGATATCAAGCGCTCCTCCATCCGCCGCGCAGCCTCCGTGACCGGTTCGTCCGGCGCGGCGGTGACGACCGAGCGGGACATGATCTCGTCGAGGCTCCCGTAACCGCAGGCGACCGCTTTCGCGATGTCCCAGGAGGTGACGATCCCGGCGAGGGCGCCCTTCCCGGCGAGGACGGGGAGGTGGTTGACGGCGTTCTCGATCATGACCCGTGCGGCGTCGTGGATGGATGCCTCCTCGGCGATGGTCGGAACACCCGCCTCCATGACGTCCCGGACGAGCAGGTGGTCGAGGAACGCGCCGATGAGGTAGTTCATCTGCCCGTCTTCGAGGAGGAAGGCGTCGTGGCCGTAGTTCGACCGGATCTCACAGTACTGGACGTCGACCCCGTTAGCGGCCAGGGCGTTCGCGATCTCCTCGGACTGGTAGGGCGGGTAGAGCCAGTCCGAAGAGACCGAGACGACCAGGAACGAGGCCTTCGCCCCGGCAAATCCGGCGGCAAGCGAGTCGTCCACGGCGAGGTCGAAGTAGTCGAGCGCCCGGGTGATGTAGAGGTAAGAGTTGGCGTCGAACCGCCGGGTGAAGGTGTCGCCCTGGTGGTGGAGGTAACTCTCCACCTGGAACTCGGTGGAGAAGCCGTAGCCGACGCTGCTGCGGTCCTGCAGGTTCCGCCCGAACTTCTCGCGCATCGCCCCATCGGAGAGGTAGGTGATGTGCCCGATCATCCGTGCGAGGCTAAGCCCCTGCACCGGGGGACGGGCGGCCGGGTAGTCCCCTCCTGCCCATGCAGGATCGGTCGTGATCGCCTGCCGCCCGACCTCGTTGAAGGCGATCTGCTGGGCGGTCGAGCGTGCGGTCGTGGCGATGGCGATCACCTTCCGGACCGCTTCCGGGTAGGTAACCGCCCAGCAGAGCGCCTGCATGCCTCCCATCGAACCGCCGGCCACCGCAGCGAGGCAATCGATCCCGAGGTGTTCGATCAGCCGTTTCTGCGCCCGGACCATGTCCTTCACGGTGATCACCGGGAAGGTGAGGGCATAGGGCCGGCCGGTCGCGGGGTTGACGAAGGCGGGCCCGGTCGAACCCTTGCAGCCGCCGATGACGTTTGAGCAGACGACAAAGTAGCGGTCGGTGTCGAAGGCCTTGCCGGGCCCGACGACGCCGTCCCACCATCCTGCCCGGGTCTCGCCGTCGTGGTAGCCTGCCGCATGGGCGTCGCCGGAGAGAGCATGGCAGATCAGGATCGCGTTGCTCTTCTCCCGGTTCAGCCGACCGTAGGTCTCGTAGGCGACCGTCACCGGCGCGAGGACCGCACCGCTCTCGAGGGTGAGGGGTTCGGGGAAGGTGACGTACTCCGTCCTGACGGTGCCGACCGATCCGGGCATATTACGCATCCCCGAGCGCCTGGTCGAGGTCCTCGATGATATCTCTGACGTCCTCTATCCCGACGGAGAGGCGTATGAAGTCGGGGGTCACCCCACACGACTCCTGCTCGGCCGGCGTCAGCTGCTGGTGGGTGGTGCTCGCCGGGTGGATGACCAGGCTCTTCGCGTCGCCGATGTTTGCCAGGTGCGAGAAGAGCCGGAGCCGCTCGATCACCTTCTTGCTCGCTTCGCACCCCCCTTTCACCCCGAACCCGACCAGGGCGCCGAACCCGCCGGAAAGGTAGTTCCGGGCGAGGGCGTGGGCCGGGTGATCGGGGAGGCCGGGGTAGTTCACCCAGGCGACCTTCGGGTGGTCCCGGAGGAACCGGGCGACCGCCAGGGCGTTCTCCGAGTGCCGCTCCATCCGGAGGTGAAGGGTCTCGAGCCCCAGCAGGAGGAGGAAGGCGTTCATCGGCGAGAGGCACGCGCCCATGTCCCGGAGGACCTCAAGCCGGACCTTGTAGGCGAGGGCGACGTTCCCGATCCCCGGGAAATTGCCGAACGTCTCCCAGTACCGGAGCCCGTGGTAGGAGGGGTCGGGCTCGGTGAAGCCGGGGAACTTTCCGTTGTCCCAGGCGAAGTTGCCGGAGTCGACGATCACCCCGCCGATCGAGGTGCCGTGACCCCCGACGAACTTGGTGGCCGAGAGGACGACGATGTCGGCGCCGTGGTCGATGGGGCGGACGAGACCGACCGCTGCGGTGTTGTCGACGACGAACGGCACCCCGGCGTCGTGGGCGATCGCCGCGATGGCCGCAAAGTCAGGGACGTCCAGCTTCGGGTTCCCGATCGACTCGGCGTAGACCGCCCGGGTCTTCTCCGTCACCGCCGCCGAGAACGCCTCCGGGTCGGTCGAGTCGACGAAGATGACCTGCCGTCCCAGTTTCGGGAAGGTGTAGTTGAAGAGCTCGTAGGTCCCGCCGTAGAGGTTGTCGGCGGCGACGATCTCGTCGCCCGGCCGCGTGACCGCAAGGAGGGCGCTTGAGATCGCCGCCATCCCCGACGCGACCCCCACCGCCGCGGTTCCTCCCTCGATCGCGGCCATCCTCTGCTCGAAGACGTCGGTGGTGGGGTTCATCAGCCGTGTGTAAATGTTTCCCGGCTCTTTGAGCGCAAAGAGGTTCGCCGCGTGTTCCGTGTCGCGGAAGACGTAGGAGGTCGTCTGGTAGATCGGTACGGCCCGGGCTCCCGTCGCCGGATCGGGCGACTGCCCGGCGTGGAGGGCGAGCGTGCCCGGCCGGTAGTGGTGCGTGCTCATGTTGATTCTTTCCTGACGTTCAGATCGTATTTTGCGGCGATCTCCTGGAAAGCCTCCGTCAGGTAGCGGATCTTCTTCCAGGAGAGGCCGAAGGTGTTCAGTTTCCAGGTCCGGGTGGCGCCGGCGAACTCCCCGGCGATCCCACGCCCTGAGAGCTCGTCGGAGAGGAAGAAGCCCCGCCGCTTGTGGGTCGCCGCGACCGTATCGAAGGACCCGGTGGTGTCCACTTTGGTGAGGGTGTGCTTCCTGGGGTACTCGGAGAGGACCTTCGTCCCCTCGATGGCGAGGAGGCCGTCGATGAAGTGGTTGGACTTCTTCAACTCCTCGTCCCAGCGGAGGGTACGCTCCCGGACGGTCGGGAACGAGGCGATCATGGCCATGAGGGTTGCCCCCATCAGGGTGCACCCGAGCATCTCCACCTCCTTGACCCCGAACTTCCGGTGAGTGAGGTCCCCGGTCATCGCCGTGGTCCGGAAGACCCTTGGTCCCCACTCAGCGGTAGCAGCGAGGACCCCGGAAGGAGCCGGGGAGGCCATGCTCTTGTGCCCGGACCCGACGACGAAATCGGCCCCGAGCGCCTTTCCGTCGACGGGCATGGTGCCGACGGTGTAGGCACCGTTGAGGAGGAAGGGGATGCCGTACTGGTGGGCGACCTTCGCGATGCCGGCGACGTCGTGGAGGTTCCCGAACTGGTAGTCGACGTGGTCGATCATGACGAGCGCCGGATTCCGCCCCGTCTCGCGCCGGACGTCCTCGATCTTTGCGGCGACGGCATCAGGGGTGACGAGGTTCCCTTTCGAGAGCGGGACCTCCTTCACTACACCGCCCGCCCCTTCGACGGCCAGGAACTCAGTATAGTGGGCGAGAGACGAGACGATGACCGGGTCGCCTGGCTCGACGAGCGTTGAGGCGACCGCCTGGAACCCACGGCGGGCGCCGGGGACGACCCGGACCACGTCCATGTTCAGGAACTTCGCGAGATCCTCGTGGAACGCCGCGATGGGGGGTTTGGTGATCTTGTCGAGCCGGAAAGGCTTCCGGCAGGCGTCGCAGGTGGAGTAGCCGTCGCCGTAGGCAATGAGAGCCTTTCTGGCCTCGGGGGTCAGGCGACCGGCGGCCTGGATCGGCTGAATATTGATGTATGCCTCCTCCCGGTCGCGGATATCGAGGGTGCCTGCGATCTTCGTGACCGCCGGGGAGCCTCTCCCCGCCTCCAGGTCGTCGAGGATGGTACGGACCCGGGCGACGCCCTCCCGGATGGCTCGCTCTTCATCGGGGTCCGGGCCGGTCGGGAGTGCCTCCCGCAGGACTTCCCGGATATCCTCGAGCGCAAAGAGCGCTTCAAACGTCTTCTTTACCTGTTCTTTCATGGATAAGACCTCACAGAGAGCCGAGGCCCGGAGTCGAACCGGGATGGAGTTGATCTGCAGTCAACCGCGTAGCCGTTCCGCCACCTCGGCATGGCGCGAAATTAACAATTGTTAATCCGACCAGTACTAGATAACAATTGTGAATATTTATATCTTCGGATTGTGCCACCGCCAACCCGCCCCGGGGAGAAGTAGCGGCGCAGGGATGCCGGAGACCTGTCTCCGGGGCAAGAATTGCAGCAACCCCGGCAGTCTATGGTGGGTCCGGGTACACCGGTGCCATCCGAGGACTTCTGGAGAACAGCGGCCCTCAAGGGCAGCAATCGCACCATGCCCATTATAATGAGGAGAAATAGCTCGAAGAGGTCGAGGGGCGGAAGCGCTGATACAAAAGAGCCAGATTTTTATCCAGGGTGGACATACACCACGTTCATGAGCGAGATGAACGGTCACTACGCACACGGGCGCTGGGTCGCGGATCTCACCCCCGAAGTGGTGGTAAAACCGGTGTCCGGGGTAAAATCTGATAGTATCCCGGACAAACAGGTACCCACACATATGAACGAGACAAACGGCCACTACGAGAACGGGCGCTGGGTCCTGGCTCCTCCCCCCGTAACGGAGGCAGAACCCGAGCCGGCGGTGAAAATTGAGCCCGAAGCCGGAGCAGAACCCGAACCAAGATCAGAGACCGCGCCTACCGTCGAAGCGCAGCTCCACGAGGCATCCCGGTCGGTCAGGAAGGCGGCGAACGACGTGATGAATGCGGGGCACCGCCTGCTCGGGACACCGGAAGGGCACGAGCAGATCGAGCAGGCGGCACGGAAGGCCGGGGAGGACCTGGAGCGGGCGATCAAAGGCTGGGCGGAGTCTGCCCGGCGGGCCCTGCAGAGGCGGTGAGGAGGTAGTCCCTGACGCGGGTGACGACCTCGGGGTTCCTCGGCAGCCGGATGTGGCAGTAGTGCTCCGGGTCCCGGGCCAGGTTCCCGGGGTCTGCCGGGACCACATCCATCCGGGCCCCGGGGAGGTAGGAGTCGATGTGGGGGACGATGCCGTCGCCGGCATAGGTCGCCCGCCACTCCCCGTCGGGGGCGATCTCCCAGGTCCGGCCCCCGAAGACCGGGAAGAACGCCGGGGTCCCGGTGAGGTTCGCGCCGAGGACGATCCGGTAGTCGATGTCGTCGCGGGTCCCGGCGGCCCGGAGCGCCGCAACAGTTCGGCTCCGGGGGCGGAACTCCTGGACGATGGTATCCTCCCCGGGGTCGTAACCCTCCGGCACGAAAACCCCGGCGAGCCGCCGGATCACCTCCGGGCCCCGTTCGGGGTCGTTGAAGAGCTCGGCCATGGCGGAGCCGTTGTTCGGGGGGCCGATCCCGACCAGGAGCCGGACCTGCTCTTCTCGTCTGTTGCCGTCGATGACTTCGAGGAGGTAGCGGGCGATGCAGGTCCCCATCGAGTGGCAGACGACGTCGACCGGGCCGCCGTAGCCGGTCTCCTCCCGCCGTGCGTGGATGTAGTCCCGGAGCGCGACGGCGATCGTCTCCGTCCCTTCGTTCTGCAGCGCGGTGTGGTCGAAACTCCAGACGGGCACCGCGGCCTCCCGGAGCCCCGGGGTGAGGCGGTTCCAGATGCCGGGGTGGCTCCGCCATCCGTGGACCAGGACGGCCGGGCATCTCCCGTTCGTCAGAATGGTACCACGCTCTCTCTACGCCGGCAGCAGTTCATTCCTTCATGATCTGACGATTCTGCACGAAGTAGATTTCGACGGATGGACTATCCCGTCAGCTACCGGCCGAAACAACGGCCTTCGCTCACGGCCGCCCAAAACTCCCGCAAAGGCTCCTCATCCCCGGTACCGCGACCGGACCCGCTCCGGGAGGATGCTCCGCCGGAAGACCTGCTCGAAGTAGCGGTCCGTCATCCCGGCGATGAAGTCCCTCGCGACCTCCGCCGGCGTGCCGGTATAATCCCGGGAGACCCACGGCGCCCGGATCAGGTCGGTATAGACCGGTGAAGCCTCTCGCTCTTCCGTGATATCCTGAAGGACGTGGTCGAAGAGGTACCGGAACATATACCGGATCTTCTCCCGGTTCGCGAGGAGCCTTGGATTCTGGTAGATGTGGCGCATGTTGAACCCCTTGAAGGTCTCCACGCACGCCGACGCCTCCGCGGAGAGGGTGATGCAGTCGGTGTCGTAGCTGTTCGCGACGATGTCCTTGATGAGGACATCAAGCACCGTCCGGTTGATATCCCCAAATGCCCCCTTCTCCCTCCCGGGGATCTGAAAGAAGGCCATGCAGTTCTCCGGGTACGCTGCGAGGTCGTCATCGCCGATCACCTCGACTTCGAGAGCGTCCGCAAGGTCGCGACCGAGGTAGGAGATGCTGTCGGCGATCCGCACGACGCACCCCTCGACGGTGAGGGGGAGGGCGTCGCCCCCGCCCTCGATACGCCGCAGTTTCTCCCGAAATGCATCCCAATCGGCATCCCCCTCGACCATGAGGCTCTGCGCGTGGGTCTCGCCGTTGTGGCAGAGGATCCCGTCCAGCACCTGGAGCGTGAGGTCGCAGTCCTCGACGTCGTCGAGGAACCGGACGCTCTGAACGTTGTGCCGGAACCCCCCGATCTTCTGCTCCCGGCAAAGGTCGTCGAGGATCTCCTCCCCGAGGTGGCCGTAGGGCACGTGGCCGATGTCGTGGCCGAGGGCGATCGCCTCGATCAGGTCCTCGTTCAGGCCGAGAGCCCGGCCGATCGTCCTACCGATCTTTGAGACGAGCTGGACGTGGAGGACGCGGTGGGTGATGTGGTCGTTCTCGACCAGGTAGAAGACCTGGGTCTTGTCGATGTAGCGCGAGTAAGCCTTCGAATGGATGATCCGGTCGGCGTCGCGGGAGAACGGCGGCCGGATCACCGGCTCCTCGGGCCTGTGGCCGGACCTCCGGAGGTAGTCGGCGTTCCGGGTCGCACGGGGCGAGAGGAGCGATTCACGATCGGCCACGCTCCGGGCCATCCGATCTGCAATGCTCTGCGGGATCTCCATGATATCCTCCAGTGAAGAGTTCTCGGCCGGGAGAGGGGATAGGGCTTTCTGTATCGGCGGGGGAGAGCGCGGATCCGCGCAGATTATATCCGAAACAGACGTATCCTTCCCGCATGCACCCGGAAGTCATCATCCACAACAGCGTGAGCCTGGACCACGCGATCAGGGGCTTTGAGATCGACCTCGGCCTCCACTACGGCGCCCTGCTCGCCTTCGAGCCGGAAGCGGTCCTCGCGGGTTCGACCACGGCAAAGACCGGGATCGAACTTTTTCTGGACATCAACGAGCCCGAGACAGAGGCCGACCGGCACCGGCCCGAAGTGCGGCCGGCCGACCGCCGCCCCATCTGCGTCATCGTCGACAGCAGGGGCGTGCTCAAGGGCCTGCTCCACTTCTACCGGAAGATGGAGCACACAAAAGACGTCGTCGTCCTCGTCTCGGAGACGACGCCGGAGGAGTACCTCGACTACCTCCGCGAGCGGGAGTACCCGTTCATCCGGTGCGGCAGGAGCCGGGTGGACCTCCGGGGGGCCATACGGGAACTCGGTGAGCGGTTCGGGGTCTCGCGGGTGATCTCCGATTCCGGCCCTGAGTTGAATAACGTCCTGATCGGGGAAGGGATTGCGGGCACGCTCAGCCTGATCGTCTATCCGGTCATCGCCGGCGAGGGGGAGAAGAGACTCTTCGGCGGGGTCGACGGACGGGTGCTGCTGGAACTCCGCAAAGCCGTGCCGATGGAGCAGGGCACGGTTCACCTGATGTATGCCGTGAAGACGTGAGAGGACGCTTCCGGCAGTGGAGCCTGCCGGAGTCCATCTCCGAGGATGCCGGAAATATTTTTATCGAAAGCGTGGTGCATCATTCATGGTGGGTGCAGATCCGGGGCCCACCCGGTCGCTCAAGGGCGTCGGAGAGTGCATCCACAGACCATGTCCACGCATACACCGGTGCCGGTAGCGCGCTGTCACGACGAGACGATCCTTACGAAGATACATCTTTTCTCCGGGGGAGAACCGTGAGCAAGGAATCCAGGTCCGCCAGCATGCTTTTTGCGCTCGGAAAGGTCGCCGTCATCACGCTCCTGCTGATGACCGTATTCCAGTTAGCAAAGACGTTCTTCTACCCGAACATCACCCTCATGGAGACGCACATCACCACAGTCGCGTTCACCACCGTGCTCGCCGTATTCGCCGCGTTCTTCGTCTTCCGCAACCAGCAGAAACTCCTCGCCTCAAGGACGGCCGAGGTCCGGGAACGGCGAAGAGCGGAAGAGGCACTCCAGCGCCGCACCGAGGAACTGGACCGGCTCCACCAGCAGCTGGAGGCGTCGCACCGGGAGGCGAACCTCTACCTGGACATCCTGACGCACGATATCCGGAACACTGAGAACGTCTCGAACCTGTATGCCGAACTGCTTGTCGAGACCCTGGACGGGGAGGCTGCCGGCTACGCGGAGAAACTGAAGCGCAGCATCGCAAAGAGCATCGAGATCCTGAGGACCGTCTCCACCATCCGCCGGATCCACCAGGCACCCTCCGGGCTCGCGCCGGTCGACCTCGATACGGTGATCCGGAGGGAGATCGGGCAGTTTCCCGATACCCCCATCCAGTATGACGGATCCTGCTGCCGGGTCTGTGCGGACGATCTCCTCCCGGAGGTCTTTTCAAACCTCATCGGCAACGCCGTCAGGCACGGCGGCCCCGGGGTCGAGATCACTGTCCGGGTCGAGGAGCAGGACGGCGAAGTGCTGGTATCCGTCGAGGATACCGGACCCGGTATCCCGGACGAAGACAAGCAGGTGGTCTTCCACCGGTACGTGCAGAAGAAACGGGGTGTCGGGGAGGGACTCGGGCTCTACCTGGTGCAGATCCTGGTGGAGCGCTACCACGGCCGTATCTGGGCCAAAGACCGGGTGCCGGGCCACCCGGAAGAGGGAGCGGCGTTCCGGTTCACGCTCCGGGAGACCGCGGCCGGGGATAGCCAGAAAGATATCACAGAAGAACATCGAAGCCGACGAAAAGAAGCCGCTGGGGGGACTTGAACCCCCGACCTGCTGATTACGAATCAGCCGCTATACCGCTAAGCCACAGCGGCGACTGCCTTAAAAGATTGTACCTCCAGAATTAAAAAGGTATCACCTGCCGGGGCCCCACGGGTCAGGAGTAACCCCGGATGGTGACGTTGCCCTCCTGGTGCGGGGCGGCCTCCGCGGCGGCGATCTTGCCGAACTTCTGCTCGTAGTCGGCGACGCTCTTCGCGAGCACCTCGACCAGGTTCTTCGCGTGCCGGGGACTGATCGAGACGATCGCCTTCGCTCGCGCCTGATTCGTACCGGGGATCTCGTGCAGGAAGAGGAACGTGAACTCGTCCTCCTTGTAGGCGATCTGGATGCGGTTCGAGTAGACCGGGTCGAGGTCGCCGGGGATGTTGACCGATATCTCGCGGTTAGCCATACCACTCATCTCTGTCCCGCTCCGGCATAAGCGTTCGTCCCGGCCGCATCCCCGCCGGCCCGGGGCATACCACTCCGGGTAACCGGGCGCAGAGCATATCTCGCTATATAGCGGGACGGCATACGTCTTCTCAAACGAGACTCCCCGCGCATGACTGACTACATCCCGGTCTCCGGCGTCGTCGCCTGCCACATCTGCCCCCGGCGCTACTACTTCGAGCGGGCGGAGGAGCACGAAGAGTCGCCCCGCTACACCGTCTGTAAACAGGTCTCCGCGCACCTCGGGGAACTCCTCGAACCGGAATCGGTCTGGCAGGAGATCCTCTGCATCCTCCCCGACGCCCCGCCGGAGACCCGGGACTTCTTCGATGAGTGCATCGCCGCCTGTCGCGAGACCGCCTGGCAGACACCGGTCCAGACCGACCTCGCCGTCGAGTCCGACCGGCTCGGTATCAGGGGCCGCGTCGACAAGGTCTTTCCCGACAACACCTTCGCCGTCACCCGGTCGAGCGCCGCCCCGAAGGCCGGGGCCTACGGCACCGACCGCCTCCGGGTCGCCTGCTACACCGCATGCCTCACCGAGACCCTCGGCCGCCCCGTCGCCGGCGGCTACGTCGAATACGTCGCAAACGGTGTCTGCCGGTTCGTCGAGCCCCAGCCGCGCGACCGGCGGGAGATGGTCAGGGCGATCCGGGCCGCAAAACGGGTGATTGCAGGCGACCTCCCCCCGCGGCCCATCCGGGCCCCCTGCGACGGCTGCCCTCACTTCGAGCGGTGCATGGCCGGCCCGCGGCGGCTCTCCGACCTCTTCTAAGGACTCTCGAGCAGCGTCTTCGAGACGATGTACTCGCCCTTCGCCTCGCGGGTCGTCCCGACGATCAGCCACCGTTCGTCGCCGTGCGCCTCGACGACGCCCCGGGCCTCGATCACCTCGCCGGCCAGCGCCTGCCCCGAGTAGGTGTGGGTGAAGGAGAGGACCCGGGAGATCTCGTCGTGGTCGACGGCGTAGACCGCCGGGCTGTCGAAGGAGAGGGAGGCGTCGGTGACCGTCGCCTCGATCGTCGCCCGGCCGAGGACCGTCCCCTTCCCGGCCGGGACCGCGTCCAGGTTCCCATACGCACGGGTGTAGAGGAGGTCGAAATACGTCCCCTCGAACTCACCCCGGTTCCACTTCCGCTGCTCGTGCAGGACGAAGGTGTCAAACGAGATCTCCGGCACCCGTTTCTCGTAGACCTTCCGCCACATCGCGGTGCTCATCCCCGGGATCTCCCCGGCCTCCACCAGGTGCCGGAGCCGGCGCTGGGCGCCAAACCAGGCGTCGCCGTAGACCACCAGGTCGATATCGGAGGCAGCGTTCTCCAGGCCGCAGAGGAGCGAGCCCGTGCACCCGAACGAGCCGGCCGGGAGGTCAAGGCGGGAGAGGAGCCTCGCCACCCGGGGGTTTCGGGCCGCAACCCGGCCGATCTCCTCCTCCGGCTTGTAGACCCGGGCGACATCGGCGACGGGCACCCGGTGGACCGAGTCGAGATACTCCGGCTTATGCTCCCGGACCCAGGCAAACGCCTCGGCAAAGTCGTACTTCCGGTACCGCCGGCCCGAGAGGTCCGTCCGCTCCCCGTCCGTATCGGGGACGTAACGGAGGATGCACCCGATCCGGTCGGCGTTGTCGTAGTTCGAGACCGCGTAGATGCAGCCCTCGCGGTCCTCGATGAAGTCACGGAGCCGTATGGCAGTCATGGCTGCAGGGTCTCCAGGAACGCTTGCACCGCTTCCCATTCCACACCCTTCCGCAGGATGCGCCGGGTGGTCAGGTCCACCACCGTGCTCGGCGTCCCGGGGAGTTCCCCCCCGTCGACGACATAGTCGTTCGGGACCGAGACCTCCTCGGGCCGGACCGGCGGGATGTCGTCGGAGATGTTCGCGCTCGTAGCCGTGATCGGCGCATCCAGCCGCTCAATGATCGCGATCGCGACCTCGTTTGCGGGCCACCGGATCCCGATGAGACCGGTGCCGCCGGTGAGGATATCCGGCAGACAGGACTTCGCCGGGAGGATAACCGTCACCGGACCGGGCAGGAACCGCTCGATGAAGGCACGTGCGGCCTCGTCGACCACCGCAATGGCGGCAAGCATATCCATATCCGAGACCGCGACCGATATCGGTTTACTGACCGGCCGATTCTTGGCTTCATATACCCGCATCACCGCATCCTCGGAGAGGGCGTCCGCCCCGAGGCCATAGACCGTCTCGGTGGGGTAGACAACGAGCCCATCTCGCGAGAGCACCTTAACGGCCATATCGATGGGATCCATCAGAACTCACGTCCACGCACGCGGTTGATATCGAAGACGCCCTTGCCGCTGACGTGCATCACAGCAAAGACACCGGCCTGGATGGGGTCGGTCACGACCAGGTCGGCATGCGCAGGAACGCTCCCGGCCATCTTGAGGGCGATCACCGGGATGCCCGCCGCCCGGACCCTTTCTACGGCCCGTGAGACCTCGCCGCCCATCAGCGACCCGGCAAGCACCAGGATCGATGCCCGGGGGAGCCGGGCCACCGCGTCCACGGCGAGGGCCAGGGTCTGCTCCCCGACGAGGGGGATCGTATCCACCGATATCCGCTCGCCGCGGATGTTGTGGCGGTCCGCCTCGTTCACGGCACCCATCGCTACCTGCGCCACCTGCGCGCCGCCGCCGATGATGATCACCCGTGACCCGAATATCCGGGAGAACGGCGGGTAGAACGTGACCTCGACGACCGACGACACCCTTGATAGGTCGGCGATGAGTTCGCCGTGGTTCCCGCACTCTTCGAACTCGAAGTAAAGGTAGGCCTTCCCGGTGTTTGGGCCGGTAGTGATGATCGACTGCTGGATCATCTGGATGTTAGCCTGATAATTCGCCATCACCGTGGCCACATCGCGCAACACGCCAGCCCTGTTCTCGGTGATGATCGAGAGGGCGTACATATCGGTATCGCTGATCATGATCTTCCCCCGCCGGGGATTCGGAGGCTCTCCGATAGTCTGATGAACGGGAAAAATTCGGTCATTTTCGCGCTGAATGATAATTTTGGTCTCATAAGGGTTATAGGTTTTCAGTGCGCCGGGAATCGGCCCCCTCCCTCGCGGCAAGAGCCCCCGCAAGGAGGCCGAGGGGGATGTTGAGATAGTAGAGGATCAGCCGCCAGAGGACGACATAGAGCCCGAGGAGATAGGTGGGCACGATCCGGTGATAGAGCGTGGCAGCGCCGATCTCGGCGATCCCGGCCGAACCGGGGATGAGCGGGATGGTCGCGACCATCTGGAGGACCCCCTGGAAGAGGAGCGACTCCGGAAAGGACAGCGGTAGCCCGAGCGCGACGAGCAGGGCCGATGCCACGGAGAAGTAGAGGATCCACTCGAGGGCGGCGATGAGGAGCGCGCCGCCGAGAGCCCGACGGCCGGCTCGTGCAAACCGGGAGGAACCTGTCGTAAAGGTCTCGATCTCGCGGCCGATCCGCTCCGTAAGGGTCTTCGCACCCTCAGAGCCCGGACAGAACCGAAGCCAGCGTCGGCTCCGGTCGCACCGGTCGAGCACCCGGGCGGCGACGCCGACCGCTACCCTTTTTGTGAGCGACGGGCGGCGGACGAAGATGGCAAGCGCGAGCAGGAGGACGAGGACAAGGAGCAGGAAGGCCGCCACCGGGTAGAGGACCGTGGCGGCAAGGTAACTCCAGAGGTGCCGGACGGCGAGCAGGGCTGCCAGGGTGAGAACGACGAAGACGGCGAGGTCCAGCACCCGCTCCGTGACCACGACAGCGACAGCGTCCCCGACGGCGAGCCCCGAGCGCGAGAGCCGGTGGATCCGGACGGGCTCGCCGCCCACCTGGCCGGGGGTGATCGAGCCGGCGAAGAGCGAGAGGAGCTGGGCGACCATGATGCTCCGGAACGGGACGGTGTAGCCAAGGCCGCCGCAGAGGACCCGGATCCGCGCCACCCGGCAGAGGATTGCCCCGGCCCGGAGCCCGACAGCGAGGAGAAGGGCGGCGATGCTGACCTCGCCAAGATAGGCCCGGGTCTCGGGGGTGAAGGTCGCCGCGAGCAGGACTGCGAGGACCGCGCCGCTGACGAGAAGCGAGAGCGCGATCCAGCGCCGGCTTCTCATGCCCACTCCACTCCCGGCTGACCACTCCGCGGGTACGACGCCACGGCAGGGAGATGCTGTTCATCACGGTTACACCTTTTCCCGGAGTATTCTCCCGCCCGAGAGCAAGGCGCGTGTCTGCTGCACCGGCGAAAAAGGGCGAAAAAGAGTATGGACCCCGGGTAACGTCCCGGGGATATTGGACGATCTGTCTGGCGTATTGGGCACCCGGCGATTCACACACTGGGTGCATACCTGGATTCGGAGGATGCAGGACGAGATCAGCGGCCGCGGATCTCCCGCGCCACCTTCCGCCCGAGTTCATACGCCCGGCTAAGCTCGTCGCCGTCCGGGCGGTAGTTCACGTGGAAACCGCCGTCGATCACCTCGATCCCGGCCGCCTTCAGGGCTTCTTCCGCCTGCGCGACCGCACCGCCCATGCCACCGTGGGACCCGAACGCGCACCCGATCTTCTTCTCCGTAAGGCGACCCGGCCGTAACCCGCGGAGGTAACTGAGGAACCCGGCCACCGTAGGGAGGACCTCGTCCTGAAGCGTCGGCGACCCGACGATGACCGCCTTCGAGTCGAGCACCTCCGTGACGACGTCGCTCCGGTGCGTCCCCTCGTAGCGGCCGTCCCGGAGGAGGCAGACCCGGACGTCGGCACCTTCGGCCATGACACCCTCGGCGATCGCAGAGGCCATCATCGTGGTCGAGCCGTGCATCGTATCATAGACGATCGTGACCTTGTTCTTCGATACGCCCCGGCTCCAGTCGGTGTAGGCCTTGAGGATATCCCCGGGGTAGGACCGCCAGATGATACCGTGGCTCGGCGCGATCATCCTGATATCGATCCCGAGCCCCCCGACCTCATCGAGTTTCTTCAGGACCTTCGGCGCGAGAGGGATGATCAGGTTCGCAAAGAACTTCTGCGCGTGGGCAAGCGCTGCATCCTTCCCGAGCTGATCGTCGAACCGGGCGGCGCTTGCGAGATGCTGGCCGAAGGCGTCGTTCGAGAAGAGGATAGCGTCCTCAGCGAGATAGGTGAACATCGAGTCGGGCCAGTGGAGCATCGGCGCCTCAAGGAAGGTGAGCGTCTTTCCCCCGAGGTCGAGGGTATCGCCGGTCTTAACGACGTTGATCTTCCAGCCCGTCGTGTCGTAGTGGCGGGCAAGGCCGGCGCGAGCTCGTTCCGTGCAGTAGATCGGGAGATCGGGCATCTTTTCTACGAACGCGGGCAGGGTGCCGGAGTGGTCCATCTCGATGTGGTTCACGATGATGTAATCGATCGTGCCGGGGTCGCAGACGGACCTGATGCGGCCGAGAACCTCCCCTTCAAACCCGTGGTAAGCGCCGTCGATGAGCGCCGTCTTCTCACCCTGAACCAGGTAGGCGTTGTAGGTCGTTCCGGGGAGGGTGTAGCCATGGTACTCCCGGAGATTCCAGTCGATCGCCCCGACCCAGTGGACGCCGGGGGCAAGTTTCGTAGCCATCATACACATTCCTCATGTAATTCGCAAATATACGAACATTCTACTATATCCGAACATTTGATATATCACCCTTTCGATCTTAGTCTATGGAGCAGGGGATGGCCGGCGGAGGGAAAACCAGCCGGCCCAGGGCGAATATGGAGATAGACCTGTATTCGACCCCGGATGGGACGCGGGCGATCGAGAACCCAGTGCGGCGTGCGATCCTGGCAGCACTCCGGGAGCACGAGTACACGTTCGACGAGATCGTCACCCTCGCCGGGCGGGCAAAATCAACGGTCTCGGTACACCTCCAGGACCTCACGGCGGCAGGCGTGATCGGGTCCCGGGTCGATCCGGAGGATGCGAGGCGGAAGATCTTCTTCCTCACCGGTGAACTCGTCGCAATCGTCACGCCCGAGGACCGGGTAGCCGATGCACTCGCCGCCTACGCGGGGGCGTACCGGGCCGGGTCGGGCGACCCCTTTGTGTTCTACAAGCTGGCCTTCCGGACGGTCCGGGTCTCGCTCATGCGGGAAGGAATCCTGCTCGACCCGCTCCTCACCCGTGCCGGCGAGCGGGTCGGGGAGGAACTCTACCCGGCAGTGGCCGCTCTGGAGACCGGGCAGTTCTGCGCGAATATCGCCCGGTTCTGGGACGAGCACCAGCTAGGGCGGGTCGAAGTCGCCGGGACGGAACCGCTCACGCTCCTCGTCTACGACTGCTTTGAGTGCATCGACCTGCCCGTAACCGGGAAGCCCTCATGTGCGTTCGACTCCGGCGTCCTCCGGGCGCTCTTCTCCCGCCACTATGGGCGACCGGCGACGGCGGTCGAGACCCGGTGCTACTCGATGGGATTCGACCACTGCCGTTTCGAGATACTGCTGGTGAAAGGCGATGAAGAGAGACCGATCGATACCGGGTAACGCCGGAGAAAAGAAGATTAAACCCATGCGATAGCCGGGAATCGAACCCGGGCTAGAGGCTTGGGAAGCCCCTGTCCTACCGCTAGACTACTATCGCTCCGGTACCAATACAGGTTGACCGGGGAGGAGATAAAGATTCGGCTCACTCATCCCCCGTTGCCGGGGAGGAGCGCCGCAGGGTGAACGTGATCGCAGCCCCCTTCTCCGGTTGGCCGGGGACCCGATCACTCACGGTGACGTCTCCACCATAGCGCTCGGCAAGCGTTCTGACGATGTAGAGGCCAAGACCTTTCCCGCTCTTGTGCGGATCGCCGCGTTCGTAACGCCCGAAGACACGCGGTTTGAGACTGTCAGGGATACCGGGGCCGGTATCGGCAACCGTCACCAGGACATGCTCTCCTTCCTCGTGAACACCGATAGCGATCTCGACATCCGGCCCCCCGAACTTCGTGGCGTTGCCGATCAGGTTCACAAAGACTTCACTGATAAGGTTGTCGGCAAGAACTGTTGCATCAACTCCGTCGCAGGCGATGCGGGCATCGGTATAGTAACTGCAGATCCCCTGGATCACCGGCCCAAGCCTCACCGGGCCGAGTTCGACGGGACCGGATTTGAGCCTGCGGATCGTCGAGACGTTCCGGATGATATCGCTGCTCTGGTAGACGGCCGAAAGCGACTTTTTGAGAAAAACTTCATCCGGCTCAGTGGCCGACTCAAGGAGGATATGCAGGTAGCCCATCGCCGCAGCGTTCGCGTTGTTGACGTCGTGCGTGAGGATATCCACGTAGAGGTTGGCGGAGGCAAGCGCCCCCTCCAGGTCCTCCCGGAGCATCCCCTTCACGACGGCGCTCGCGAGCTCTTCAGCGATGCCAAGCAGGATCCTGCGCTCGCTCTCAGGGATCGTCTCCCGGAGACGGCTCGCAAGACCGATCCATCCCACCGGCCCATCATCGCCTGGAATGGGCACCGTGATAAGAACCCGGAACCCGGAGTCGGGGCACCGTCCCGCGCAGTCTTTGATGGAGCAGACCCCGTCTGCGAGAAAAAGGTCCGAAAAGAGGGGATCATCCCGCTGCACCCTCGCCGGCAGGTTCCAGCCCTCTCCCTCGCAGGCACGGAGGACCGCCCCCTCGCCGTCGGGGCGCATCAGGTAGATCACCCCGAGATCAAATCCGAGCAGGCCGACGGCCTTTGTGATCAAGACCTGGAGGAGGTCGCTCAGCCGGCGAGAGGCAGTTGCGGCGGCGACGACACCGTTGACGATGGAAAGGTACCGGTACTCCTCACGCATCTCCTCTTCTGCCCGCCGCCGTTCGGTGATGTCCCGTACCGATATGACCAGCCGCTCCGGGGCGTCGCCGTCACGCGCCAGATGGGTCGCAGAGACCTCTGCGGCCCACTCCGTACCGTCGAGCCTGCGGAACGTGCACTCCCCCGGTGGAGGCGTCTCTCCGGAGAGGACCCGTTCCCGGTATGCCCGCGCTGCCTCCCGGTATCCCTCAACAATCAGGTCCTCAGGGCTCCGCCCAATCAGATCCTCTCGTCGGGTCCCGCCGAAGAGCCGGATCGCCGCGGTATTCGCTTCAATGACCCTTTTACCCGGATCGGTGAGGAGGATCCCGACATCGGCGGTGTTGAGGATGACCCGGAACGTCTCCTCCGACCGGCGGAGCCGGCTCTCCATGCGCTTCAGTTCCGTTGTCCCGGTGACCACCGCGCAGCCCGTCCGCCCATCGGGAAGGAGATTGGCCGAGAGGAGGACCGGACAGGGCGTCCCATCCCGGCGGATGAGAACGCAGTCAAGGCTTTCGATCCCGACCGCGCCGAGATCCCCGGGATACGCCGGCCAGATCGTGCGCAGATCAAGAGACGGGACCTCATCCTCAGAGTACCCGAGCATCGCCAGGCACCCGCGGTTCATCTCCTCGACATTCTCGGTCTCGGGCGAGAAGAGGAAGAACCCCGCGCCGGACGTCTCGAAGATTCCACGGTACCGGCTCTCCCCTGTATTCAGGCGGGCGGAGAGATGCGATACAACGGCGGCGATGATGAGAAAGAACCCCGCGCGGAGCAGGGCGTTCAGCGCCTCTAATCCGTCGCCCGGTATGAAGAAGAGCACCTCCACGACATAGGCGACGGCAAGCACGCCGGCAAACGCGAGACCGCGGTCGGGGTAACGGTAGGCCACAAGGACGATCGGAATGTAGAAGAGGTGAGAGGCGACGACGGATACCCCGCTGGAGAGATAATATCCCGTGATACCCAGCGCAAGGAGCATCGAGGCGGCTATGGCGCAGGAGATGAGGTTCTCCCGGGTGAACGGACTCCCGGACCGGTAAGCCGACCGGACCACCTTCATAAAGAACAATAATCGCGCTGAATCGCAATAAACCCCCACTAATTGGATTTATCCTGGATCCCGCACTCCACCCGATACCCTTAAGCCTTTACCCGGAGAATATGATGCAGCACCACATGTGCTGGCTATGGTAAGTCCGACGTGCTCCCGGAAGCACTGCCCGTAAGGGCTCGGGATTACAGAAATTAGTCAGTCAACGGACTCTTTTCTGGACTTACGTAGTGTATCTAACGGAGGTGTATGAATGGCAAGAATGTATGCTCGGCGTCGTGGAACCAGCGGTTCCGTCCGGCCTTACCGGAAGGATGCCCCCGAGTGGTCCAATACGGACACTACGGAGATCGAGAAGATCATCGTCGATCTCCGCAAAGACGGTATGTCGACCAGCCAGATTGGTCTTGCACTGCGGGACAGGTACGCTGTCCCTGACGTCAAGCTCGCCACAGGCAAGCGTGTAAACGAGATCCTTCGCGAGAACGGGCTTGAGTCCGAGATCCCCGAAGATCTCCGGAACCTGATGCAGAAGGCGCTCGGGTTGAGGAAGCACCTTGCGGAGAACAAGAAGGATGTGCACAACGCTCGACAACTTCAGATCGTCGAGTCCAAGGTGCGCAGGCTGGTCAAGTACTACGTCGGGTCCGGACGGATGCCGAAAGGCTGGACGTATAAACCGGAGACTGCGGAGATCCTGCTTTCCCGCTGAGACCCCATGTCGCTTGATGCCGCTGCTGCCAGCCTCGCCGATCACCTGCTCGAGCAGGAGTTTGTGGAGGTGCTCGCGCACCATGATGCGGACGGCATAGCCGCCGCATCCATCCTCTGCCACGCCATGTTCCGCGAGGGCGGACAGTTCCGGCTGAGGACCCACGCAGGCATCACCGCGGCCGAGATTCCGCACGACGGCAGCGTGCTCCTCTGCGACTTCGGGTCGACACTCGCGGACCTCCCCAGCGACGTGATGGTGGTGGACCACCACCTGCCCCACTTCGAGGGCGACTACCATGTCAACCCGCGTCTCGCAGGAATCGACGGTGACCGGAACCTCTCGGCGGCCGGCGCGGCCTACCTCGTCGCCCAGCACATGGGAGACAATCGCGACCTCGCAAGCCTCGCGCTCCTCGGGATCATCGGAGACGGTCAGGAGATCGAGGGCCCGAACCGGGACATATCCGGCGAAGGTATCGCGAACGGGTTCATCACACCCCGCCGCGGCCTCCGCCTCCCGGGAAGGGGTCTCGTCGAGCAACTCACGCTCGCCGTCAACCCGTATCTCACGGGATTCTCGGGCGATCCCGACGCGGCGAGGGCGCTCGTCTCACAGGTCACCGACGAGGACGACGTAGACCTCGAGTCCCTCCTCTCCCGGGTCGTGCTCACGGCCGCACCGGACGCCTCGCTCTCCGCGCTCTGCGGGATATGGGGCACCACCTACAGCCTCGGGCGGGAGGTGATCGACGAGGCCGTGAACCTCGCCGCCGTCGTCGACGCCTGTGGCAAGGCCGGGCGCGGGGATATCGGCGCATCGCTCTGTCTCCGCTCGACGCACGCGCTCAAGGAGGCCTGGGAGATCACCGCCCGCTACCGGCAGGCGGTCATCGCCAGCATCCGCGGGGCGCGCCGCCTTGACGGGCACCTCGCCCTCTTTGCGGTGGACGACGGAGCAGTCGCAAGCGACGTCGCGGATGCGCTCGCAAATGACCTCGTCCAGAGCGGGCCCGTCTTCGTCATCGGCGAGCATGGACCCCACTGCCTCATATCGGCACGCTGCCCCCCGGGCATCGAACTCGACCTCGATCCGCTGATGCGGAGGGTCGCGGAGGCGTGCGGCGGCCAGGGTGGCGGACATCACCGGAGGGCCGGCGCCCGGATCGACGCCGACCAGGTGGACCGGTTCAGGCGGGAACTCGAGAGAGAGGTGCCTGCATGACCCGGATCGAGGGCGTCATAAAGACCCCGCACAGTCGTCCCGAATGCGTGGCGGCTGCGCTCGAGCCCGACAACCTCACCCTGATCAGGACCTACCCGATCGAGGGAGGGGTGCGGGCCGAGATCGGCGGGACCAGGCTCCGGTCGATCACCGCCACGGTGGACGACTACCTCATGAACCTGGCGATAGCAGAAGAGATGTGCACCGCGGCATCAGGCAAGCAACGGGGAGTTTCGGAGTGAATTTGGGCTAAAATCAATAGAGAAGTGATACCATGGCAAAGAAGAAACAGGTTGGAAGAAGACTGGAAGGCTGGAAGGCCAAGAAGTGGTACCGTGTCTACGTACCCGACGCCTTCGGCAAAGTTGAGATTGGCGACACCATCTCGGCCGACCCCGAGAACATGGTCGGTCGGGTCATGACCGCGACACTCGGCGAAGTTGTCCAGGACTACTCAAAGTCCCACATCAAGATGCGGTTCAAGATCAACAACGTGGCCGGCGACGCCGCATACACCGAGTTCATCGGGCACGAGGTGACCCGGGACTACCTCCGGTCGATGGTCAAGCGGCGGGCATCCCGCATCGACACCATCCACCCGATCGTCAGCAAGGACGGCAAGCTCCTGCGGGTGACGGTCGTCTGTCTCACCCTCTCGAGGGCCGAGCAGAGCCAGGTCCATGCTGTACGGCAGGCGATCTCGCAGGCCCTCGCTGCCCATGCGGCGGAGAGCGACTTCGAGACCCTGGTCAAGGAGATCGTCTCCGGCGACATGGCCCGGGAGGTCTTCAAGGTCGTCAAGACGATCTACCCGATCCGCCGGGTCGAGATCACCAAGTCCAAACTGGAGCAGGTCGCGGCCGTATAAGGCCGGCTGCTCACCCCTTTTACTTCAGGCATTTTTGCAACGCCCTGCGTTGAACCCGTCTGAGGCGGCACGAAGGGTATATGCCTGATGACCGGGTATACCTCCACAGAAATTGGAGGGAAGAAGAATGACGGCAAAGGAGCAGCAGCCGGGTGCGCGGGAAGAACTGGTTCTGCTCGACCGTGAGTCCCCGGCAGACCGTGAGACGGTGGCCCGGGGGATCATCAGGAGGGTGCTCGTTCAGTTCCACCGGGAGTGGACCGACCTGCGGGAGAGGGAGGTGAACGAGACCTGGACCCTCGCTGCAAACGCGCTGCTCGACCGCTACTCGCACCAGATCTACGATCTCATAGGCAGCCTGGAGACGACCGTCGAAGATGACTTTGCCATGGAGATCCGGTGCCTCTCGGCTGATATGATCGAGACGACCAACATTCTCATCATGGTCGACTGCGGGGAAGAGTGCTGCAGGCAGGGCGACGCGCTCGCAAAAGAGGCGCTCCGTCAGGCCGAGCGATGCCTCGCACACCGGAGAGCGGTGGTGAGGAGCGGGTGATCCGGACCGGCAAGAATAATCGGGTTCGGGATCTCACCTGTTCTGATGATTGCTCACAAGGTGTTATTCCTGGTGCTGGACGGGATCTCCGACCGTCCCTGTGAAGCGCTGAACGGACGGACCCCTCTCGCCGCCGCACGGACCCCGGTCCTCGACCGGATCGCTGCGGAGGGCGTCTGCGGGATCATGGACTCCATCGGACCCGGCATACGCCCCGGGTCCGACACCTCCCACCTCGCCCTGCTCGGCTACCCGCCGCAGGAGTACTACACCGGCCGGGGCCCGCTCGAGGCCGAGGGGACCGGTATCCACATGACCGCCGGGATGATCGGTTTTCGGTGCAACTTCGCCACGGTCGACGAAAACGGCCGCATCACCGACCGCCGGGCCGGGCGGATCTCTGCGACCGAGCCCCTCGCGGAAGCGATCCGGGAGGGCGTCGACCTCTCGCCGCTCGGCCTCAATTTCAGGTTCGAGTCGGGCGCCGGCCACCGTGCGGCCCTCGCTCTCACCGGAGACGGCCTCGGGGATAAGGTCTCCTCGAACGACCCGAAAAAAGAGGGGGTGCCGCCGCTCGCCGTCCGGCCCTGCACCGACGATCCCGCGGACGCAAAGACCGCCGAGGCCTGTAACGAGTTCATCCGCCAGTCCGCAAAAATCCTTGCCGACCACCCGGAAAACCGCCGACGGATGGAGGAAGGCCTCCTGCCGGGAAACCTCCTCCTGATCCGGGGTGCCGGGAAGATGGGCACGCTTCCGCAGTTCTCCGAGCGTTACGGCCTCTCCGGGAGTGTCATCTCCGCAGCCACCCTCATCTCCGGTATCGGGAAGGTCGTCGGGCTTGAGCACATCCCGGTGCCGGGGACCACCGGGTCGGTCGACTCCGACCTCGACGCCAAGGTGAAGGCGGCCGTACGCGAACTCGACAGAAAGGAGTTCGTCCTGATGAACATCAAGGGCGCGGACGAGGCCGGCCACGACGGGAAGGGGATCCAGAAGCGGGACTTCATCGAGGTGATCGACACGGCGCTCGCGCCGTTGCTCGACCTCCAGGACACCCTGCTCGTCGTCTGCGCGGACCACAGCACCCCCTGTTCCATCAAAGACCACAGCGCCGACCCCGTTCCGGTCGTCATCAGGGGTCCCGGGGTCCGGGTGGACCGGACGGTCCGGTTTGACGAGGTATCGTGTGCAGAGGGAGGTCTCCACCGCATTCGCGGCTGCGATCTCATGCCGATCGCCCTGGATCTAATCAATAAGAGTCATAAGTATGGGGCATGAAGATTATACCATAAATGGAGACAACAGGAGACCACGACTGGATCAGGGTCTGTAACCTCCCGGACCAGACCGAACTCCAGGAGCGAACGCTCAAGACCGATCTGGATATCGTCATCGGCGATCGGTGCCGGATCGATTACGGTCTCTCCGGAAACGACGTCGTGGTCTGTGAATTCAGCAAGATAGACGGCGACATCGTTGCGGCCGGCGACGTCCGGATAGACAACTGGTGCGAGGTCGCCGGCGACGTCATCGTGGAAGAGGACGCCTACCTCGGCGAAGGAGTGAAGATCCAGGGCAAACTGGTCGTCAAAGGCGACCTCGATATCGGGGACAACGTCCAGATCGCGCGCGGGTTTGAGGCGAAGGGCTGGATCTCCATAAGGAACCCGATGCCGGTCATCATCTACATCATGATGTACCTCGTTGCCGTCCTCGGGATCGAGAAACAGGAGGAACTCGACGCCGTCCTCCAGAAGGTCTTCGGCGATGACGAGGCCCCTGCCGCCACGCCGCTGATGATCCCGGCCGGCGCGATCCTCAATATGCAGACCTTCTCGGTTCCGGAGAGCATGGCCATCGGGGCAGGGTGCCGACTGCACGGGAACATCCGTGCCGGCTCGATCGCGGTCCGGGAAGGGACGACGATCTTCGGGAGCCTCCACGTGAAGGAAGACGCGAGCATCGCACGAGGATCGGTCATCCACGGCGACGTCCAGAGCGACGGCGACGTGATGGTCGAGCAGGAGGCGCATATCCTCGGGAACGTCTCCTGCCGTGGCCTCACCCTGCACGAGGACGCCCGCGTGGACGGGGTCATCCGGGCGCCGGCGGGCCTGACGATCAAGAGGAGAACGGTATGAAGGTTGCAGAGATCCTTGAGGCCGACGGCTGCCGGTTGGTTGAACCGTCGTTTGCGGAACTGACGATAGATGCCTGTACGGCCCTGCTGTTCCGGGAAAAGCCGGATGAAGCCCGGCTCCTGGTCGACGAGGAGGAGGAGCCGATTGCGCTCGCGCTCCACGACAATGAGGGATGGCACGCCGCTTCGTTCCTCTTTCGGGACCCGACGCTTGAAGCGATCGAGTGTTTCGAGGCCGTCGGCGGCGATATCTACCAGGAGAGCCGGGAGGTGTGGCTCTCGGCGGTTCGCGAATATTACAGCCTCGATATCCAGGCAAATGTCGTCCCTGCCTATGAGGACCTGCGCCCCGACCGGGAGGGGAATGTCCGCGACCTGGTGGCCGAGGTCTGGGGCGACCGGGCGAAAACCCCCTGCCTCGACTGCTGCTGCGGCTCGGGTGTTGGGACCGCGGCCCTCCGGGCGGGGGGGGTGCGGACGCTCGCCTACGACAACGATCCGGCGCTTCTCGCACTCGGGCTTACCCGGGGCCGCCTCGCGCCCGCCGATACCATCTACATCGACGCCCAGGAAGCTTCCTGCTACATCGCGCCGGTGCCCCTCGGCGCCGCGTTCATGGCCGGAGAGATCTACTCGTACAACGCGCCCCTCTGGGAGTCGATCCTCACCGAGCTCCTTCTCCTCACCGATGAGACACTGATCACCGTCGGCACGGAGGCTGAGGCAACTCGGGTGGAAGAGTGGTGTGCCGCGGAGGACCGGGAGACCGAGGTCTTCGAGAACCGGCGCGACCCCATCTACGACCGGTGGTGCTGCGTCGCGCGCCGGGTGTGATCCCGGCTACCGAACGTATAAGGTGGAGTGCCGCCAACTTTTTTCCTCGCAACCGAACTCACCGCAGACCGGTCAGGAGACCCCGGCGCCAGATCAGGTAACTATCCCATGAATACTGCCAAACGAGTATACAACGTCTTATTCATCTCAGTCTTTGCCACCATGCTCGGGCTCGGTGTCGTCAGCCCGCTCCTCCCCATCTACGCAGAAAACCTCGGAGCAACCGGCATCTGGCTCGGCATCATCTTCTCGGCCTTCTCGCTCTCCCGGTCGGTCTTCATGCCCATCATCGGGCGGATATCGGACAGGCGGGGGAGGAAGTGGATCATCCTCATCGGCATGTTCGCTTACGCCGCCCTCTCGCTCACCTACATCCTCGCCGACAGCGTCTATTCCCTCACCGTGGTCCGCTTTGCCCACGGGATCGCCTCGGCCATGGTCGTCCCGATAGCCATGGCCTACATCGCGGACCTCTCGGAGAAGGGCAAGGAAGGGAGCCATATGGGGAACTTCTCCATATCGATGTTCCTCGGCATGGGGGTGGGACCGCTCCTCGGTGGGTTCTTAAACGACGCGTTCGGGATGGATTCGGTCTTCTACGTCATGGCCGGCCTCTCGGCGTTCGCCACGCTCCTCGTCGCCGTCTCGCTCCCGGAGGCAAAACCGGGCCATCTGAAGATCCCGAAGGTGGAACCCGTCCCGATGTGGGAGATCTTCACGCTGCCGGTCATGCGGGGGGTTCTGGTCTTCACCTTCATCAGCGCCCTCGGCCGCGGGGGCATGATGGTCTTCATCCCGGTCTTCGCCCCCCTGATCGCGATCAGCCCGACCGAGGTGGGCATCGTCCTCTCCGCGAACACCTTCCTGATGGCGCTCCTCCAGGTCCCGATCGGGAGGCTCACCGACACCGGGAACAAGGTCGCCCTGATCGTCGTGGGGTCGGCCGTAGCAGCGGTATCGCTCGGTGTGATCCCGCTCTCGGGGTCGTTTTTGCCCTTGCTCCTGTTCACCTCCCTCGTGGGCGTCGGGGGCGCCATCCAGCAGCCGGCCATCATGGCCCTGACGGTCGGCGCAGGCCGGACCCTCGGGATGGGAACCGCGATGGGTGCCTACAACACGGTCTTCGGCATCGGCATGATCATCGCACCGTTGATGGGGGGCGTCCTCATGGACTACATCGGGCTCGACGCCGTCTTTTACGTGAGCGGGGTGATAAGCCTCCTCGGAACGGCGGTCTTCGCCGTGATGATGCGGAGAAGTGCTCGTGAAGGCACCGCGGGAGAGGCTCCGGGGCCCGGGTGAACGACCCCATCACCCTCACTGCTCCACCGGAGGAGGTCCGGGTACCGTCCCTACGGCTCCTTCTTCTCGGCGCACTCGAGTTCCGCGACGACCTCGGCGGCGTCGTCCATCCGCCGGACCAGGTCCTTGATCTCGATCAGGCGCTCGGCGCCGATGAAGTGCTCGGCCATCACCCGGGCCATATCCGTGAGTTCGATCCGGCCGGCACGCCGTCGGACCAGCCCGTAGTCGAGGAGCGTCGGGAGGGCCGGCTCCAGCGTCCCGACCATCGTGTGGGTCATACGGATCACCTCCTGCTCGTCGCCGCCGCAGACGACGGCGTTCGCCACGAACTCTTCCGTGCTCTGCTCCATGTCGTACTCGGGAGCGACCTCCTCCATCTCGCCCCGCAGGAGACCAACGGCGACCTCCTCCTCGGTCTTCCCAGACGTCCGGGAGTAGGACCCGCCGGGCTCTGCAAGGATGACCACCCGGCCGAGGTCGTGGAAGTCGGGCCGGCCCGCCCGGCCCATCATCTGGTGGAACTCCTGGACGGTGAGCCACTGGATGCCCATCGCAAGGGCGTCGAAGATCACCTGGGACGCCGGGAAGTCGACGCCGGCGGCGAGCGCCGCCGTGGTCACGACGGTCGCGATCTCGCCGTTCGTAAACCGACGCTCCACGTCCCGGCGTTCCTGGGCGGTCAGCCCCGCGTGGTAAGCGGCGGCGTTCTTGCCGAGAGAGTCGGCGATGACGTGGCAGCGGGCCCGGGAGTTCGTGAAGACGATCGTCTGGCCCCGGTAGCCCTTCGATGACCTGATCTTGTACTCTTCGGCGGCCACCTGTTTGATGAACCCGATCTTCTTGGACCGTTCCACGAAGATGAGGTGCCGTTCGAGCGGAACCGGCCGGTCCGCGTAGCGGACCAGGTTCGCCCGGAGTTTCTCGGCGAGCAGCCCCGGGGCCCCGATCGTGGCCGAGAGGTAGAGGAACTGGGCTTCCGGGGCGATATGCTTGAGCCGGGCGATCAGCCCGTCGAGACGATGACCCCGATCGGGGTCCTCGAGCATCTGGACCTCGTCGATCACGACGGTCCCGATGTCCTTCAAGGATCTCCCCGTCCGGAGGGCGTGGTCGATCCCCTCGTAGGTCCCCACCACGACGGGAGCATGGACGTCCCGTTCTCCTGCCGGACGGGTCTCGGGGAGGTTGAGGCGGCTCATCCCGGTCTGGAGGGTGACCCTCACCAGGTGACCGTAGCGGTCGCGGAACCGCTGGTACTTCTGGTTGGCGAGCGCGACCAGCGGGACCAGGAAGAGCATCCTCCCCCGTCCTTCGAGGAAGTTCTTCATCCCGGCCATCTCGCCGATGAAGGTCTTGCCGCTCGCGGTGGCGGAGACGACGAGGAGGTGCTGCCCCTCGAGGAGGCCGTCCTGAACGGCGAGCTGCTGGACGGGCATCAGGTGCTCGACCCCGGAAGCTTTCGCAAACGCGGGGGGCAGCGGGAGTTCGGTGATATGGGAGGTCTTCTGGACCTCATGCGCCTCGAGCCGGTCAAAGAGGGTCCGCTTCCGGTCGGGGTGCTCGGGGCCCACCGATGCCAGCACCCGATCGAGGTCACGGACCTGGGTAAGGAGTTTCTCCAGGTGGACCAGGACGGAGCCGCCGAATTTGCCCAGGTAGCCGAGCTCCCGGCGCATTTCACGCTTTGCGCAGTCCATGCAGATCCACTCGCCGCCGTAGCGGACACCCGTCGTTTTGTCGACGGGAACGAATCGATCCTCGAGCTGGCAGAGCCGGCAGATGTTGATCCGCGAAGACGCGATCTGGAGGTCGGCAAGGAACGACTCAAACTCCGGGCTCTTCCCCGCAAGTTGGACTGAAGACCGGCGCAAGAGCGTGATCAGGTCACGGGTCGGGGTGGGCTTGAGCTGTTTACCGCGCCGGCGCATCTTGAAGTTCTTGGGCCGCTGGCCCTTCGGGGTCGCGATCAGGTCGACGAAACCCGAGCCCTCGACACGGCCGCCTTCAACGAACAACAGTTTATACGTGCCTTTCTGGGGCTGGACGATAACCTTCA
Source organism: Methanoculleus sp. (assembly GCF_036677455.1). Taxonomy (GTDB): domain Archaea; phylum Halobacteriota; class Methanomicrobia; order Methanomicrobiales; family Methanoculleaceae; genus Methanoculleus. The sequence goes on along the minus strand of NZ_JAVBWL010000047.1, from coordinate 2,976 downwards.
TGGCGCGATCAGGTCGTGGATCGTATAGGTGAGCCCCACCGTCTCCAGTCGCTTGAGGAAGTCGGTAAACTCCTCATCAACAATAAGTATTGCGCACTCCCGGCCGTGGAACGCCGCCTCGATGACCCCCTCCCGGGATCCGAAGAACATATCGGGATCGATGTTTGCCTTCCGGAGGGCCACGTAGGACTCGAGGCCGACGGCGGCCACCATCTCCACGTCCCGGACGGCCTCCTGAAGAAGGTCTGTCCTGACGTGTCGCGAGCCGCCCCGCTCGACCCGCGGCACCTTGCAGACATGAACGAGCCCTTCCCTGTGCTCGATGATGCCGTTTAACCGGGCGACACCGAGATCCTCTCCGGGAACCGCATCCATGGTCGCGGTGCCGGTGGCGCTCTGCTCCTCCTTCGTCGCGTAGAGCCACCCGTCCTGCATAAAGACGCCGACAGTATCCCCTTTCTGGATCTCGTCACGGGCGATGGCCGTCCAGACCGCCACCTGCTGGATGATGTCCCGGTTGACGTGACGGGCATAGGCCTCAAGCGCCTCGGCGTGCCGCAGGACCCACTCGATCCCGTTCTTCGTCACCTCGTACCGGCCCCGGCCATGTGCGGTGACCAGGCCCTCGTCTGCGAGCTCCCGGATGTACTCGGAGACCGCCTGGGGCGTCACGCCAAGTTTCCCGGCGATCTCCTGCTGGCGGACGGCTGGTTGGTGCTCGGCGATCTCCACCAGGATCTGGAACCGGGTCGACTCCCGTTTGCTGCGCAGAATGAGGTGGAGAGGATCGTCACTGATGTCGGTCAAGCAACACCATTCCCTGTCCTTTCACGTCAAGGCCGTTGATCCTCTTCGCCAGCCCACGGATGAAGGTCGGGCTCACGCCGTATTTCCTGGATATGTCGCTGATCGAGGTGGTCCCGGCCTGGATCTCCTGCTCGACCGAATCCACAATCGTCCGGAGGCCTTCGTCGTTTGATATGGCGATGTGCAGCAGGTCCCCGATATCACCCATAGAACACTGGAAGCTGGCCCGGAACTTGCTATATGTCGCACGGTACTCCTTCGTCGGCTTTTCTCCGGGCTTCGGCATCCGCCACTGCTCTTCGATCAAGTTGCCCTTCTTGAGGATGGAGAGGCACTCGGTCACCATCGAGGTCCCGGCATAGGTCCCGAGCTCCTCCTCGGTCAGCCAGGCTTTGTTTAAGAGTTCATAGATCTTTTTATAATCAGCATTATTGAACGTTATAAGAAGAGGAACCAGTTCAACCGGATCATTGAGAATTTTAATATGTCCCGTCAATGCGATACCCTATTATTATATCGTTCTATAACTCCATAAATTTTTGCTGAATACTCAATGCGTACACGTGGCACAATCATCATCCGGGGCATCGTTCAAGGAGTCGGTTTTCGCCCCTTTGTCCATGCAAAGGCCCGGGAATTCGGGATCACCGGGACGGTCAAAAACCTCGGGAGCGAGGTGGAGATCCACGCGTTCGGAGACCGTTTCGAGGAGTTCCTTGCGGCTGTTTCCCGGGGGACGCCGTTATCTCACATAGATTCCGTGGAGGTCCAGGATCTGCGCGATACCCCGCCCGATACGTTTACCATCCTTGAGAGCGGCTCCGGGAGCCGCTCGGGATTCATCCCGGCCGACATTGCCACCTGCGACGACTGTATCACCGACATCTTCACGCCGGGAGGGCGGTACGAGGGTTACTGGGCCACGTCCTGCGTCAACTGCGGGCCCCGGTACAGCATCATCACCGCCATCCCCTACGACCGGGAGCGGACGTCGATGACGGCGTTTCCGATGTGTGGTGCCTGTGAGAGCGAGTACACCGACCCGTCCTGTCGGCGCCACCACGCCCAGACGATCGCCTGTGCCGCCTGTGGGCCGCGTCTCGCTCTGTTTAAGGCCGATGGGACGCCGGTTGCTGCTGCCGATCCCATCCGGGAGGCGGCCGCCCTCCTCGACGGGGGCTCGATCGTCGCCATCCGGGGGATCGGGGGGTTTCACATCGCCTGTACCGAGGGGGCGGCCGGGGAGCTGAAACGCCGCCTGGGCCGGACGGAGCAACCGCTCGCGGTGATGGCGACCGCAGAGGAGGTGGAGCGGATAGCGGTCGTCTCGGACGAGGAGCGACGGGTTCTCCACTCCCGGGAGCGGCCGATCGTGGTGCTCGAAAAGTTGGACCCCACCTCGCTCCCGGCGATATCAGGACTCCACACCATCGGGTGCATGCTCCCTTACACCGGGCTGCACCACCTCCTCTTTGCCCACCTCGCCCACCCGCTCCTGGTGATGACGAGCGCGAACCTGCCGGGCTACCCGATGATCACGGATCTTGAGATCGCCCTCGGCCGGCTCTCGGAGGAGGTGGACTACATCCTCACCCATGATCGCCGGATCGTCAACCGGTGCGACGACTCCGTCGTCCGGGACGGCTACATCATCCGTCTCTCCCGGGGCCTTGCCCCGAAGCGGGCGGCGATCGACCTCGGGGATGCAACCATCCTCGGTGTCGGGCCGGAGTTGAACGCGAACGTCTCGGTCTACCGGAACGGGTTCTGCATCACCTCGCCCCACGTGGGGAACGTCAGGAACCCCCAGACCCTCGCCTACCTGCAGGAGACGGCGGAGCGGATCGGGGGGCTTCTTGACGCACGATACGATCTGATCGTCCACGACCTCCACCCCCAGTTCCTCTCGACCCGCTACGCCCGCGAGGTTGCCGAGGCGGCCGGGGCGGAACTCCTCGCGGTCCAGCACCACCGGGCGCACATCGCCGCCGCGACCCGGGAGGAGTGCGTCGGGATCGCGATCGACGGCGTGGGCTACGGCGACGACGCCACGATCTGGGGCGGCGAGGTCTTTAGCGGGACGGTCCCGCACCTCGACCGGGTCGCCCACCTGGAGGTCGTCCCGATGCCGGGCGGCGACCTCGCCACCCGGTTCCCGGAGCGGATGCT
>NZ_JAVBWL010000046.1:0-39345 GCF_036677455.1 Methanoculleus sp. | reverse complement strand
AACCCACAGGAGGCGACGTCGTCGCCGCCGAAGAGGTGGGCGAGCCGGTAGGTGCCGCCGCCGAGGATCTGGTTCTCCGCGCCGAGGTTCCTCGCAAACCCCTCAAAGACCATCCCCGTGTAGTAGTCGAGCCCCCGGGCGATCCCGAAGTCCGGCTGGTAATTGATCTTCTGGGAGTCGAGGAGCGCAAACGTCTCCTCGATCCGCGCGCGCTCCGGGATGTCGCCGATGATCTCAAAGACCTCGGCGACGTTGCGGCACTCCGAGAGAGCGGCAAGGGGTTCGGCAAGGCGGGTGAGGCCCCGCCCGACGAGCGTCTCCTTGAGCCCATCCTGGTCGTGCTTGTCGAGGAGAGCCATGATCGCCCGCTGATCGCCGGGAGCGAGGTCGGCGAGGAGGTGCTTCATCGGCGCGAGGTGGCCGACGTGGAGGTCGAAGGTGACCCCGCTCGATCGGAGTGCTTCGTCGGCGAGCATGATCACCTCGGCGTCGGCGGACGGAGTGTCCGCACCGATGAGTTCGACGCCGAACTGCCAGAACTGCCGGTAGCGGCCTTTCTGGGGGCGCTCGTAGCGGAAGCAGTCGGCGAAGTAGCACCAGCGGATAGGCTTCGGGAGGACCTTTCCCTCGTTGACGTACATCCGCAGCACCGCTGCCGTCACCTCGGGCCGGAGCGTCAACTGCCTTCCGCCCTTGTCCTCGAAGACGTACATCTCCTGGATGATCCCTTCACCGGACTTCATCGTGAAGAGTTCAAGGTTCTCGAAGTCGGGCGTGCAGACCTCCCGGTATCCCCACCTGCGGGCTGCATCCCGCATCCGCCGCTCGATCAGCCGCCGCCGTTCCATCTCGTCGGGTAAAAAGTCCCGCGTTCCCCGTGGTTTCTGAAGCATTCCGTATTCTCCTGAACTAAAGTCTCTTACGCGAACCCTTATCATTTGTGCGCTCAGCCCTGCCGAAGAACCGCTCGGCGGTGCCTTCGCCGTGCCAGACGTTCTCCCGGTCGACCCGGCCCTGGAGGTAGAGGGCTAACAGGACCAGGCCGAGGCCCAGGTACTCCCAGGCTTCTGCAAACGCAGTGACGGAGAGGCCCAGCAGGGCGAGCGCCGTATAGGGAACCCCCCAATACGCTGCCGTCCGGTAGCCGGGAAGGCCCGTCCGGTAAAATATCCGCAGATCGCGGAGCCACAGGAAAACGGTGACGGCAACACCGAACCCTGCCACATAGACAAGGTATGACATGAGATGAAGTAATATTATACTTCCACCCCTATTTTTGTTATCGAACTATGCTGCCGAATGCCACCATCAGGGACATCCTCCGGATGTATTGTAACGGTGAGGTATCTGAGGACGAGGCGACGGCCGCCATCGAAGGGCTCCGCATCGAGATGATCGAGGGCATGGCCCGGATCGACACCGGGCGGAGTGTGCGCTGCGGGATGCCGGAGGTGGTGCTCGCCGAGGGGAAGGACCCCCGGGCCTTTGCGGAGATCATGCTCGCGCAGGTGGAGGCCTCGGGCCGGTGTGTCGCGACGCGCGTCTCCCCGGCGCACCTTGAGGCGCTCCGGGCCCGGCTGCCGCCGGAGGTCCGGATGGAGCACCGGGAGGCGGCACGGGCCGTCATCCTCTCGAAGGGGGAGAGGCCGGCCCTCCAGGGAGGGACCGTCGCCATTCTCACCGCAGGAACCTCCGATATCCCTGTCGCCGAAGAAGCGAGGCTGATCGCCGAGGAGATGGGGTGCCAGGTCCGGACCGCGTACGATGTCGGTGTGGCGGGGATCCACCGCCTCTTCTCGGCGCTCAAGGACCTGATACCGGCAGACGTCTTCATCGTGATCGCCGGGCGGGAGGGAACGCTCCCGGCTATCGTCGCCGGCCTCGTCGACCGTCCGGTGATCGGGGTCCCGGTGAGCACCGGCTATGGCTACATGGGAGGCGGTGAAGCGGCGCTTGCGAGCATGCTCCAGGCCTGTTCGGTGCTCACGGTCGTGAACATCGACGCCGGGTTCACGGCAGGCGCATTTGCCGCGCAGGTTGCGCACGGGGGCAGGCGCGCATGAGCCGGGGGTTCTACGTCGGGCGGTTCCAGCCCTTCCACAACGGACATCAGGCGGTGCTGGAGAGAATCGCCTGCACCGCTGACGAGATCATCATCGGCATAGGGAGTGCTCAGATCTCCCATACCGTGGCAAACCCCTTCACGGCGGGAGAACGGGTGCTTATGCTCACCCGGTCGCTTGAAGGCCTCGAATGCCCGTTTTACGTCATTCCCCTCGAGGACGTCCAGAGAAACGCCCTCTGGGTCGCACATGTCCGGTCGATGGCGCCGCCGTTCGACACGGTCTACACGGGAAACCCCCTCGTGGCGCAACTCTTCACCGAGGCCGGCGTGAACGTCCGGTCGCCCGAGATGCACGAGCGGCTGACCCACTCCGGCACCGTCATCCGGCGGCGAATGCTCGACGGCGAGCCCTGGGAGCACCTGGTCCCTCCTGCCGTAGTGGATGTCATCCGCGAGATCCACGGTGTGGAACGGCTGCGGCAGATTGCGAGGAGCGACTGACGGCTCGAGGGGAACCATGATAAAGACAGCTGCTCCTGGATGTATCGGGGTGAACCATGTTTAAGCAACTACGAGACCTCTTTTTGCGACCAGAACCGGTTGAAGAGAGCCTGGAACTCTCCTTTGACGACCTGCCCGCGTGGCTGGATGCCCGCGAGGAGGAGATCGGGAGCGGGCTCTCCGATGCGGTGAGGCCGTCGGAGGAGGCGATCGACGGCGCCCTCGACCACCTCAAGGAGGCGGTCGCCCGCCTGGAGACGGCGGAGGGTGACGAGGAAGTCCATCCGCGGCTCCGGGACATATCAAAGAAGGCGCTTCCGGGCTTCACGAAGTCTATGGTTCAGGTCCTCTCCCGCGAGCCTTCCGGTGATCCGGAGACCTTCTACGCCACTGCCGCCGAGATCCTGAAGGGCGTCCTCAAGGCGATGAAAGGGCAGGGGAAGTATCTCTCCTCTGCATACCCGGAGGAGATGAAGGAGATACGCACCGCCGCAAGAGACCTGGGACGGGAGATCAACACCATGACGGAGGCGATCACCCGGGCGCGTGGGGACCGGCGGCAGGTGGAGGATGCCCGGGAGTCATACGCGTCGCTCGTCCGGATCCGGGAGGAGTATGCCGCCGCCTCCGGCCAGGTGCAGGAGTACGGGACGGCCCTCGCGGAGGCGAAGAGGAAGATCCTTCTGGTTGAAGAGGACCTTGATGCGCTCAAACAACACCCCGATTACGCCAGGAAGCAGCAGATCGAGGAGAAGATCCGGGAACTCGATGCCCTGGAGGAGGAGACCGGTCGCGAGATCGCGGCCCTCCGGGTCCCTGCCATCCACCTCTTCCGGAAGGCCGAGAAGGTGGCCGGAAGGACCGGGGACAGCGCGACGGCCGCGGCAATCGGCCGGGTCCTCGACGCCTACACCGACAGCCTCCCGGAGGGCGAGGGGGACCCGGCCGGCCTGACCGAGGCGGTGATGCCGGCCACCCTCGCTATGATCCGGCAGGGAGACCTTCTCCTCAAGAACCAGGACGAGGTCCGCCTCTTCTCGGACCCCGAGACCCTGCCCGCCGGGATACGGCGGGTCCTGCACCGGCAGCGAGAGGTGCGGGAGCAGCGCGGAACGCTCCAGGAGACCCGTGCAACGCTCCCGTGCGTGACCGAGGAGCAGCGTCTTCTCGCCATACTCGCGGAACTCCGGCGGGAGCGTGAGGCAAAATCCGCCGTGCGGACCCGGGCGGAGAGCCAGCGCGAGACGCTGCAGACCTCGTATGCGGCAGAGCGCGAGAGGCTCCGGTCCCGCACGGCTGCGCTTGCCGGCCGGGACGTGGAGGTCGAGATCCCCGACCTCCCCTCCTCCTGAACGAGGGCATGGGGTCCCTCATCCCCGGTGAAAAAGGAAACCCTGTTTATGCCCTGCATACAAACTGTTCCTGAGAACAACTGATGACGACAGACACTACTCCATCCGCATCTCGCACACCTCCCTGGATAGCAGTTCCTGCGGTCTCGTTCGGTGGCATCGGGATCACGTTGCTGCTCGCCTCCGTCGGTTTCCCATACGCAGTCTGGGCAGGGATTGCAGGGTGCGTGGTCGGATCGTGCATCCTCTGCTACCAGGCGTACCTCAAACCGCGGCATGACCTCGTCTCGCTCTTCACACCGCTCTTCGCGATTCTCATCTTCCTGGTACCCAGTGAACTCAGTCCGGGAGTGATTACGCAGACGTTCTTCGCGGCGACGATCACCTTCCTTGCGGTTCGGGTGGAAAAGTTGTTTAACGCGCCGAAGCAAGAGAAGAAAACAATGAAGCAGATGTTGAACGAGTATATCGGCCGGATTGAGCCGCTCCTCACGACGATCGATGAGGAGACCGGGCATCAGGTCGCGCAATCCCTGCTGACGTATAAGTTCGGGCTCTACGGGAACGCGGTCGAGAAGAGCACGGCTGCGCTTGCCCGACTCAATGCGGTCACCCCCCATCCCGACACGCTGGAGCGCGCGCTCCTGATCCTCCGCGAGCGTGCCGGCGGCTTCGTCGATTCGCGGGTGACGGAGAACCCGGAGCATACCTTCACGGAGGCGGACTCCGACTATCTTGCCATCCGCCTCCGGCCGGACCAGATCGAGGACCCCGTGACGCTCGACCTCGACAACGCGCTGGTCCTGCTCTACGCCGTCGGGATCGAGACCTCCTCTGATGATGAGCAGGCACTGGAAGAGCACCAGCGCTTTGTCACCCAGATCCTGGAAGGGTATAAAGAGAAGCTGACCCGGTGAGCGGGCTCGCCGGGGGATCTCCGGGGTCTCGGTAGCGGTGTCTATCGCCGCCGGGGCGGCAGAAGCTGCGATCATATCCCGGGGCGAACCGGGACTCCACTCTATTTTGGTCTCTATTCTGTAAGGCTCTCCTTGTAACCCCCACCCAATCCCTCGGAGCGAGCCAGAACTCCACCCTTTCTCCAGCATCTCCCCGTGCAGTGGGCCGTGGGGATATCGCCATTGGGGAGGGGCCGACGGGGAGGGGGGAGCAAACCCCCTCCCCTGTCTCTACCGTGTAAGACCTTCCGGTAGCCCCACCCCACCCGCGCCTTCGGCGCTCCTCACTCGAAGGCCTTCGGTCTTCTCGCGCTCCCTTCGGTCGGCGATTCGCACCTCCGGTGCTCAAACTCCTTCCCCTGCGGGGAAGTCGTTCCCCTCCCCGAGGGGCGGGGGCAGTACGTGGCGATAGTCGGTGGGAAGCCGTGTACGGTTCTTTCCCAGAGTCTCCGCCCTCCCGACCGAGCAAAACATGACCTTCGCGGCTTCGCGTGAGTGGCGTCCTTCGCTCCTCCGCGCGAGACACTGAATGAATCTGCCGCTAAGGGCGGGATGGCCAGGGACCGCTCATGGGAGGCACCCATACCGAGAAACCCCGCGGTAGCCGAATAGCCGTCTCCCAAAAAAAATCAGAGCGAGTCCAGGCTGATCCCGCTGAACTCGTCGGCGACCGCGTTGATGTCTTTGACGCCGAACGCGGTCTGGACCGTGGCGAGTTCGAGGTCGCGCGCCACGTCGCACATATAATCGATGATATCTACCGAGAGTTCCCGCTTCTGTTTGGACTTGCGGAGCTGGTCTACGAGGAACGTCATCCTCTCGGGGGACTCCATACGGAGTTTGGCGAGGCTCATCACGCACATGTAGATCCTGGTCAGGTTCCTGTCCGTCCCGGTGATGGTGTCGAAGAAGTTCCGGAGGATCTGCGCCTGATAGACCTCGCCGCTCATGTTGATCGAGTATTTCGCAAATCTATATTAAAGTCTGCCGGTTTTGTTCCGCCACACGGGTCACTGTTTCACCCGGAGGGCGCGAGGGGGAGCGTGCCCCGCCCCTCCCCCCCGGTGCCGGGCTCACTTCCGGACGCTGACGATCTTGATGATATCGCCGTTCTTCAACTCGAGCGTATCCTTGACCCGCATCCCGGTCTTTGCATCGATAGCATACAGGAACCCCTCGCCGATATCGGTATGGACCTGGTAGGCGAGGTCGCGGGGAGTCGACCCGCGCTTCATGAGGAACGCATCGGGGAGCACCCGGCCCTTGCCGTCGGTGAGTTTGTGCTCGTCCTCGACCGGGAAGACGACGATCTGATCGAGGAGGTCGAAGACAGAAGCATCCAGCGCCTGCTGGACGCCGGTGCCGCCGAACGTCTGCATGAAGTCCGCGACCTTCGCGAGGCCGGCACGTTGCGCGGCGTTGAGGGTTGCCCCCGGTCCTTCGGAGAAACTCCGGTCGCCGGGGAGGTAGGTGATGAACTTCCCCTCCGCGGCCATCCGGAGCACAAGTTCCCCTGCCGCGCTCGCAAAGATGACGTCGTGCTCTTTGAGCCGGTCAAGGCACTCTGCCGGGGCCTGGTCGGCTTTGTTCCCGACGATCAGCATCGGCTTGCTGAGCGCCATCAACTCCCGGCAGAACCGGATCAGGTCCTCCTCCCCGGCGGTCCGCAGGTCGACCCCGGTCGCCTCGTCGGCGTCGCGGACGTGCTCGTAGATCACCCCGAGACCACCAAAGACCTCGGCGATCGCGGCCACGAGGGAGAATTCCCTCGACTGGGCCTGCCGCACAAGTTTCGCCCAGTTCCGTGAGAGGATGCCATACATCCACATCGACATCTCGTACTGGAGGAACTCGATATCCTTTACGGGGTCGCGCGAACCGATATCGACCGGGTTTCCTTCCGCATCCGTTCCTCCACTGGCGTCGACGATCTGGAGGATCGCATCCGCCTGCCGGAGGTTATCGAGGAACTGGTTCCCGAGTCCCCTCCCCGTGTGCGCCTCGGGCACGAGGCCCGCCACGTCGATCAGCCCGATCGGGACAAACCTGACACCGTTCTGGCAGTTCTCGCACGGCACGTGCATCTCCTGACAGGGGCAGGTGGTCCTGACATACGCGACGCCGTGGTTTGCGTCGATGGTCGTGAACGGATAATTGGCGATCTCTACCTTGGCCAGGGTCGCTGCCCTGAAAAACGTCGATTTGCCGCAGTTGGGCTTTCCTGCAATGGCCAGTGTGATCATGAGATACTCCTTTGTACCGCGCCGTTCGGCTTGAATGTAGTATTGGGGCATGCACCATTTATCTTCTCTCTCCGACGGTTCGGTCCGGGCTGTGCCGTCGCACCTGCCGCCGTGACGTCGCTTTGCACTCTCCCCCGGGGCCGGATCTCACCGGGCCGGGAGATTTGCCTGCATCGCCCCTCCCGGAGATCGCCGGTGCCGCTGAAACGGGGGATTCAATTAGAAGCGGCGACAACATGACTGTATGGGCTTCGTAACCCGAAATACCTACTACTTCGATGCCCCCGGGGCGGAGAACACCCCCGACGCCGCCCGGTTCGCCGTCGAGCGGGCGCGGGAGCTCGGCATCCGGAAGATCGTGGTCGCGAGCACCAGCGGCTGGACGGCGCTCACCTTCCGGGAAGCCATGAAGGATACGGACCTTCACCTGGTCGTCGTCACCCACGCAGTCGGTTTCTCAAAGCCCGGCGAGTGGGAGTTTGCTGAGGAGGCGGCCGGGCTCCTCCGGGCTGAAGGTGCCACCATCATCACCGGGACGCACGCTCTCTCCGGGCTCGAACGGGCGATCTCCCGTTCGCCGAGACTCGGCGGGAGTTCCCGCACCGAGGCGGTCGCCGAGGCGTTGCGGCGCGTCGTTGCGGTCGGCCTGAAGGTCGCGGTGGAGTGCGCCCTCATCGCCGCGGACCAGGGTGCGGTCGGCATCGACGAAGAGGTGATCGCGGTGGGGGGCACCGCAAGCGGTGCCGACACCGTCTGCGTCATCCGGCCGGCGCATACCGCGACGTTCTTTGACCTGCAGGTGCGCGAGATCGTCGCGATGCCAAGAGACCGGTGATACATGTCCCTCAACTCACTCAAGGGTGCCGCCGTGCTCCTCCGGGAGCACCCCGTCCTCTGGCTGGTCGGCATTGTTATGGGCGCTCTCGCGGTCCTCGATATCCTGGTCCCCGTATACGGCGGGGCTTTCTACACCGAACCCCTGGCACTCCTGCAGGTCCTCGTGGTGCCGTTCCTGGCCGGTGGGGTCTACGGCACGGTCAAGGGAGAGACGTTCTCCGTCGGGGAGTTCCTGCAGTCCGGGAAGACCCACTACTTCCGGATCCTCCTGCCCACGATGATCATCTTCTTTGCGGCCCTCCTGACGGTCTTTCTGCTCGCCGTCCCGCTCGCGCTCCTCGGAGCCGGTGCCGCAGCAGGCATGACGCCGCTCCTCTTCGGGGTGCTCGTCTCGATCGCCTTCTTCACGTTCTTCTACGACACCGTGGCGGTCTTTGAGGAGACGACCGTCTTTGAATCGATCCGGCGGAGCATCGAGTTCGTCATGAACAACCTCGGGAGCGTCCTCCTCTTCTACCTGGCAAACATCGCCGTCGCGATAGCGCTCGGATTCGCGGCCCTCTTTGCCTGGACCGCCCTGCTCGCCGGCAAACTCGAATCGCTCACTCTTATGGACCAGACCGAACTCCAGACGGTGATGCCCGAGGATATCCTCGCTCTCATCGGGACGGAAGGAATCTGGATCACCGCGGCGGTCTATGCGGTGGTGATCGTCGTCTACTCGGCCTTCCTCTACGCCTACAAGGCAAGTTTCTTCCGCAACCACGCAGGCACCGCGGCAGCGCGTATGCCGCAGGGCGAGTACGACGAGAAGGGCCGGTGGTATAAGTACTGATCTGACTGGACCGGCATCAGATCCTTTTTTTCGTGCCTGGTCTGGGCGATTGAAGTCTCGTAACAAGTATCCTATTGTGACATTTTCTGGAACGTCAGGGGCACGGGCACCCGGAAGTCCTCTCCTGGCAAAAGTGATTGAAGACGGCCCTCCGGGTATGGCCCCCTGCTTCATGAGCCCGGGTGGTGACCGCAACCACCCGTGACGCCACAGCAGTACTCATGATGCGTAACGGAGCCGGTGCGCCCCGGGGCGGCAGAGCCTATCCCAGCATATAGAGGAGCATCCCCGCGACCCCGCCGAAGAATGTGGCGGTCAGGTTCGTGCCGGAGTTCCCGATCCTGCCGCTGTTCTCGAGCGTCGCGCCCACGAGACTGTCGATGTTGGTGCCGACGAAGCCGGCGATGATCGTGACGACGACCATCCAGGGGTCGGCGACACCCATCGCCCAGGCAACGCCGGCGACGATGGCGGATGCGATGACGGCCGCCGCCTCACCCCGCAGGGTCACCCCGCCGTTTGTTCCCCGGGGGACCGGCCGGAGCGTCGTGATCAGGTAGGGGGTCTTCCCCGTGACCCCGATCTCGCTTGCGGCGGTATCGGCGGCGGCGGAGGCGACGCTCCCCAGGTAGAGCGCCACGAAGGCCGGGTGCCCCGTTATCCCGAAGAGGATGGCTGCGCCGGTTGCCACGAGGCCGTTTGCAAAGACGTTGAAGTAGCCGCGCACGCCCCCGTGCTCCTGGGCGACCCCGAGCCTCTCCTTATCACCGTAGCGGTACCGGGTAGCCCCGGCGCCGATGATGAAGAAGGTGAGCATGATCAGGAACCACCGGATGTCCGCGAAGACAATGAGGATGATCCCGATCATGGCGCCCGCGAAGAGGCCGCTGACGTCGGCCGCCCGGAACCGGTAGGCAGTGTAGCCGAACCCGAACCCGATGAGTGCCGCGGCGAGGAGGATGGCCAGGTCGACCTCGAAGTTGAGTTCCTCAAAGAGGAACATCGTCATCGCCACACCGAGCGCTTCAATCATCAGAACGTCATCACGACCCCGGAGAGCCGCCCGGAGCAGCACCGCGGCGACCACCCCCATAACGACGACGAGCGGCGCGGTATACCCAAGGTAGAGCATCACCGCAAGCGAGACGCCGATGGCGGCAACCAGGTGGTGGAGGTAGGATGCCTGCTTCTTTCCGGTAATGCGGAAGGCCAGCTCGCCGATCACGACGATCCCGAGCGTGCAGGTGAAGACGAACGTCGAGAGCCAGCCGAGCCCGTAGAGCACGGCAAGCGCGATGATCGAGAGCGATACGTAGCGGGTATCCCGTATGAGGAAGAGGACGAGCGAGAACGGTATGAGGAAGAGGGTGAGCAGCCATGGCGGCTGGAGCAGGGGGGCAAGGCCTATGAAGGCGAGGGTGAGCACCGATGCCAGAACCAACCCCATCTGCTTTGTCATTCATATACAATTCGACGGTGCAGGGAAAAGCCTTTAGGGTCGAATGTCCTCCCTCATCGAACCATCCTCCGGGCAAACACCAGAAGAGGTCTCGATCCCGGGCGGCAAACCTGCGCACGGCCCGGGATACCCGGCGGCGTCAAAGCCCCGTGGAACAATATATTTCACTGGAAAGAGAGAGATCATACGCTGAAAATGTCGCCGTCACATCAACTACCCAAAAACTACGATATCGAAGAAGTGGAGAGGCGCTGGCAGAGCACCTGGCGGGATGAGGAGAACTATTTCGATCCCGACTCGCAAAAACCCCGGTTTATCATCGATACGCCGCCGCCCTACCCCACTGGCAACTTCCATATCGGCAACGCACTGAACTGGTGCTACATCGACTTTATCGCGCGGTACAAGCGTATGCGCGGCTACAACGTCATGTTCCCGCAGGGGTGGGATTGCCACGGCCTCCCCACCGAGGTGAAGGTCGAGGAGACCTACGGGATCACCAAGAACGATGTACCGCGGGAGAAGTTCCGGGAGATGTGCCGCGACCTCACGATCGGCAACATCGAGAAGATGCGGGCGACCATGCGGCGGCTCGGGTTCTCCACCGACTGGAGCCATGAATACATCACCATGCTCCCGGAGTACTACAAAAAGACACAGGCGTCGTTCCTGCAGATGCTCAAAGCCGGCGACATCTACCAGAGCGAGCATCCCGTGAACTTCTGCACCCGGTGTGAGACGGCCATCGCGTTTGCCGAGGTCAACTACGTCCCCCGCACGACCACGCTCAACTACTTCGACTTCGATGGTGTGGAGATCGCCACCACCCGGCCTGAACTGCTCGCGGCCTGCGTTGCGGTGGCGGTTCATCCCGACGACGAGCGGTACCGTGACCTTGCGGGGAAGAAACTCACGGTCCCCATCTTCAAGCACGAGGTGCCGGTCATCGAGGATGCCGTGGTCGACCCGGGTTTCGGCAGCGGTGCAGTGATGATCTGCACATTTGGGGACAAGACGGACGTTTACTGGTGGAAGGAGCACGACCTGGAACTCCGGAAGGCGATCGACCGGCAGGGCGTTATGACCGCGACCGCGGCCCCCTACACGGGGGTGTCGTCGGAGGAGTGCAGGACGGCGATCCTCCGCGACATGCAAGAGGCGGGGATCCTGAAGCGGCAGGAGGAACTCGAACAGCGGGTGGGGACCTGCTGGCGGTGCAAGACGCCGATCGAGATTCTCTCGGAGCGCCAGTGGTTCGTGAAGGTCCACCAGGACGAGATCCTGGAGTCGGCCCGGAAGATATCCTGGACGCCGGAACATATGTTCACCCGGCTCGAGAACTGGGCGACCTCGATGGAGTGGGACTGGTGCATCTCCCGGCAGCGGATCTTCGCGACCCCGATCCCGGTCTGGTTCTGTGCCGCCTGCGGCGAGACGATCCTCCCGGCCGAGGAAGACCTCCCGATCGACCCGACCGTCGACAGGCCCAAAACCCCCTGCCCGCGGTGCGGCGGATCGGAGTTCGTCGGCGAGAAGGACGTTCTCGACACGTGGATGGACTCATCGATATCGGTGCTCCACGTCACCGGATGGGATGGGACCAACAAGAAACCCCCGCTCTTCCCGGCGCAGATCCGCCCCCAGGGCCACGATATCATACGGACATGGGCGTTCTACACGATCCTCCGTGCGCAGGCCCTTGCTGGCGGCCACCCCTGGGACCAGATCCTGGTCAACGGTATGGTGCTCGGGGAAGACGGGTTCAAGATGAGCAAGAGCAGGAGCAACATCATCGCCCCCGAAGAGATCGTCGGACAGTATGGCGCCGATGCGCTCCGGCAGTGGGGTGCGGGCGGCGCGGCGACCGGCTCGGACATCATGTTCAACTGGAACGACGTCATCGCCGCGTCCCGGTTCCAGACCAAACTCTGGAACATCTTCCGGTTCATCATGGGGCACCTGGACGGGGAAACGGAGAGCCCGGCGCCGGTGACGGAGCTCACCGACCGGTGGCTGCTCGTCCGGCTCTCCGATACCGTTGCCGAGGTCACCGCCGCGATGGAGGGCTACCAGTTCGACCGGGCGCTCAGGGCGATCCGGGAGTTTGCCTGGAACACGCTCGCCGCCGACTACGTCGAGATCGTGAAGGGCCGCCTGTATACGAAAGAGAGCAGCCGGGCGAGCGCGTGCAGCGCCCTCGCGACGACCATGGACGTCCTCTGCCGTCTCCTCGCCCCGATCATCCCGCACTTCGCGGAGGAATGTTATCACAACCTGACGGGAAGGAGTGTGCACGCCGAGACCTGGCCCGGCTTTGCGTACGCCGACGATGAGGCGCGGCGCCACGGCGACCTCCTGGTGAAGACGGTCGCCGAACTCCGGCGCTACAAGCATGATGCGGGCATGGCGCTGAACGCGCCGCTCGGCCACGTGACGATCTACGCGGCAGAGCCGGTCGACGACGCCGGCGATGCCGGGCGTGCGCTCGCCGCCGACGCTCACTGGTCCACCGGGACGCCCCAACTTGAAGAGGTCGTGAGCGGGGTGAACTTCAACATGGGAATCATCGGCCCCTCCTTACGTAAGCAGGCCCGTGGGTTCATGGAGGCCGTGCAGGCGCTCCCGCCGGAGCAGCTCAAGAACCCGCCATCGACCGTCACCGTCGGCGGCGAGGAGATCCCGGTCCCGGAGGGCTCCTTCACGCCGAAGGTCGCCTACCGGGTGGCGGGAGAAGAGGTGGACGTCCTCACGCTCGGGGACGTTGTCGTGACGATCGGACACTCGTCCTGATCGCGCCCGCGATGAACCGGGCAACCTCCTCTTTTTCGAGCAGCGCATCGACGATGAGAAACCGCGCGGGATCGGCTGCCGCCAGATCCAGGTAGTTCTCCTGCACCCGCGTCAGGATCCCGGCATTCTCAAAATATTCTCGCTTTTTTGCAGGGTCGAGTCTCGCGACGGCATCTTCGACCGGGAGAACCAGGAGGAACGTCCGGTCCGGTCGGATCGACCACCCTTCATGGATCCGGCGGAGCCAGAGGAGGGGGTCGGGGAGGACGCCGTCGAGGACGACCGGCTGGTAGGCGAACCGGGAGTCGGCGTAACGGTCGGAGATGACGAGCCTTCCCTCGTCGAGCGCGGGCCGGATCACCGTATCGATGTGCGCGGCGTGGTCGGCACAGAAGAGGAGCGCCTCGGTGATCGGGTCCATCCGCTCGGCAATTGCCCGGCGCACCGACTCGCCGACCCAGGTGGCGCCGGGCTCGCGGGTGAAGAGGGGATCGAGGTCGGCGAGCAGTTCGCGGAGGCGGGAGAGGAGCGTGCTCTTGCCGCTCCCGTCGATGCCCTCGATGGTGATCAGCATGGGGTTCCTCTCCGGACCCATTCGAGCGGCACCGTGCCACGGTGGACGGCAGTTGCGACGATCGCCCCCTCAAACCCGGCATCAGCGAGGAGGTGGATGTCGTCGGCACCGGCGACCCCTCCCCCGTAGAGGAGGCGCCCGGGGTAGCACGCCCGCATCTCTTCGAGGTCTTCGGCGACGAGGCCCTGCTCTGTCCCCACGGTGCTGATGTTCAAGATGATGCACCCCTCAAACGAGAACCCTGATGCGCGGGAGAGCATCTCCGCCGGCCGAATGCCCCAGGGGAGCACCCGACCTCCTTTGACGTCGATACTGAGGTAGCCTGCCCGGTATGCCGCCAGGTCTTTGATCGTCGTTGCGGCCGTCTCGGTGCCGACGACCGGTATCACTCCCCTGACCGCCGTGCACCCGGCGGGCGACCGGGTGCCCCGGTCGAGGTAGCACCGCTCGACCCGGGCGGCACACCGCCGGACCAGATCGTCCTGCGGCGTTCTGCCCTGGATGCTCTCGAGGTCCGCGATGTAGAGGTAGCGGGGCGCGAGAGCGGATAGGTACGCCTCCGGCTCGGCCGAGGGGGCAATACCCCAGGTGAGCGGCCGGTAGCCGGCGCGGTCACCGGACTTTCCGTGCACCACAAGGCCGTCTGCCAGATCGACTGCAAGAATCAGTTCCATGTCCTCAACGCAATCACTATTAGGGTGAAGGATCATTAATTTCTATGCAATTACTCGTCAGTCCAAGCAGCATTGAGGAGGCAAGAAGCTCGCTTTCCGCTGACATCATTGACGTAAAGAAACCCTCAGAGGGTTCGCTCGGGGCGAATTTCCCCTGGGTCATTCGTGAGATCAAGAACCTCGCCGGTAAGAAGCCTGTCAGCGCTGCTATCGGAGACAATGAGTATAAGCCAGGAACTGCGGCTCTCTCAGCCTACGGTGCCGCGCACGCAGGTGCCGATTTTATCAAGGTCGGTCTGATGTTCGACGGGACCGACCATGCCCGCGATGTTGTTGAGGCAGTGACCACGGCGGTGAAGCGCGAGTTTCCCGAGAAGTTCGTCGTCATCGCCGCCTATGCCGATTTTGAGAGGATGGGGACGATCTCTCCGTTTTCTATCGCTCCGCTGGTTGCTGATGCCGGGGCCGATATCGCCATGATCGATACCGGCATTAAAGATGGGAAGAGTCTCTTTGAGTTCATGGATGAGGAGAGGCTGAGACGGTTCACCGAACAGAACCGCGAACTCGGGCTCCAGACGGCCCTTGCGGGTTCGCTGAAGTTCGAAGACCTCGACGCCTTAAAGAGGATCGACCCGGAGATCATCGGCGTCCGGGGGATGGTCTGCGGGGGCGACCGGTCGACCACGATCCGGGCCGAACTTGTGGAGAAAGCAATGATGATGCTTGGGTGACGTATGTATACCGAGAAGATGAACCTAAAGACAACATTTACGTTCGATGATGTGCTGCTTGAGCCCGCTGAATCCTGGGTCGAGCCCAATGAGACCGACGTCAGGTCGCAGTTTTCGCGGAACATTCCCCTGCACATACCTCTCGTGAGCGCCGCCATGGATACGGTGACCGAATCGGCGATGGCGATAACAATGGCGCGGGCGGGGGGTATCGGCGTCATCCACCGCAACATGACTCCGGAGCACGAGGCCGCCGAGGTCCGGTTTGTCAAGCAGGCCGAGGACCTGATCGAGCGTGAGGTCGTGGCGGTCGGTCCGGAGTCCACGGTCGCCGACGTGGAACGGGTCATGAAGCAGTACAGTATCGGCGGCGTGCCCGTTGTTGAGGATGACCGGGTGATCGGTATCGTCAGCCGCAGGGATATCAGGGCGATCCTGCCCAAACGCGGCGACGCACCAATCACCGCCTATATGACCAAGAACCTGATCACGGCCTCCGAAGATATAACCGTGGAGAACGCGCTCGATACCATGTATTCGAACAAGGTCGAGCGCCTGCCGGTCGTGGACGGGCAGGGGTGCCTCGTCGGCATCATCACGATGCGGGACATCCTCGAAAAGAGGCAGTATCCCCGCGCGAACCGCGATGCGAACGGGAGACTCCGGGTCGCCGCCGCTGTGGGCCCCTTCGACTTCAACCGGGCTATGATGCTCGTCGAGGCGGGCGTCGACGCCCTGGTGGTGGACAGCGCGCACGGTCACAACATGAACGTCGTAAAGGCGGTCGGGGAGATCAAGGCGAGCGTCGCCGTCGATGTGGTGGCCGGAAACATCGCGACGAAGCAGGCGGCCGAGACGCTGGTCGATTCTGTCGACGGGCTGAAGGTGGGTATCGGACCCGGCTCCATCTGCACAACACGGATCGTTGCGGGCGTTGGTGTGCCGCAGGTCTCTGCGATCGTTAACGTCGCCGAGGTGGCCCACGGGGCCGATGTGCCGGTGATCGCCGACGGCGGTATCCGCTACTCAGGGGATATTGCGAAGGCGATCGCCGCGGGCGCGGACTGTATCATGGCAGGCAGTCTCTTTGCCGGCACCGATGAGGCGCCGGGGAGGGTCACCACGATCAAGGGGCGGCGGTATAAGCAGTACCGGGGGATGGGATCGCTCGGCGTCATGAGCAGCGGGGAGTCGAGCGACCGCTACTTCCAGAAGGGGATCGGGAAGACCAAGTTCGTCCCCGAGGGCGTCGAAGGGGTCACCCCCTATGTCGGGCATGTCTCGGACGTCATCTACCAGCTCGTCGGCGGCCTGAGGTCCGCGATGGGCTATACGGGCTCAAAGACGATACCCGACCTGAAGAAGAACGGGAAGTTTATCCGGATCACGTCTGCGGGCTATGGCGAGAGCCATCCGCACAACATCATGATCACCGATGAGGCACCGAACTACCGCCTCTTCGAGTGATGTATTTTTTCTATGTGGTGTATTTTTATACTCAAATCACTAACATTTAGTAAATATGCTTGAGGGCAATGAGGTTTCCCGTCTCCTCGATATCCTGGGAAACCGGAACAGGCGGCGAATAATAGAACTGCTGAGGCAGAAGCCGTGTTTTGTGACTGAGATCTCCGAGCGCCTGGTGCTCAGTCCGAAAGCGGTGATTGAGCACCTGCAGTTGATGGAACGTGCAGAACTCCTCATCTCCTGCCAGGACGAACGCAGACGAAAGTATTACTACCTCTCGCATGACATCAATGTCATCGTAAACCTGCAGAAGCAGGATGGGGTTACACTTCCCTCCATTGAAGAGGACCAGAATACAAGATTTACGAGAAACGTCGCGGCGCTCCAGAGAATGGTCCGGGCCCGCGATGAACTTCTGGACAATCTCGATGAACTGGAGAGGGAGATCGAATCGAGGTTCGCTGAGGTCATGCGCGTGGGGGGGGACCACCTCAGTGACGAGGGGGATCTGGAGGTCATTCTCCCCCTCTTCCACGTTAACCTGACCATCGCTGAACTCGAGGAAGTGAGCAGCCTGTCCACGGATGAGCTGAAACAGAGACTGGGCAACCTCGTATACACGGGGGTTGTCGAACGGGTCAACGACCGATACCGGATACGTGGTACACATGGCGAATAATCCATACGACGAAATGTTTAGAAATATCGCGCGGCTGATGGAGAAGATCCTGGGCGAGATGCCCCTCCAGGACCCAAAGATCATCGGGTTCACCATCATCAGCGGATCGCCCGAAGGGGCACCCTACCTCGACCCGTCCGAAGAGAGCGAGGAGTCCGATGTTGAGGTGGTCGAGGGGGACGACTGCATCTATATCACCGCGGTGGCGGATGCCCGGGCGGGCGGCGCTCCATACGTCACGTTCCAGGAAGACTCCGTTACCCTCTGCGTCGGGGGTGACGAGGAGACGGTCATCGATCTCGATTGCGAGATTGATGTCCTGCACAGCTCTTACAACGTGCAGCACGGCGTGATCGATGCGGTCTGCCGCAAAAAAGACATTCCAGACGAAGTTGCCCGGTCCTGAACCGGGTCTTCACTCTTTTGGAGACCGAGCCTCGGTGTGCGCACCGGTGGCGTTTCAGGCCGATCTCTCAGGGGCGCCGTTGCTCTGCAGGACCTGTCTGATCGCGAAAAAAAAGAGTCTCACTCTTGAAACTCTTCAAGAGCAAGCTGGTACATCCAGTCTAGGAGGAGCGCGCACTCTTCCGGGGTGCATTCCTGGTCGCAGCCGATGCATGGGAGGATCTCTCCTCCTGCAAGGATGACGCAGGGGTCGATCGCCCGCTTCTTTGCACGCAGGAGATAGGTCTTGATGCCGTCGCTGCGGAACTCGACGCGCTCGATCAATCCGGCATCCAGCAGCCGCTTTACAATTCGTGAGCACTTCCTGCTATCGATATCAAGGAGTTTCCAGAGCTCGCTCTGGAGAACGCCCTGTCGATGGGACTGGATCACCTTAAGTGCTTCTTCCTCCTGGTCGGGCATGGCTATCAGAGCAGGGGCGCAATGGTCAGGATGTTATTGCCGCGTATGACGACGGTCCCGAGTGCGCGGCCCCTCTGATCACCGGTATACTCGGTGGTCTCGTCCATGTGCAGATTCAGGTGTTCATCCACCGCCACGAGCCTGCCCTGGAGTTTCCTGCCGTCATCCTTGATCTCAACGACGATTTTGGAGTCCACGAGTGAAAAAACCTTCTTTACGGGGAGTACAATGCCGTTAACCATCTGTTCTTATATGGGTATCTTCATGCATTAAGTTTTCCCATCACCCGCCGGCTGGTTTTCACGTGCGGAGATGTGGGGCGGGCGGTCCCCGGGTTACCGCCAGATGCGCGCTGATGGACACCGTGAGCCACTACCCGGCCGGGGCCGGCTACGACACCGGCCGGTCGATTGGAAAAAGGGTTACTCGGGGAGGTCTTCCCAGCGGTCCTTGAACTGTTTCTCGACGCCGGGGAGGGTGGTATACTCCATCTCCTCAAGCGAGAGGCGGTGCGGTTCAAAGGGCCCGTGGGCCCGGAGCACGTCGGAGAGTTCGCAGCACCTGTCGCGGACGCGGTCGAACGCGGGGTCGTCGAACATGTCTGCAGGCCCGATCAGCTCTCCGTTGCTGACCTGGAACCCGAGGCAGATGACCCGGGGTGGTCCGTCGAACGCGGTGCAGTTTGCATCGCAGACGCCCACCGGCATGAACGGCCCGTGGTGCGATCCGCGCATCCAGCCGGCCACGAGGATGGGCGTCCGGAAGGGGTCGATGACCTCGCCGACCGACGGGAACCCGCTCTGCGCCCTGATGACCATGACCGGGTCGTCCTTCCCCACATAGCGGCCGGCCATCAGGTTCAGCCGCTGGGTGCTGGTGGATGCGGCAATTTCGCCGTTCCTCTTCCAGACGTATTTGATCACGTAGCGGCTCGGTGCTCCGATATAGGCAAGGAGGCTGTAGGACTCCTCGGGCGTGTTGAAGAGGATCCTCCGCTTCTCGATGACATCGTGGACCTCGAAGGTGAACCCGTCGTGCATCGAGGGGTCGATGACGAGGCCGGACGTGCTGAAGGGGTCGGCGAAGATCCGGTAGAGAAAGTAGTTCCACGCCCCGGGCTCGGTCTTGTCGGCCATGAAGACCAGGATCGGGTCGGAACCGCGTTCTTCAAACTCCATCTCGGCAACACCGGGTCCCATGCCCTTGACGTTGCCGCTGAACGCGTCGCCGAGCAGGTCCTGACCTGCACCGTAGAGTTTCATCTCCTTGGCGAGTTTGGCGCATTCCATGAAGATATCCCACGCCAGTTTGTGGATCTCTTCATTGTCCTCCCCCTTCGTGTGCGTCATGATCAACTCGAGATCGTCGCCGCAGTGGGTGACGTAGGAGTCGATGAGGATACTGCCTTCTGCTTCCTTGAGCCTCCGGGCGGCCACCTCGAGGAGCTTTGGGTGGGTGCGGGAATGTCCCGGGAAACTGCCTATGTCTGCTTTAATCACGGATACGGTGGTCTTGACCATGTAATCACCACTACCTGGACGGGCGTAGCCCTTACGACTAGTAGATAGGTATCACTGTATATGTAGGTGTTGCCTTGAAAAAAGGTTGGCTACGGCAACTAATTTTTATGTTCACCCTTTCCGGCGATCCTTCATGGCTCGTGTCCCTGAGGGACCCCCGCGGCCGGCATGCTGGAAGTTGTCTGTTTCACCGTTCTTACGCGATATGCCGGTGAAGAAGCATCGCGGGAGGGAGTGTTCCACGAGGTTGCGCATGAAGGACCCGGGAACGATCGCGCGTCCTCTCCGGGAGACATCATTCCGATGCTTCCCAGGATGGGCAAGATCCAGGGTTATCACGAGGAAAGGCAGGCTCCTTGTAACCTCCTGCCTGGTGTCTCCTCATGGGCGATCCGGGGCCGACAGGCACCCGGTGGAAAAATTGTTGCGGCCTGCCGGAGCCTGAGCTGGCAGGTGGGCGGGCTGCTCAGTCGATCCGGATCGGTTTGCCCCGGGAGAATTTGACCTCCAGGACGCCGTGCTTGTAGTTCGACTGCATAGAATCGGCATCCACCGTCGGTATCTCCACCGAGGTCAGCTGGCTGGTGCCGGCGATGATCGTCAGCGTGCCGTTGATGAGTGACAGGTGAATACTCTCCCTCTCGACACCCGGGAGATCGATCGCAACCGTCACATCGTCATCGGTCGTGTACATCTCTGCTATCGGCTCGATGGTTCCCTCGGAGGAGGATTCAGCGGGTGCTGCTGCAGGTGCCGCTTCTTCTGCCGGCGTCTCAGGCTTGCCGGCCTCGTGGAGGATGATCTTGAACCCATAGGCAAACGGCCTGTTCTGGTCTCCCTGCTCTTTGAGCCCCTGCTCCATGAGGCGTTTCATCAGTTCGTTGAGTTGCTCGAAGATGTCTGCTGGGCTGTCACTCATGTTCATCACGTTGTTTTTTCATCTCTGTTGATGAGGGGGCGCGTAGCCCCCCCTGCGGGAGGAGGGCACCCGTCAGAACGCCATGGCCGTCTGCGGCAGTGGACGTTCGATCCGGGCCTTCAACTCCTTCGCGAGGCGCTTGATCTCACCGAAGTCTTTCTTTCTCGCGTAGACCGCATCTTTCAGGGTCTCCGTCAGATCCTTGACTTCCTGCTCGACCTTTCCAGTCTCCCGCATCCGGGCACGGTTGATGATCGAGATGGCGTCTTCGAGCGCGGAACGCTGCTCCTGGTTGTAGAGAACCTGCCAGGAGTGGCGTTCGTTCTCCTCCAGCCGGTCGATATCGAGCGTGCCTCTCACGCGGGTGAGGGCGTCCTCGAAGTGCTTTTTGGTGATCCTCACGTTGCCGATAGCCTGGCGCCGTTCTTCCTCGCTCTTTTTGCCCATCGCGGAGATGAACTCACGCATTGCGGAGATCTTGGCTTCACGGACCAGTGCCTCGATATCGGCTCCGACGTACCCCTCGGTCCTGTCGACCAGTTCCTCGATGTTTACGTCGTTTGCAAGGATCTCCCTGTTCTTGAGGTACACCTCGAAGATCTTCTTCCTGCCTTCCCTGTCAGGCGGCGGAACGTAGATGATCCGGTCGAACCTGCCGGGGCGAAGCAGCGCCTCGTCCAACATGTCCGGGCGGTTGGTAGCGCCGAGAACCACGACATTGGTCAACTCTTCGAGGCCGTCGAGCTCTGTCAGGATCTGACTTACCACACTTTCAGTTACGTGCGATGATCCTATATAAGATCCGCGTTTGGGCATGAGTGCGTCAATCTCGTCGAAAAAGATAATCGACGGTGCTGCTTGCCTCGCTTTCCGAAATACCTGGCGAACGCCGCGTTCCGACTCCCCGACCCATTTCGAGAGGAGTTCCGGGCCCTTTACGGAGATGAAATTGCTTTCGCTCTCGTTTGCCACCGCCTTTGCCAGGAGTGTCTTCCCCGTTCCAGGGGGGCCGAAGAGCAGGATGCCGCGGGGGGGTTCGGTATCCAGGGATGCGAATATCTCCGGATAGTTGAGCGGCCACTCAACAGACTCCGCTAGATCGGCCTTGACGTCTTCGAGGCCTCCGACATCCTCCCATTTGACATCGGGGATCTCTACGAGCACCTCACGCATCGCGCTCGGCTCAACGTGCTTATGCGCTTCGACGAAGTCCTCGTTCGTCACGCGGAGCTGGTCGATGATCTCGGCGGGGATCTCCTCCTCGATCTTGATCTGCGGTATGATCCGGCGGATCGCGTGCATCGCCGCCTCTTTTGCAAGCAGCGCGATATCGGCGCCGACGAATCCATGCGTGGAGCGGGCGTAGTCTTCGAGGTTCACGTCCTCGGCAAGCGGCATGCCCCGCGTGTGGATCTGGAAGACCTGCTGCCTTCCCTTGGTGTCCGGGATGCCGATCTCGATCTCGCGGTCGAACCGGCCACCACGCCGGAGGGCGGGATCGATCATGTCCGGGAGATTCGTTGCGGCGATCACCACCACCTGACCCCGGGTCTTCAGCCCGTCCATCAGGGCCAGGAGCTGGGCGACGATCCGGCGCTCAACCTCCCCCTTCACTTCTTCGCGCTTGGGCGCGATCGAGTCGATCTCGTCGATGAAGATGATCGAGGGTGCGTTCTCCTGCGCCTCATCGAAGACCTCCCGCAGGCGCTCTTCGGACTCGCCGTAGTACTTGCTCATGATCTCGGGGCCCGAGAGCGTGATGAAGTGGGCGTCCACCTCGTTTGCCACTGCTTTTGCGATCAGCGTCTTCCCTGTTCCCGGCGGACCGTAGAGCAGGACACCCTTCGGGGGTTCGACGCCGAGGCGCTCGAAGAGTTCGGGGTGCCGGAGCGGGAGTTCGATCATCTCGCGGACGAGCTGCAACTCGCGGTCCAGGCCGCCGATATCCTCGTAATGGACATCGCCTGCTATCTCGCGCCGCCCTTCCTTGGGCTCGTACGGCGTCTCCTTCAGCTCGATCTCGGTGCTGTCGGTGACGATGGCGATGCCTTTCGGGGCCACTTTGGCGATGACGAACGTGAGCGGGTTGCCAAGGATGTTGACCCGGACGTGCTGTCCCTCGGTGACCGGCCGGCCGCGGAGGAGCCTCCCCAGGTACTGTTCGCCGCCGACGAGGCGGATGGGCTGGGTCGGCTGGATGGTCACCTTCTTCGCGTATCCTGCCTCGGTCTTCCTGATCCGGACCTTGTCGTCGATACCGGACCCGACATTGCTCCGGGTGTTGCCGTCGACTCGGAGGACCGCTTTGCCGGTATCCTGCGGGAACCCGGGCCAGATGAGCGTCGCTGCCTTCTGGCGCCCCTCGATCTCGATGACGTCGCCGCTGACGAGGCCGAGCGCCTTCATGGTGTCCATGCTCAGTCTGCCGATCCCCCGGCCGGCGTCCTCGTGGGCCGCCTCCTTGATGGTCACCTCGATAGAATCCGTATTACCCATGTGAATAACCTCTCCGTATGGTTTACCATAGGTAAGTGCAGACTAATATATAAATGTTTCTTACGTGTCACTCCCGTTCGGCCGGTTTGTCCCCTTTTCCGTCACGATCCAATCCATCTTCACATCGTTCTGGTCGGTGGGGATACTCTCTGCCTGCTGGCAGGAGAACGCGATGCCGATCTTCTGCGGGTGCGGGTACCGGCAGAGGAAGCGGTCGTAGTACCCGGCACCGTAGCCGAGCCGGTTCCCTTCGGCATCGAAGGCGAGCATCGGCAGGATGACGACTTCCACATCCTCCGGCCGGGCCGGGAGCTCGTGGCCGACCGGTTCGGGGACGTTGAAGGTGCTCGGGATGAGGAGAGAGGGGTCCGGCAGGTAGGAGAGACGGAGGGTGTGGGTCTCGCGCTCGATGATGGGCACGACGACCTGCACGCCCCTCCGGTTCAGGTCGGCGATAAGGCCTGCGGTCTCGACCTCCGGGGCTTTTGCGGCATAGACCATGACGGTCGCAAAGCCGTCCAGGATATCAAGGAGCCGCTCCGTTATGTTGCTGCTGTATTCGGCGATCTGTGAGGGCGAGAGAAGGAAACGAGCCTCCTTTGCACGCTCCCGGAGGGCCGCCTTTGTCTGGCTCATTATAGTGGGTTTTGGTTGAGTTGCACATTAAAGCATGCATGCCCCGGGGTGAGGCGGGGGCCGCCTACTCCCCGGCTCCCTGTTCCTTGCCGCAGACCTCCCGGAACTGCCGCAGGGAGGACGCAAGGACCTTTGTCTTCCCGATCATCGCGGCGATCTGGAGGACGTCGAGGATCTCGTCGCGGGAAGCGCCTTCTTTCAGGGCGGCTCCTATGTGGACCCTCAGGCAGCTATCCGCCCCCGCTCCGGCGGCGGCCGCGACGGCGATGAGTTCCGCGGTCTTTGGATCGAGGGAGCCGGGCCGGGAGATCCGGTAATCGGCGATGGCGGAGAGTGCGAACGTGTCCTGCCGTTCCCGGAGGATGGAGTAGATGAATGGGACGACGCCGAGCATCTTCTCGACATCCTCCACGATGTCGTCGCCGAGGTCGTCGGCGTGGGCAAGGAAGTCGCTCAGGAGTTGTTTGTTTTCAGGTTTCATCGGGGTGTCCTCTTATAGGGAATGTGGGCGGGAACGAGGATAAGGGTGCAGTTTTTGCGCGAGGGTGTTTGGGCGTTTTGTGTGCAAGCGTGCTGCACGGATATTTTCTCACGATTCGGATGCTCTGGACCGTGGGGGTATCGCCACGACTGCCCCCGCTCCACGGGGCGGGGGAGGAGGCCGAAGGCCGGGCGGGGTGGGGGTTACAGGCACATCAGTAGAGTGGAGACAGGGGAGGGGGTTCGCACCCCCTCCCCGTCAGCCCCACTTCGCACCTTCGGTGCTCGAACTCCGCTCCTCGAAGCCTGAAGGCTTCTCGAACTCCTGTCCTACGGACAGTCGTTCTCCGGAGCGTCGTTCCCCCAAGGGCGATATCCCCACGGTCCAGTGTACTGGGACTGTTGAGCACAAACAACGGCCTCCGCTGCCCGGAGAATATCACCCGCAAAAAAAAGATAAGATCCCGGGGGGGAGTGTCCCCTCTCAGAAGTTAAAGTGCCGCCCGACGATCTTCAACGCGCAGAAGTCCCCGCACATCGTGCAGCCGTCGGTATCGGCCGGCATCCGCTCGGCCCGTATCGCCCGGGCGCGCTCGGGGTTCATCGCGACCGCAAACTGCCGCTCCCAGTCGAGGTCCCGGCGGGCGTGGCCCATCTCGAGGTCGGCATCGCGCTTCTTGAGTTTGATCATATCCCCGACGTGGGCGGCGATCCTGGAGCTGATGACGCCCTCGTAGACCTCTTCGGGGGTGGGGAGTGCCAGGTGCTCTGCCGGTGTCACGTAGCAGATGAAGTCGGCGCCGTAGGAGGAGGAGAGTGCGGCCCCGATAGCGGCCACCCGGTCGTCGTAGCCGGGCGCGATATCGGTGACGAGCGGCCCGAGCATGTAGAACGGTTTCCGGTTCGTGACGCGCTTCTGCAGGACGACGTTCGTCTGGATCTCGTCGATCGGGATATGCCCCGGCCCCTCGATGATCGCCTGCACGCCCTGCTCGTGCGCCTTGTCGGCGAGTTCCGCGTTGATGAGCAGCTCCTGGATCTGGGCCCGGTCGGTCGCGTCGTGGACCGCTCCCGCCCGCATCCCGTTGCCGAAGGAGAGGGTGACCTCGTGCTCCTTCAAGATCTCGACGA
The DNA here is from genome assembly GCF_036677455.1 of Methanoculleus sp. Lineage (GTDB taxonomy): Archaea > Halobacteriota > Methanomicrobia > Methanomicrobiales > Methanoculleaceae > Methanoculleus. The sequence goes on along the minus strand of NZ_JAVBWL010000046.1, from coordinate 14,130 downwards.
GGTAGTCGAACTCTGAATACAACGGGTTCTCCTTCTCGTTGTGGAGCATCCACGCGGTCATGAAGGCCCCGCCCCGGGAGACGAGCCCGCCGTGCCGCCCCTGGTTCTTCAGGCGCTTCATCGTCTCGTAGTTGATCCCGGTGTGGATCGCCATGAAGTTGGTCCCGAGCTTCGCCTGCTCCGCCGTGATCCGGAAGAGGTCGTCCTCCTCCATGTGGACGACCGCCCCCTTCTTCCGGGCGGCCTCGATGAACGCCTGGTAGAGCGGGACCGACCCGACCGAGAGGGTGGTCGCCTCGACGACCCGGCGCCGGATCTCGGCAAAGTCACCGCCGGTGGAGAGTTCCATCAGCGTATCGGCGCCGGCACGCTCGGCCTGCCGGACCTTCTCGACCTCCATATCGACGTCGATGATATCCGACGACGTTCCGATGCTCGCGTTGACCTTCGTGCGGAGCCCTTCGCCGATACCGCAGATCTTCACCTTCCGGTAGGGGGAGACCGGGATGACGATGTGGCCCTCGGCCACGCCACGCCTGACGAAATCTTCAGTTACCCCTTCCGCTGCTGCGACGATCCGCATCTCCTCGGTGACGACGCCACGCCGGGCGTCTTCTATGAGACCCATGAGGGTATGTTTGCAGAAGAGAGTTGATAAAGGCTTGTTTTTTGAATCGAGGCTAAAATTGGCTTGATCTCTCAACAAGTAAACTTGACTTACTCTTATGCAGATCTTTTTTCGTAGCCGGAAAGCCAAGGCTTACAAGAAATCAGGGAGCACCTCTATACTGCCAGGTGATCGTGTGTACGTCAATTTCGGAGGGTTTGTCTCGTTCAGCACCGTCGACTGGCGGGGACGGGCGGCCTGCACCGTCTTTCTCCGGGGATGCCCCGCGCGCTGCTTCTACTGCCACAACGTCGACCTCCAGGGCGGCGAGGACCTCCGCGACACAGACGAGGTCATCGATCTGATCCGGGGTTCCCGCACGGTCGCAGGTGCGGTGGTCTTCTCCGGCGGGGAACCCACTCTGCAGGGGCCGGCGCTCCTCCACCTTGCCGCCGCAGCCCGCGCGATGGGATTCTCGGTTGGTCTGCACACAAACGGGATGTTCCCGCGGGTGGTCGAGGCCCTTCTTGAGGGGCATCTCGTGGATATGGTCGCGCTCGATCTCAAGACGACATGGGAGCGCTACGACGACCTCCTCGGGGTTGCCGCCGTCGACGCCGTGAAGCAGTCGCTTTCCGCCTGCAGGCGGGCGAAGGCCGACGGCAGCCTCGGAACCTGCCAGGTTGTGGTCACCCTCTTCCGGGGCCGCGAGGACGATCTCCCGTCCATCGCTGAGGCGGCCGGAGGGCTGGACCTCGTCCTCCAGCAGGGGGTGGCCGCGGGATTCGTCCCCCTGACCCGGCAGGAACTCGAGGCGGCAGCGGCGCCTCTTCGCCGGAGCGTCCTGATACGGACCCGGGAGGACGGCGAGGTCGGGTATGATCCGGAGCAGAAACCGTTCCGTTGACGCTAAACATAATATCGCCGGAAACGCACACTTATGCAGATCTCTGTGGCGGCCGCCACAACCTGCATCACTGGTGTCAGGAGTCCGGGTCTACCGGTACGGCCCGCTGTTCTGGATACAATAGCATAAGTGTATGGAGAAACCCTGATGAAGGTCATTGGAATCGTTGGTATGCCGGCAAGCGGGAAAGGCGAGGTATCGAAGATCGCCCGGGATCTCGGGATCCCGGTTGTGGTCATGGGGGATGCGATACGGGAACGGGTGAAGGAGGCCGGGCTCCCCCTGACGGACGCGAACCTCGGTGCGGTCGCGGGGAGGTTGCGCGCGGACCTTGGCATGGATGCCATCGCCCGGATCACCATCCCGGCCATCGAGGCGACGGCCGCTCCGGTGGTCCTGGTGGACGGGATCAGGGGCGACTACGAAGTGACGGCGTTCCGGGAGCACTTCGCCGGGTTCACGCTCATCGGGATCGTCTCGTCGTTTGAGACGCGCTACCGGAGGCTCACGAACCGGGGCCGGTCCGACGACTCCCTCACCCCTGAAGAACTCCAGGCCCGTGACGAGCGTGAGCTCGGGTGGGGGCTTGGCCGGGCCCTGGAAGAAGCAGACTACCGGATAGCGAATGAGGGAGCGCTCGATGAGTTTACCACAGAGGCCCGCTCCCTGCTCCGCCGTCTGGGGGAGATGCCGTGACCCTCGCTCCGTATTTTGCCTCCTCTTCCAAAGTCTGGGGGTCCCGGGACTGGATCTATGGGCTTGAGGAGATCGGGTATACCGGCTGGGAGATCGCCGCCGACGGAAACTACCGCCTGGACAACCCCGGGAACTTTGCCGCGGTCAGGGAGATCCTCGAGACCACCGGCCTTCTTGCGACCGTTCACGCTCCCTTCAGCGACTTGAACCTCGCGTCGGTGAACTACCCCATCTGGCGCGAGTCCATCCGCCAGACCTGCTGCTGCATCCACCACGCGGCCGACCTGACCGACCGGGTGACGATCCACCCCGGGTTCGTCTCCCCCGTGGGGAAACTCGTCCCCGAGAAGGTCTGGGAGTTGCAGAAGACTGCGCTCGTCGAGATCGGGAAGTATGCGGAGGACCACGGCGTCCTCGCGTGCGTCGAGAACATGATCAGCATCAAGGACTTCCTCGGTCGCTACCCCGAAGAGATCCTCGGCCTCACGGAAGGGATCCCCGGGATCGGGGTCACGCTCGATATCGGGCACGCGAACACCAACGGTCTTGTCGATGCGTTCCTCAGCCACGTCCGGGAGGTGAGTCACCTGCACATCCACGACAACCACGGGCAGTCGGACGAGCACCTTGCGCTCGGCGACGGGACCATCAAGTGGGAGAAGGTCGGGCGGGTCATCGCCCGCGACTACTCCGGCAGGGTCGTGATCGAGGGCCGGACGCTCGAAGAGGCAAAACGGAGCCTTACAGCATTCAGGAAGTGGTTCGTATAGCCGGCGAGACCCTCCACGTCCACTTCCTCGGCACGGCGGGAGCCCTCCCGTCGCCGCAGAGGAACCCCTCCTGCATCCTGCTCCGGCGCGGCTCCGACACCCTGCTCTTCGACTGCGGGGAGGGCACCCAGCAGCAGATGATGCGTGCCCGGACCGGGTTCACCGTGGACGCCGTATTCATCACCCACCGGCACGCCGACCACTTCCTCGGCGTCTTCGGCCTCATCGAGACGCTCGCGTTCATGGGACGGACCGACCCGCTCCCGATCTACGGCCCGCCCTGGATTGGGGAACTCGTCGACCTCGTCCTGAAGATCAGCGGTCACATCCGGGGCTTCTCCGTCACCGCTCACCCCCTCGAGCACGGTTCGGTCGTGCCCTTCAACGGCTACACCGTCCGGGCGTTTGCTACGTCCCACGGCATCCCCGGGCTCGGCTACGTTATGGAGGAGGACGAGCGGCCCGGGCGGTTCGATCGCGAGCAGGCGATCGCGCTCGGCGTCCCGCCGGGCCCGCTCTTCGGGCGGCTGCAGCGCGGCGAGGAGGTTCGCATCGTTCGCGACGGTGTCGAGACCCTGGTCCGGCCAGCCGACGTCATGGGCGAATCGCGCCCGGGGCGGAAGATCGCCTATACCGGGGACACGCGGCCGCTCCAGCACCAGCCCGGGATCGCCGCGATGCTCCGGGACGCCGATCTCCTGATCCACGACGCCACGTTCGACGACCAGGAGAGCGGCCGCGCCCGGGAGGTGATGCACTCCACCGCCGGCGAGGCCGGTGAGGCGGCAACGGCCACAAACGCCCGCATGCTCGCCCTGATGCACATAAGCTCCCGTTATACCAGCACAGCAAACCATATACGCGATGCAAAGCGAAATTATGAAGGAGACGTGATCCTCCCGGCCGATCTGACGGTGCTGGAGATCCCGTACCGGGGTTGATTGTTATGGACGGTGATGGTGATGGAGCAGGGCCTATCCAGCCAGAGCCGCCTGATCCTGACCGGCCTTGGCGCTCTCCTTGCCAGCGCCGTTGCCCTGAGCATTGCAGGCATCTACCTCGGCTCCGTCCGTGAAGTCCTCGGGCTGATACCCGGCCTGATGGTGCTCCTGCCCTCGATCATCAATATGCGGGGGAGCATCGCCGGGGTCTTTGCATCCCGCCTCTCGTCGTCGATGCACCTCGGAGAGTTCTCCATCGACTTTGAGGAGGGGACCGTCCTCGGCGACAACATCCGCGCCTCGCTTGTGGTGACCATCCTCATAGCGTTCGTCCTCGGCATCTTCGCTTACGTGGCAAGCCTGCTCTTCGGGCTTCCCGTGGTGGGCGTCACCGACCTCGTGCTGATCTCGGTCGTCTGCGGCGTTGTCTCGGGGCTCATCGTGACGGGGATCACCCTGGTCGTTGCGCTTGTAAGCTACCGCTACGGCCTCGATCTCGACATGATCGCCGGACCGACCGTCACCACCTCGGGGGATATCGTCACGCTCCCGATCCTGGTGCTCTCCGCGACCTTCGTCATGCTCCTCCCTCCCCCGGCACGCCTGGTGCTCGGGGCCGTCGCGGTCGCCGCCGCCGTCGCCATCATCCTTTACACCCGGCGCCGCATGGAGGGAATGGGCGCCATCGTCCGGGAGAACCTCGCCCTCCTCATCCCGCTCAGCACCCTCGGCACCCTGGCCGGGCTGACCTACTCGCTCAACCTCGACAACCTGCTCGGGCTTGCGGCCTTTCTCATCCTGATACCGCCGTTCATGGGCGGTCTCGGGTCGATAGGCGGCATCCTCGGGTCGCGCCTGGCGACGGAGATGCACACCGGCGAGGTCAACCCCTCGTTCCCTCCTGAGCGTGGCGTAGTGCATCATTTTATTATTTCCTACCTCTATACGTTGATACTGCTTCCACTGCTGGCGCTCATCGCGCATAGTGCGGCGGTGCTCATGGGGTTAGACAGCCCCGGCCAGGGGATGCTGGTTATTATCAGCCTCGTAGCGGGTCTGGCCGTCATGACACTGGTGAACGGCGTGGCGTACGTCACGGCGAGCCTTTCATTCCGGTACGGTCTCGATCCCGATAACTTCGGAATCCCTGTCATCACAAGCCTTATCGACTTGATCGGTGCAGCTACTCTCGTAGCAGTGATTGACCTGCTGTTGTAGTGAAAGAAAATGAAGAACGGTTACCATACCTATGACGGAACGTGAATACCAGCCGATCAGCTTCAAGGACGTCCTGATCGAGATGAAGGATGTCTCTGAACTGATGGTTGATCTCGCTTACTCCGCGATACTCTTCGACGGCAAAGAGATAGCGCTCGAGGTGATCAACCTCGAGGAGAGCATGAATAAACTGGTCTATCAGGCCAGGATTCAGAGCGTCCTCGGTGCTCGAAGACTCGAAGAAGCGGAAGCGATGAGCGGCATGCTCCAGGTGGCCGAAGCGGCGGAGAGGATCGCGAACTCGGCCTCAGACATAGCAAAACTCATCCTGAAGGATATCCGGTTCCCGGCAAAACTCAAGCGCGTCTTTCCCGAGGCGGAAGAGATCGTCACCCGGGTCATCGTCAACCAGGGAAGCGAGCTTGCCGGCCGCACGCTCGGCGACCTCAAGGTCCAGAGCACGACGGGCATGCAGGTCATCGCCATCCGGCGTGGGAAGGGCTGGATATACGACCCCGACAGGGGCACCCGGGTGGAGAAGGAAGACATCCTGATCTCGCGGGGCCCGGAGGCCGGGGTGACTATCCTCACCCGGATGGCGGGGGCGGTGGCGCCCCCCGTGAGCGAACCCTCGCCCGCGGGCGAGGTCGACGACCTTGACCGGGCGGTGCAACTGATCATCGAGATGAAGAACCTCTCGGAACTCTCCGTCGGGCTGGCCTACACCTCCCTGCTCTTCAACAACAAGGAGGTGGCGCACGAGGTGGTCGCTCTCGATGCGGCACTCGATAACATGCGCTATGACCTGGACCTCTGGATCCTTGAAGCGGCACGAAAGATCGACGATGTACGCTACCTCCGGGGGCTCCTGTATATGTCCTCGTTTGCGCAGGCGATCAGCGATGCGGCCCACTCCATCGTCGATGTTCTCCTGCGCGACATCGAGATCCCGCCGATCTTCAAGAAGATCGTCCGCGAGTCGGACGAGATCATCACGCGGATGGCCATGACGCCGTCTTCGCCGCTCGTGGGGAGGACGCTCAAGGAGGCGTCGCTTTCGACGGTGACCGGGATGGTCGTGCTCGCCATCAAGCATGCCGACCGGTGGGTCTACCGTCCGGGGAAGGATGTCCGACTGGAGAGCGGTGATATTATCATTGCAAAAGGCAGACGGGACGGTGAGTGCCGTCTGTATGAGCTTGCCGGGCACGCTGTCGAGGTGCCCGAAGAATGAATTGGTGAAGTATCATGGAAGATACGCAAGATACAATTGTCTACCGCCTCGGAGCGACCTGTACGCTCGACGAGGTGGAGGAAGGAAAGACCTACCTGGGACGGGTGCAGGGTTTTGCCCCGTTTGGTGTCTTTGTCCAGTTGAACGACCGGGTCAAGGGGCTCGTCCATAAGAGCAACGTGAAGGTGCAGCACGAGGAGCGCGATCCGATCATCGTCCATGTCCTGCAGATCCGGAGCAACGGTAACATCGACCTTGAGGAGGTCACGCCGACCGTCTACCAGACCCGGGATGTGACCCGGAAGATGACCAGCGTGCTTCTCGCGGATATCGGGAAGAAGATCGGCAGGACCGTGCTGATCGAGGGTGAAGTCGCCCAGATCAAGCAGACATCGGGGCCGACGATCTTCACCGTCGTGGATGAGTCCGGGACCGCGAGCGCCGCTGCGTTCATCGAGGCGGGCGTCCGCGCCTACCCTGAGGTGAACCTCGGGGATCTCGTCGCCCTCACGGGTGAGGTGATGCAGCGCAACAACCAGCTCCAGATCGAGGCCAGGTCCATGACGGTCCTTGCCCCGGAGGACGCAGCACGGGTCAGGGAGCGTATCGATGCGGCGCTCGATAAGCGTGCGGAACCGCCCGACCTCCCGTTCCTCATAGAGAGCGAGATCCTTGAGGCTCTTCGGCCGCAGATGCGCCAGGTGGCAAAGGAGATCCGAAAGGCAGTCCTGACCGCGCGGCCGATCATCCTCCGGCACCACGCGGACGCGGACGGCATCTGCGCCGCCGTCGCGATCGAACAGGCGGTGACCGGGCTGCTCCGGGAGAGCGGCGGAGACTTCGATGCGGAGTATTTCCTCTTCAAGCGGTCTCCGTCCAAGGCCCCGTTCTACGAAATTGAAGATATCACGCGGGATCTCGACTTCGCCCTCAAGGACAACATCCGCTACGGGCAGAAGATGCCGATGATCCTCCTGATGGACAACGGGTCCACTGAAGAGGATATGCCGTCGCTGAAAGTGACCCGGATCTTCGATCTCCCGGTGATGGTCGTTGACCACCACCACCCCGACGAGATCGTGGACGATTACCTGATCGGGCACGTAAATCCCTATCACGTGGGCGGGGATTATGGGGTCACGGCCGGCATGCTGGGGACGGAGGTCGCCCGGATGGTCAACCCGGCGGTCGAGAGCCAGATCCGGCACCTGCCGGCGATCGCGGGGGTCGGCGACCGGAGCGAAGCGCCGGAGCGTGCCCGCTACCTCGCGGTTGCCGCGCCCGAGTACTCGGAGGATGATTGCCGCAATATTGCGCTGGCGCTCGACTACGAGCAGTTCTGGCTCCGGTTCAGCGACGGGAGAGAGATCGTCAAGGAGATCCTGAACCTCTCCGGCAACCCCGAACGCCACGAAATGTTCGTCAACCTGCTCGTCGAAGAGGCGAATCACGCGATCGAGGAGCAGCTCGAGGCTATCATGCCTCACGTTGAGAGCCGGATACTCGCAAGTGGCGCTCACCTCTTCATGCTCGATGTGGAGATGTTTGCCCACCGGTTCACGTTCCCGCCACCCGGCAAGACCTCGGGAGAGGTGCATGACCGGCTGGTCCGGGCGCACCCGGGCGAACCTATCGTCACGCTTGGGTTCGGGCCGGACTTTGCCGTCCTGCGTTCCCGCGGCGTCATGATGAACATCCCCCGGATGGTACGTGAACTCCATAACGAGATCTCCGGTGGGGGAGTGAGCGGCGGCGGCCATCTTGTCGTCGGGAGCATCAAGTTCGTGGAAGGGATGCGCGATGTGGTGCTCGATAGCCTGATCCAGAAGATTGGTGAAGCACCAATCTGATCGCTCTTTCTTCATTGCTGTGCGGCGAGGAGTCTCGCCGGTAGTGTTGGCTGCCGCCGGTTTCCATCTGGCCGCTGCGGGTGGTGACCTGCGCTCAGAAGTCACATGGAGAGCAGCGGGGCCCGACCGTGTCGGGAGGGTCTGTCCAGCGCCGTATCACATGTTTCTCCCGGGATTTTTCTGCGGTGCAGCGATATATAGCGTCACGTTCCGGGGCGACAAGGAGTAGTTACCCGTTGGGGTAATTTTTATCGTTACCGAAATATAAAAATAGGTTTATACCCAACAGAAGTCTCCATGACTGGATACCAATGGACATGGAGAGGGTTCCTGGTTGTGCTGCTTGTGGCAGCAACGACCTTTGTGTTCCCTGTGGCAGCCCAGATCGAGGCACCCACGACCCCGATGACCTGGACTCTTGCTCCAACCCCTGCCGAGACCCCGGTAGAGACTCAGACCGAGACTCCGGTAGAGACCCCGGAAGAGACGTTGACAGAGATTCCTGAAGAGACCCTGACAGAGACCCCGGAGGAGACACTGAATACCCTGGCTCTGGAAGAGACCCTGACAGAGACCCCGGAGGAGACATTGGATACCCTGTCCTCGGAGGGGATGCCGGGCACTTTTGCCCTGGAAGAAACCCTGACGGAGACCCCGGAGGAGACGCTGGATAACGCGACCTCCAACGAGACTCTGGAGAACGAGTCCATCAATGCGACCTCCAACGAGACCGCCTACGAGACCTTCACTGAGACCACCATGGAGACCGGAGCGCCCCTCGTGATCGCAACTGATGAAGCGACACCGGCAGAAAACTCCACGACTGAGCTGCCTACGTTCACGCCGATGCAGGCGGCACAGGTTAACCCCAGCCCGACTCCGACGGCCCCCCTCTCGCTCATCGGCGTCGTTGTGGCCGTTGCAATTGCGGGGCTCCTTGTCGTGATACTGAGGAACAGGCGGTAACGACAGAAGGTTCAGCGTAACCGCATTCCCTGCCCCGATCAACGCCGTGCGGCAGGAAATCCCGTCGTAGGCGGCGTTTTCGGACGTGACCAGCCCGTGGTCGAAGGCACCGGGCCGCGGCATGAGGGGGGAGACACCTCCCTCTTCCTCATGTACCCGCGCCGGCGCCGATCGATCGCCCGGTCCCGGTCGCGAATCATGCACTTTACATCTTCGCATGGCACAACGGTGCTCAATTTTATACATTGATTTGTATAGTTGTAGTTAGATTCAATCGATGCAAATGAATAGACATAAATACAGAGTGGCACAAAAGGACTTCCTCACGAGGAAATGAGTGGATGTCCACAAAAGACCGTATCAAGGAGCGATACACCGAGACCCAGCGAAAGATCCTGTACCATCTCAAATCCGGGTTGAAGACAGGCAAGTCCTACTTCAAATCAAAGTATATCGCAACCGATCTGGGCCTCTCCCCAAAAGAGGTCGGCATCAACCTTGCCATTCTCTCGGAGATCTGTGATGAGCTGGATATCAGGCGCTGGAGTTACTCGAACAGTACGACATGGCGCGTCACTCCTCGCCCGTCATAATTTTATCCCGGGAGACTCTATTCTACGGCATGAAGATCATCGAGTTCGAAGCACCCGTCGAGTTTGTGGCCAACATCAACGAGCACAAGGATTGCCTCATGTCCCAGGACAAGAACCATGAGAACCCGGAGGTGCTCTGGTTCAACATCGACATCCCGAAGGGGCACGGCGTGCGGGCCGGAGATCGAGTCCGGGTCACTGTCGAGAAGATCTGAATCAGAGGTATTGAGGGAGCGTCTCCAGGGTGATGCGGTAGGAATCTACCGCATCCACGCTGACGATCAGGTAAAAATCCTTCCCTCCTCTCTCCACGTTTTTGATGATGCTGCCCGGGTAGTGCAGGTCGGCCCCTTCTACGATGGTCCCGCTCTCCAGTTCAACTAGGGCCATCCGGAAATGTGCCGCCTCAGGCCTAACTGTTGAAGAGACGCTACAGTTCAGCCTCCAGACCGCGTGCGGCACATGGAACGTCTCGGTGATGCCTCCTCGTGCCTCCTCAAGGTAAGCGAACGGAATGATGCCCGCGGTCTCTTTCCAGGAAGGATCGGACCCCCCGTGAAGGGTGAGGTTCTCGGGGAGGCGAACGAGGGGATAGCTCCAGATCCCGGCCGTGTAGGAGATCCTGGCGGGCTCCGGCAGTGCAGAGGGGGCGGTGATGGTCGGCATCGGTGTGATCTCCGGTAAGGGGCTTTCCGGAACCCCTGGAACCTCCGGGACGGCATCCGCTCCCGGCGGGCGAAATACCACCGTTACTGCAACGACGATGATCAGGGCGGCAATGATGGCAAAGACGTCGCCTTTATCCACAGGTGTAGAGGGAAGTATAAGGTAAAAGACCTTTTGATTCCGGCTCTCGCTCCTCAGTTGCCGATTGCCGGGAATCGCTGTTCTGAATCGAATAACTCCATATATCTCCTGTAGCTTCTCTCAGTTGATCTTTCCGGAACGGAACCGTTAATACGGAGACGATCTCACCGTTCTGATGAGAGCATGGACGTAACCGAGATTCGTACGTGGGTGATCTTTTATCTGCTCTCGTTCGTGGTGCTCCTTGTCGCGCTCTTCATCACAACCCAGGACGGCGGCCAGCTCTGGATCAGCCTCATGCTCGTCATCATCGTCGTCGGCGTGAACGCCTTCCTGCTCTTCTCTGAACTGAAGCGTTACCGGGCCCGGAAAGCCTTCATGCACCGGATGTCAAAGTTCGACGAGACCGAGACGGTTTCGGACTCTGCCGGTCACCGCTGGTAACCCTCTACCCACGCGCTACCCGGCCTTCCGGAGGATCTTCTGCATGGCGTTGTACGGCGTGAAGAGATGCTCCACCTCCCTTCCCAGGTACTCTGTCTTGCCGATGACATAGTAGCCGTCGCTCGTGAGTGCGGAATGAAAAAGATGTGTCAGGTCGTTCTTCTGCTTCTCGGTGAAGTAGATGGTGACGTTCCGGCAGGTGACGGCGTCAAGGTATCGTGCGATGGGAGCTCCCGACATCAGGTCGTGCTTCCGGAACCTGACGAGGTCCTTGACGTGAGGACGGACTTCGAACGTGCCGTCATCGTGGCTGATGAAGTGCTTCCGGAGCCGGCGTTCGTCCACGTTCTCAAGCGCCTTTCTGTCGTAGATCCCGTTCGTGGCTTTCTGCAGCACGACGGCATCGATATCGGTCGCGTATATCGTTACGCTGACATTCGGATGAAGTGCCGTCAGCTCGTGTGCAAGGATGGCGATCGAGTAGGGCTCTTCACCCGTGGCGCATCCGGCGCACCAGATCCTGATGGTTCCCTTGCGACGAGCGAGATCCGGCAGGACTTCGCGCCGCATCACCTCAAAGACCTCCGGATCCCGGAAGAATTTCGTGACGTTGATGGTGAGGGCGTTGCGGAGGAGGTCGATCTCCTGGGGGTTGGCGAGGAGGTATTTGTGGTAGGCTTCGTAGTCTGCAGTGTTCGTCAGGCGCATCCGGGAGAGGATGCGCCGTTTGATGTAGTCCTCTTTATAGTTCGAGCACTTGATCCGGACCAGTCTCTCAATGCTCTTCTGGAGCGACAGAAATGCATCCATGTGATACTCTGCTCTCGCCGGGTGTTGGGATCCTTTACGATGTGTTCTGGTAGTGCCCGAGATCGCTAATCACCTTCTGGACGTCGAGCCAGATGATGAGGGTCTTGGGCTTCTCGTCATCCTCGACACCCATCTTGATGATCGCTTTGACATAACCGCTGATCGACGAGGTGATACCATCGTTGATCCGCTCTATCTGCTCATCGCGAATCGAGACGACGCTGTGAACATCATCGACGATGATGCCCACGTTCGATCCGCCCGCCACATCCGGCATCAACACGACGATCTTCCGGTTCTCGGCCTCTCTGGATTCCGGGAGCCCGAGGAGATCCCTGAGGTCGATGATGTTCGTGATCTCGCCCCGCAGGTTGATGATGCCCGCAAGGTATTCGGGAGCACGGGGAAGGGGAGTGATCGGCATCATCTCCACGATCTCCCGTGCAATCTGGATATCCAGTGCGTAGTGCTCCTCCCCGAGCTGGAACTCTACTACGTCTACGGGTGCTGCCATCGTCTCCTCCTCAGTTCAGTTTGAACTGCTTGAGTACCGCTCCGAGCTGGTTGGCCATGTCTGCCAGTTCATGGGACGCACTCCCGACCTCTTCTGTCGACGCGCTGACCTCTTCTGCGAGTGCCGCCATGTCCTCGGTACGGTCCAGGCTCTCCTTGGTCATGTGGGTGGACTCGTCCATCTTCTGCATGACGTTGTTAGTGGAACTTGCCTGATCTTCTGTGGCCTTCGTTATCTCGGTGATGCCGTGGGCGACCACTTCCACGCCGGTGACGATCCGGTTCAAGCCCACGATGACCTTGTTGACGCTCTCGATGCCTGCCCGGATCTCCTGGTGAGATGCCTGCATGGAGCCTGCGGTCTTGTCCGTGCTCGCCTGGATCGTCCGGATCAGGTCCTCGATGTCCTGGCTCGCCCGTTTGGACTCGCCGGCAAGGTTCCGGATCTCGCCTGCGACGACGGCGAATCCGCGACCGTGCTCCCCGGCACGGGCGGCCTCGATTGCGGCGTTCAGTGCAAGGAGGTTGGTCTGGTTGGCGATGTCGGTGATCAACTTGACGATATTGTTGATCTCCCGCATCTGATTGTTGAGGGTGCTGATCTCGTCCACGGTCTGTTTGGAGATCTCCTCGACGAGCTGCATCTTCTTCGCCGCGACTTCGCCGAGTGAGGCCGCGTCGTTCCCTTCCTTCGACGCCTTCGAGGCCTGTTCCATGACCTCTTGAGACGTGCTTGCGATCTCCTCGATGGAAGCCGAGAGGTCGTTGATGTCCGTCCCGATCTCTTCGACCTTCTCAAGCTGCCGCCGTGCATCCTCTGAGGACTGCTGTGTCGAGGCGGCAACCTGCTCCGTGGCCCGGATGATCTCGTCGGTGCTCTTGCTGACCTCCTGTGTGGTCATATCGACCTGGTGGGCAGCTTTTGCCACCTCCCCGAGGAGCGTGCGGATGGCGGTCAGGGAGGCGTTGTAATCGTTCTTGACCACATGGAGCGGGTCGTCTGCGCCGGCCTTCACAAACGCCGTCAGATCGCCCTTCGCCATGGCGGAGAGTGCCTCTCCAAGTTCCCGGGCGCTCGCTGCAAGTCGTTCGCTCTCCTGCTTTGCGGTCTCCATCAGGTCCCGGATCTGGTCCTCTCTCTCCCGCTGCTCGGTCCAGTCGTTCCAGACGTAGAAGGCCATCTCGATATCGCCTTTCGCATCCAGGATGGGGATGGCGTTTAAGGTGAGATACTTCTTCACGCCGTCGGGCCACTTGACCATGACGTTGGTCCGGGCGAGTTTCTTCGTCTCGTAGCAGGCGTAGAAGTGGTCGCCGTCGAGGATGGTGATGTCGTAGTCGTAGAGTTTCTTCGCGAGGGTCTCTTCCCGGGTTCCCCGCCACATCCGGGCATACTCGTCGTTGATGTCGATCCGGCTCTTGTCCGCGCGGAGGGTCGCGATTGCAAGCGGATTTAACTTGATCATCGCATCCACCCGGTGTTCTGTCTTCTCGACTTCATCCTTCTGCTTCTGGAGGTCGGTCCAGTCGTTCCAGACATAGAAGGCCATCTCGATCTCGCCCTTCGGGTCCAGGATGGGGATGGCATTCAGGGTGAGGTATTTCTTCACGCCGTCGGGCCACTTGACCATGACGTCGGTCCGCGCAGGTTTCTTCGTCTCGTAGCAGGCGTAGAAGTGGTCGCCGCCGACGACGGTGATGTCGTAGTCGTAGAGTTTCTTCGCGAGAGTCTCTTCCCGGGTTCCCCGCCACATCCGGGCATACTCGTCGTTGA
>NZ_JAVBWL010000045.1:0-11541 GCF_036677455.1 Methanoculleus sp. | reverse complement strand
CCTCACTTCAACAGATCCGCGAGCTGCCGCATCTCCCGGATATGGTACTGCCCTTCGGCCGTCGGGGTGCCGGCATGGCAGAAGACGAACTCCGACCCGAAGAGGGGCAGGATCGGGCGGACGTAGCGGAACTCGGCGCCCATGACGCTCGTACAGATAGGTTTCTGCGCCCGGTGGGTGAACGTGACGAGGTCGAGGAGGTCGTCCCGGGTCCGGGGCTTCACGACGATCTTCGGGATGTCACCGTAGAACCTGAGCAGTTCCTCGATCTTCCCGAGCTCCGGCAGGGTGGGCATCTCGGTCGTGTGCAGCGACGCCAGGATCTGGACGCCCTCTCCCTTGATGAACGGCGCGTGGTCCCTGTAGCGCGCCTCCACGTCCACGAGATCGACGTATCGTGCTATCGGCCCGATGATCCGGGCCCAGAGGGCGGCGTCCCCGACGAACCGGCCCCCCTCATCCCTGCTCCTGAGCGTGGCGATCAGGGGGATGGCGGTCTTCTCCCGGATCGCACGGACCTGGTCCTGCAGGTCCCCCTCCATCCGGTCGAGCCGGACCTCGATGAACGTCGGGCTGTACTCCACCACCTTGTCGATGACGCCGACATCCTCCACTGAGACGACGATCTTCATATGCACCGGAGGTATACCCGTCCATCATTAAAAAGTCTCTTCGCCATCCCCGTCACTTCCCCACCGCGCCGCAACGTTCCAGCATGGCGGCAACCATCCCGTCGAAGACCCCCGGCAGCCGCTCCCGGAGGACCGCCACCCCGACCTCTGTGACCCCGCCGCCGGTCGCAACCTCACCGACCAGGTCCCCCGGCACCCTGCCGGTCTCCCGGAGATAGGCGGCCGTGCCCGCGACCATCTCCGTCGCGAGCAGGAGTGCCCGGTCCGGCGGGAGGCCGCTTGCACGGGCTGTCGCGCCGGCCAGTTCCTCGATGATGGCGGCAAGCAGCCCCGGCCCGCAGCTCGACAGGAGTGTGGCCGCCGCGAGGTCCTCTTCCCTGACCGGCATCACGTCCCCGATGGACGAGAAGACCTCCTCCACCCGGCGAGCATCGTCCGTCCCCACCCGTTGCCCGTGGCAGACCAGCGTCGTCCCCTGCCCGACCGTGGAGGTGATCGTGGGGATGACGCGGGTGACCGGTCCCGGATAGAGCGCCTCAAGGTCTCCGAGGCTGACGCCGGCGGCGAGCGAGACGATATGCTCGTCCCCGTCCAGCACCGGCACGATCTCGCGGAGGACCTCCCGGATCTCCTGCGGCCGGACAGCGAGGATGATCGTGCGGCACCGCCGGGCGAGTTCCCTGTTCGTTTCCGCGACGTCGATCTCCGGCCATGCGGCGGCGCATGCGTCCCGGCTCTCCCGGCTCCGGGACGCGACCACGACCTCGCCAGGAGAGAGCGCCCCCGACGAGAGAAAACCCTTCACCAGCATCCGGCCCATGTGCCCGTAGCCGATAACTCCTGCGCAGTCCATACTCCTCTCCATATCGCCCGCTCTCCAAAAAAAGATACGCGCCGCCGGGTATATAGGCCGGCCGGGAGAATGGTACCGCACAGATGCCGCACGATCACCATGGATCCGGGTCGCCGGAACTGCTTGCACCGGCCGGGTCGCCGGAGGCCCTGTCCGCCGCGGTCGCCGCCGGCGCCGACGCCGTCTACCTCTCGGGGAGGCGGTTTGGGGCGCGGCACTTCGCAGCGAACTTCTCCGACGAGGAACTCCGCTCCGCCGTCGATTACGTGCACCTCCACGGCGTCAGGGTCTACGTCACCGTCAACATCCTCGTCCGGGAGGCCGAACTCCCCGACGTGGCCCGCTACCTCCTCTGGCTCTACGAGACCGGGGCCGATGCCGTCCTGGTGCAGGACGCCGGGGTGGCGTCGCTCGCCCGGGAGGTTGTCCCGGACCTCCCCATCCACGCCTCGACCCAGATGACGGTCCACAACCGTGAGGGCGTCATCCGGGCTGCACGGGAGGGTTTCTCCCGCGTGGTCCTCGCCCGGGAACTCACCCTCCCCGAGATCGAGGGGATAGCAGGGGAAGCGGAGGCACGAGGGGTCGGCATCGAGGTCTTTGCCCACGGTGCGCTCTGCTACTGCTACTCGGGCCAGTGCCTCCTCTCCTCGGTCATCGGGGGGCGGAGCGGGAACCGGGGGATGTGCGCCCAGCCGTGCAGGAAACCCTACCGGCTCGTGACCGCCGGGAAGGACGACTACGGGCGCCCAAAGGACCTCCGAACCGTGCCCGGGCGGGATCGCTACCTCCTCTCGACGCGGGACCTCGCGGTCTACCCCTCCCTGGACCGCCTCGTGCGTGCACCGGTGGCGTCGCTCAAGATCGAGGGGAGAATGCGGTCGCCGGAGTACGTCGCGACGGTGGTGAGCATCTACCGGCACGCCCTCGACGCGATCGCCACCGGGGAGGCCTGGTCGCCCTCGAGCGAGGAGATGCGGGACCTTGCCCTCGCGTTCAACCGGGAGTTCACGGAGGGATACCTCCTCGGCGCCTCCGATATCATGGCCCGCGACCGGCCCGGGAACCGGGGTGTCCTCCTCGGCACGGTCACCGGATACGACTCGCGGAGAGAGGAGGCGACCGTCCGGCTCGCCGGCGCCCTCGTACCCCGCCCGGGGGACGGGCTCGCCTTCTGCACGGACGACCCCGACGGGGATCTCGGCGCGGTCGTCCGGAGCACCCCCACCGTCCGACACGCCGCAGTACGGCTCTCCGTCCCCGCGCCGGTGGGGGAGGGCGCCCGGGTATTCCTGACGAAGAGCGCTGACCTCGAGGAGCGGGCAAAGCAGGTCATGGCAAAACCCCTGCCGCAGCTCGCCATCGATCTCACGGTCACCTGGGAGGACGGCACGCCCTGCCTGGAGGGTCTCCTCCAGACCGGCGGCGAACCGCTCCGGGTGCGCTACCGCCCGGACCTCCGGATGGAGCCGGCGCGGAACCGGCCGCTCACCGGGGAGCAGATCGCGGAGCAGCTCGAAAAGACTGGGGGAACGCCGTTTACGGTCCGGAATCTGGACCTCCGCTACCCCGGCGGGCTCTTTACGCCGCTCGGCGAATTGAACCGGGTCAGGCGTTCATTCTTAGAGAGGGTCGAGGAGGCCGTCCTCGCCGCCCGCCGCCCGGACCCGGATGCAGTGCAGGCGGCCCGATTCCGGGCCGAAACGGCGGTTTCCGGGCTGACGCGTGCGGCAGGACCGGGACGAGAACCCCGTCTCCCGTCGGTCGCGGTCTACACCGACACGCTTGAGGGTGCCGGGGCCGCCGTCCGGGCGGGTGCCCGGACCGTCTATATCGAGGTCGCGACCCCGGAGATCCTCGAAGCGGCCGCCGCCGTCTGCCGGGAAGCGAATGCCGACCTCGTCTGGAAATGGCCGTCGATCACCCGGCAGGGGTTCCTCGACACTGCGGCCCCGCTCCTCCCGTCGCTCTACGACGCAGGCGTCCGCGGGGTGATGGTGAGCGGGACCGGGGCGGCGGACGCGGTCCGGCGGGCAGAGCCCCGGCTGGACCTCTACGGCGCCGCCGGGCTGAACGTCTGGAACCACCGCACCGCCGCGGAACTTGCACCGCTCTTCCTGCGGTGTACGGCCTCCCCCGAGCTCCCGGCCGCCGACCTGGCAGGTCTCGCGGCGGCGGTCGGGGACGCCCCGCTCCTTGAGGTGCTCGTGCAGGGGAACATCGAGGCGATGGTGACCGAGGACCGGCTGGCAGCGGCGTTCGAGGCCGACCGTTTCCTCGGGCTTGAGGACCAGCGTAAGCGTGTCTTCCCGCTCCGGCGGGACGGTGAGGGGCGGACCTATATCGCAAACGCCGTCGAGACCTCTCTCATCGATCACCTACCCGATATCGCTGCGATGGGTATCGACGCCGTCGCCATCGATGCCCGGGGCCGGGGAGAGCACTACGCCGGGGAGATGACCGCCCTCTATCGTGAAGGGCTTGAGGCCGTGGGCCGGTCCGACGCCGGCGTGCTCCCCGCACTCAAGGACGAGGTGAAACGGCGGGCGCTCGGGGGCATCACCGGCGGGCATTTCACCCGGGGACTTTCAGGGTGAGCGCCCCCACAAGTTAATATCAAGGGAAGCAACCTATCAGTCAGACGTGATGGAGAATGGTTTCACCGTTGATTCTGGTCAATCTCAAGACCTATAAGGAGGGAATGGGCAGTAACGCTCACCGGATCGCCGCTGCGGCCGAGACCGTGGCAAGAGAGAGCGGCGTCATCATCGGCGTCGCGCCGGTCTTCACCGAACTTCACCCGATGAGCCACCACTACGCGATCCCGGTCTATGCCCAGCATATCGATGCGATCGCTCCCGGTGCCCATACCGGCCATATCCTCCCCGAGGCGGTCCGGTCGGCAGGCGCCCGCGGCACCCTGATCAATCACTCCGAGCGCCGTCTCACCCTGGCCGATATCGACGCCTGCATCCAGGCTGCACGAAGGCTCCACCTCGAGTCGGTCGTCTGCACGAACAACGACGCGACAAGCGCCGCCGCCGCAGTCCTTCGGCCCGACTACGTCGCGATCGAGCCCCCGGAACTGATCGGGAGCGGCGTCTCCGTCTCGAAGGCCGACCCGGGGATCATCGAGCGATCCGTCAACGCTGTTTCGGCGGTGAACCCGGACGTGCGGGTCCTGACCGGGGCGGGCATCCAGTCCGGCGAATGTGTAAAGATTGCCGTCGACCTCGGGACCAGCGGTGTCCTTCTCGCATCAAGCGTGGTCAAGGCCGACGACCCCGAGGCCGTCCTCCGGGACCTGGTCTCGCTGCTGTAAAATCAGGTTATCAGGGATATCAGGTCGTGCTTGGTGATGACACCCTGCACCTCTCCTTTATCGAGCACCATGACCGCGTGGCTGTGATGCAGGAGGTGGACGAGCGTATCGATCGGCGCCGTCGGGGGAACCGTCGGGAACCCGGGCTCCATGTAGTCCTGCACCAGCCTCCGGTGCGTCTGGTGGAGGCCGCCTTCTTCCATGGCGTTCATGATCGCTGATTCGGAGATGCACCCGACCGGCACCCCTCTCTCGAGCACCGGCAGCTGGGAGATGCCGTTCTGTCCCATGATCTCGACGGCACGCCCGACGGGGTCACCCGGGGCAACGGAGAGCACGGGTTTGTTCATCACGTCGGCCGCCGTTATGCCTGAGTGCTCTGCCGCCTGCAGGACTTCCACGATCCTCGCAAGCGTGCTCACCCTCGGGTCCACGCTGCCTGCCTCGATCCGCGCGACCATGGACTGACTGATTCCGGCCATTCGGGCTACATCCGCCTGCTTTAAGCCCATACGGAGCCGTTTCTCCCTGAGTTCAGCCGGGGTGGGTATCTCCATCTTATTACTATAGGTAATTTTTTCTTATATACCTGCTCCTCCGTCGCGACAGGATCGCGTCCCGTCTCCTTGCCGGCACAGGTTGATATAGCGCAAGGTTTCATGGAGTGATATGGCCGTAAACAGTGAAGAGCAGCAGGACGTCCTTCTCAAGGTCAGGGAGATCCTCTCGACCTACCACACCCGTGAGGCCGTCCAGAACGAACTCACGTCTCTCGGGTTCGTTGTCAGGGCGGAGCACGGGGACGTCGTATCCATGGAGAATGCGCCCATTGAGATCTTCGTCCATATATCCATGAACGACCGGAACGAGATCGTCGACTCGCACGTCGTGACGTTCGATGAGATCGACCTGAAACCGAAGAGATAGGTTACGTTCCATCAAGAAGAGGGCTGCACGAGCAGGGAGTGGGAGGAGTAAGCCTCCTTCTGTTCGGTGCGGCATTCAGCTACGCGCCATACCTGGGCGGACACCAGACTGTCCATCTGCCCTATTCTGGCTTGCACCCGCAGGGATTCACCGTTTCATCGTTTCCCGCCGCTACGTTCAACGAGTTATCGCACGGAAGAACCGCGCTTCTCGCCCCCCCGGAGGGAGGCTCGGTCGTTTCATCACTGACGGCGGGCCGTGTCGTTTCTGTTTCATTGCCGTGACTCTCGCCACCCGCACTTGCATGCGGCTGCGTATCTGGCCGGTGGGAGGACTTTCCTCAGCAGCACAGGATGTGCCACCGTCGGCCGCACTCTCTCTCTCCCCGGTACTATTCGACCGGGAGAATATATACCTCTACGGGTACCCCGCCCGGGCCGCCTTCCCTCATCCGGCACCGTGGACCTCCCGTGAATCCTCCCGGATCGACCGCGCATATCCCGGATCAGGGATAGATTTATATGCTCGCCGCCGGTTTTTACCCCTGGCGTTATCACCATGGGGGGGAGTGAGGTATCTACACAGCTAGAGCTCGCGGCAATATTCGCGGCGTTTGTTGCCGTCACAACGCTCTTTTCGTTCGTCTCGATCGGAGCAGGCTCTATGAACGAGGGGTCGTCGCCCGGTACTGGCGCGTACCCGGTCCTGGCCGCGGGCGAACCGCGTCTTGCACTGGTGGGGGGTGTCACCGGGTTCTCGTCGGTCCCGGCACTCTCCGGCATCTCTATCGACACCCTTGCCTTTGTCGTCGCGAATACCGGGGAGGACGGAGCGGTCGATCTCTCCCGGGCCAGCGTGACGGTCCTGGCAGGAAACTACCTGGAGGTCTTCAGGCTCTCCACAGATGCCTCTCCGGTCCCGGGCACGTGGACGGCAGCACCGCTCGGGGACGGGGATGGTGACGGCGGCACGCTCCTTCCCGCCGGTGAGGAGTGCACGGTCCAGCTTCGCCTCGACCGCTCCCTCCCCGCCGGGGAGGCCCTGACCGTCAAGGTGCGCCTCGAAGGGGGCCTGCCCTGCTCGATCACCGGCCCGGCCGGGGCTCCCGGCGCCGGCACCGCCGCCTCTTCTTCTCCGGAAGACTAAAAGTATTCAATATCATACGACCCATTTTGATGGAAATGCTGACCCCGGAAGAAGGCAGAACGGCAGTTCGTCTGGCACGAAGTGCCATCGAGAAAGCCGTCGGCGGTGAACGGATGACGCTGCCTGCTCTTTCCCCTATCTTTGGGGAGAAGCGCGGCGTCTTCGTCACGATCAAGCGGGGGGGAAACCTCCGCGGATGCATCGGCCTCCCCTACCCGATAAAACCACTCGGCGAAGCGATCGTCGAGGCGGCCGTCTCGGCTGCTCTTGAGGACCCCCGGTTCCCGCCGGTATCGCGGTCGGAACTCGCCGGCCTCGACCTCGAGGTGACGGTGCTCACCGTGCCCCGGCCGCTCGAGTGCCTGCCACAGGAGCGTCCTGCCTGCGTCGAGGTCGGGAAGCACGGCCTGATCGTCAGCGGTCTCGGGACCGGAGGTCTCCTCCTCCCGCAGGTCCCGACCGAGTACGGCTGGACCAGCACCGAGTTCCTTGACCAGACCTGCGTCAAGGCCGGGCTCCGGCCCGGGTGCTGGAGACAGAGCGACGTCGCCGTGCAGACCTTCGAGGGGCAGATATTCGAAGAAAAGGCGGTTTAACCCGAATGGCAATTACGTTTGAGGTCCTACACAAAGATATCGCAGGGAGGGTCGGCAGGCTCAGGGTGAACGAAAAAACGGTCCGGACGCCTGCGCTCCTCCCCGTCGTCAACCCCCACCTCCCCCTGATAACCCCCCGCGAGATGCAGGAAATGGGCGTCGAGGCCCTGATCACGAACGCCTACATCTTCAGGCGGAGCACGGAGTATCACGACCGGGCGCTCGAGGAGGGGCTCCATAAGGTCCTCGACTTCGACGGCGTCGTTATGACCGACTCCGGCTCGTTCCAGCTCTCCGTCTATGGCGAGGTCGAGGTGAGCAACCAGGAGACGCTCGAGTTCCAGCAGGCGATAGGAAGCGAGATCATCGTTCCCCTGGACATCCCCACCCCGCCGGACGCGGGCAGGGAGCGGGCGGAACGGGAACTCGCGGTCACGATGGAGCGGCTCCGGGAGGCGAGAGAACTCTTTCCCGACGCGAACCTCGCCGGGCCGGTGCAGGGCGGCATCTTCCCCGACCTCCGCGAGGAGGCCGGACGGGCCGTCCAGGACCTCGACCTCGCCTTCGCTCCCATCGGTGCCGTGGTGCCGCTGATGGAGAACTACCGCTACCGGGACCTGGTCGAGGTCGTCCTTGCGGCCAAACGCGGCCTCTCCCCGGCAACCGCCGTCCACCTCTTCGGGGCGGGCCATCCGTCGATGTTCGCCCTCGCTGTCGCCATGGGCTGCGACCTCTTCGATTCGGCAGCATATGCTCTCTTTGCCCGGGAAGGGCGCTACATCACCACGCATGGGAGCCTCAAGATCGACGAACTCGCGGAACTCCCCTGTCCCTGCCGGGTCTGCCGCTCGATGACCGCCGACGAACTCAGGGCGTCCGGGGACCGGGAGCGGCTGCTCGCTCTCCACAACCTCCACGTCAGCCTTGCGGAGATCGCCCGCATCCGGCAGGCGATCCAGGACGGGACCCTCTGGGAACTGGTCGACGAGCGGTGCCGGAGCCACCCGCGGCTGCTCGACGGCTACCGGGAACTCCTCGCCCACGCGGCCGATCTTGAACGTGACGACGCCGTCTCGAAGCGTCGGTTCTTCTACCGGGGCTCGGAGAGTTGCCGGAGGACGGAGGTGCTCCGGTTCCACGAGGTCATCGGCCGCATTCCCGTCGGTGAGCGGGTGCTGGTCTCGTTTGACGCGCAGGGGGCACCCGGGTTCGATACGGTGCTGAACTTCAAGCCCCCCTTCGGGCCCTACCCCACGGAACTTGCGGAGACCTTCCCCGTCGGCCAGAGTGAGGTCCCGGAGTGGGACGACGATATGGTCCGGTCGGGGTGCGCGGGCATCCGGGCCCTGATGGAAGCGCACCCGGAAAGCCGGTTTGCTGTCCGGTGCGGCGAGGCGTGGGCGCGTCTCGTCCATGAAGAGGTCCCCGACGCGGAGGTGTACCATGAGCAGGTATGAGGCGGTGAAGCGCGACGGCCTCGCCCGGATAGGGACCTATGCGGAGGGGGAGACGAGCGTCTCCCTCCCCGCCGCGCTCGATACGGGCACCCTCTTTTCCGCACTCAGGGAGCGCCCGTTCTCGAACGTCCCGCTCGGTGCAGATGAGGCGTTCGTCCGCGACTACTTCTCGCCCGGAGAGGGGCAGCCGGTGGCCGTCCACCCGCTCGCCGCCCCGGCGGAATCCGGCGACTGCGTCCTCGTCGCAAACTGGCATACGGCGCAGAAGAACCCCCGGAACTACGCCGGCTGGCTTACGACCTTAAAAGAGAGCCTCCCGCCGGACACCGCGTGGTACGCCCCGGCCTCGGCGCTCCCCTCGACTGCCTGCCTCCTCGTCTACTCGGGCTTCGACCTCTTCGATTACCGGGCCGTCGACCTCGCGTCCAGAGAGAAGCGGTTCTGCCTGCCGGAGGGTGAGTTCCCCGCTTCGATGATGGAGACCGCAGTCTGCGGGTGCGAAGGCTGCCGGGACGGCGACCTTGTGCGGCACAACCGTCTCGCACTCGACCGCGAACTCGCCCTCGTCCGCCACTACATCGAGGCCGGGCGTCTCCGGGAGCTGATGGAGTCCCGGTGCCGTGCGGACGCCGCACAGGTGGGCATCCTCCGGTTCCTCGACCGGAACTACGCCCTCATGGAGCGCTCCCTCCCGGTGGTGCGGGCGGTGCCGATGCGGGCCAACACCGCCGAGTCGCAGAACCGTGCGGAGATCCGGCGGTTCGCCGACCGGGTTATCGAGCGGTTCGTCCCGACCCGGACGGACGTCGCGGTCCTCCTCCCCTGCTCGGCGCGGAAGCCCTACTCGCTCTCCCGGAGCCACCGGCTCTTCGTCAACGTCGTGGACCGGAGGGCGCACGAACTGATCGTCACCTCGCCGCTCGGTCTCGTCCCGAGAGAACTCGAGCGGGTCTACCCGGCGGGTCACTACGACGTGCCGGTGACCGGCTACTGGGACCGGGAAGAGTGCGCCTTCATCGCCGATATCCTGGCCCGCTACTTCGCCGCGCACCCCTACCAGAGGGTGATCGCCCACCTCGACGGCGGCGCGCTCACCGTCGCCGAGATGGCGGCAGAAGCCTGCGGGTTCGACCTCGAGGTGACCTGCCAGGGCCACCCGACGGCGCCCGCCTCGCTCCGGGCCTTGAACGACGCCCTCGAGGGCGAGCGGCGGATGCAGACCGACACCATCAAGGGCACGGTCTCCTGGCAGTTTGCGACCGATATCAACACCAGAGGCCTCCAGGTCCGGGGGAGGAGCATGCAGATGGCAGTTCTCCGCGGGAAGCAGCAACTCTTCAGCATCGATGCCGGGACCGGGCTCTTCCGCCCGACGTTCGAGGGCTGGGACCTGATACCGGAGGGCTACCGGGTCAAAATCGATGCCTTCGTGCCGCAGGGCGACGTCCTTGCCCCGGGGATCACGGACTGCGACCCCCGGATACGGGAGGGCGACGAGGTGCTGGTGGAAGGGCCGCTCGCGGTCGCCACCGGGAGGGCGATGATGGGGGCGGACGAGATGCTCCGGTCAAAGCGCGGGGTCGCGGTGAGAGTGCGGAAGACGAAGAAGATCGCGGAGTGAGGAGGTCGGGGGGGTTCGGTCCCTCGTGGCTCATGTTTTGTAGCGGTTAACCATGAAACCGCTACAGGGCGTCGTTTTTTGTGCCTGCGGCATCAGGTAACACAGTCAAGTGAGTATAGAGCCCGGTACAGTGGACCTTGGGGGCTGCGCACCTCTGATGCTCGAGATCCTGTCCTTCGGCAAGTCGCTTATCGCCATTTGGGGAACGACGCTCCGCAGGAGCGGAGTTCGAGCACCGCCAGGTGCGAAGTGGGGCTGACGGGGAGTGCGAGCGAAGCGAGCTTGAGCACCGATAGGTACGAAGGGGGGAGCATCCCCCTCCCCTGTCTCTACCCCAGAAGGCCATACCTGTGCCCCCACCCCGCCCGGCCTCTGGCCTCCTCCCCCGCCCCGCGGGGCGGGGGCAGTGCGGGGCGATAAGCGATGGTTCGGAGAACCGGAGCTAGAGCACCGAAGGTGCGAAGCCGGTGGAAATCCGTGTTACGGAAATGTGCGAGTAGCAAGAGATTTAACCCCCGCAGGAGGTCAAACACGTTCCCGATACACACGGCCTCAAATCCGCACTGTAAGTCTTAATTTAAAAAAATACAGAATTCCCTGCTCCAAAATACCCAAAAACCTCTTACTTCTTCGGGACGAGCTTCACCGCCGTCCCGTAGGCGAGGAGCTCGGCTGCGGTCGCCATCGTCTGGGAGGTCGTGAACCGGATGTTCACAACGGCATCGGCCCCGAGGTCGCGGGCGGCGTTCGCCATCCGGTTGTATGCCTCGGTCCGGGCGTCGGAGAGCATATCGGTATACTCCTCGAGTTCGCCGCCGACGAGGCTCTTTAAGCCCGCTGTGATATCCTTTCCTATGTTCTTCGTCCGTACCGTGTTGCCGAAGACCACGCCCAGGATCTCTCCCACGGCGTAGCCCGGCACCTCTGCAGTCGTTGTCAGTATCATGGTGTCACTCTTTGATCGCTTCGATGGTCCCCTCGCGCCCC
>NZ_JAVBWL010000044.1:0-47567 GCF_036677455.1 Methanoculleus sp. | reverse complement strand
CCACCGGCATCCCGGTCGGATTCTACTACGAGCGGGGCGCCTCCCGCGCCCGCGAATGGGCGTTCATGAAGACCCAGTGGGACCGCGTCGGCTACCGGTTCACCGACCGGTGTGTCGTCCTCCGGGGCTACATCGTCGGAACCCCGAAGGAGGGGACGTTCTGGAAGAAGGCGCTCTTCGGCCGGTGGCTGCTGATGTCCTCCCACCAGATGACCGAGGAGACCCTGCCGGCCTACATCGACCGGATCCGGAGGTTCCGGCCCCGGTTCATCCAGGCCTACCCGTCGATCGCCGTGATCCTGGCCCGCTACATGCGCGAGCACAATATCGCGCCGTTCCCAACGGTGAAGGCAGTCCTCTGCGGGTCCGAGAACCTCTACCCCTGGCAGCGGGACCTGCTCGCCGGGGCGTTCGGGTGCCGGGTCTTCTCCTGGTACGGGAACTCCGAACAGACGGTGCTCGCCGGGGAGTGCGAGGAGAACACCCGTTACCACATCTTCCCCGAATACGGCATCGTCGAACTGATCGGACGGGACGGCCGGCCCGTCGAGGGGCCGGGCGCGATGGGGGAGGTGGTCACGACGGGCCTCATGAACCCCATCTGCCCCCTCATCCGCTACCGGACCATGGACGTCGCGGTCGCCGCAGAGGGGCAGTGCTCCTGCGGCCGGGCCTACCCCCTCCTCGAGAGCGTGGAAGGGCGCCTGCACGAGTTCATCGTGACGAGGAATCACCGGCTCATATCGATGACGGCGGTGAACATGCACTCCGACGTCTTCGACAACGTTGCGCAGTTCCAGTTCTACCAGATGAGGGAGGGGGAGGTCCTGATGCGGATCGTAAAGAAACCGGGGTATACCGACCAGGATACGGAACGTATTCTCCAGGAACTCGGAAAGAAGTTTGAAGGCGACGTGGACCTGACCGTCCGCTTCGTCGGGAAGATCCCCCGCACCCGGCGCGGCAAGTACCGGTTCCTGATACAGGACCTGCCGCTGGAACAGTGGGGCCTTTCGGTGTGAGAAGAGATGCAGAAACCAATCAGACTCATGGCAGTAGGAGATCTCTGGGTCAGGGCGGCGAACGACCAGCACCCGTTCGGGGAGGTCATGCACCTCCTCAAGAAGAAGGACATCCTCTTTGGGAATCTGGAGACTACCCTCTCGGAGACGGGGGAGCAGGCGGAGAAGCACCACGTGATCTTCACGGCTCCCGATGCAGCGCGTTACCTCGTGGACGCCGGGTTCGACGTTCTGAGTGTTGCAAACAACCACTCCAGCGATCGCGGAGCGGAAGGGTTCAAAAATACCCTGGATGCCCTCGAGAGCCGGGGCATGCTCGCGGTCGGGGGATCGGCGACGCGAGACCGACAGGAGCCGGTCATCTTCGAGAAGGACGGCCTCTCGATCGGGTTTGCCGGCTACACGATCGGCAAACTGGCCATATCCCGCGACGTCTCGGTCAACCGGTTGATCGAAGATGATATCTTTAAGGATATCGCCTCTCTTGTGGGTCGGTGCGATCATATCGTCATATCGCTTCATTGGGGGACGGAGATGGCTTACTACCCGTCCCCCGCGCAGATCGATCTTGCTCACCGGCTCATCGATGCGGGGGTCACGCTGATCCTCGGGCACCACCCCCATACGGTGCAGGCGATTGAACGCTACCACGGTGGGCTCATCGCCTACTCGCTTGGCATGTTCCAGTTCGAACCGCAGTGGCCCCACAACCTCTCGCGGGAGGCGATCATCCTCACGGTCGACCTGCAGAAAGACGGCGTTGTCGGTGAGTACGAGGTGACACCGCTCATCATCGACGATGATTTCCGGCCTCGCCTCGTTGAGGGAGACCGGGGTGAGGAGATTCGGGCCCTCGTCGCCGAGGTCTCGCGGCCGGTCGCTGAGGGCGGGCTCACCCGGGCCTGGTGGTTTGAAGAGATCGCGCCGGTCTACATGAGGATGAACTACGAGAGTTACCGCTACCGGATACGCAACAACGGTCTCCTCCCCATCCTGGAGATGGGCGTCTGGTTCTTCACGCCCTTCTGCCTGCAGTGCTACGCCGGCATGATCCGCCGCTCCCTCCGGCAGGGGCCGGTGCAGAAGAGGCAAGCACCCGGCGGGAATGCAGGAAACTGAAACGGAGGTGATGAGGGGGGAATTCCCCGCCAGACCTGGCCGGGCGATGATGATCCCGGCCCGGCGGCCTTCTCGCGCCCCGGCTCCGGCCCGGTTATGCCGACTCATTTTCCCGGTCCTTCCTTCGAACGACCGTTGAGAGTCCGGGTTTGAGATCGCAAAACTCTCATTACAAATGATGACAGATATTGTAGTGAGAGGAGTGTAAACAATTGTCAGCTATTCCAAAGGAAGAGTATCTCTACAAGTGTACGTCCGCCTGTGCGGGGTGCAGCTCTTCCCTCTGTCTGCGTTACGTGCTGAAAGCGGCCGGCCCCGATACCGTTCTGGTCGTGCCCGCCTGTTGCACCAGCGTCATCCAGGGGGCCTACCCCGGCACGGCGATGAACGTGCCTGTCTATAATATAGCATTTGCCGCGGCCGCTGCCTGCGCCTCCGGCATGAGCAACGCTTTTAGCACGCTCGGGAAGAAGACCAACGTCATCGTCTACGCGGGCGACGGCGGCACGGTCGATATCGGGATCCAGTCGCTCTCCGGGGCGTTCGAGCGCGGGACCAACTTCCTGTACATCTGCTACGACAACGAGGCATACGGCAACACCGGCATGCAGCGGTCGGGCGCAACACCGCTCGGTGCGCGCACCACCACCACGCCCGGCGGCAAGCCCACGGCAAAGAAGGACCTCGACCGGATCATCGAGGCGCACAACCCGCCCTACATGGCGACCGCCTGCAGCGCCTACCCGCTCGACCTCTACAAGAAGGTGAAGAAGGCGCTCTCGATCGAAGGGCCCAAGTTCATCCACATCCTCGCACCGTGCCCGCCCGGCTGGCGCTACCCCACGGAGAAGACGGTCGAGATGGGGAAACTGGCGGTGAAGACCGGAACCTGGATCCTGTATGAGCGTGAGTTCGGGAAACTCACGATCAACGGCCCGTCGAAGACTGCGATGAGGAAACCTGCGCCTCTCGAGGACTACCTCAAGGGCCAGGGCCGGTTCAAGAACACGAGCCCGGAGGTCCTGGACGAGATGCGCCAGCAGGTTGAACGGAACATCCAGCGCTTCGCCCGTGAGGAGGCCGGCACATGCTGACGATCGCGACCGGCAACAAGGCGGTGGCCGATGCGGTGAAGGCCGCAAAGCCGGGCGTCATCGCCGCATACCCGATCACCCCCCAGACCGAGATCGTCGAGCAGATCGCCGAGTACGTCGCCTCCGGCGCCCTTGAGAGCCGGTACATCCCGGTGGAGAGCGAGCACTCGGCGATGGCCGCCTGCATCGGAGCAAGCGCCGGGGGCGTCCGCACCTTCACCGCGACGAGTTCGCACGGCCTCCTCTACATGCACGAGATGGTCCACTGGGCCGCGGGCGCGCGCCTGCCGATCGTCATGGCGAACGTCAACCGCGCCCTCGGACCCGGGTGGAACACCTGGGCGGAACACACCGATGCCTTCTCCCAGCGCGACACGGGCTGGCTGCAGGTCTTCGTGGGCACGGTCCAGGAAGCCTACGACACCACCTTGATGGCGTTTAAGATCGCCGAGGACGAGCGGGTCATCCTGCCGGTGATGGTCAACCTGGACGGGTTCTCGCTGAGCCACATCACGCAGTCGCTTGAGACCGTGGAGCCCGGCGACTTCCTGCCTCCCTACCACCTCCCACACGCGATCGATACGGAGAACCCCTGCGTCTACGGCCCCATGACCTTCTCAAACGACTATTTCAAGTTCCGCTGGGACATCGAGCGGTCGATGCGTGATGCCCGGGGCGTGATCACGGAGGTCGAGCGCGAGTTCCGCGAACGGTTCGGCCGTTCCTACGGCCCCACCGAGGACTACCGGTGCGAGGATGCCGACGTCGTCGTCGTCGCGATAGGGACGCTCGGCAAAGAGGCGGAGGTGGCGGTCGACCTCCTCCGCGACGAGGGAATAAAGGCCGGGTCCATGCGCCTGCGCTGGTTCCGCCCCTTCCCGGACCTCGACCTTGCCGGCCGGGAGGTCGTCGTCATCGACCGCGACTACTCCTTCGGCTTCGGGGGCGTGGTGGCGCACTCCATCCGGTCGAAGACCGGCATCGAGCCCTACAGCGTGATCGCCGGCCTCGGCGGCCAGGAGGTCACCTACAACGATATCGCAGACTTTGTCCGGAACCGGCATCCGGGTGAGGAGACCTGGTTCGGGGTGAGCGACCATGTATGAGATACGGATCCACTCCCGGGGCGGGCAGGGAGGTGTCACCGCCGCAAAACTCCTCGCCCTCGCGGCGTTCAGGGACGGAAAACATGCAACGGCCTGCCCATTCTACGGGGCGGAGCGACGCGGGGCGCCGGTCGTCTCGTTCGTCCGGATCGACGATGAACCGATCAAGATCTACAGCCAGATCCATGAACCGGACCTCGTGATCGTCCTCGATACGAGCATCATGGACGTGGTGGACGTCCTGGAGGGCCTGAAACCCGGCGGGGCGGTCCTCTTAAACAGCGCCCACCCGCTCCCCGGGTGCAACGGGACCTGCCGGAACGTCGACCTGACGGGGATCGCGCTCGCACAGAACCTGGTGGTCGCCGGGAGCCCCATCCTCAACACCCCGGTGCTCGGGGCGCTCGCGAAGATGGGTGTGATCACCCTGCCCTCGGCACGGACGGCGATCCAGGAGATGTTTACCGACGAGAGGAACGTGAAAGCTGCTGAAGCGGCGTATAAGGAGCTGAAGGTATGAGAGAGAGACTTGCGCTCAGCAGGCCGACGGAGGCCTCTTCGGGGAAGACAGGGTCCTGGAGAACGTTCCGGCCCGTGGTCGACAGGGAGGCGTGCAACGCCTGCGGGCTCTGCGCCCAGTACTGCCCTGATGGGGTCATCGACGAGGAACTCAACGTCGACCTCGACTACTGCAAGGGGTGCGGCATCTGCGCAAACGAGTGCCCGAAGCAGGCCATCGCTATGGTCCGCGAGGAGCGCTGACCCCCCCCTTTTTACGAAGAGAGCAGACCCACTCGTTTTGACGTGCGATCTCCCGCCCTGCGGGACGGCCGTGCCCCTACCGGGCCGGAACGCGATGTGAGGCAAACGTTATATAGCAAACCCGCACCTCTCTTGCCGTCAAGGAGGTTATGAGATGGCAGCGTTGAGAGTCGCACCCTATGTCTGTGCTTACTCAGATGAGAATGAGGAGAACCTTCACATCGAGATCGAGTTACCGGGCGTCGATAAGAAGGATATCACCTTTAAGATGCAGGAGACCAGTTTTTCCATTGATGCAGCCCGCGGCGACGTCCGGTACGTCGGGACTTACGCGATCGGCTGCCCCGTCGATCCCGACAGGGCGAAGGCGACCTTCAGGAACGGCCTTCTGGCCGTGGACGCCCCCTACGTACAGCCGGTCGCAGAGGAGACCAAGGAGATCCCCATAGCAGAGTGAGCTGGTGGCCGGTCCTGGCCAGCACTCTCTTTTTTCATTACGCGGGCCGCAGGGTCATCTTCTCCCCGGCGGCGAGAGGGCGGTATCTCACGTTCCGGAGTGCCCCGGCCGCGCGGAAGAGTCACCTTTATTAGCCTGCATTCGCACGTCAGGAGTATGAACCCGGCACGCGGACACGACCCGAAAGCGCCAGAAGCACCGGTGCAGGAGGAATCGCCTCCGAACCGGCTGATCCACGAACAGAGCCCATACCTGCTCCAGCACGCCCATAACCCCGTCGACTGGTACCCCTGGGGTGACGAGGCGTTTTTCCGGGCTCGGGAGGAGGGCAGACCGATCTTCCTCTCGATCGGCTACTCGGCCTGCCACTGGTGTCACGTCATGGAGGGGGAGTCGTTTGCGGACTCGCAGGTTGCAAAACTCCTGAACGATCTCTTCGTCTGCATCAAGGTGGACCGCGAGGAGCGGCCGGATATCGACCAGGTCTACATGGCAGCCGCTCATGCGCTGACGGGGACCGGGGGATGGCCCCTCACCATCTTCATGACCCCGGACAAAAAACCGTTCTTCGCAGCGAGTTACATCCCGAAAGAGAGCCGGTACGGGATGACCGGCCTCCTGGACCTCATCCCCCGGATCAGCAAGGTCTGGCAGAGCCAGCGGCAGGAACTCGAGAGCGCCGGCGCTCAGGTGATGGAGGCGTTGAGGAACGCAGCCCGCACCCCGCCGGTCGAGAACGAACTCGGGGAGGGGGCCCTCGATGAGGCTTACGAGACGTTCTTCCGGGTCTTTGACGGGGAAAACGGTGGGTTCGGGGATGCACCGAAGTTCCCGACCCCGCACAACCTCATCTTCCTGCTCCGGTACGGGTACCGGACCGGCAAGGAGCCGGCCTACATGATGGTCGAGAAGACGCTGCATGCCATGCGGCGGGGCGGGCTCTTCGACCAGGTCGGGTTCGGGTTTCACCGCTACTCGACCGATGCGGAGTGGTTCGTCCCGCACTTCGAGAAGATGCTCTACGACCAGGCGCTCCTCGTGATGGCGTATACGGAGGCCTACCTCGCGACGGGGCGGGAGGAGTTTGCCAGGACCGCCCGGGAGACGATCGCCTATGTCCTGCGGGAGATGAACGACCCTGCCGGCGGGTTCTACTCGGCGGAGGACGCGGACAGCGAGGGTGAGGAGGGGAAGTTCTACCTCTGGACGAAGAACGAGATCCTCGATCTCCTCAGGGAGGAGGAGGGGGAGCGATTCTCCCGGATCTTCGGCGTCACGGAGCCCGGCAACTACCGGGAACAGCCCGGCGGGAGGCGGACGGGCAAGAACATCCTCCGCATGCGCCGACCGCTGGCATCCTGGTCCCATGAGTTCTCGAGCTCAGAGGAGGACCTGGCATGGTCCGTGGAGAGTGCCCGGCAGAGACTCTTTGCAGCCCGGGAGGAGCGGATCCGCCCGGCAAAGGACGACAAGATCCTGACCGATTGGAATGCTCTCATGATCGCTGCTCTCGCAAAAGCGGCCCGGGTCTTCGACGATCCGGCATACCTGGAAGCGGCAAAGAAGGCGGTCGCGTTCGTCCTCTCCAGTCTCCGCCTCCCGGACGGGAGGCTCCTCCACCGTTACCGGCACGGCGAGGCAGGCCTTCCGGCGACGCTCGACGATTACGCGTTCATGCTCTGGGCCCTCATCGAGGTCTACGAGGCTTCGTTTGACCCGGGTTACCTGGCTACCGCCACCGAACTCGCCCGGGACCTCTTCACCCACTACCGGGACTGCGACGGTGGGGGGTTCTTCTTTGCGCCGGACGATGGGGACGCCCCTGTCCGGCAGAAACCGGTCTATGACGGGGCGATCCCTTCCGGGAACAGCGTGGCCATGTATGCCCTCTTCGTCCTCGGGCGGATGACGGCGAACCTCGAGTTCGAGGAGACGGCCGACAGGATGAAGAGCACCTTTGCCGGGACCATCAACGCGGCCCCTGCCGCCCACGCCCACTTCCTCACGGGCCTCGAGTTCATGCTGGGGCCGAACTACGAGGTGATCGTCACCGGGGTGCCGGGTAGAGAGGACACAACGGCGATGGTCCGCGCCATCCGTTCGCACTATACGCCTGATGTCGTCGTCATCTTCCGCCCCGCGGGCGTAGAGAGCCCGGAGATCGTGGAGGTAGCCGGGTTCACCCGGGATATCGTGATGATCGAGGAGAGGGCGACGGCGTACGTCTGCACCAACTACGCCTGCGACATCCCGACGACCGATATCGACGAGATGCTGCGGCTTATGCGGTCGCGGGAGAGGTCGCCGGAACCGGTCGTCTGACGGCGAGGTCCCGCACGGGAGGTTGTTGCTATGATGCGAAACGGGGTCGATATGGAGCGGGTGAAGACCCTTACGGACGCGATGCGGAAGGATCCAGCGGTGGGCAGACGGACCCTCTCCGGCATCACGAGCTGGAACGGGGGTGCGCACTCGACCACGATCGTCCGGAACTTTGCCGTTCCCGCCGACGAACCGGTCGTCATCGGTGGGACCAACCGGGGTCCGAGCCCGACGGAACTGGTGCTCACGGGGCTCTCGGCCTGCATCGCGGTCGGTATCGCCTACAGCGCGGCAGAGGAGGGGATCGAGGTCGACCTGATCGAGATCGACGTCGAGGGCGATCTCGACCTTGCGGGGTTTTTCCGTATGCGACGTTCCACAGGAACAGAGCACGAGAAAACGCATCGCGTTTTCGAGATCGGGGATACCCGGCCGGGGCTGGACGAGGTCCGGTTGACCGTCCGGGTGGATGCCGACGCGTCCCGGGAGAAGATCCAGGAACTCGTGGACCGTGCCTACCAGCGCTCGCCGGTCGTGGCGGCACTCATGCACGCGGTGCCGGTCAGGGTCTGCATTGGGTGGGAGGAGACGCGGGCGGAGTGATCCCCCCCAATAACGCTCCATCCAGGGTTAGATCGCCGGAGCGGCTTGGAGGGGTTCCTCCTCCTTGACCAGCGGGTAGTTCGCCGCCTTCCACCCGATGGTGCCCCCGAGCAGGTTGACCACGTTTGAGAACCCGTTCTTTTCGAGGATGCTCGTCGCGACGCTCCCCTTGAACCCGGCGTCGCAGTGGACGACGATCTTTTTGTCCTCCGGGACCTCCGCGAGGTGCTCCTCGAGGTCTCCGACGTAGATGTGGTGGGAGCCCCGGATGTGGCCGTCCTCCTCCCGGTGGTTGATATTCCTGACGTCGAGGATATAGACCGACGGGTCGCCCAGGTGCTCAGCAAGGTCGGAGGGCGACCAGGTGCCAGCTCGTTCGACATCCTCGCCCTGCTTGAACCAGGCGCCGAACCCGCCGGCGAGGTAACCGGCGATGTTGTCGTAACCGAGCCGGACGAAGTGGCGCACCACGGAATCGAGATCCAGGTTGAAGTCGTCCACCAGGACGATCGGGTCCTTGTAGTTCAAGAAGTAGCCCATGTAGAGGGGAAGGCCCTCGCGCCAGATGTTCAGGGTCCCGGAGATATGCCCACCGGCGAAACTTGTCGGTGACCGGATATCGACGATCTGGGCACCCTGCTCGAGGAGAGAGCGGATATCGCGAGCCGAGTAGGGCCGAAGGTGCGGAAGGTTGTAGATCAGGGGCGGGCCCTTCCGGTTGAGCCGGTGCATCGTCGCAAAATACGGCGGGGCATAAAGCCGTTCGTTCATCTTGTACTCGACGAAACCTTCTCTCCCCATCGAGAGGATCCGGTTCGTCGCCATCTCGTAGCCGATGGTCGTGTACTCCCGGTCGCTGATATTCCCGCCGCAGACCGACCCCGCTCCATGGGCGGGGCAGACGATCACGCCGCCCGGGAGCGGGAGAATCTTCTTGTGCAGGCTTGTATACAGCATCTCCGAGGCCTCGCGCCGTCGGTCCTCGCCGGCAAGATCAGTTCTGCCCACATCCCCGGCAAAGAGCGCGTCGCCGGAGAAGATCATCAGCGGGTTGTCGGAGACGGACCGGTCGCGGAGCAGGAGCGATATGCTCTCTATGGTGTGGCCGGGGGTCTCGATGACCTCAATCTCGAGGGGACCGATATCGAAGGTATCGCCGTCCCGGACGCCGGTGCCGAACCCGAACTCCTCTCGCGTCCCGTGGAGTATCTCCGCCCCGGTCGGGCGGGCAAGTTCCCGGGAGCCGCTGAGGTAGTCCTCGTTCTTGTGCGTCTCAAAGACCCTGGTGATCTTCACATCCCAGCTCCGGGCGAGGGTTGTATAGACCTGGCAGTCGCGCCTGGGATCGATGACCATCGCCTCCCCACCCGCCCCGATGATATAGGAGTTGTGGGCGAGGATCTCGGACTTTATCTTCTCAAACTGCATCCGTATTCGTCTCCCCGGTAGTGTTCCGTCATTCCTATGCGCCGGAGTAAGGAAGGAGTATATAAAAAGGTTTCCCGGAATCAGGAGAGAGCGCGGACGTTACCGCCCGCCGCCCGGACACTCCCCATCGCGGGGCGGGCGGGATTGCTCGCCCGCCCGGGCGGTCCTGACAGCAAGGATGCTTCCCACCGCCTTGAACGCATCCTCAAGCTCCTCGAAGTTCGGGATCCGGCAGCCCCGGAGGATGTGCAGACCGCTCCGGATGCTGTCGCCGCCGAGCATGCAGCCCACCACCATCTTCTCCGTGTTCCGGGAGAGCCGGACGATCTCGTTTGCAACATGCGCCGGATCCACGAGCGTGGTCGGCACGGCGATCACGAAGACGATGTCCCAGAACTCCTGGTGCCGGATCAGCACATCGAAGAGAGCGGCGAACCGGGTGGCGTCGGCGTCCCCGAGGATATCCATGGGGTTTGCGTGGTTCCAGAACGGGGGGAGGAACGCATTGAGTTCACGGAGCACCTCGTCGGGGAGGTCGACCATATCGACCCCGTGCGCCTCAGCGTAGTCGGAGGCGAGGACGGCGAACCCGCCCGCACTGGTGACAGCGATCGCCCGCTTCCCCTGCGGGTAGCCTTCGGACGCCAGGAGCTCCGCGAGGTTGAAGGCGTCCCGCAGGCTCCGGGCCACGATCACCCCCGCCTGCCGGAGCGCTGCAACGTAGACATCATAACTCCCGGCAAGCGAGCCGGTATGGGATGACGCCGCAGCCCTGCCCTTCCGGGACGACCCGGACTTCACCGCCACCACCGGTTTTCTCCCGGCGACATCTCGTACGATCTGCATGAATCCGCGTCCGTCCTGGATCTCCTCGACGTAGAGGGTGATGGACCGGGTCTTCTCGTCCTGCTCGGCGAACCGGAGGTAGTCCTCAAACCCGAGGTCCGCCTGGTTGCCGACGCTGATGACACTGGAGAACCCGAACTCCTCCGGGAGGCTCCAGTCGACGACGGTGGTGATGACCGCGCCGCTCTGTGAGATGAAGGCGACATCCCCTGCCCTCGGTGAGACCGGGTCGAACGTGGCGTTGATCCCCATATGCGGCATCATGACCCCGAGACAGTTCGGGCCGATGACCCGGACCCCATACCTGCGTGCAACCCTCATGACCTCCTCTTCGAGGGCCGTGCCGGCACCGCCGATCTCGCGGAACCCGGCGGTGACGATGATGGCGAGCCGGACGCCCTTCTCCCCGCACTCTGCCATCACCTCCGGGACGAGGCGGGCGGGGACGGCGACGACCGCCCAGTCGACCGGGGCCGGGATATCCTTCACCGAGGGGTAGGCCTTCCGCCCGAAGAGTTCCGCCCGGGCCGGGTTGACCGGATAGAGGTCTCCGGGGAAGGAGAGCAGGTTCCGGAGGACGGAATAGCCCACCTTGTTCGGGCTTGCGGATGCGCCGATCACGGCGATGGATGACGGAGAGAGGAGGTCCGGGGGTGCCCTGAGACTGAGGCGGGCGGCGCCGGACACGGCGGTGTCTCCGACGATGATCCGCGCATCGACGACGCTCGCGCCTTCTTCGTAGAGGATGACCGGGTTCAGGTCGAACTCCCGGATCCGGGGGTCTTCGATGAAGAGCCGCGCCATCTTCGCGATGATCCGGACGAGCGCCTCCTCGTCCTTCGGCGGCTCCCCCCGGTATCCCTGGATGAGCCGGTAGCCCTCGATCTCCCGGATCATCGCCCTGATGTCGTCGCCGTCGACGGGCAGCACCCGGATGGAGACGTCCTCCAGGAGTTCGACCAATTTCCCCCCGAGGCCGAACGTGATGACCTTCCCGAACGAGGGGTCGGTCTTTCCGCCGATCAGCACCTCGAGTCCTGCGGGCATCTGCTTCTCCACGATGATGCCGGCGATCGTCGCCTCCGGGGCATGGGCGGCGGCGTTTTTCAGGATCGTGTGGTAGGCCTCTTCGGCCTCTTCGGGACTCTCGACCCCGGTGATAACCCCGCCGGCGTCGCTCTTATGGACGATCTGCGGTGAGACGATCTTCATGACGACCGGGTAGCCGATCCGCTCCGCGGCTGCCTGTGCATCAGAGGCGCTGGTGGCAAGGTGA
Organism: Methanoculleus sp.; assembly: GCF_036677455.1. GTDB lineage: Archaea > Halobacteriota > Methanomicrobia > Methanomicrobiales > Methanoculleaceae > Methanoculleus. The sequence continues at coordinate 35,532 of NZ_JAVBWL010000044.1, read as the reverse complement.
TGGGGCGGCACGGGTATCCCGCACGCCTCCAACAGGCGGTACCCTTCTGATTCGCTTAACATCCTCTCCGGCATCTCTCCTCCTCACGGTATGCCGGTCGTGCCGGGGTGCATGACCGGTCTCCTGGTGCAGGGGTTAGTCCGGCCGCCCATAATAGTTCTCCGGCCCGGCAAAAAGGGGCTGGATCGCTGCTGCACGGGCTGCTGAACCGTCCCGGAGAGGTCCGGGGTCCCAACCACAGGGGTTTTTCTCCCGCATCTCCGGGGCCGACCGGGTGGATGAAGGAGTGGTCGGGCAGACTACGGCCCGGATGTCCAAAACCATCCCCCACGAGTAATACGAATCGAAAATAAGTCACACCGGGTAGGCGTTAATCCGATAGATATAATAAACAGTGTTACAATAATTGGGAATTGTATGCCTCCATTCCGATCCACCGGACTCCTCACGGCCGTGATGCTTGCGGCCCTGATTCTCGCCGCGCTCGCCGCCGGGTGTACCGGCACCGGGGCCGACCCGACCATCGGCCAGACCGCCACGATCACCGATGGCGTCGGCCGGACGGTCGCCGTCCCATCGCCGCCGGAGAGCGTCGTCTGCTCGGGCTCAGGATGCCTCCGCTACCTCGTCTACCTCCAGGGCCAGGATCTCGTCGCCGGTGTCGACGACATCGAGAAGAAAGAACAGACGATAGAGGGGCGGCCCTATGCCCTCGCTTACGGGTCGCAGTTCAAAGTTCTCCCCCTGATCGGTGAGTTCCGGGGCAAGGACGACCCCGAGAAGATCATCGGGATCGGGCCGGCGGTCGTCTTCAAGGCCAGTGTCGGAACGGCATATGGGACAAGCATCGCCGAGGCCGACAAGCTCCAGGAGCGGACCGGCATCCCCGTCGTGGCGCTCCCTTACGGCTCACTCAGGAACGACGCCGAGAAGGCCGAGATGTATGGCAGTCTCCGGGTGATGGGCGAGGTGCTCGGAAAGGAAGGCCGCGCCGAAGAGGTGATCGCCTACATCGAGGCGACGATAGCCGACCTCGAGAGCAGGACCGCCGACATCCCCGAGGCCGAACAGAAGGCCGCCTACGTCGGCGGCGTCTCCTCGGCTGGTGCCCACGGCATCATCTCCACCGAACCCGCCTACCCGCCGTTCTCCTGGGTGCACGCGAAGAACGTCGCCACCGGCCTCGGCACGGACCACGCCGATGTCGCAAAAGAGGCGCTCGTCGATTGGGATCCCGAATACCTCTTCATCGACGCCGGGACGACCCAGATGGAGAGCGGTGGAGCGATCGGTGAGATGAAGAACGATCCCGCGCTCCAGGGCCTCTCCGCCGCGAAGGAAGGCCGGATCTACGGCGTCCTCCCGTACAACTTCTACAGCGCAAACTACGAGACCATCCTCGCCGACGCCTACTTCGTCGGGAAGACCCTCTACCCCGACCGGTTCGCCGATATCGATCCGGAAGAGAAGGCAGATGAGATCTACACCTTCTTCATCGGGAAACCGGTCTTTTCCGACCTGAACAGCCAGTATCAGAACCTCGGATTCGCGGAGATCCCGCTCTGATGCCGGGCTCGATCAGGAGGGTCTGAAGAGATGCACTTTGCAGACGGGACCATCCCCACGGGTTATCTGGGGTACGTGCGGTGTAAAAACCTCTGGATCCTCGGGGGGATCGTCCTCCTCTTCCTCCTCCTGATCGTGTCCATATCGGTCGGTGCGGTCAGTATCCCCCCGTATGATGTCTTTTTCTCCCTCGCAAACGGCATCACCGACCGGATCAATGCGTTCCTCCACCCCGGCGTCGTCATCGAGATCTCCAACACCGACCGGATCATCTGGAACATCCGGCTCCCGCAGGCGCTTGCCGGGATCGTCGCCGGAGTCGGGCTCTCGGTGGCCGGGGTCGCCATGCAGTCGATCCTCCGTAACCCGCTCGGGTCGCCGTTCACGCTCGGCATATCGAACGCCGGTGCCTTTGGGGCGGCCGTCTCGGTCATCCTCCTCGGCGCCGGCACGATGCAGTCGACGGTCGCCGACGCCGTCACCATCAACAATCCCTACCTGACGACGATGGTGGCATTCTTCTTCTGTCTCCTTGCAACCGCGGTGATCCTGCTCATATCCCGGATATGCGGGGCGACTCCCGAAGTGATGGTGCTCGCCGGCGTCGCCCTCTCCTCCCTCTTTACGGCGGGGACGATGTTCCTCCAGTACTTCGCCGACGACACCCAGCTCGCCGCCGTCGTCTTCTGGACCTTCGGCGACGTCGGCCGGGCCAGCTGGCAGGAACTCGGGATCATGGCCCTCGTCGTGCTGGCGGCCTCCGTCTACTTCGGCGCGAACCGCTGGAACTACAACGCGATCGACGCCGGCGACGAGACGGCAAAGGGGCTCGGCGTCAGCGTCGAACGGGTCCGGGATCTCGGAATGGTCGTAGCAGCGCTCGTGACCGCCGTGATCGTCTCGTTCCTCGGGGTCATCGGGTTCGTGGGGCTCGTCTGCCCGCACATGGTGAGGAGGCTCATCGGCGACGACCAGCGCTACCTGATCCCCGGCTCCTGCGTGATGGGCGGGATCCTCCTCCTCGCCTCGGACACCGTCGCCCGGATCATCGTGGCGCCGTATATCCTCCCGGTCGCCGTGCTCACGGCGTTCCTCGGCGCACCGGCCTTCATCTACCTGCTCATACGGGGGTACCGGCGATGATCCTCGACGTCAACGGTGTAGCGTTCACCTATCGGAGCAACCCGGTCATCCGGGATATTACGTTCAACCTCTCACCGCACCAGGTTCTCGCGATCCTGGGCCCGAACGGCGCCGGGAAGACGACGCTCTTGAAGTGCATGAACGCAATCCTGCGGCCGAAGGCCGGGTCCGTCCTGGTCGGGGAGGCGGATCTCCTCAAGGCGGACCGGATGGAGATCGCGCGAACCGTGGGCTACGTACCGCAACGATGCGAGGCCGGCCGGATGACCGTCTTCGATGCCGTCCTCCTCGGCCGGCGACCGCACATCCGCTGGGACATAACCGATGCGGACATCCGGATCGTCGAGGCGGCGGTCCGGATGCTCCACCTTGAGGACCTGACGCTGCGATACATCGACGAGCTCTCCGGCGGGGAGCTCCAGAAGGTGAGCATCGCCCGGGCGCTTGTGCAGGAACCCCGGGTCCTCCTCCTGGACGAACCCACGAGCAGTCTTGACCTCAAGAACCAGCTCGATATCCTGGGGATCATCCGGCGCGTGGCGACGGATCACGACGTCGCCGCGGTGATGACGATGCACGACCTGAACATGGCGCTCCGCTATGCCGACCGGTTCATCCTCCTGAAAGACGGCGTCATCCACGCCGCGGGGGGAACCGGGGTGGTGACCCCGGAGACCATCGAGGCGGTCTACGGTGTCTCCGTCACGGTCGAGCGCTACAACGGGTTCTCCGTCGTCGTCCCCCTGGCACCGGAGAGCGCCTGACCAAAAGCCGGGTCCTTTGAGAGTCCCCGATAACCTATAACCCCCCCGCCACCGATACCCCCGCCGGGCATGGTGCTTGAGACGTTCATCGGGGTTGTGGAGACGGTCCTCGGGGTGTTCGGGGGGCTCTTCATCGTCTATGGGGCGGTGATCGCGATCGTCGAACTCGTGGGGCGGGAGACCCGCATACGGGAGCGGAGTTACCGGGACATCAGGTGGGCGTTCACCACCCGCATCCTGATCGGCCTTGAGTTCTTCGTCGCCGCCGATGTCTTGAAGACGATCCTCGAACCGACGCTTCAGGACCTGGCCATCCTCGGGTCGCTCGTCGCCATCAGGACCGTCGTGAGTTATTTCCTCGGGAAGGAGGTGCAGGATCTGCCGGAAGATAGAGAGATGTGAGAAAGTGAGTCATCCGGTCTTCTGGTTCCTGACCGTGGCCAGGCAATCGTGAGCTCTCGCGACAACCCGCTTTGAGTTCTCGAAGGTGATCGCATGTAGCGCCTCGCCGTAGGGGAGCCACTGGTAGGCAATATGCTCGTCCGAGAGCCTCACCTCCTCCTCCGGGGTCTCGATCAAGAAGTAGACGACCTCTTTGTAGACCGTCCGGCTCCGGCGCTGGAAGAAGTAGTGGATCTCCTCGCGGAACCCGGAGACAAACGTGGCCCGGGTGATCCCGGTCTCCTCCTCCAGTTCGCGGAGCACGGTCTCCTCCTCGCTCTCGCCGCGCTTGCCGTGCCCTTTCACCAGGTCCCAGTGTCCGGCCCCATACTGCAGGATGAGGTACTGGGGATCCGTACCCTGCCGGACGACGACCGCCCCACATGATCGCTCTTTTGCCATGGTTCCATCAGTCCTGTATCGCAGATCCGCCCGCCCCCCTGAGTTCGTGCCCGATGACCCGGAAATCCTCTTTCAGGGCCTCCAGGTATGCCGGGTTGTAGAGCGCGGCGGCCGGGTGGAGGGTGGGGATGAGGCGGACCGGGTGGCCAAAGAGGAGGCCGGGGTAGACCGTTCCCCGGATCTCCGTGATCCGGTCGAACTCAACGGGGAGGAAGGAGAGGACGTACCGGCTCGAGTGCCGGCCGAGCATCACGATCACCTTCGGCGCGACGATACGGATCTGCTCCTCGAGGTACGGGGTGCAGGCCAGGATCTCCTCGTCCCGGGGGTCGCGGTTCCCGGGCGGCCGGTGCTTCACGATGTTCGCGATGAAGACATCGTCCCGTGATAGACCGATCCCTAAAAGGAGGCCTTCGAGGAGTTTCCCCGCTCGCCCCACGAACGGCCGCCCGGTGAGGTCTTCCTGCTTCCCCGGCGCTTCGCCGATGAGCATGAGGTCGGCGCCGGGGTTCCCCTCTCCCGGGACCGCGTGATGGGTGTTCTCCCAGAGAGGGCACTTCCGGCATTCGCTGATGACGGCGGCAAGCCTCTCTATCGCCACCGCCCTCTCCGTCCCCCGCTCCATGTTCACACTATAGACGGTAACTCTATAACCGTTTTACGCATTGCGTCTCATCGCCGGCGGCGGGATTTCGGGAACGGTCATCTGCTGTCGGAGGGTGATTCTTGCGCCTGGTGGTGCTCGAACTCCGGCCCCCTGGCCAGGAACACCCGTCGGCCCTTCGGCCCATCGTTACTCGCACCTGACGGTGCTCGAACTCCTGTCCTACGGACAGTCGTTCACTCAAACATTAATATCACCGGGTGGAACATTATAACAGAATTTATCCACGAACATACGGCCTGGGCCCGGAGAACGGCGGCGAGGGATCGGGGTTTTGAGGGCTGCAGGACAGATGGAGCTGTTTACACTATGACCGATACGGATCAACTCTGTTTTGATACGACAAAGATCGATAAGATACAGGAGTTGCGCGAGCGCGGGGTGACGGTATACCCCTACACCTTCGAGCGCAAGGATACCGTCGAGGAGATCCGGGAACGGTTCTCAGCGATCGGGCACGAGAAGAGCGAGGAAGAGGTCAGCACCGCGGGCCGCATCTACATCGTCCGCCAGCACGGCAAGACGATCTTTGCGGACCTCGGCGACTCGTGCGGCAGGATACAGCTCTACCTCCGGAAGAACGACCTCGGGGAGGAGCAGTTCGACCTCTTCCGGCAGTACGTCGATGCCGGGGACATCATCGGCGTCGTCGGCCATGTCTTCCGGACGAAGATGGGAGAGATCACCATCTGGGTCGACCGGTTCGAACTCCTGACGAAGTCGGTCTGCCCGCTCCCGGAGAAGTTCCACGGGCTCAAGAACGTCGAGACCCGCTACCGGCAGCGCTACCTCGACCTGATCATGAACGACGAGAGCCGCGAGACGTTCCGGGCACGGAGCAGGATCATATCGCTCCTGCGGCAGTTCCTCTTCGACCGGGAGTTCCTGGAGTTCGAGACCCCCACCCTGCAACCGATCTACGGCGGCGCAAACGCCCGGCCGTTCACGACCTACCACAACGCCCTCGACCAGAAACTCTACCTCCGGATCGCGCCGGAGCTCTACCTCAAGCGCCTCATCGTCGGCGGGTTCGATAAGGTCTTCGAGATCGCGAAGAACTTCAGGAACGAGGATATCGACACCAACCACAACCCCGAGTTCTCGATGGTGGAGATCTACGAGGCCTACCGGGACTACAACGACATGATGGGCCTCACCGAGGAGATCTTCGCGCACCTCGCGGAGAAGGTCTGTGGGAAGACCACGATCTCGTATGCCGGGCAGGACCTGGACTTCGCCCGGCCCTGGCGCCGTCTCTCGATGGAGGAGGCGGTGCGGGAGTACGCCGGTATCGATGTCCGGGCCATGAGCCTCGAAGAACTCCGGGCGTTCGGCCTTGAGTACTGCGTGGAGGGTTGTGAGAGCGCCACGACCCGGGGCGAGTACCTGGTGCTCTTCTTCGAGCACTTCGGCGAGGAGCACCTCATCCAGCCGACGTTCATCTACGACTTCCCCGTCGAGAACTCGCCGCTTGCAAAGAAGCACCGCGCAAAGGAGGGGCTGACGGAGCGGTTCGAGCTCTTCATCGCCGGGATGGAAATGGCAAACGGCTTCTCGGAGTTAAACGACCCGCTTGACCAGAAGGCCCGGCTCGAACTGCAGGATGCGAAGCGCCGGAAGGGGGACCTCGAAGCACAGATGATCGACTACGACTTCATCAACGCGCTCGGCTACGGGATGCCCCCGACGGGCGGCGTCGGGATCGGGATCGACCGTCTGGTGATGCTCCTCACCGGGAAGGATTCAATCAAGGAGGTGCTCCTCTTCCCGCAGATGAGGACCGTTCTTCCCGGACAGAACGGATCGGAACCAGAGCAGGACGGCGGGGAGGAGTGACCCCCGCTTCCCGGTCATGAACGGACAGAACCGCGCCGCCATCCGTCCCGGGATGACGGTGGATATCGTGCTCAAGCGCGACCAGCCGACCGGAAAGCGCACCCGGGGCGTTGTCGCCGAGATCCTGACGAACTCGTCCTTCCACCCCCACGGGATCAAGGTCCGGCTCCAGGACGGCCAGGTCGGGCGGGTGCAGGAGATCGTCGAGTGAGGGGCTTCAGGGGGCCTTCTGGAGGGTGAACCTGATGGCCGCACCCTCCTCCGGCCGGCCCGGCACCCGGTCATCCACCCAGATCCTCCCGCCGTAGCGCGTAATAAGCATCCGGCAGATGTAGAGCCCAAGTCCTCGGCCGCTCTTTTCCCCGTCACCGCCGCTGAAGCGGGCAAAGAGGTATGGCTTCTTCTCGTCGGGGATCCCGGGACCGTTGTCCTCGACCGAGGCCAGCACGCCCTCCTCACGCTCCTCGACCCGGACGGCAATATCGACCTCCGACCCGCCGAACTTCGCCGCGTTGCCGATGAGGTTCGTGAAGACCCCGGCGAGGAGATCGTCGGCGAGGACGGTAGCCGTGGTCCCGGCGTAGGTTATCGAGACGTCCAGGTAGTGCGCGATCTCCCCCCGGATGACGGGGTCGAGAGCGACCGGCCGGAGAACGGCTTCTTCCTCCTGGATCTGCCGGATGGTGTTGACGCCCCGGATGATCTCGACACTCTTCTGAAGGCTCTTCTGCAATTTCTCGGCATATCCTCGGGGTTCTCCCTCAAGTTCATCCATGAGGAGGTCCGTGTAGAGGTTCGCGGTGTTGTTGGCGTTGTTGATGTCGTGCGTCATGATATCCAGAAAGAGCGCCGCCATCCGGTTCGACTCCTCAAGATCGGCCGTACGTGCCTCGACCTGCTCCTCCAGGTGCTCGCTGTACCCCCGGATCGTCTCTTCCGACCTCCGGAGATTCTGGATTGCCAGTTTAAGGCTCCCGACCATCGTGTTGATGCTCCGTTCGAGCCGCATGACCTCGCGGGTTGCCGAGACCCGGATCGTATGGTTGAGATCTCCCTGCGCGATGATGTCGACATCATCAATGATCCTCTCGATCGGGCGCGTGAGGCGGCGGGCCACGAGGAAGATGATCCCGCTCGAGAAGACGATCGTAAGGAAGGCAACGACAGCATGATAGTAGAGCATCTGGTCGAGCTGGCTCTGGATGAGCGCCGTATTGTAGGTCAACTCGACGACGACGCTCGGATCGGATGGGTAGTCCGGGTCTTTTAAGTCGATGAAGAGATACCGGATCTGCTCTCCGTGTACCGTATCCCGCACCTCGTAATCCGCCCGGGCGGGGATGATCGTCCCGGTGACGAGCGCCCTGGTCTCGGTGTTGGGGGGCTCCCCGTTCTCGCCGACGAGATTCCCAAAGATATCGTAGACATAGATCGATTCGAGGTACGGGTTTAAGGTGACGAACTCCTGTGTACTCTCCTGCGAGCGGAACTGGCTCCGCTCCTCTACAAACGCATCCGGCACCAGCCCGAGTTCAAGCAGGTAACGGTGATCAGGGGTGGGCATATAGGCATACTTCCGGATCTGCCCGGTCTCGGGCTCATACACCACGCGATCGGGGGAGAAGTTCTCCCCGAGACGTATCCGGGTGATCTCTGCGTAAAAATCCGGGAGTTTCTTGAAATCGAGACCCCGATCGGGCGGATAGGTGGTGTACTCGATAACCCCCGATTCGTTGATGATATAGAGGTCCATCTCACCCCCGAGCTGCTCTTTGAGCGCTGCAAGATCCATCTCCGACGGGTCCCCGCCCGCTCGATCGTACTCCTGCAGGAAAAGGGAAAAACCGTCCCGTAACTCCTCGTTGAGGGAACTATCAAAGAGCTTGAGCCCGGTATCCACGTTCGTAACAGACTCCCGGATGCTCTTCTCGGTGACGTTCTGGAGAACAGAGAGGTCGGAAGTCATCCTCTCTCTGGTCTGCAGGTAGTCGTAGGCCGAGAGGAGACTGATGGCGGGGATGACGATGAGAAGGATGGCTATGATCAGGGTAGGCGCAAATGGCCGTCCCACCGGAGCGGGTGTGCGATCTTTTATCATAGATCATTAACTATGCGAGGGAACGAGGCGCGCGGTCGATCGACTGACATGCATCCGCCGGCCAGGCCGTCTGCACCGGGCCATCTTCACCCGGGAGAGCGGGGTTTTCATATCGGCGAACACTCATAGACTTCACTCCACGTAAACCTTCGCGATGGGGAAGGGTCGCAGGAAGCGGCCGCTACTCTTCCGGCGCCTTCCGGAGCGTGAACCTGATGACCGTGCCCTCCTCCGGCCGCCCTTCGACCCGGTCCTCCGCCCAGATCCTCCCGCCGTAGCGCGTAACAAGCATCCGGCAGATGTAGAGCCCGAGCCCTTCTCCGGAAAGCGATCCCTTCCCCTTCTGGAAGCGGAGGAAGAGGTTTCCCTTCATCGCATCGGGAATACCCGGTCCGGTATCCTCGATCGAGACCACGACCTCCTCCCCACGTTCCTCGATCCGGACAGCGATATCGACCTCCGGCCCGCCGAACTTCTCCGCGTTCCCGAGCAGGTTCAGAAGAACCTCAGGGAGGAGGTCGTCAGCGATGACGTCGACCGGGCGACCCTCGTACCGGACCGCGGGATGGCCTGCCGCCTGTTCCCGGATCACCCCGTCAAGGTCTACCCGTGTCAGCGCCGCCCCGGCTTCTCTCGCTCTCCGGAGGGTGCCGACGGAGCCGATGATTCGGGAGCTCTGCTCGAGCCGGGAGAGCATCTTTCTCGCCATCTCCTGCCGCTCCCCCTCAAGCTGATCGACGAGGAGCTGAGTATACCCGATAGAAACGGTGTTCGCGTTGTTGATGTCGTGCGTCATGATGTCCAGGAAGAGCGCCGCTGCCCGGTTGGACTCCTCGAGTTCGGCCGTCCGTTCCCGGACCTGGTCCTCAAGCCGGGCGTGGTACTGCTGTGAGACCTCCTCCGACTCACGGAGTCGCCGAATGTTCTCCTTCAAGGAATCGGCCATGACGCCGATGCTCGTTGATAGATAGACGAACTCGGTCCCCGTGGAGATGCGGATCCTGTGGTCGAGATCCCCCCGGGCGATCCGGTTGACGTCGTCGACGATCTCCCGGACGGGCCGGGTGATCCGCCGCGATACCGGGATTGCGATGCAGCAGGCGAGCAGGGACGCGCCGATCACGATGAGGGTATGACTGAGCCGCAACCCTGCGAGCCGGGCGTCGAGGGGGGCGGTGGTGTAGGTCAGCTCAACGATCCGACTCGTATCGGACGGATAGCCGGGATCGGAGAGGTCGACGAGGATGTACCGGGTGAGCGTGCCGGCGACGGTATCCGTCAGTGTCCTGCCTTCTTTTGCTTCAAAAACCTCGACGGCAACCGGGTTGATGGCCGCAGGCTCGACCGGGCCCTCCGACTCGGTCACATTGATGATCCTTCCATAACCGTCGAAGATCCGGATCCCGGTGAGCGCCGGATTCAACTGCATGAGGTCCTCTTGCAGGACCTGGTACCGGGGGTCGTAGCGGTCGGCCCCGACCGAACTGCAGACGAGCCCGAGCTCGAAGAGGTAACGGTGGTCGGACGAGGGATGGTAGGCGTACTTCCGCAGCATCCCGGCTGCCGGCTCGGCAACGACACGATCCGCCTCAAAGGAATCTCCCTGCCGGATCTCCGTGATCCGCTCGTAAAAATAGGGAATCTCCCGGAAATCAAGCCCGAGGTCCGGCAGGTAGGTGGTATACTCAATGACGCCGCTTTGGTTGATGACGTAGATATCCATCTCATCGCCGATCTCCTCCCGGACGCGAGAGAGGTCCATGGCGCCCGGATCACCTCCCCCCCGCTCGTACTCGGCGAGAACCGACCGGAACGCCTCCTCCATCCGGTGATCCAGCGTGCTGTCAAAGAGTCGTAAGCCCGCATCCACAAGCGAGAGCGACTGAACAACACTCTTCTCCGTCTGCTCGCGGAGCAGGGTTTCCCCGGAGATCAACTCCTGTTCGGCCTGCTGGTAGTCAAGGATCGCCATGAGCCCGATCACCGGGAGCGTGATCAGGATCATGATGAGCGCGAGATACACGCCAAACCGGCGGGGTCCACCACCCGCTGTCATGGCTCCCCTCCGGTCCCGGCTCGCCGGAGCGAGAAGCGGATGGCCGTGCCACCCTCCGGCCGGTCCTCAACCCGGATCTCCCCGCCGTAGCGCGTAATGAGCATCCGGCAGATGTAGAGCCCGAGCCCGGTTCCGGACTCCTTGTAGGTCCCCCGGCTCAGGCGTTCGAAGAGCCGCGGTTTTACGGCATCGGGGATGCCGGGGCCGTCATCCTCGACCGAGACGACGACCTCCTCCCCGAGCTCCTCGACCCGGATCGTGATCCCGACCTCCGGCCCCCCGAACTTCACGGCGTTCCCGATGAGGTTCGTGAAAACCTCGGAGAGGAGGTCGTCGGCGAGAACCTCGACCGGACGGCCCGTGTAGGTTATCCTGGCTCCGGGAGAACGTTCGATCTCGGCCCTGATGATCCGGTCAAGGTCGACCGGGCCGGGCGACGGCAGGCCTCCCTCTATATGCTGGATGGTGTTGACGTCCCGGGCGATCTCGATGCTCTTCGCGAGCCCGGCCTTCGCCCTCCGGAGCAACTCGGCCTCGGCCTCCTCCTCGATCTCGGTGGCGAGAAGGTCTGCGTATAAGTTTGCAACGTTGTTGGCGTTGCTGATGTCGTGCCGCATGATGTCGAGGAGGAGGGTTGTCATGCGGTTGGACTCCTCGAGATCAGCCGTCCGTTCACGGACCTGCTCTTCGAGGGTGTGGCTGTGCCGGATGATCGCCTCCTCGGACGCCCGAACCCTCTGTATCGTCTCCTTCAGGGATCCAACCATCGCCGATACGCTCTCACCAAGGTGTACGAGCTCCTCGCTCCCGCCCACCCGGACAGGGTGATCCAGGTCGCCGGAAGCGATGAGATCGACATCCTCGACGAAGTTTCGCACAGGCCGTATCAGAGAGTGCATGGCAACGGCACAGAGGCAGCCGATGAGAGCAAACCCAAACAGCAGAACCCCTCCCTGCCGGGCAAACATTCCCGCGACTTTCTCCTCTGCAGCCTTCGTGGTGTAGGTCAGTTCGACGACCATGCTCATATCGGATGCGTAATCGTTGTCTGATAGGTCGACAAAGAGGTACCGGGTCAGTTCCCTTGCAGTGGCGTTCTCCACCTCGAGCGTGGTCCGCTCCCGGTAAGCCTGCCGAACCAGGGAGAGCCGGCGGTCGTCATCGGGACACTCCTCGCCCACAATCCGTGTACCCAGGCAGTCGAAGATCCTGATCTTCAGGATCTCCGGGTTCAGGTTCACCAGTTCTCTGACGGCATCCCCATACTTCAACGCCATACGGGACTCGTGGAACTCAGACGGTGCAAGGCCGAGCTCGAGGAGGTAGCGGTGGTCGGGGGAGGGCAGATACGCATACTTCCGGAACTCTCCGGTGGGGATCCCGGCAACGACCCTGTCGGCCGAGAAGAAGCCACCGAGCCGGATCTCCGTGATGCGATCATAAAAATACGGGATCTCCCTGAAATCGTAACCCAGTTCGGGAAGGTAGGTGGTATACTCGATAACACCGCTCTCGTTGATGATGTAGATCTCCATCCGGCCGTCGAGTTCCTCTCTGACCCGGGAGAGATCCATAGCGCCGGGATTGCCTTCCGCCCGTTCGTACTCGGCGACGACCGGACCGAACGCCTCCTCCATCTCGTGGTTCAAGGTGTTATCAAAGAGTTTCAACCCCGTATCCACCAGGCCCATCGAGAGGAGGATCCCGGACTCAGTCTGGGCCCGGAGGTCCCTGGTGTTCGCCTCCAGTCCCTGCCAGACCTCAACAGAATCAACGAGCGGGATCAGGCAGATGGCGGGAGTCATCGCGAGCAGAATAGCGGCCAGAAGATAGGCCATGAACGGGATCACGGGCCGATTCAGGCCTTTTACCGCCATTCAAGTACCTCCTCCGCGCTTCGTATGCCCGCCTCCCGCTCCGATACTACTTTAAGAATGGTCTATCCGCAGGTATTTAGCCTGACCGATCTTAAAGCGGGTGAGTCCATTCTGGCAAAGCACTTCTCTCAGATGCCCGAAAGGGTATTGTGGCTCGTAGAAACGAAATCCGGTCTTTGCCGGACTTTGCCGGACGGGGAAAAGAGAGCTCTGGGGCCGGAGATGGCCCCCGGATTGTATCGTTGGTCGGTACGGTGAACTTACATCGGGGGCATGCCCATGCCGCCCATGCCGCCACCCATGCCACCGCCCATGGCGGCCATCTCTTCAGGAGATGGGCCGCCAGACTTGGATGAGGCGATGACGTCGTCGATCCGGAGGATCATAACGGCGGCCTCGGCGGCGCTGGAGACCGCCTGGGTCTTCACCCGCAGGGGTTCGACGACGCCGGTCTCAAGCATATCGCCCGATACCGCGTTGAAGACGTCAAGACCCATGTACTTCGCGTTCTTGCCGCCCTTCTCGTGGGATGCACGGAGCGCGACGAGCATGTCGATCGGGTCAAGGCCCGCGTTCTCGGCAAGCGTCCTCGGGATGATCTCGAGCGCGTTCGCGAACGCCTCGATGGCGAGCTGGGCGCGTCCGCCGACGGTTGCGGCGTATTCACGGAGCCGGAGCGAGAGCTCGATCTCGGGCGCACCGCCGCCGGCGACGAACTTCTTGTCCTCGACGGCAACGCTGACAACCCGGAGAGCATCCTCAATGGCACGGTCAAGTTCGGCAACGACGTGCTCGGTGCCGCCGCGGATGATCATCGAGACCGCCTTCGGGTTCTCACAGCCGGTGACGAAGATCATCTCTTCGCCGGAGACCTTCTTCTCCTCGACGTCGCATGCCTTGCCGAGTTCCTCGGCGGCGATGGCGTCGATGGAGCTGACGATAGCGCCGCTGGTGGCGCGGGCGAGCTTCTCCATGTCGCTCTTCTTGACACGCCGCACAGCGAAGATACCGGCCTTGGCGAGGTAGTGCTGGGCGATGTCGTCGATGCCCTTCTGGCAGAAGAGGACGTTCGCACCGCTTGCGATGACCTTGTCGACGATGCCCTTGATCATCCGCTCCTCTTCATCGAGGAACATCTGGAGCTGGTCGGGGCTCGTGATGCTGATCTCGGCGTCGACTTCGGTCTTCTTGAACTCGACGGCGGCGTTCAGGAGCAGGATCTTCGCGTCCTTGACGTGGCGGGGCATGGCGGGGTGCACACGCTCTTTGTCGATGATCATGCCTTCGACGATCTCGGAGTCCTCGATGGACCCCCCGACCTTCTTCTCGACCTTCACGAAGTCGGTGTCGACGGTGCCGTCAGCGTCAGCGACCATCGTGATTGCCTTGACGACGAGCTCGGTGAGTTTCTCCTTTGCGGCCTCGGCGCCCTTGCCGGTCATGGCGGTGTCGGCAAGCTTCCGGAGCATCACCATGTCGTCGGGCCTGATATCGACGGCGATATCGTTGAGGATCTCCTGCGCCTTATCGGCGGCGACCCGGTAGCCGTGAGCGATGACGGTGGGGTGCACGTCCTGGTCGAGGAGGTCCTCGGCACGCTTCAGGAGCTCGCCTGCGATCACCACTGCAGTGGTGGTGCCGTCGCCGACCTCATCGTCCTGGGTCTTGGCGATCTCGACCATCATCTTCGCGGCAGGGTGCTCGATATCCATCTCTTTCAAGATCGTCACGCCATCGTTCGTGATGACGACGTCGCCGATGGTGTCGACGAGCATCTTGTCCATGCCCTTGGGGCCGAGCGTTGTCCTTACGGCGCTTGCGACGGCCTTTGCGGCTGCAATGTTGCCCGACTGAGCGTCACGACCGCGGGTACGCTGGCTACCCTCTTTCAGAATAAAGATTGGTTGTCCTCCAAGATTTGCTGACATAGGTATCACCGTTGTTAAGCGATAGAAAGGTAGGTTTGTAGTTCTATATAAAGATGCTCACTCGTTTATCATATCTATGAGTTCTGAGCCGTCTTCGAGGGTGCGGAGGTGTTCTTCGCCGATAAGGAGGGTTTTGCCGATCTTCTTCTTTTTCTTATAATCCGTGACGACGCACATGGCAAACGTCTTCGTGATCTGGGATATGTTGCCGATGAGGGAAGCGCGCTTGATGACCTTCTGGGAGGTGCCGTATGCCGTCAGGATCGTATGCTTATCAAAGAGCGCCAGAGCCTGGAACGGGGCCTGCCGCATCGCGTGGATCTCCATTCCCATGCGCTCGAGATCGACGAGGACGTCGCCGGCCGCGGATTCGGGTGGAGCCTCGGGCTCCGGGGAGCGGTAGCCGACGAGCTCGATCGTCTCGACGAGCTGGGCGCTGAAGAGTTCCTCAAGTTTGATGGCGATATCGAGCGTGGTGCCCATCCCGCTCTCGTACTTGCTGATGGTCCGGCGGGAGACCCCGAGGTGCGATGCGAGGTCCCCGAGCGACATCCGGGAGTGCTCCCGGACCTCCCGCAGGAGGTCGCCCTTGATCTTCACGTAGAGGCCGCCGGGGGATGCGTAGACCATCGGTGAGAGTCCTTCGGCGAAGTAGTCGTAGAGGGTCTCGGGGTTGAGGGCAAAGAGCCCGTAGCGGATGTAGACAACACCCCGCTCCAGGTCCGTGTCGCGCGCCCGCTCTCCGACGATGAGCGGGGTGGCCTGGAGGTACCGGGCGATCAGGTTGAGGTCGCGGGCGATCTCGGCGCTCACGCCGTCGATGTGGGAAGCAACTTTGATGATGACCAGGGTGTCGCCTTTCTTCGCGATAAGGTCGAAACTCCTCGGACGGATGTTGCACCGCTCCGAGACGTCGTAGCCTGCAAGGAGCATGATGCTGATGACCATCTGGGTGAGGCGATCCTGTGTCATAACCCGTAAGAATCGATATAGTCGGAGAACATATAAAATATGGGTTCATGTGGATCGGGATCGATGATACAGATTCCCCTGCGGGGATGTGCACCACCTACATCGGGGCGGTCCTGGTGCGGCGGCTCGCGCAGGCCGGCATGCGTATCCTCGATACCCGGCTGGTCAGGCTGAACCCGAACGTCATCCACAAGACCCGGGGAAACGCAGCGGTCTCCATCGAGGTCGCGGGGGATATCGAGGCGGCGTTTGCGCTCGCCTCTGCGTGTGTCGAGGAGCTCGCAGCGTTTGACGCCGCTGCAACCAACCCGGGCGTAGTGGTCTCCCGCGCACGGCCACCGCCGGATTTTTACCACGCGGCGCTCAAAGGGTTCTGCACCGTGGACGAAGCGGTCGAGGTGCTCGAGTCGGTCGGAGCCCGCTACCGCGGCTACAAGAACCGGCGCGGGCTTATCGGCGCAACGGCGGCGATAGCAAGCGATTTTTCCGATAAAACCTACGAACTGCTCGCCTACCGGAAGCGGGAGTCCTGGGGCACCCCCCGGCAGGTGGACGCGGGGAGCCTCTTTTACGCCGAGGAGATGACTTATCCCCACACCTGGGATACGGTGGACCGAGAGAACGGCGTGGTGGTCTGTGTGCCCCATACGCCCGACCCGGTCCTCTTTGGTATCCGGGGGGAGAGCCCGGCATGGGTCAGAAAAGCCGGTTCTTACGTCGATTCCGAGGAACCGGCCTGCGAACAGGTCTACATCACCAACCAGGGGACGGACGCCCACCTGGTGCCGGGGATGGTCGGGGCCCTCCGGGAGGGGCGGTCCTACCTGGTGCGGGGGACAGTCGCCGGGTCCCCGACGACCGGGGCCGGCGGCCACGTCTCCTTCGCCCTCGCAGACGATGGGGAGGAGGTCCGCTGTATGGCCTACGAGCCGACCAAGGGGTTCCGGGATGCCATAAGGGCCCTCATCCCGGGCGACGTGGTGGTCGCGACCGGGAGTTACAAAGGCGGGAGCCTCAACCTCGAGAAACTCGGGGTCGTTTCCCTCGCGGACGCGGTCCGGATCCGCCCGCCGGTCTGCCCGACGTGTGGAAGACGGATGACAAGCGCGGGGAGAGAGAAGGGCTACAAGTGCCGGGTCTGCGGCGGGCGCAGCCGGGAGCCGGAGGTCGAGAGACGGGAACGGCTGCTCCGGCCCGGGTGGTACGAGGTCCCCCCCACCGCCCGCCGGCACCTCGCCCGGCCGCTGGTGCGCGGGATCCCCGCGTGGGAAGAGGCCATGCTCCGGCCGGATCGGGGGTGCGCCAGAGACCCATACCGGTAGTGGGGCCGGAGGATACCCCGTCAATGAAATGGGCTTTACTAAAAAAGATATATAACATAGTAGAGTTAACTTCTTTCTGGTGATCCCGTGCCGACTATCAGCGGCGAAGGAGTACGTGCCGGAACCCTGTTCGCCTCAAATGGTGCCACCCATGGGCGAGCAGGGCCCGGCACGAGACTGTACGGATCCGTAAGTACGCACGGAACGGGGGCGAAGGCAGCATCAAAGATGCCCTTTCCACCTCCCAACCCGAAAGTCCGCTCTAGAGATGCTCCGGTGCATCCGGATCCCGACACGGCGGGACGAGCGGGATCATCCCGTGTCGGATAACCAGTCATCCCCTGTCTGGCAGCGGGGACCCGACCCCCGGGTTCCCGCACAATAGCGACTCTTTTCAAAAGACGATCCATTAACGTGCAATGAAGACCATACATCACTCAAGAGTTGGTGTAACAGTATCATGACCTTCGAGTATGGGGATGCGGTACAACAGGCACGGGTGCGCCCCGGTATGACGGTCGGCGAACTCGTCGACGAACTCGGGAAAGCCGGGGCCTACAACGGGGGGTCCCTGTGGCAGGCAGTCAACATCTACGAGCGGATGCTCCGCGATGAGAAGGCGTTGAAGTTCTTCGGCCTCTCGGGGGCCATGGTGCCCGGCGGTATGGGCGGCATCGTCGCCGACCTCATCAGCCAGGGACATATCGATATCCTGGTCTCGACGGGGGCGAACCTCACCCACGACACCATCGAGGCGATCGGCTGCCACCACTACCACGGAACCTGTCAGGTCTCTGACGCCGAACTCTGTGAGGAAGGAGTTAACCGGATCTACGACATCTTCCTCCCCAATGAGGCGTTCATCCGGTTCGAGGAGTTCATGCAGGACGTCTACTCGTCCCTCCCGGAAGGCTCGACGGTCTCGATCTCCGACCTCCTCAACCGGCTCGGGAGCAGGCTTGACTCCGGGATCCTCGCCGAGGCGGCGAAGGCCGGGGTGCCGGTCTACTGCCCCGCCATCCAGGACTCCATGATCGGGCTGCAGTACTGGCTCTTTTCGCAGACGCACAAGGTCACGGTCAGCGCGTTTGCCGATATGCCCGGGCTCCTCGACCGGTGCTTCGAGGCAGAACGGGCCGGGGCCATCCTCGTCGGCGGCGGTGTCCCGAAGAACTACATCCTGCAGAGCAAACTGATGACCGAGACCGGGTTTGACTACGCGGTGCAGCTCACCGGCGACCGGCCGGACCTCGGCGGCCTCTCGGGCGCGACGCTCGATGAAGCCCGCTCATGGGGCAAACTCACCGGCGAGGCGACCGCCATGACGGTCTACGGCGACGCGACGATCAACCTGCCGCTCCTCGTCGCCGCAACCCTGGAGAGGCTGGAAGAATGACCGAGCTCATCCTCGCCCTCGACGTCCTCGACCGGAAGCAGGCGGGCGCGATCGCGGAGTCCTGTGCACCCTTCATCGACGCGATCAAGATCGGCTACCCCCTCGTCCTCTCGGCCGGCCTCTCCATCGCAAACGACCTCGCCGACTTCGGCCTCCCGCTCATCGCCGACTTCAAGGTCGCGGACATCCCGAACACCAACCGCCTCATCTGCGAGGCGGTCTTCTCCGCCGGCTTTGACGCCGTCATCGCCCACGGGTTCGTGGGAGCGGATGCCGCCCGGACCTGCGTCGAGACGGCGCACAACCAGGGCGGGGCCGCCTACATCGTCGCTGAGATGAGCCATCCCGGGGCGACTGAGTTCTTCCATGACGGCGTGGCCGAACGCCTCGCGACGCTTGCCGTCGCCTGCCGGGCCGACGGGATCATTGCCCCCGCCACCCGCCCGGACCGGATCGTCCGGCTCCGCGAGATCGTCGGCAAGAAGGCGATCTACTCCCCGGGCGTAGGGGCCCAGGGCGGCGACCTCGATACGGTGGCCCGTCTGGTCGACGGGGTCATCGTGGGCAGGAGCATCTACGAAGCAGAAGACCCGGCGGCTGAGGCCGAACGGTTCTCCCGCATCCGCCGGTGATGAGTTCTCCGTTCCGATCCCCCGGGAGATGACGAGCCCTATGAGTGGTCTGAGGCGGATGCGGTGTAAGCCGCATCTGAAGGGTTATATGTTCGCCTGACGATACTGCTATCATGAACTGGAGCCACGAACAGCAGAAACTGGCGGAGAAATACCGGAGCCTCGACGAAATCCCCACGGAAGAGCGGCGGTACAAGTGCCACACCTGCCACTTCGTCGTGGACGAGACACCCTGCCCCCACTGCGGTGAGACAACGCTTGAGATCATGTGCCCGCTTGACCACTGCGACTGCCACCACTCCATCGTCGAGACGATCGACTACTGCCCGCTTTGCGGCCACCCCGTCTGCCCGGAGTGCGGGAGCCACGACGTCGTGCAGATCAGCAGGGTCACCGGATACCTCCAGGATGTTGCCGGCTGGAACGCAGGCAAACAGCAGGAGCTGAAAGACCGGGTTCACTACACGGTCGTATGAGGTATTTTGGCGGGGATACTACTCTTTTCCTGCGCGGCCGGTTCCGGGCGGCGAGCACCGGCATCAACGGCGGCCTTTCCAACGTCACGACAATCCTGAACCACACGGTGCCGCACGATTTCAAGGACGACCCGCCGCGCTACCTTGACCAGCTCGTCGCCCGGCACGGTTTTTTCCGCGACTACTTCGGGCTTATAACCGCCGTCGATATGCGGCACCTCTGCATCCTCCAGTATGACTTCATCACGGTCTTCATCACCGCCGGGGTGACGAACCCGACCGGGGCTGCAACCGCCCCGCGGACCATCAACATCATCGTCCACAGCCGGGAGGGGATGACCGATGCGGCGCTTCTTGAAGCGATCGTCACCGCGACCGGGGCGAAGGCCCAGGCGCTCCACACCCTCGGCTACGACTTCCCCGGCACCACCACGGATGCGGTCGTCGTCGCCTGCGAACGTGACGCCCCCGCTTCGCACCTTCGGTGCTCTTGCTCAGGCCCTGCGGCCCTTCGAACTTCGCACCTTCGGTGCTCGAACTCCGTCCTTTCAGGACATCGTCCGGTACACACTTACGCCGGGCCCCTGACCGAGGTCGGACGACGTGTCCATGCGGCCGTCCTGCACGGTCTCCCGGAGGCCCTCGCACGGCAACAGGGGAAGGTCCGCCGGAGCGATCCGTCGTTCTTCATCTACAGCCGCTACGGCGGGGAACACTGGGTGGAGTGGCAGAAGGAGGGCTGCCCGTACTACCCCTGTCATTTTCCGGGCCAGCGGTGCGATTACTGCTACTGCCCCTGCTACCCCTGCGTTGACGAAGAACTTGGAGAGTGGGTCGAGAGTTCAAACGGCGGCAGGGTCTGGGCATGCACGGGGTGTACGCTCCTGCACGTCCCGGAGATTGCAGATTACGTAAAAAGAAATCCTGAGGCCACTCTCGTCGAGCTCAAGCGCCTCAGGGATCGGGTGTAGGGTGCGGTTCACGCCTCGGCGATGCCGAGGGCGGAGAGCATCTCTTCGAGCGGGACGCCGTGTGCCTGGGCGGCTTCACGGATCGTCTCGTTGTTTGCGATTGCACAGCCAAGGCAACCCATTCCGAACCGGAAGAGAACCTGTGCTGACTCGGGCTTCTCCCGAAGGAGGTCCGCGATTGTACTGTCCGCAGTTACTGCCATGCAGCTGATGTTGTCCCTGCCCCTATTTAACGTTGAAGGAGCGGGCGATCAGAGCGCACGATCCTGACGCAGACCGTGAAACTACGCGCCTGACCGGGCGTGGATCCCTCAACCGGGCAGGACAGCACTCTCTCTTCGGCGAGGAGATGCCTCCTGGTTCTTCTGCCCCGTGCGCACGAGGAGGAAGTGGGAGTTGGAACGCCTGCGGCGCGCTCTTTGCCCATCAACCGCGCCAGCGGGCTTTTCAAGAGGGAGACGGTTTCACTTTCACACCGCGCGCCGAGGATTAATACCCCAACGCGTCAGAGTATAGGCTGGAGATGTATGTATGAGCCTATCAGAGGTAACTGAAAGAATCTCCCGGAAACTTGAAGCGAAAGGCGCACAGCCCGATCGGCAGAAGATCGAATCACGCCTCCGCCGTCTTGTCGAGGAGTTCGGCGTCAACACCGCCGAGGCCGAACGGACGGTGACGGGTGATCTCGCCCGCGAGTATAACCTCACCGGGGTTGGGAGCACCTCCACCGAGCTCCGGCAGATGAGCGAGATCGTCCCCGGCGAGTGGGTGACGATCGAGGGAAAGATTGTTGCACTGACCCCGTCACTCTCACCCTCGATCGCGCAGAACGGGATCATCGCCGATTCGAGCGGCGCCATGCGCTTCGTCGCCTGGGCCCGGGGGGACCCCCCTGCAATGGAGTACGGCCACTGGTACCGGATCGAGTCCGCGGTCGTCGACGAGTACAAAGGTGCACCGAACCTGAAGATCCACTCAGGGACCACCATCGCCCGGATGGAGAAGGATGCGCCGCTCCTCCCCTCGATCACGCCGATCGCGGAACTGAAGCCCGGTGTCGGGAGCGTGCGGGCCAAGGTCATCCAGAACTGGGAGGTCTCCCACGACCGGATGCTCCAGACGGGGCTCCTCGGCGACGAGACCGGCACCATCAAGTTCGTTATCTGGAAGGAAGAAGGGAAGGATAAACTGGAACTTGATACGGTGTACAATATCTTCTACGCCACCGTCGACGAGTACAACGGCAGGCTCTCCCTCGCCCTGAACACCGCGATGTACATATCCGACGAGGGGGACATCGAGGTCGGGCGAAACGAGACCGAGATCCAGGGTGCGCTCGTCCATATCGCTCCCGGCTCGGGCCTGATCAAGCGCTGTCCCGTCGAGGGCTGCAACCGGACCCTCTCCCGGCAGAACTACTGCCCGGTGCACGAGATCCAGCCCGAGTTCCGCTACGATCTCCGCCTGAAGGCGGTCCTGGACGACGGCATACAGGCGAAGAACATCCTGATGCAGCGCGAGGTCGTCGAGCGGCTCGCGGGGATCACCCTCGACGAAGCCGTCGGGATCGCAGAGACGAACCCGCTTGGTATGGACGAGATCTTCTATCGCATCAGGAACGCGGTGCTCGGACGCTACTACACCTGCAGCGGAAACGAGTTCGGCGGCAGGCTGCTCGTCGACTCCTGCAGCCCGGCCACGTTCAAGCCCGAGGAACTGGCTGGCCTGCTGAACCGCGCCGGGGGTGAGGCGGCATGAAACCCCAGAGCGCATTCGAACGCGAGCCGGCCCGGCGGGTCTTTGCAAACGAACTCCGGGAGACCCGTGTCCAGTTCAAGGAGGGCGAGGACGAGAAAAGCCCGACCTATGTCCTCCTCCCGAGCGGCATCCGGAGCAACCGCATCTTCATCGTCGGGACCCTCACGGAGAAGCAGCGGCAGGGAGACCAGAACATCTTCTACCGCGGACGGGTGGTCGACCCGACGGGGACGTTCTTCATCATGGCCGGGTCCTACCAGCCTGAGGCGATGCAGCAGCTCGCCCGGATCGAGCCGCCCGCCTTCGTCGCCGTCGTGGGGAAACCGAACCTCTACACGACTCCCGACGGGACCTGCCTGGTCTCGGTCCGTGCGGAGTCGATCTCGGTCGTGGACCACGAGACCCGCGACCTCTGGGTGCTCGATACCGCACGCGAGACCCTGGACCGGCTCGACGCCTTCGGGACCACCGACGACTCAAGAAAGGCCCAGGAGGAGTACGGGACGCAGCCCGACGTCTACCGGAAGATCGTCTACGACGCTCTCTCCCAGGTGCAACTGTAGAGGCACGTTCTTACTCCAAAAACTTTTTTTATAGGGCCGATCCGAAAAAGAGGCCTGCTTTACCCGATTCGGGAGCCGCACATTCCTGCTTGCAGTCTGATCCCGGGACTTACTCCACCGGTCCTTCCGCCGACCCCTGCCGCCCCCCCTTCCACTCGCCCTTCAGTTCAGGATAGTTTGCCAGGATCTTGCTGACCGTGCTCCTGCTGACGTCGAACATCCGGCAGATCTGGCTGATGCTTGTCCCGGCCTGCCGTACCGTGAGGAGGGCCTCGACCTGACCCTCGTTGAGGGCTCTCGGTCTTCCTATTGGCCGCCCGCCCCCTTTCTCCGCCTTCTTTGCCACCGGCGGGGCAGCCTTCCGGGCGCTCTCCCGGTACCGGTCCATATACCCAATAAAATTGCCGATGGCCTCCCTCCTCTGCTCCGGATCGTCGCGGAACCCGAAGAAATCGTTGTTCACGCAGTAAACCGTATAGTGGTCGTTCAGGATTTTGAGGGCCGCAAGCCCGAGATCCATGTCCCTCGCAAGATCCGCAAGGTCGTAGATGACGATCTCAGGGCAGTTATTTTCGGCGCAATACTCCAGCATCTCGACAAAGCCCTTCCGCTTCTCGGGAGGCGCTGCATTTGCCCGGTGGTCATGGAAGATATTGAGAATCTGAAATCGATATTTACAATAATTCTCGACTTCACTCTTTTGTGCTGTGAAATCCCCCTTCTTTTTCGTATTCAAGTATGCCACGGCATCTCTTTTCATCCGTTTATGATGCCGTATAATTGTATATAGTATTTTTGGAAACGCACGAACGGCACTGTCTTACGGCATCCCGGAGGAGTCTCATGCTTATTTCGACACCATCCCGGGGATGTGCAAAAAAGGCCCTCCCAAAACATTTCGGGAGGGAGGAACCACGAGGTTTGAGTGGGAAAAGGGGGTCAGATCTCTGGCTTTCGAGACTCCCAGCGGTCCAGGACGTCCTGCCCCTCGACGAAGACGAGCCCGTGCCTGCGTGCATACTCAGCCGCATCCTCCTTCTTGAGGGCAAATCCCGTCTCGTCATCCAGCATCTCGCATATCGTGACTGCCGGAGTGATGTTCGCCATGGCCGCAAGCGCGATCGAGAGCTCGGTCTGCCCCCGCCGCTCGTCGAGCAGCCGGTCGGCGGCCCGGAGGAGCGCCATATGGCCCGGCGTCCGGAAGTGCGCGGCAAAGTCGTGGCCTCCGCCGTTGAGCGACTTCCTCACCTCTTCTGCGATGGCGGTGACCGTCAGGGCACGGTCGCGGTCCGTGACCCCCGTATAGGTCTCCCGGTGGTTCACCCAGAGGGAGAACGACGAGTGGTTCTTCGGGTCATAGGGGACCTCGCCGTCCTTCTCGACGAGACTGCAGGCCCGCAGGACATCGTGCGCAAACGGCAGACCGAGCCTTTTTGCCGCCTCGGGGTGCACCGCCGTGCAGATCAGCCCGCCGCCGTCTTTACGCATCTGCCGGATGTGGGCAGGGGTGACGGCATCCGACCGGATAGCAAAATCGGTCTCGCGCTCCCGGTTGTCAAAGTCGTATAACAGGACGAATTCGCCCCTCGCGAGGGCCTGTATGGCTGCATCAATCATGGCTAATCTCCACCTCGATCGTATCGTTATCGTTGAGGTTCAGGACTTTACGGAGTTCGCACCCGGCGATCACCTCGATGATGTCTTCCGGGTAGTGCGTGCGGGACGGCTCGACGATCGCGCATCTCCGGCCGTCGATACGGCAGGGAAGGACCCTTGCGCCGCCGAACGTCCGCTCATCGGCAGTAAAACCCGGAACGTCGATCCACCCGGCGTGGTCGAGATGCTTCCGGGCCTGGACGCTCGCCGCATCGAGCCGGATGTTCAGGGTGCCGGGGAAGGGTTCGAACCCGAGGCATCCGCCGAACTGCTCCTTGTAGTGGGGGATGCTCATGTAGTAGCGC
This sequence comes from Methanoculleus sp., assembly GCF_036677455.1. Taxonomy (GTDB): domain Archaea; phylum Halobacteriota; class Methanomicrobia; order Methanomicrobiales; family Methanoculleaceae; genus Methanoculleus. The sequence goes on along the minus strand of NZ_JAVBWL010000044.1, from coordinate 10,706 downwards.
CCCTCGCCGAGGCCGCTGATCACGGCCCCGGTGAGGACGTACTGCCTCTGCTCCGGGTTGAATATCCTGACATAATCCGTGTATTCCCGTTTCAACGCCTGTTCACCCTCCCGGGTGACGGCGACATACTGGCCGTCGGGTTTCATCGACCGGATGATGAACTGCTGCCGCTCAAGCGCGATCAACCGCCGGGATGCGGTCTGTGGACTGATGCCGAGTTCGTTTCCGAGCGACTGCGATGAGAGCCAGATCGGGCCCCGGCACCCGCCGAGCAGGGCGATCGTCTTTAAGGACTGCAGGTCTTCCGCTTCAACCATTATACCATAATTGAGATGCATACTATATACGGGTTGTGCAACGATCCCGGCCGGGACCGACTTCGTGAAATGTCGAAGCGGTATACGCTAATTTATTAAGTCAGAGTGGTAACACTACCAGTATGAAATCCGGAGTGCGGCATCAACTCGCCGAGAAAATGGCAGGAGAGATCACGCTCTCGGACTCACCGGGTCAGGCCCTCAAGAAGTGGCGGCAGAGTTTCAACATTCCTCCGGGAGTGCTCGCCGAGCGCCTTGAGGTCTCACCTTCAGTTATCAGCGATTACGAAAGTGGGCGACGAAAAAGTCCGGGAACCGCCATCGTCGGCAAGATTGTCGACACGATCCTCGCGATCGACGAGGACAACGGTGGTCGGTTCATCAACAAATTTGCAAAGATCCTGTACAGCGAATTCGACGAAGATGTCATCTACGACATCCACGAGTATGCCTCCCCCGTGAGCCTTGCCGAGTTTGCCGAGGCCATCGGCGCCACGACACTCTGCGGCCCGATGGACCAGACGGTCTATGGGTATACGGTGATCAACAGCCTCAATGCGATTCTCCAGCTCTCTTCGAGCGAGTTCAACCGCATCTACGGCTGGAGCACGGAACGTGCTCTCATCTTCACCGAGGTCTCAACCGGGAAGTCTCCCATGGTGGCGATCCGTGTCACACCGTTCAAACCCCGCTGCGTGGTGCTGCAGGGCATCAGCCCGGGAGAGGTCCACCCACTGATCCCGGGGCTTGCCGAGCGCGACCGGATCACCGTCCTCTGCACACAGATGGATGTCCAGACGATCATCAGTTCACTACGAGGAAAGTTATGGTAGGCATCTATTCATACGGCGTCTACATCCCGCGCTACCGGATAAAGATCCCGGAGATCACGCGGGTATGGGGCGGCAATGCAAACGACGTCATGAGAGGTCTCGGGGTCTTTGAGAAGTCCGTCCCCGATCTCGATGAGGATACCGCAACGATCGCCGTCGAGGCGGCCCGCGCCGCCATGCGCCGGAGGACCATCGACCCCGAGGCGATCGGGGCCGTTTACGTGGGAAGCGAGTCCCACCCCTACGCGGTCAAGCCCACGGCCTGCACGGTCGGCGAGGCGATCGGGGCGACCCCGAACATGACCGCCGCGGACTACGAGTTCGCGTGCAAAGCGGGGACTGCAGGCATCCAGACCTGCATGGGCATGGTCAAGAGCAGGATGATCCCGTTCGGACTCGCCATCGGCGCCGACGTGGCGCAGGGCGCTCCCGGGGACGCGCTCGAGTACACGGCGGCGGCCGGCGGGGCTGCGTTCGTCATCGGCGACGAGAACACCATCGCCGATATCAACGAGACCTGCTCCTTCACCACCGACACACCCGATTTCTGGCGGCGCGAAGGGCAGAACTACCCCCGCCACGGCGGTCGGTTCACCGGTGACCCGGGCTACTTCAAGCACGTCCAGGGCGCCGCACGGCTGATGTTCGAGAAGGTGGGGACGGACCCGAAGGACTACGACTACGCCGTCTTCCACCAGCCCAACGCGAAGTTCCCGCAACGGGTGGCAAAGATGCTCGGCTTTACCGACGAGCAGATCCGGCCCGGCCTCGTCGTCCCGCGGCTCGGGAACACCTACTCGGGGGCATCGATGATCGGGCTTGCGGCGACGCTGGATGTGGCAAAGCCGGGCGACCGGATCTTCGTCACCTCCTTCGGCTCGGGGGCCGGGAGCGACGCCTTCGATATCACGGTCAACGATACCATCGACTCCGCGGAGTTCGACCGGACGGCGGCGCCGACGGTGGAGAAACTCCTCGCGAACCCGATCTACCTCGACTATGCACTGTATGCCAAACACAAGGGAAAGATCGTGATGCAGAAATGAGAGATGTAGCAGTAATCGGTGTAGGGTGCACGGAGTTCGGGGAGCACTGGAGCACCTCGTTCCGCGACCTCTTCGTCAAGGCAGGGGCGCTGGCGCTTGAGGATGCCGGGCTCTCCGGCGAGACCCTCGACGCACTCTACGTGGGGAACATGAGCGCAGGAAGATTCGTCGAGCAGGAGCACATCGGTGCACTGATCGCGGATTACGCGGGGCTTGCAACGAACCACACCGCTTCGACGAGGGTCGAGGCGGCCTGCGCCTCCGGCGGGCTTGCCTTCCGGCAGGCGGTGATCGCGGTCGCAAGCGGCATGGAAGATATCGTGGTCGCTGCGGGCGTCGAGAAGATGACCGATGTCGGGACCGGGGCGAGCGTGGATATGCTCGCGAGCGCCGCCGACCGTGAGTGGGAGGGGTTCGCCGGGGCGACCTTCCCCGGGCTCTACGCGATGATCGCAAACGATTACATGCACCGTTACCCGCTCACCCGGGAGCAACTTGCCCAGGTTGCAGTCAAGAACCACGAGAACGGCGCGAGAAACCCGATTGCCCAGTTCCGGAACCGCATCACCGTCGATACGGTCCTCAACTCCTCGCTCGTCGCCGATCCCCTGCGGCTCTTCGACTGCTCGCCGATCACCGACGGTGCGGCGGCTGTCGTCGTGGTGCCGCTCGACCGCGCCCGTGAGTTCACCGACTCACCGGTGCGGGTGCTTGCAAGCGCCCAGGCGAGCGACACCATCGCGCTCCACGACCGGCGGGACATCTCGACCCTGGACGCCACCGTGGCGGCAGGGAAGCGGGCGTTTGCCCAGTCCGGCCTTGTCCACAAGGATATCGACCTCGTCGAGGTCCACGACTGCTTCACGATCGCCGAGATCTGCGCGATCGAGGACCTCGGGTTCTGCAAGAAGGGCGAGGCGGGGAGGCTCACCGCAGAGGGAGCGACAGCCCTCGGCGGGGAGATCCCGGTGAACACGAGCGGCGGCCTGAAGGCCTGCGGCCACCCGGTCGGTGCGACGGGGATCAAGCAGATCTGCGAGGTCGTCACCCAGCTCCGCGGCGAGGCCACGGGCCGGCAGATTGACGCGGAGGTCGGTATGACCCACAACGTCGGCGGCACCGGTGCGACGGTCGTCGTGCACATCCTGGGGGCCTGAAGATGTCGGTTTCACGGTTCTGGAGAAAGATCCCACAGCGCTACAACCTGGTCGGGACAGAGTGCACGACCTGCGGGCGGTACTTCTTCCCGCCCCGGTCGCTCTGCCCCGACTGCCGGAGGAGCGGCAAGATCGTCGACCACCGGTTCAACGGCGAGGGGACGGTCGTCACCTACACGGTGATCCGGTCGGCAAGCGACCAGTTCGAGCACACCACCCCCTTCGTCCTTGCGATCGTCGAACTCGACGAGGGGCCGAGGCTCACCACCCAGGTGGCCTGCCTCCCCGAAGAGGCGAGGATCGGGATGCGGGTGAGAAGCGTCTTCCGCCGGGTGGCGGCGGACGGCGAGAGCGGCACCATCCACTACGGCACGAAGTTCGTGCCGGTGGAGTAACCCTTCATTCTTTCCCCGGCTTTGCGCGAGATCACGCTCTATACCCTCCGAATCAGGCAAAGCCGGGGACCCAAAAGAGTCACATAAAAACCCCGGAGCAAAAACCCCTTACCGCTCCTCTTTTTCCACCACAATATCATACACGGCGTGCCACTTCCCCGGCGAGTAGGTCCTGACCCGCCGCTCGGCGACCTTTCCGCCGGTGACCGCACGGATCAGGGGGAGGAATTCGCCCTCTCGTTCCTCGAGCGCGTAAAGGTGGATCGTCCCGCCGTCCCGGCAGAGCGCCGCTGCCGTCGCGAGGAACTGCGGCGCGGCCAGGGGGAGGTTCATGACGATCCGGTCGAAGGGGCGAAACCCGAGCCGGGCGAGGTGGACGGCGTCCGCGAGCACCGGGATGACGTTTGTTGCCCGGTTGAGCGCGATGTTGTGGACCAGGAGGTGGACCGCGGCGGGGTTGAGGTCTGCGGCGACGACGAGTCCCGCCCGGCGGGAGAGGGTGATCGCGAACGGCCCGACGCCGGCGAACATATCGAGCACCCGCTCCCCTTCCGCCATCGTCTCGAGGACCCGTTGCCGCTCGGTCGAGAGCCGGGCCGAGAAGTAGGCGAGGGCGAGGTCCACGTCGAAGGAGAACCCGTATTCGGTCACCCGCGTGCGGGTGGACGGAACCCCGGCGAGGACGGCGAACCGGCGGGTGCGGTACTCCCCCTCGACCGGGCCTGCCGGGAAGAGGACCGTCTCGAGGGAGGGGCGGGAGGCGAGCAATCGCTCTGCGCCCCCCGGGTCGTTCTCCTGCATGATGGCGATCCCGCCCACCAGCTCGTGGCGGGGAAGTTCTGCACGCTCCGGCACGGCCTCGAACTCGCACCGTGTGGCGCCGGGAACCTCTTCGGTCACCGGGAAGAGGATGGTCTCCCCCTCGGGGCGCGGCTTGTAGCGCCGGTCGAGGAGCCCCTCCTCAAGCAGCCGGCGCCGTCTCGCTTCGGCCTCTCGCTTCGGCACCGCAAGGCACCACTGTTCCCCATCCAGATCGACCACCAGCCATCTTTAGGTATGCGTCCTCATACTATTCATGGATGATTACGTCAGGAGGCTGAACGACGGCTCCCTCAAACTCTACGCGCTCGAGAAGGAACTTCCGCCGGAAGAAGCGGTCCGGGTGCGGCGGACGTTCATCGAGGGCGAGACCGGCGCCGCCCTCCCGAAGGTCGGATCGTTTTCTATCGATATCGACCGGGTCGTGAAGCGCAACATCGAGAACATGATCGGCACGGTGCAGGTGCCGCTCGGTGTCGCGGGGCCGCTCCAGGTGAAGGGCGAGTATGCCGCCGGGTCCTACTACCTCCCGCTCGCCACGACCGAAGGGGCGCTCGTCGCCTCGGTGAACCGCGGGTGCTCGCTCATCACCCGGGCAGGGGGTGCGGATGTGCGGATCATGCGGGACGGGATGACCCGGGCGCCGGTCTTCGCCGCCCGCGACGTCGGCCACGCCCATGATGTGGCTGCCTGGGTGGAGGAGCACGCGAGAGAGATCCGGGCGGCCGCGGAGAGCACCACGAAACACGGGCGGTTCCTCGACGCCGGGACCTACGTCGCGGGCACCAGCGTCTTCGTCCGGCTCGAGTTCGAGACCGGGGACGCCATGGGCATGAACATGGTGACGATCGCAGGCCAGAAGGTCGGCGAACTGATCGAACGGGAGACCGGCGCCCGGCTCGTCGCCCTCTCCGGGAACATGTGCGCGGACAAGAAACCGGCGGCGATCAACCTGGTCCGGGGCCGGGGGAAGACCGTGGTCGCGGGCGTCCGGCTCACCGACGCGATGATCGCCGACCTCCTGAAGACCGATGCGGCGACCCTCATCGAGGTCAACTACAGGAAGAACCTGGTGGGCTCGGCGCGGGCGGCCTCGTTCGGGTTCAACGCCCACGCGGCAAACGTCGTCGCCGCTGTCTTCATCGCCTGCGGGCAGGACGCGGCGCACGTCGTCGAGGGGAGTTCCGCGATCACCACCGCCGACCGGGTCGACGGCGGGGTCTACGTCTCGGTCACCCTCCCGTCGCTCCCGGTCGGGACGGTCGGCGGCGGCACGGGGGTCGATACCCAGCACGAGTGCCTTGCGATGCTCGGCGTCGCCGGGGGCGGCGACCCGCCGGGAGCCCATGCGAAGAAGTTTGCGGAGATCGTCGCCGCCGGGGTGCTCGCCGGGGAACTCTCCCTCCTCGGCGCCCTCGCGGCGCAGCACCTGGCCCGGGCTCACCAGGAGCACGGTAGGGGATAAGAAGAGAATGCGGTTCCGGTTGTCAGAACCGGAACCACTTCATCATGACGATGGCATCCTCCTCGTTTGCGTAGTAACCGGTGATCTGGAAGACCGCCTGGTAACCGAGACGGCAGTAAAACGCCTGGGCGCCGGTGTTGGTGACCCGGACCTCGAGCTGGACGGCGCTCGCGCCTAAGACGGCATACTCCTGTTCCAGGCGGTGGATGAGGTGCTGCCCGATCCCCTGGCGCCGGTATCCCGGGGTGACTGCGAGGTTCATGATGTGCCCGTAGACCTCTTCCCCGGTGTCCTCGATGCCTCCTGCGACGAACCCGGCCAGGTCTCCGTTATTTCTGGCCACAAAGAACGTCTCCGGGTAGTATGCAAGCGCTTCCCGGAACGTCCGTTCGTCCCAGGGATCGACGAACGCCACCTTCTCGACGGCAACTATCTGCGGAATATCTACGGGTTGCGCCCGGTGAATGGTGAGTTGAAGCGGCATCATCGTTACCGATCGCTCCCTCATGGAGTGCCTTATCTAATATAGTCTCAAGAGACAAAATAGTAGGCACCTACGACTGGTGGTATATTATGGTTCAACTATATCGTTTTGCGGCGGTCCGTCCGGGGCAGCAATACGCCGAAGAGATCCCTTCCGTGCCCTACGATGTGGTGACGGCAGAGGAGGCCCGGGAGTGTATCGAGAAGAACCCTCTGAGTTTCCTGCGGGTCAGCCGGCCCGACGCCGAACTCCCCGACCTCCCCCCGCACGACGACCGGGTCTACCAGCGGGCGCGGGAGGTCTTCGACGGCATGCTCGAAGACGGTCTGATGGAGCGGGATCCCGAGCCCGGGATGTACGTCTACCGGGCCGTCCAGGACGGCGAGGAGTTCGTGGGGCTGGTCTGTTGCGTGGGAACAGAGGACTACGAGAACCGGCGGATCCGGCGGCATGAACTCACCCGGTACGACAAGGAGGAGGACCGGACCCGGCATATCGACGCGGTCAGCGCCAACACCGGCCTCGTCTTCCTGCTCTACCGCGACCCCGGCGAGATCTTCCCCTACGTCCACTCCCTCATCGGCGGGGCGGGGCCGGACGGGAGCACCACGACCGCCTCGGGCGTGCTCCACCAGGTCTACCGGGTCACCGACGATGCGGCCCTCTCCCGCCTCGAAGACCTCTTTGCGAACGTTCCGGAGACCTACATCGCAGACGGGCACCACCGGGCCAAGTCGGCGGTGAACGTGGCGGAACGGCGGCAGAGCGAGGGAAGGTTCTCCGAAGAGGCGGGGAAGTTCATGGTGGTCCTCTTCGCCCACGACCGGGTCCGCATCCACGGCTACAGCAGGCTCGTCACGGACCTCGGCGACTACACCCTCCCGGGCCTCGTCGACGCGCTCTTCACGGCGGGCTGGGAGATCCGCCCGTACGGGAAGGTCGACGCTTCCGGGTACCAGATCACGCCGCTCACGACCGGGGATGAACCGATGCACGTCATGCATTTCTACCTGCAAGGGACCTGGTACGAGGTCTCCCGGCCGGTCGCCGACCCCACCGACCTGATCGGGTCGCTCGATGTCTCGGTGCTGCAGAAGGACGTCCTCGAGGGGATGCTCGGCATCGCCGACCCCCGGGGCGACCCGAGGCTCCACTACATGGGCGGGGCGAAACCGCTCTCCGCCCTTGAGAGACTCGTGGACTCCGGGAAGTACGCCTTTGCCGTGGCCATGCAGCCGGTCCGGGTCGAGACGGTGCTCGCGATAGCCGATGCAAACGGCGTCATGCCCCCGAAATCAACCTGGTTCGAGCCGAAACTCCTCTCGGGGCTCGTCATCCACACCATCGACTGAAAAACTATATCACCACATTTAACCCTTTTTCCGCCCGATCACCTCTTCATGATAACGATCGCTCTCCCGAAGGGGAGTCTCGAAGCCCAGACGCTCCAGCTCTTCAAGGAGGCGGACCTCGAGGTTCGGCGGACCGACCGCGACTACAACCCCCGGATCAACGACCCCCGGTTCGGGAAGGTGAAGATCCTCCGGCCGCAGGAGATTCCGCTCTACGTCCAGATGGGCTACTTCGACCTCGGCATATCAGGGCTCGACTGGGTGCAGGAGAGCGGCGCCGACGTCGCCGAGGTTGCGAACCTCTCCTACAGCAAGACCGGCGACGGGAACGTGAAGATCGTGGTGGCGGTCCACCGCGACGAGCCGATCGACGGCGTCGCCGCCATCCGGCCGGGGAGCCGGGTGACGACCGAGTATCCCCGGCTCACGGAACGGTTCTTTGGGGATCTCGGGGTCCCGGTCAGGCTCTTCCCCTCCTACGGCGCCTCGGAAGCGAAGGTTCCCGACCTGATGGACGTCGTCGTCGATCTCACCGAGACCGGGAGCACGCTCAGGAAGAACGGGTTGAAGATCATCGGGCAGATCATGGAGTCCCATACCGCGCTCCTCGCAAACCATGAGTCACTCCGGGACCCGGAGAAGCGCCGGGAGATCGAGGAGATCACGACCCTTCTCCTCGGGGTGATCGAGGCACGCCACCAGGTGCTCCTGACGATGAACGTGCCCTCGAGCGTGCTCGACCGCGTCATCGAGGTCCTCCCCGCGATGAAGAAGCCCACCGTCAGCAGGCTGCACGGCATCGACTACTTCAGCATCCAGACGGTGGTCCAGAAAGGGCTCGTCAACGGCCTTATCCCGTCGCTCAAGGCCGCAGGCGCCGAGGATATCCTTGAGATCCCGATCACAAAAATAGTGCGGTGAGGAGGAGCCCCTCAGCAGCGCCGGGAGTACTCCGTCGAGCAGGCGTAACAGACGAGTTCGCCGTCTTCGACCCGGAGACGGGACTCGGCGGTCAGCTCGCCGCATCGTGCGCACGGCACCGACCGGAAGATCCGGGCCCGCTCCGGGATATCGACGTCGACCGCCTGGATGGTGAAGAGTTGCTCGGCGGGCAGGTCGAGGATCGCCTCGACGACCCGGTCCGTCCGCTTGCGGAACTCGGCCCACTCCTCGTCGGGGACCCGGCCCTGCATCACCCGCGCCCGGAGTGGGGCGAGGGCGGGGTCGAGAGAGTCGGTGTTAAACGACGGGTGTCCGGCGATGCGGACCGCTTTGCCGGTCTGGCGATTGATGAACGTAAAGGCGTGCTTGCCGTGGTCCTTGAAGAAGAGGTTTCCTTTCCCGACGGTGCATCCCGTCAGGACCTGGATGGCGTCGACGCCGCAGGCGTCGGTCTCGGCGATGGTGACGAGTTCCTCGTCCTCGGCCCGGCCGGAACGGAGCCGCTCAAGGGCGGTCTCGGCCGCCCGGTACCCCAGCGCGAGACCGGGGCAGACATGACCGTGGAAGGCGGCCGCTTCGGCGAACCGCCTGTGTCCTTCTCCCGGTGTGCCGGGGGGTGTGGTAGTACACATATGTTTATCCTGCACAATCTGTTGTTACGAACTTGCGGTTAAATCTTACGAAACCACGGCGGAGGCCGCGGGCCGGCCTCTCCAGTATATATAGACCGGGGCGTCCCGGGCCGAGAAAGCGCACACCGGGCGAAATGTTTTTGCCGCCGGGTACCCGCACGTTTCCCATATCCGGCCCGAACGGCAGAACGTTGACGGGGTAAGTGAGATGGTTATATATACACCATCGTGTATAATGACTGCTCTACCTCAACAGCCGTCGGTTGAATCCGGCGGCTCGTGGCATGAAGGAGTCCTGGATGTCCCCACAATGGTCCGATGCAGTTCGCACGAAGGTCAGCGATATCAGCCTTGCCCGTATCGGTCGGGAGGTCCCCTGCTTTGAGACGATACGGGCCCCGGGGGGCGTTCTGGCCCTTCTTGCCGCACTCTGCATCTTCTGCACCGTCTGCGGCTGCCTCGGTGCGTCCCCGTCACCGTCGGGCGGCGGCATCACCCCCGTCGACCTGCCGGAACCGCCGGGGACCTCCACCCTCTCCGATGCTCTCGCGGAACTGGACCTCCTCGAGGCCGAAGGCGGCCTCAACCTCACCGGCACCACGACGCACCAGGTTCTCGGGACCGGCGTTGGTCCTGACGGCCAGGCCGCCACCTGGGCGCTCGGCCTCCGGGACGGGGAGGAGATCCGCTGGGTCACGTTCGGTATCACGGGCTGGAAGGAAATATCGCTCCGGGCTCCCCTGCCCGCGGAGGAGGTGAACCTCACCGGGGTTCTCGCCCCGGAGGAACTTCTCGCGGATGAGACCCTCTCGGCCGCGATGACGGAACTCGGTGCCGATACAGTCGATCTCGCGCTCGCGGAGGGGGTCTACACCGTCACCGTCCGCTCGGATGCGGGGATGGAGACCCTCGCGTTCCGGGCGGATACCGGGGAGGTGGTCGTATAAGGACAGCGGATGACGGGGTGCTCTCGCTTGACTTTCTCGTGGGGTTCACAATCTTCATGCTCGCCCTGATCATGGTGGTGAGCATGGTGCCGGGGCTCCTTGCCGGCCTCGAGAGCAGCGGGATCGACTACGACGCCGTCGCCTACCGGACCGGGGTGATCCTGGTAGAGGACCCCGGCTGGCCGGTCTATCCGCCCTGGGAGATGAATGGTCCGGGCCATAAGGATGAGATCGAACGGATCGGCCTTGCGGTCTCGAAGGAGACCCCGAACATCCTCCTCTCGACGAAGGTGGAGAAGTTCTTTGATGGATCGTTC
>NZ_JAVBWL010000043.1:0-173753 GCF_036677455.1 Methanoculleus sp. | reverse complement strand
GGTATCTTTTGTATACTCGATTATAAATACGAAAGAGTTTCAGAAAAGATACCATGGAGGAAGAGTGCACGGTCAACATGACCGTCCGGTATCTGACAAAGAAGTGGACGCTTCTGATCATCCTCGAGCTCTACAAAGGCGAGGGCTCCACCCGGCGATTCTCCGAACTCCAGGCATCGCTTCCCGGGATAACGCAGAAGATCCTCTCGGAGCGGCTAAAAGAGCTCGAGGAGGAGGGGCTCGTGACGAAGAGGGTGGATGCAACCTCGTTCCCGGTAAAGAGCGAGTACACGCTGACGGAGAGCGGCCTTGGGATCGTCGAGATCATCCGCGGGATTAAGGCGTGGGCGCTTCGGTGGAAGATAGAGAACCTCCCCTGCGGCGGGCAGGACTGCAAGGTCTGCGTGCTCTGAGCCGGGGAATCGCGACGCATATATACCTTTGAAACGAGATGTATCTTAGAGGAGAGCTACGTATGCCGGATACGGACGAACACATCATCGAAGCTATAGGACGGTCACGGATCGTCATCAGGAACGGCGAGGTCGTCGAGGTCGGCGAAGCGATAATCACCGACTGCCCGCTCGCAAAGCGGTTTGCATGCCCGGTTCCCGAGATCTCGACGGAAGCGGTCAGGGAGAATATCGAGCACCGGATGAAGGCGTTCGGGATGTGCACCCCCGACCGGGAGGTACTTGACACCCGTGAGTTCGTCGGTTTCGGGGCGTCCGAGCTGCTCAGTTTCGGTATGAAGGCGGGGATGATCGACGCCGCGGTTCTCGCCTGCGACGGTGCCGGCACGGTCGTCGTGACCGACCCTGCGATGGTGCAGGGGATCGGCGGTCGGATGTCGGGGCTCGTCCGGACGACGCCGTATCCGTCGGTGATGGACAGGATAGAAGAAGGCGGCGGCATCGTCCTCGACCGCGAGACTGCGGCGATGGAACCGGCGGCGGGCGTCGCGCTCGCAGAGGAGCAGGGGTACCGGAAGATCGCCGTCACGGTCGCCCTTCCGGAAGACGCGGCGGCTATCCGGGAGGCGCATCCCGATGCTTTCATCGTCGCGGTGCACGTCACCGGCATGACCCGTGACGGGGCTGCGACCGTCGCCGCGGCTGCCGATCTCGTGACGGCCTGTGCATCGGGAACCGTCCGGGAGGTTGCCGGCTCGCGGGCGCTCGTCCAGGCCGGGGTCTCGGTGCCGGTCTACGCGATGACGGAGCGGGGGAAAGACCTCATAATCGAGAAGATACGGAGATCCGATGAACAGGTGCTGGTAAAGCCGACCCGTCTTCCGGTCACGGGCGGCCGAGAGCCCGACCCTCTGGTGTGAGGGGCGTTGCCCCGGCGACCCGGTCGGGCCGGGTATAGATGTTCATCTTCCTGCTCCGGACGAACCCGACGATCGTGAGCCCGCCCGCCTCTGCGGCCTCGACGGCGGTGGTGGTCGTCGCCCCCCGCGAGACGATCGCCGGGATGTTCGCCACCAGGCACTTCCTGACCATCTCGGAGGATATCCGACCGGAACTGACCGCAAACGTCCGGGAGAGATCGATCTCTTCGAGCAGGCCGTAGCCGACGACCCGGTCGAGCGCGTTGTGCCGTCCGATATCCGCGGCGATCCGGATCGCTCTCCCTTCTCCGTCGAAGAGCCCGACGAGGTGGATGCCGCCGGTGATCCGGTGGAGGTCCGAGTCGAGCGTCTCCTTCGTCGCCGCCCGGAGCGTCTCCGGCGAGAGGGTGAGGTCGGATCTGATCCGCGGGAGGTGTCCGGCGTCAAGAAACGAGGTGCTCCCCCCGCACCCGGAGAGGACGGTCTTGTGGGAGGTCAGGATCGCGAACGGGTTCTTCGTCAGGACGCTTGCGGTCCTCCCCTCGATCCGGATCGACTCGATATCTTCGAGCCCTTTGACGATCCGCTCCGTGTAGAGATACCCGACGACGAACTCCCGGAGCATCGCCGGGCTCGTCATGGCGGTGAGAGCGTGGCGCCCGTTGACGGTCACGGAGAGCGGCATCTCCTCGACGACGGGATGGGTCGATGGGATGAACGAGTCGTCCTCGACCCTGACGATCGGCAGATCCCGGTAGAGCATCAGGCCACTCTCCGGGATAGCTCCTCGACCGTGGCTATCAGCATATCGATCTCCTCTGTTGTGGTGTAGATGTAGGTGCTCGCCCGCACTGTTCCGTCCGGGAGACCGAGGTGCTCCATGAGCGGCTGGCAGCAGTGGTGCCCCGACCGGACCAGGACGGCGGCGGCCTCGTCCAGGACCTGCGCCACCTCGTGCGGGTGCATCCCCTCGACCGTGAACGAGACGACGCCGATCCGCTCGCCCTCCGCATCCGCCCCCACGACCGCGACGCCGTCGAGCGCGGCGAGGCCGTCGATCAGCCGGGCGCACAATCGCTTCTCGTGGTGCCGGATCGCGTCCATCCCGATCTCCCGGAGGTACGCCACCGCCCGCCCAAGCCCTATGGCCCCGGCGATCGGCGGCGTTCCGGCCTCGTAGCGCTCTTCTCCGGGGGCGAGCGTGTAGCCGTCGGCCGTCGCGCTCTCGATCGAACCGCCGCCGACAAAGAGCGGTTCGAGGTCCGGCTCGCGCATCCAGAGCCCTCCCGTCCCGGTCGGCCCGAGCATCTTGTGGCCGGAGAAGCAGAGGTAGTCGCACCCCAGACCGGCGGCGTCGACCGGGAGGTGTGGCACCGACTGGGCCGCGTCGACGAGGAGCCGTGCGCCCCGGTCGTGACAGGTGCCAGCGATCTCCCTGACCGGGAGGACGGTACCGAGGACGTTTGAGGCGTGGGTCACGGCGACGAGTCGGGTATCGTCGCGGATGGCCGCCTCCAGGTCGGCAGGGTCGAGACGTCCGTCCGCATCCGGCCGGACGACCTCCACCTCGACCCCCTGCTCCCTGAGCCGGAGCCAGGGGAGGAGGTTTGAGTGGTGCTCGAGGAGGGTCGTCACCACCCGGTCGCCCTTCTGCCATGCGAGGCCGGCGGCGACCATCCCGATCGCCTCGGTGGTGTTCCGGGTGACGGCAAGGGTGCCGCCCTCCCCCCCGACAAACGACCTGACGGCATCACGGGCGTCCCGGTAGCGGTGGGTGGCGACGGCGGTGAGCCGGTGCACGCCTCGCCCGACGTTCGCCCGGTAGCGGAGGTCGTACTCGACCATTGCCTGGACCACCGGCTTCGGGGTGAGCGATGTGGCTGCGCTGTCCAGGTAGATGAGGTCCCGGGTGATCGGGAAGTCCGCCCTGCATTCTTCGATCTTCATAGAACCTCATCCATGCTTCCGCTCCGGTACCCGGCAAGGTCCAGGGCGACGTAGGTGAATCCTATCCGCCGAAGCGCCGCCGTCACATCGTCCCGGACGGCGAAGAGCCGTTCCAGCTCCTCCGGGGGCACTTCGATCCGGGCGACGTCGCCGTGCACCCGGACCCGCACCTGGCAAAATCCCCGGTCGTGCAGCAGATCCTCGGCCGCCTCGATCCGACCGAGGACCTCTTCCGTCACCTCGTCCCCGTAGGGGATGCGGCTGGCAAGACAGGCTGCCGAAGGTTTGTTCCAGACCGGGAGGCCGCACTCTCGAGCGATCCTGCGGATCTCCTGCTTGGTCGCACCCGCCTCGGCAAGTGGGTGGCAGATCCCCTCCTCGTCGCTTGCGGCGAGCCCCGGGCGGTAGGTCCCGAGGTCGGAGGCGTTCGTCCCGTCTGCGACCGTCTCGATCCCCTCTCGCCGGGCCACCTCCTTGAGCAGGCGGGCGGAGGCCTTCTTGCAGGTGTAGCAGCGGTCGGGCCGGTTCGCCCGGAACGAGTCGTCCTCGAGGACCGGGAACGCCACGACCTCCAGGGGGAGGCCCAGCTCTGCAGCGGTCTCTTTTGCCTCCTCGACCTCTCGCCGGGGCACCAGCGGCGAGTCAAGGAGGACGCACCTGACCCGGTCTTTCCCGAGCGCCCGGACGGCCAGGGCGGCGAGGAGCGAGCTGTCGATACCACCGGAGTAGGCGACCAGCACCACCCCCTTCTCCTCGAGCGTCTTGATGACTGCCGTTTTGCTGTCGTGTTCAGGTTCCACTGCTGCTTCCTCCTTATCTCTCCCTGGCGCACGAACTGCCCGGATCATCTCCCTCGCGGATCTGTGTACAGATCTCACATATCCGGGCGGCGAGGTCATCCACCTGGCCGGCCTTGAGGTCCCGTGCGAGCCGGTTGAGCGACTTCTTCACCTCACTCTCAAAGACGATCCGGTACCCCCGCTTCCCGGTGAGGTACTGGGAGATCGCCGACGGCGTCATATCGAGGAGGCGGGCGGCCTCCAGCTGGGAGACGCCCATGGCATTCAGTTCTTCCGCGATCGCGGCACGGATTGCGGGCAGCACATTCCATACAATCAACTGGCAGGGGAGTTTCATCATACCACAACTTTTAATGGTTCCGAAGCCGATCTAACATTGATGTTAACAATTGTTAACTTTGACCCCGGAGAACAAATACCTTTGTGCAGGGCCGGATTACGGTGTGAGTCCCATGACTGACGGAGGGCGACGGTTGGTCTACATGGACCACGCGGCGACGACGCCGGCGCGGCCGGAGGTCGCCCGGGCGATGCTCCCCTACTTCTCGGAGCGGTTCGGGAACCCCTCCTCGCTCTACGCGCTCGCCCGTGAGGCGAAGGGGCCGGTCGAGGAGGCACGCCGAAGGGTCGCGGCGGCGATCGGCGCAACCCCCGAGGAGGTCTACTTCACCTCCGGGGGGACGGAGGCCGACAACTGGGCGATCAAAGGGGTGGCGGCGGCGAACCGGAGGAAAGGCGATCATATCATCACTTCCTCAATCGAGCACCATGCCATCCTCCATTCCTGCCAGGCGCTCGAGAAGCAGGGCTACCGGGTCACCTACCTCCCCGTGGACGAGTTCGGCCGGGTGGAGCCCGGCGCTGTCGAGGAGGCGATCACGGAGAAGACCATCCTCGTCTCGGTGATGGCCGCAAACAACGAGATCGGGACGATCCAGCCCATCAAGGCGATCGCGAAGATCGCGCACGATAACGGAGTCCCGTTCCATACCGACGCCGTCCAGGCGATCGGAGCGGTGCCGATCGATGTGAATACGATGGGGCTTGACCTCCTCTCGCTCTCGGCCCACAAGTTCGGTGGCCCGAAGGGGATAGGAGCGCTCTACGTCCGGAAAGGGACCCGGATCGGGACGTTCATAGACGGCGGAGCACAGGAGCGGGGGCGACGGGCCGGGACCGAGAACGTTCCCGGGATCGTGGGGCTGGGACGCGCGATCGAACTCGCGACCGCCGATATCGAGGGGCACAACCGCCGGCTCGCCGCGATGCGGGACCGGCTGATCCAGGGGATTCTGGGCACCATCCCGGCTACCCGGTTGAACGGCCACCCGACGGAGAGGCTCGCAAACAACGTCAACGTCGCGTTCCGTTACGTCGAGGGAGAGTCGATCCTTCTCATGCTCGACGCCCTCGGGATTGCGGCCTCCACCGGGAGCGCCTGCACCTCGGCATCGCTTGAGCCCTCGCACGTCCTGACCGCCTGCGGTCTAGCGCCCGAGCACGCCCACGGCTCGCTCCGGCTCACCCTCGGCGACGTCAACACGGAGAGGGACGTCGACTATGTCCTTTCGGTGCTTCCCGGCGTGATCGAGCGGTTGCGGAAGATGTCGCCGCTCACCCCCGAACGATACGAGTGATCACGATGTACAGCGAACAGGTCATGGACCATTTCACGAACCCCCGGAACATGGGGGAGATCCCGGATGCGGACGGTGTCGGCGAGGTCGGAAACCCGGCCTGCGGCGACATCATGCGGATAACCCTCCGGATCGAAGAGAACAGGATCGTGGACGCAAAATTCAAGACGTTCGGGTGCGCCGCCGCTATTGCATCGAGTTCGATGGCCACCGAGCTGATCCGGGGAAAGACCCTTGAAGAGGCATGGGGGGTCACCAACAAAGCGGTCGCCGAGGCGCTGGAGGGGCTGCCCCCCCAGAAACTCCACTGCTCTGTTCTTGCCGAGGAGGGGATCCACAAGGCGATCGAAGATTACCGCTCGCGGCACGGGACGCCTGAGGAAAAGGGAGGATAACGGGATGCTTCTTGAGCGGGAACGGGAACGTTACGACCGGCAGATCCTCCTCTTCGGCGAGGAGGGGCAGGAGCGGCTGAAAGATGCGAAGGTCTTCATCGCCGGGGCCGGGGGTCTCGGCTGCCCGATCGCCCTCTACCTCGCTGTCGCCGGTATCGGGGAGATCCACCTCGTGGACCGGGATACCGTGGACCGGACCAACCTGAACCGGCAGGTCCTCCATTGGGAGAGCGATATCGGCGAACTGAAGGCCCGATCCGCGGAGGCAAAACTCCGGGAGGCAAATCCGGATATCCGCATCAAGGCCTTCGCCGCGACCATCGACGAGACGAACGTTCGGGACCTTGTGGGCGATGCCGACCTGATCGTGGACGCGATGGACAACTTCCCGACCCGCTACCTCCTGAACCGGGAAGCGCTCCGGTCCGGCGTGCCGCTCATCCACGGCGCAATCCGGGGGTTCGACGGGCAGGCGACGACGATCATCCCCGGCCGGACGGCCTGCCTCGAGTGTATCTTCCCGGAGGCACCACCGGCCGAGGTCTTCCCGGTCGTCGGGACGACCCCGGGGGTGATCGGCCTCATCCAGGCGAACGAGGCGATCAAGTATCTCCTCGGTAAGGAGGACCTCCTCGTCAACCGGCTTCTTCTCTGGGATGGGCTGGCGACGACGCTCGAGACATACACCGTCGAGCGGCGGCCGGACTGTCCCGCCTGCAGCGAGGGGGTGCAATCATGCAGGTCAGGGTAAAGACGTTCGCCCGGTTCCGGGAGATCCTCGGGAGCGACCTCTCGTTTGACCTCCCCGAAGGGGCTCCAATGACGACGGTCCTTTCCGCGCTCCGGGACCGTGCCGGGTCCGATGCGATCTTCGACGGGCTCGGGGGACTCCGGGCGCACGTCATCCTGATGCACAACGGGAAGCGGGTGAAGCGAGATGAAATCGAGACGCTCGTCCTTGCGGACGGCGACGAGGTTGCCATCTTCCCGCCGGTGGCGGGCGGATGAGGTGGTATAGATATGATCGGTATTACCCGGGATGTCATCGACGCTGGTGCGATGATCGAGGCAGCGAAGCGGCCGGGCATGGGAGCCCTGGTCACCTTCTGCGGTGTTGTTCGGGACGACGACGGGGTGGAACGGATTGAACTGGAAGCCTACGAGGACGTCGCGGTCCGCGAACTGGAGACGATCCGTGACGAGGCGATGCGGGAGTTCTCGGTCGAGTCGGTGGATATCGTCCACCGGATAGGGTCTCTTCGAGTCGGCGAGACCATTCTCCTCGTCATCGTCGGAGCCGGGCACCGAAAAGAGGCGTTCGCTGCCAGCGAGTACATCATCGACCGGCTCAAGCAGACCGTGCCGATCTGGAAGAAGGAGTTTGGCCCGGATGGGGAAGAACGCTGGGTGCCGGGGAGCTCCTGAAAGGCTCCCGGCCATGGGCGGTAAACGGCTTCCGCCCTCCGGCATGCACAGGAGGTGAACCTTTTTTCCTGCCGGGGACAAGAGATCCGGTAGCCATGAACGATGACCTGAAGGCTGCCGTCCTTCTCCGCTGCCGGAAGATGGAGATCCCGCTCGTCGGGGTCGCGAGCACCGACCGCTGGGAGAACCCGCCGTTTAAGCCCTGGATGCCGGAAGCGTTCTACCCGCAGTCGATCTTCCCGGAAGCCCGGTCGGTGATCGTCATCGGCCTTCCCGTCCACCTCCCGGTGCTCGAGACCTCCCCTTCGATCTACTACCACGAGCTGTATAAGACCGTCAACACCCTCCTCGACCAGTACACCTACCGGCTCGCCTCGTTTCTCAACGACGAGGGCTACCCCTCGGTCTTCGTCCCCCGCGACGGCTACGGGTCCATCGAGGTGCTCAAAAAGAACCCGGTCGCCTTCTTCTCGCACCGCCACGCCGCCCTCCTCGCGGGGCTCGGGACCTTCGGCGTCAACAACACCCTCCTCACCCCGGAGTACGGCCCCCGGGTCCGGTTCGGCTCGGTCCTCACCGCCGCGGACCTTCCGCCCGACTCGCTGCTTCCCGGCGACCTCTGCACCCGGTGCATGCTCTGCGTCGACGCCTGCCCCGCCGGCGCGCTTGATGACCGGGACTACCCGGAGGGCCTCACCGACAAGGCGGCCTGCACCGCCAACAGCGCCGACCTCGCCCGGCGGCAGATCTCCCCCTGCGGGATCTGCATCAAGGTTTGCCCGGTAGGGGAAGACCGGCGGCATTACGGCCGGGACATCCCCGCCGCCGGCGCAGACCCGCGTTACCGCCGGGCCGGCGAGCATGTCAGGAAGTACGGCGGGTTGTGAGCCCGCCCAAAAAAAAAGTTATTCTTGTTTCCCCCGGCCCATCACACGATTCATCATCTCCGGCGCCCGGTCGCGGAGGCCGAATCCGACGATGATGGCGATCGCCGCACCGAGGCCGAGCCCAACTCCCCAGGCTATCGGGACGACGAAGACGTAGATGATCGAGAGGTCGATCAGGAGCTGCTGAAGTGCGAGGATGGCAACGACGAAGTAGAGGAACGCCCGCAGCAGCATCGTGATCAGCCCGAAGCCCTGGATACTCTGCACCTCCCCCATGTTCTGGAGGATGTCCAGCAGCCAGTCGATCAGGATGAACCCGACGACAAGGATCAGGATGAACGCGACGACATTCGGGATGTAAGCCACGATGACCGCGACCGCCGCTGTCAGGGCCGGGATCTGCAGGACGCTGACGGCTGCGAGGATCGCGATGAGGTAGATGAACCAGCGGACAATGAGGTCGAAGAGGTGGCTGATGTTCATCGTGGATCGTTCAATCTTCCGGCCGACCGATGTCTTCCGCAGCGCGTCGTCAACGCCGAGCCGGTCAAGGACCTCGGCAACAACTCTTCCGAGGATGCGTCCGAGGATCCAGCCGATGATGAGGATGATGATCGCTGCTAAAAGATTTGGAAGAAACAGGATGACGTTACGGGCCAGTTCTTCAACCGGCTCAAATGGCGCCAATACTTGCGCCGTGAGGTCTCCATTTGCCACGGTGTATCACCGGGGGAAGGATGTGGAAGGTACTATATAAATCTTGATATGCCTGCCGCCTCCCCGGGCTGCAGGGACCCCGGTGCCGGAGTCCCCGTCGCGGTAGTGATGTTCTGGATTACTCTGCGAGCCCTGCCTTCACCGGGACCCGGGAGTGCCCGGTGTAGCGGTAGAGCAGCGCGAGGATTGCCGGCATCACGACGATCGCGCCCACGAGCGAGAACCCGACGGTGATGACCGTCACGATCCCGAAGTTGCTGATGATGTTGAACGTTGAGAGAGTGAGCGCCGCAAACCCGAAGACCGTTGTCATCCCGGATGCGGTGATGGCCGTTCCGATCTTCTGGACGGCGATCTGGACTGCGTCGAGGAACTCCATGCCCCGGGCAAGTTCCTCCTCGCACCGTTCCATGATCAGGATGGTGTACTCCGAGGCCACGCCGATCGTCATCGACCCGAGGACGGCCGTCAGCGGGGTGTAGTCGAGGCCGAGGAGGTACATGATCCCCCCGTTCCAGCCCACGATGAAGACGATCGGGATGACTGGGGCGATGGCGCCGAATTTCCGGTAGACAAGGAGCAGGAACCCGAGGATGAAGGCGAACCCGAGCACGGTCATGGACGTCTTCGATCGAGCGATGTCATCCATGAGGGCGGCAAACATCTCCAGGCTGCCGGTGATCTTCCCCGTCACGCCTGCCGGCGGGTTGTTCCAGACCGCATCGCTCTGCATCCTCGCCACGAGGTCGCGGGCGGCGCTCATCTCCATGTCGACCGTCGAGAACTCGAGGACTGCCTCCAGATTCCCGTTGAGGTAGCGTTTCAGGGTCGATGCCGGGATCCGGGCGACGACATCATCAATCTCCTCACTCGTTCCAGGCAGGACCCCGCCGTTGTAGTCCCGGATCAGGGTTGCGATACTCGTCACCCCGGTTATCTTGTCGTTGTGCTCCTGCTCATAGACCCCGAACTGATCGATCCAGGCAAGCGTCTCCGGGGAGAGGACGTTGTCTGCCTTCACCACGACCGGGATGGTGGTCGTCGATCCCATCGTCCGGGTGATCTTCTCCAGGTCCTGGAGGGCGGGCATCGTGTCGGGAACGAAGGTCTTCTCGTCTGAACTGATGGGAACCTTCTCGTCGAGGTAGTAGCCGCCGGCCGCGACCACCGCAAAGAGCAGGATGACCGGGAGCGGATGTTTCGCGACCATATAGGCCAGCCTGCCGAGAAGACGGTCGTACCGCTCCATGATGGGAGTCCCTGACTCTCGGGCGGAATCGGCAGCAGGAGCCTCATGCTTCGGCCGATAACGGGTGACGATCGCAAAGACCGGGACGATGATGAGCGCCGCGACGTAACAGCAGGCCACCCCGATGGTGCAGACGATCCCGAAGTCGGCTACCATCGGCACCGGAGCAAAGAACATCGCGATGAACCCAAGCGCCGTCGCCGACATCGCGATCAGGACCGACGGGCCCATCTGCGTGACGGTGGCCCATACGGCCTCCGGGATCGTCCCGCGCCGGATCTCCTCGTCGAACCGTGCATGGAACTGGATCGCATAGTCGATCCCGATCCCGATCAGCACCGGGAACGCACCGATCACCACCATGCTGATGGGAATGCCAAAGATGCCCATGAACCCGAAGGTCATGATCACCCCGACGGCCACGATCCCGACGGGGAGGAGGCTGTAGCGGACGTGGGAGAAGAGAAGCAGCACCGCGAGAACCATCAGGAGCATGGCCGCAAGGATCAGGAGACCCATCTGTTCTCCCATCTCCTCAGACATCTCCTTCGAGAACGCCGGGTTTCCGGAGACCGTGACCGAGATGCCTGGCGGGGGTTCCGATATGCTGATGGCGGACTCGATGTTCTCGACGACCCGCATCTGGGTCTCCAGGCCGACGCCCGGCTCGAGGGCGATGACGCTGATCGTCATCAGGTCTGAAGGCAGCATCCGCTCGACCATTCCCGGGGGAGCCTGCTCGATGATGGCGTTGATCTCCGCCATCGACGATGGGAGGGTACCGCCGTTCGCCTCTTTCAGGAGGTCGACGACGCCGGAGACCTCGTCGATGTAGCGTTCGTTCCGGAGGTCTTCCTGGAGGTGGTCGATATACCGGAGCGCATCGGGGTTCCTGACGCTGTCCGCCTCATAGATGATCATGATCGCGTCAGAGCCGTAAGTCTCGGTGTAGTGGGCGAGGAGCGCACCGCGGGGGGTGTTTTTGTCAATGTAGGTGTCGTCACCGGTCTCCATCGTTACCATCGTGAGCCCGAAGAGCGCCAGGACGAAGACGGCCGCGGCAACCCCGGCGACCGTCCAGGTGTGGTTGGTGATGGCGTCTGCAAGCCACTCATAGGGGTTCTTCATGCGGGCTCCTCCGGTGTGTTCGCCCCGTACTCGCCGACGACCGCTACGGTTCCCGCGCGGGCGACCTCAGCCCGGACCCGGTTGGTCTCCTCAAAAGACGGTTCCTCGTATGACCCCTCTGGACGTATGGGGCATCGGTGTTGTTCATCAGAGCACCGGCAGGACCTGGTGTTACAGGAAATTATGTAGTTCACGTCTCTCCTCGCTATAGGTGGCTCGTCTGCTGGAGGTACTGTTTCTATGGGACCGGAGATGAACTTACTGCAACCCCGGCAGGAAGAGACACCACAGCCCGGTTCTCGTGCAGGGCTCTTTGCTGCTGGATCGCCTGCGCTTCCCCTGCCGCTCTCTCATCCCACAGGATTGAAAGCCGGCAGCTCACGGTGAAGGTGAACATCAACAAAGCCGCTGCAATCGGGCACCTCCGAAAGGCAGAGGCGTGGCTCATCGCCACGCTCCCTGACGGGGTGCAAGACGGCAGGCCGGGCCTCTTCTCGTGACGCCGGAAGAAAAATAGGGTTCTCGGGCCAGACAGCAGGCCACCGGACCGTTCCCTGTGGAGATGAAGCGCCGGCGCCCGGGATATCAGTCTGCGACCCCGGCTCCTGTCTGAACCGGAGCCCGGGTGCTCCCCGTGTAGCGGTACATGATCGAGAGCACTGCCGGCAGCGCGATGATCGCGCCCACGAGCGAGAACCCGATGGTGATGACCGTCACGATCCCGAAGTTGCTGATGATGTTGAAGGTCGAGACGGTGAGCGCCGCAAACCCGGAGATCGTCGCCACCCCGGATACCGTGATGGCCATCCCGATCTTCTGGACGGCGGTCTGGATGGCTTCGAGATAACCCACGCCTTTTGCCAGTTCCTCCTCGCACCGCTCCATGATCACGATGGTGTACTCCGAGGCCACGCCGATGCTCATCGACCCGAGTACGGCGGTCAGCGGCGTGTAGTCCAGGCCGAGGAAGTACATGATCGCCCCGCACCAGCCTACGACAAAGGCGATCGGGACGAGCGGCGATACGGCCCCGACTCTCCGGTAGACGAGGAGCAAGAACCCGAGGATGAAGGCAAACCCGAGCACGGTCATGAACGTCTTTGACTCGGCGATATCGTCCATGAGGGCGGTGAACATCTCCCCGCTACCGGTGATCGCCACCGTTGCGCCGGCAGGGGGATCGTTCCAGGCTATGTCGCTCCGGATCCCCTCGATGAAAGACTTCTGGGCGTCCATCTCCATCGCGACTGTCGAGAACTCGAGGACCGCTTCCATCCTCCCATTGAGGTAACCCTTCAGGGTTGCCTCCGGGATCCGGGCGACGGCGGCGTCAACCTCCCCGCTTGTTTTAGGCAGAACACCCCCGTTGTAGTCCCGGATCAGGGTTGCGATGCTCACAACGCCGGTCATCTTGTCGTTCTGTTCGACCTCATACGTCCCGAACCGATCTATCCATTCGAGCATCTCCAGGGAGAGGACGTCGTCCCCGGTCACGACGACCGGGACGGTGCTCGTCGACCCCATCGTCCGGGTGATCTTCTCCATGTCCTCGAGGGCAGGCATCGTGTCGGGAACGAAAGTCTTCTCATCCGCGCTGATGGGGACCTTCTCATCGAGGTAGTACCCGCCTGCCGCAACGACGCCGAAGATCAGGAGGATAGGAAGCGGGTGTTTTGCAACGGTATAGGCCAGCCTGCCGAGAAGGTGTTCATACCGCTCGACGAGAGCATGCCCGGTCCCCGAGGCGGGGTTGGCCGGCTGCGCATCGTTCTTCGGCCGGTAGTTCGTGATGAGCCCGAAGACCGGGATGATGATGAGCGCCGCAATGTAACAGGAGGCGACTCCTATGGCGCAGACCTTTCCGAAGTCGGCTATCATCGGCACCGGGGCAAAGAACATCGCGATGAACCCGAGGGCCGTCGCCGTCATTGCGATCAGGATCGACGGCCCCATCTGCGTGATGGTGGTCCATACGGCCTCCGGGAGGGGGGAGCGCCGGCTCTCCTCATCGAACCGGGCCTGAAACTGGATCGCGTAGTCGATTCCGACCCCGATGAGCACCGGGAACGCCGCAACCACTACCATGCTGACCGGGATGCCGAAGATGCCCATGAGCCCGAAGGTCAGGATGAGCCCGACGGTCACGACCCCGACGGGAAGGAGGCGGTAGCGGACGTGGGAGAAGAGGAGCATCACCGCGATGGTCATGAAGACCATGGCTACAAGAATCAGCGTGCCCATCTCCGCCCCCATCGCCTCGCCCATCTCCTTCGAGAACGCCGGGGTCCCCGAGACCGTGACCGAAACGCCCGCCGGAGGCTCCGATATGCTGATGATGGTCTCGATGTTCTCGAGGACCTGCTTCTGGACCTCCAGGCCGACGCCCGGCTCGAGGGAGATGATGCTGATCGTCATCAGGTCTGAAGGCAACATCCGCTCAACGAGTTCGGGGGGAGCCTGCCCGATGATCCCGTCGATCTCCGCCGTAGACGGCGGCAGAGTGCCGCCGTTTGCCTGTTTCAAGAGATCGACGACGCCGGAGACCTCACTGACGTAGCGTTCGTTCCTGAGGTCTTCCTGGAGGTGGTCAATATACCTGAGGATCTCGGGATTTCGGACACTGTCCGCCTCGTAGATGAGCATGATCGCGTCGGAGCCGTAGGTGTCTTTGTAATGGGCGAGGAGCGCGCCGCGGGGGGTGTCTTTGTCGATGTAAGTGTCGTCGCCGGTCTCCATCGTCACCATCGTGAGCCCGAAGAGCGCCAGGACGAAGACGGCCACCGCAACCCCGGCGACGGTCCAGGTGTGGTTGTTGACGGCGTCTGCGAGCCACTCGTAGGGGTTCTTCATGCGGACTCCTCCGGCACGTTTGCCCGGTACTCGCCGATGATCGCGAGCGTCACGGCGTGAGCGATCCCGGTCTCGTCTCCGGCGGCAGGGCCGATCCCGTACTCCTCGGCGGTACGCCGGAGTTTCACGGAGTCAAGGATCCTGTAGCCGTGGCCCGCATCACCGGACTTCACCGGCGCTGTCGTCAGGACGGACGAGAGCAGGGATGCTGTGGCCTCTTCTTCCATGGCGAGACGGTGGAGCAGGGCCACGAGCCGCCGGTAATCTGTGGGCGGAAGAAACCCGGCCTCGGTCCAGACCTGGTCGGTCTCCTCAAAGACTGGGTCCTTGCAGGAGCGGTTCCGGCTGGCCGGTCTCCGGCACACCGGGTCATCGGGGTCGTGACGGGACCCTGTGGTATACGTTGTTGTGCGGTTCACGTCTCTCCTCGCTATAAAATGGTTTATTTTATCGGAGTAGTTGTTTCGAAGGATCAATCATGAATTTGGTGCAACTCAGGAGAGGGCTTGTCCCGCGCTACGATTCCGGGGCAGGATTCCCCACGGAATCTTGTAAAACTCATTTGGCGGGGTGCGCCCGGGATCTGCGCCGGGATAGGAGGGACGTTCTGGTGCTGTGCGGGCAGCGGCCCGGCCAAACCCGGGCCTGCCCCGGATACCTATCAGGGCATGATTATGACGGTTCTTCCGGTTCTGTTTCGACGGTATCCGATCTGCTCGTTTCGGGTGATATTGCTTCTGCGTGCTACTCTTCTCCGTCCTCCCGGCAGGCGACCAGATGCTGCCTCCCTGCTGCCTCCCGGCAGGGGACGGTCGTGCGAGGAGGTTCTCTCTCGCTGATCTATCTCTTCCTCCGTAACCTATAAGTCTGGTGCAACTCAAATGAGTTGCAATGGCGAATGCGATCGTCGACGGACTCCATGCCCTCGGGATGAACGAGTATGAGGCGAGCGTCTATTCGACGCTTGTCGGGCTGCAGAAAGCGACCGCACGGGACATCCACGAGATGAGCAGGGTCCCCCGGGGCCGGATCTACGATATCTTGAACGATCTGGCCCGGCGAGGGTTCATCGCTGTGGAAGAAGGTTCTCCGGCATCCTACTACGTCCTCGACATCGACGTAATCTTCGACCGGCTCAAAGACGACTACATCCGTTCTCTCGAGGAGACGCGCGAGGCGCTCAAGAGTCTCTCGGTCAAACCGCGCCTTCCCCCGGACTCGTTCTTCATCCTCCGGAGCGGGTGGGCGATTGAGAACCATATCTCCGCGCTCTTCCGGCGGGTGAAGCGGAGCATGGTGATCCTCTGCTACAACCCCGAGTTCCTCCGAAAGTATTACACGATCATCAAGCCGCTGGAGAGGAAGATCGATCTCTACGTGGTCGTGCGGGAGAGAGAGGAATGTGCCGATATCAACCTCCCGATCTACGAGGCGAGAGGGACCGTGATCGAGCTCCTGAACGCCCGGCCGACGAACGGTTCGGTGATGGAGGGGCTCAGGAGGGATGAGTGCGCGATCCTGGTCGACGGCCTGGATTTTTTCGCCATCGCCACCGCGGGGTCCGGGCGGTATGCGGTGATCGGGTCGGACATGCCGATCATCGGGTATCTGCAGAAGACGATCGTCGAGCGGCTCCGCGAGGCGTGAAAACTCGATGAGGGTGTTGATGGTCTTCGTGCGTGGGGCCACCCCGGTTTACGGAGAACCCTGCAAAACCTATTCTTAAGGCGTTCGCCGGATCATGACACCTCATCTTCGGGGATTTGGGTGTCCTCTTTGCGTTCTCCCGGGAAACGGGCTGCCTTCAACTGTTCTTGAAGCGCTGGTATGTCGGATTGTGCCGTTTCCCAGACGATTTCAGGGCTGACACCGAAGTAATGATGGATGAGTTTGTCTCGCATTCCAGCAATGAACCGCCACGGAACTTGAGGATGCCCCGCTTTGAACGTTTCTGGGAGGTTCTTTACCGCTTCTCCGAGAATTTCAAGGTTTCTCACGACCGCGTCCTGCGTCCTGATGTCGGTGATGAACTCATCGTATGTCATACCAGAAGTGTACCGGAGGATGCGCTCGATAGCCTCGGTGATGTCGCCGCAGAGGAGGCGAACATCCGACCGTTCAGGCATACGCGACCTCGGCGGTCACCCGGTCACGGATCACCGGTTTAAGAGCGTCAGGGGTTACAAGATCAACGGGAGCGTCGAGTGTGACTGAGAGGTACTCCTCGAGTTCAAGAAACGTGAAGAACCCGACCGGTCGGGAGAACTCGACGAGGATATCGATGTCGCTCGCCTCTGTCTGCTCGCCACGTGCGACCGAACCGAAGATGCCGATCCGGCTGACAGAGAACCGTGCAGCGAGCTCGCCCTTGAGGCGCCGCAGGGTCGTGAAGACTTCTTCCCGGGACTGCATGGATACTCTGGTATTCGGTCGGGGAGGTATTAAGGAGTTGCCGTCGTTGGGGGATGGGGGACGCCCCGCCCCTCACGAGTTCTCCGGGTTTACGACCCTTCCTGCAAAGAGGACCGTGCCGGAATCTTTCTCGACGATCATGAAGACGAACGGGTGGTCCGCCCGGAAGACCGACGTGGTCTCCTCGAGGGGCATGCTTACCAGGTTCACGACGACCCCGGTCGCCGCCGCGGCCTCGGTGCCCTCCTCGTTCACGTCGACGAATGCTTTATGGACGACGTCGCTGACGAAGAGGTTCTTCGTGCCGTCCATCCCCGAAAGGTCAGCGTTGCCGGTGAACGCCGTCGGCATCCCCATCGCCGCAAGGGTCGGGGGAAGGCTGTACTCCGTCTCAAGCGTGAACTTCGGGAAGAAGACTTTGACGCGCTCGCGCACCAGCGACTCCCGGAGGTTTTCGACCGTCTCCGCATCGAGACTCTTCTCCACAGTCGTCAGGTTGTCTCCCTTCGGGAGGAGGACGAGCATCGAGAGTTCGGTTCCGTCCCCGTGCGCATACGGGAGTTCGAGTGCCTGGAGGATCTCGGTCTCCGTATACCCAAAGATCGCGTCCTCGCCGGTTCGCTGCATCATCCGGATCTGCACGGTCTCGTTCGGCCCGACCCGGAACTCTGCATCCCTCGTCTCGTTCGCGTCGAACTGCTCGGCCCAGGTGCCCTTGAAGTAGATCGCGTTCGTGATCACGAGCCGGGTCAGCGAATCGATCGAGCCCACGGGGAGGAGGTCGCGGATCTTCTCTTCGGTCGCTCTCTCCACCCACCGGTTGATCGTCTGCCGCGACCCGTCGGGGTTCCCGATGAAGTCGAGGTTCGTGACGTTCGCCCCGTACCACCGGGCGGCCACCTCGATATACTCGGGGAGGAACGGGTGGGTTTCCTCCGCCCACAACGCGTTCGCCGTGCGGAGGGTGTAGTTTGAGTCCCCGCGGTTCAGGCCGGCATCGATCGCGGCGAATCCCTCCCGCCGGAGGGTGTTGTTTGCCGGGAGGTGCAGGGCCGCCCCTATCTCGTCGGCGGTTGTGCCGCGGGCGCCTTCGTAGGTGATTGCGAGAGCCGAGGAGATGCTGTAGGGCGAGAAGAAGATGTTTTTACCCGCGGACGCTGGATCGCCTGCAATCTGCCGGTAGAGGTCGAACGCGAACAGGTTGTTCCCCCCAGCCACGCTGCCGGCCTCCGGCGTCTCGTTATCCAGCGTCTCCTGTCCCTCCAGGGGAGCGGAGTCCGCGGACGTCGCCCCCGGCATATCGGTACACCCGGCAGCGATGCTGCCGAGCACGACGAGTGATACCAGGAGCAGTATGCGGATCGTTCGTCTGTTCATGAAGTGCGTTATAGCATCCCCGATAGTTATGCCTGACGTTAACGACGGTTTTTTTGAAGTCTTGTGTCTGCCGCACGGTCCATCGTGCCGTAACCATCGCTCAGACCGGCATCTCCACCAAACGCCTCTCTTCAAACTCCGCACGGTGCTCCGGGGTCCCTATGGGCGCGTGTCCCGGGATAGGCTTTCCTTCAGCGTAGGCCAGGTAGAGGGCGCTGTTGATGAGCCCGATGTGGGTGAAGGCCTGGGGAAAGTTGCCAAGGAACGCCCCGGTCACCGGGTCGAACTGTTTGGAATAGAGGCCTACGTGGTTTGCCCGGTCCATCATCCGTCGAAAGAGCGACCGCGCCTCGCTGACGCGCCCCGAGAGCGCAAGACAGTCGATGAGCCAGAAGGTGCAGAGCCCGAATGCTCCTTCCTCGCCGGGAAGGCCGTCATCTGCCCGGTAACGGTAGACGAGGCCGTTCTTCGTCAGGCGTTTGAGCGTCGCATCGATCGTCCCCTGCACGCGGTCGTCGTCGAACGGGAGGAACTCGAGCAGCGGGATACGGAGGTTGGCCGCATCAAAGTGCTTTGACCCGTAAGACTGGACGAATGCCCCCACCTCCGCATCGTAACCCCGCTCGAGGGCCTCCCGCTTGATCGCCGCAGCTCCCCGCGTCCATTGCTTCCTGTCGCCACGGAGGCCGTAGTGGTCAGCGAGGTGGACCGCCCGGTCGAGCGCCACCCAGGGCGTCACCTTCGAGTGGACGTAGTGGCGCGGCTCACCCCGGATCTCCCATATACCCTGGTCCGGCTCTCTCCAGAGGCTGCACGCCTCGTCCGCAACCCTGGAGAGGAACGCCATCTCCTTCCCGGAGAGTTCGTGTCCTCGCCGGTAGAGCTCGTACGCGGTGTTGAGGAGCCGGGTCTGGGTGTATGCGATGCTACCGCCGGCGGGGCTCCCTCAGAACGCTGGCGAATTGTTGCACCGGAACGCCTATGAGCATGCCCGGAGAACAGACCCGGGATTGCTCATAGTCCTGACGTTGTCAGGATGCAGTTGTTAGGTGTGATGATCCATGGTAGTAATGCCCGATACCCTCGTTGCGCTCCTGAGAGACTGGCACTCGGTCCCTGTTGCGACAATTGGATCCGATGGAATGCCCAATGTCGCCGCCAAGTCGGTCATGGTCAGGGATCCCGAGACCATCCTCTGGGGAGAACTCTATTTCATGCAGACCTACGAGAACCTCACGCGGCACCCTGTTGCGTCGCTCTGTGTCTGGGAGTGGACCCCGCCGTTCACCGCGTACAAGGTGAAGGGAAGGGTGGCGATCCATAAGGATGACGACGTAACAGCGGCGCTTGACAGGAGCGTCTGGGCCGGGCACCCGGAGGAGTTCGCGGCTCGCACAGAAAAGATGGCAGCGGTCGTCCTCACGGTCGAAGAGATCTACGACCAGACTCCCCGGCTTGAGGCTGCAGGAAAGCGGATCGCGTAGGTCGTAGGGGTGGGTTTGACGGGTTGAAACAACTGCGATCCACGGGTTGGTGCCATGAACGCTCCTCCCGCACGCGTGAGTCTGGAAAGAGGCTATTTACTATCCTGGACGAAGATCGGAAGAGAAATAAGAAGGCCAGGGCCGAGATTCGAACCCGGGTCGAGGGATCCACAGTCCCTTAGGATAACCGACTACCCCACCCTGGCAAGGTACTCATTAGAGTTGGCAGTCAGATTTGATTAAGGTATCTCTTCACCACGCTCACAACCGGCACCCTCCGGAGGATCGCCGGCGATCGTGCGAACCGTCGGGCATCTGGCGGTCCACTGCTCAGGTTCTGCCGCCCCGAACTGCACAGGGTGGGCGGTGAGGTGAATTATTAATAGACTCCGTGCTCTATAACATACCAACGTTCCGGGCGGCGCCCGGTGTTCCGGGGGTAGGATAATCGCCCATACCTGGATTTGATTCAAAAAAGGCAAATATTTCCAGATTTTGAGGATTGTCCGTTCTATTTCACACGCCGGAAGGTGATACTCATGGCAAAGCAACCAACGATCAGGACCCCCATCGTCTGCGTGATGGGCCACGTAGACCACGGCAAGACGTCGCTCCTGGACAGGATCCGGGGTTCGTCCGTGGTAACCACCGAAGAGGGCGCGATCACGCAGCACATCGGCGCCACACTCGTCCCCATCGACGCGATCACCCGGATGGGCGGAGCCCTGAGCAAGGTCAACGTCAACGTGCCGGGCCTCCTCTTCATCGACACCCCCGGGCACCACGCCTTCACCACCCTCCGCGCGCGCGGCGGCGCGCTCGCCGACATGGCGATCGTCGTGGTGGACATCAACGAGGGGTTCCGCCCCCAGACGATCGAGGCCCTCCAGATCCTGCGCAACTACAAGACGCCGTTCGTCATCGCGGCAAACAAGATCGACCGTATTCACGGCTGGCGCGTCCAGGCAGGCCAGCCGTTCATGAAGACGTTTGCGCAGCAGAACGAGCGCGTCCAGGGCACGCTCGAGACGAAGGTCTACGAACTCGTGGGGAAACTCTCTGACCTCGGGTTCAACTCCGAGCGGTTCGACCGGGTCTCGGACTTCGCGCGAAACATCTGCATCGTCCCGACGAGCGCTCTCACCGGCGAAGGCGTCCCCGACATCCTCATGGTACTGATCGGGCTTGCCCAGCGCTACATGACCGAGAGCCTCAGGGTCAGCGCCGACGGTCCCGGGGCCGGCACCGTGCTCGAGGTGAAGGAGGAGAAGGGGCTCGGGATGACGCTCGACGTCATCCTCTATGACGGGACCCTCAAGGTCGGGGACGAGATCGTGGTGGCGGGCAACGACCAGATCATCGAGACCAAAGTGCGCTCCCTCTTACAGCCCCGCCCGATGAAGGAGATCCTGATCGAGGAACGGTTCGAACGGGTCAAGTCGATCACCGCCGCCGCGGGTATCAAGGTCGCCGCCCCGAAACTCGACGGCGTCATCGCGGGTTCCCCTCTCCGGGCCATCCGGGGCGCCAACCGGGATGAGATGATCGAGATGGTCCGGCACGAGGTCCAGGACATCCAGGTGAACCTCTCCGATGTCGGGGTCATCATCCGGGCAGATACCATCGGCGCCCTCGAAGCCCTCTCAAAAGAGCTCGAAAGCCACCAG
Source organism: Methanoculleus sp. (assembly GCF_036677455.1). Taxonomy (GTDB): domain Archaea; phylum Halobacteriota; class Methanomicrobia; order Methanomicrobiales; family Methanoculleaceae; genus Methanoculleus. The sequence continues at coordinate 152,445 of NZ_JAVBWL010000043.1, read as the reverse complement.
ATCCAGGTGATGCGGGCCACCGTCGGGCCGGTCACCCGTCACGACATCATCGAGGCGGGAACGATCAAAGACCCCCTCTACAGTGCGATCATCGCCTTCAACACCCCGGTCCTGCCGGACGCGGTCGACACCCTCGGGGATGCCATGATGTCGCATGTCCACATATTCGAGGGCGGGGTCATCTACCAGCTCATCGACGATTACATCGAGTGGCGCGAGGAGAAGAAGCAGGAACTCGAACGGCAGCAGTTCGAGAAGTTGATCATGCCCGCCAAGATCCGGATCCTCCCGAACTGTGTCTTCCGGCAGAGCAACCCCGCGGTGGTCGGCGTCCGGATCCTCGGCGGGAAACTCCAGAGCGGGGTTGACCTCGCCCTCGCAAACGGCAAGAAGATCGGCCGGATCAAACAGATCCAGGCGAAGAACGAGACGGTCCAGGAGGCGGAAGCGGGCAAGGAGGTTGCGATCTCGATCGAAGGCCCGACGGTCGGCCGCCAGATCAATGTCGATGATGACCTCTACGTGGATATACCCGAGCGGCACGTGAAGATCATCGAACGGGAGATGATCGACCACTTAAGTTCGAGCCTGCGAGAGACGCTCGAAGAGTTCACCCGGCTCCGGCGCCGGGAAGATCCCTTCTGGGGGAAGTGAATCTTCCCGGCGCCGGAGCGCGGGTCCTCTCCCGGCCGGCATTTTCTTCCCGACCTCGCAAAGGTAGACTTTTAATACCATATTCTCAAATTGTATAGGTACTTTCGAAGGAGTCGTCAACATGGCAGATTTCAAAATTATTCTATCAGACCCGGAGACCGGGCATGCATACAAGATTGATGCGACCGGCCCCGCCGCAGGAGCGCTCATCGGCAAGCGTATCGGTGACGAGATCGACGGGGGCGTCTTCGGCCTTGCGGGCTATACGATCCGGATCACCGGGGGCACGGACAAGACCGGCATTCCCGCGCGCCGCGACCTTCCCGGACCGGCACGGAGAAGACTCCTCCTTTCTGAGGGTGTCGGGTTCCACCCGGTCATGGACGGGGAACGCCGCAGGAAGTCGGTGCGGGGAAATGAGATCAGCGCCGATTTTGTCCAGATCAACGCCGCCGTAAAGCAGAGCGGTGCAAAACCCTTAGCCGAATACTTCAGCCAGCCCGAAGCGGCCGCTGAATAATCAGCACCCTTTTTTCCAGAGCTTATCCCGGAGTGGAGACTCTCTCCCGGTGAGGGGGATGATGGCCGGGAGCCTCTCTGCACAGGGGAGGTTGTTCACCTCAACGTTGCAACCGACTTTTCCAGGGCAGGCAGTTTGTCCTCGAACGCCACCCCGTACTTCTTCGCCAGGATGATCGCCGCCGCCTCCACCCGGAGGTTGCCGTCGAAGTGGTCGGTCACGACCTTGTGGAGCTCGGCGACGACCTCCTGCGGCGGTTTTCCCGTCGTGGCAACGATCCGCCCGATCAACGCCTCGTAAGGGCTCTCAGCGGCGAGGACGTCGGAGGTGGGCTTGAACCCGAGCGGTATCGAGACCTCCGCGACGTCGAAGAGCGGGCGGATGGCCCCCCCGTCTATCTCGACGAGCCCATCCGACCTCGCTCGCTCCAGGAGCTGGTTCGCCTGCTCCTTGTTCATCCACTTGCGGTCAATGGCAATGTAAAAGACGAACTCGCTCCGTTGCAACCGCTCCTTGCGCATATGTTTGAACGGCGCAGCAACCGCAATCTTGACGCTCACTCGCAAGCACCCTTGAGAAGCCGTCGCAGGTCCATCGCATCCAGGTCACCGAGGCGACCATCCTTGGCCACATAGCACTCCGTCACCGGGCCCTTATCGATGATCCGGAGGAAGAAGACGTTCTCCGAGACCGGCAGTCTCTTTTCAGGGGTAAGGAGCGTCCGCTGGAGGTCAACCCGGAAGTCTGCCATCTCACTGACCTTCTCTGAGAGCGGCGCCAGGGCGCTGAGGTCCAGGAACTGCGTCCGCCCGTCAGCGACCTGGATGAGGACCCGTTCCTTGACAAGGCCGTCGGCCCCCCGCACGGTCGTATGCGTATCGTGCATCCGGGCTATACAGGCGAGAACGTCCTGGAACGGCCTGACGATCTCGAAATCGAGGTCGATGGACTGGGGAAAACGATGGTATATCCTGCGCATCACTAGAACTGAGGTCCGCGGAACGTAAAAAGCATATGATCCCGCCGGGGCGCAAAGGTTTTTTGCATCCCCTATCCTCTGCACCCGTATGACCGACCACCTCACCCTCCTGCAGATGAACGACTCGCACGGGTATCTGGAGCCGCACCAGGAGCTCTTCTATGCCGGCGGCCGGCAGGAATACCGGATGGCGGGTGGATATGCCCGGATAGCCGCGCTCTTTGAGGAGATCCGCGATGCACGGCGGGACCAGGTGCTCGCGTTTGACTGCGGCGACACGATTCATGGAACCTACCCTGCCGTCCAATCGAAGGGCGAGGCGCTCATCCCGGTGCTGAATGCGCTCGGATTCGATGCCATGACCGCCCACTGGGAGTTTGCGTACGGCCCCGAGCAGTTCCGGAAGGTGGCCGCGAGGCTCGACTACCCGGTCCTCGCCGTCAACTGCTACGATGAGGCCACCGGCGACCTCGTCTTCCTGCCGTCTACGGTCTGCGAGGCCGGGGAACTGCAGGTGGGCGTCATCGGCATTGCCGCCACCATCGTCGACAAGGTGATGCCGCCGTCCTTCTCGGAAGGGGTCCGCTTCTCCCTTGGCAACGCCGAACTCCCGGGGCAGATCGCCCACCTCCGCGACGACGAGGGGGTGGATCTCGTCGTGGTGATATCGCACCTCGGGTTTCCCCAGGAGGTGCAGCTCGCCCGGGAAGTGGACGGGATCGACATCCTCCTCTCGGGACACACCCACAACCGGCTCTTCGAACCGGCGGTCGTGAACGATACCGTCATCATCCAGTCCGGCTGCCACGGCTCCTTCCTCGGGCGGCTCGACCTTACGGTCGAGAACCGGCGGGTGAAACACTTCGACCACAGCCTCATCGTCGTCGGTGAGGAGATCCGGCCCGATCCCGGGGTTGAGGACCTCGTCGAGCGGGTCATGGACCCGCACCGCGAGCGCCTCTCCCGGGTCGTCGGGGAGACCCGGACCCCTCTCAACCGGAACACGGTCCTTGAGGCCACGATGGACAATCTCCTCCTCAAGGCGCTCCTCGATGCCACCGGCGTGGAGATGGCGTTCTCGAACGGCTGGCGCTATGGCGCTCCGGTGCCGCCGGGTCCGGTTACGGCAAACGACCTCTGGAACATCATCCCGGTCAACCCGGTGGTCTCCACGGTCGAGATCACGGGCCGGGAACTCCGGACGATGATGGAGGAGAACCTGGAGCGGACCTTCGCGCGAAACCCCTACGAACAGATGGGGGGTTACGTGAAGCGTTGTATGGGAGTCACCCTCTACTGCAAGATCGAGAACCCGCCCGGGCATCGCATCCAGGAGTTCTTCGTTGGAGGAAAACGGCTTGACCCGGATACCGTCTACCGGGCTGCGTTCGTCACCGGGCAGGGTGTGCCGTCGAAGTACGGGAAGAACCGGGAGGACCTCGATATCCGGGCGGTCGAGGCGCTCGAACGCCACCTGGCACGGGGGCCCGTCAGAGCCGATCTGGTCGGGAGTGTGACGGCGATATGATGCCCTCCCCGCAGGTTGTCATCCACCTGGACGAGCGCGAGAAGGCGGGCCTCGCGCTGACCGGTGTAAAGAATCTTCTTGCAGGCCTCGACAGCGTCGAGGTCGAGGTGGTCGCCCACTCCGATGGGGTGGAGGTCCTCCGCACCGGTAGCCCGCATGCGGCGCTCGTGGGCAGCTCGCGGGCCGGGGGGTCCGGTTCGCTCTCTGGGAAAACACTCTCCGCTCCCGGAACCTTGCCCTGCAGGATTTCCCCGGTTATGTCGAGACTGTCCCATCCGGGGTCGTGGAACTGGTAACCCGCCAGGTGGAGGGATGGTTCTATATACGACCGTAAAAAAGGGTATTATACGAGCAGGACGGCGTTGACGACGCCGTCCTGGCCGGGTCTGCTGACGATCCGCGCGCGTCCCATCTCAGTCCTGATGATGGCCCCCTTCGTGAGGAGGTTTCGCCGGACGTAGTTGGGGTTCGCGCTGTTCGCCTCGACCGTCTCGATCTTCGCCTTGTGGGTCTCGCCGGTTGCCGGGTTTGCGACCGTCGCGATATCGAGCCGGAGTGCCCGGACCTTCTGGTTGCCCCCGAAGGTGCGGACGATCTTCTTGCGCTCTTCACCGATGTGCGTCTCTGCCGGAGCTCTGCCGATCTCCGACCTCATCTTGCCCCGGGAGGTGTGGTAGCGCCCGCCCGAGGGCTTCCGTACTGATCTTCCTTGCCACTGCATGTGACCACCGTAATATACTCTGTAGAGGACGCGATACCCCTGGGGCTAGCAATCTCTCGTTAAAGTGCTATAACTATTCGAGACCGGGATATTTAACACTGCTGATCAGGCGAGGATGGCGTCGAGCAGCGCCTCGAGCCCTTCCCCGGTCTTCATGTTCGTCCGGAAGACCTTCATCTCCGGGTTGTAGCGGTGCATGTCCCGCTCCATCCGGTCGAGGTCGGAGCCGATGAGCCCGGCGAGGTCGGTCTTGTTGATGACGCCGATGGTGCTGCCGCGAAACATCATCGGGTGCTTGTTCACGACATCGTCGCCTTCGGTCGAACTGACGATGACGATCCTCTTCTCGGCGCCCAGCCGGAAGTCGGTCGGGCAGACCATGTTGCCGACGTTCTCGATGAAGAGGACGTCGATCTCGTCGAGCGGCAGGTGCTCGATGGCGTGCTCCACAAGGTGGGCGTCGAGGTGACACTCCTTCCCGGTGTTCGCGTTGTAAGCAGGGACTCCTGCTGCAACGATTCGCTGGAAGTCGTCGTCACCGTAGACGTCCCCGGCGATGGCGCCGACGCGGAGCCCCCGTTCCCGGAGTTTTGGTGCGAGCCGTTCGATCAGGGCGGTCTTCCCTGACCCGATGGCGCCGAGGAGGTCGAACGACCGGATGCCGTGAGCCTTGAGGTGTTCTCTATTGGCGTCTGCAATGCGGTTGTTGACGTCGTAGATGTCCTTCTCCACATGGACGTCGATATGGTGCATGGTAAGTACTGTGATCATGATCTGTTTATAGGTTAACACTCAAACCCTACGGCAATGAGTGCAGAACGCATCCTGTATCCCTGTTACTTCAATACCACGCTAAAGCGGCGTGAGGGACGCCGCGTCGCAAAGAACCTCGGCGTGAAGCCCCCGGATCTTCCTGCCATAGAGGCCGTCCTGCGGCGGATGAAGGTCCCGTTCCGGGCGGAGGAGCACCACCACCCCGCCCGGTGGGCGGAGCATGAAGGGCGGATCGTGGCGGAATGGGAAGGAAGCAAGGAAGACCTGATCAAGAAGGTCGCCGGCGGTCTTGCCGGCCGGAAGTGACCGGGATGTACGATCTGCACACCCATACCATCCTCTCCGACGGTGAACTTCTTCCGACGGAGCTGGTTCGTCGGGCTGCCGTGCTCGGTTACGAGACCCTCGCCATCACCGACCACGCGGATGCCTCAAACCTCGCGCACCTGGTGGAGGCAGTGAGCAGAGTCCGGGATTCGGCGCAGTGCTACGGCGTGAACCTGCTTGTCGGGGTGGAACTCACCCATGTCCCGCCGCCTCTGATCCCGGTGCTTGCCCACGATGCAAAACGGCGCGGCGCTGATATCGTCGTGGTCCACGGCGAGACGGTGACGGAACCGGTCGCTCCGGGGACCAACCGCGCGGCCTGCACGTGCGACGACGTGAACGTGCTTGCCCATCCGGGGTTCATCACGGTCGAAGATGCCCGCGCAGCTGCAGAGCGCGGGATAGCGCTCGAGGTCACCTCCCGCGCGGGGCATAACCGGACCAACGGCCATGTAGTGCGGGTGGCGAGGGAGGCCTGTTGCTCCCTCACGGTCGATTCCGATACACATGCGCCGTCCGATCTGATGTCAAAGGAGGCACGGTGGGCCGTTGCGCTCGGCGCGGGATTGACGGAGGCAGAATCGCGGGAGATTCTTTCCCAGGATATAAATCGGCTTCTCCAGAAATAAGATGAGGTATTTATAATTTAGCAAAACGTTTTTATACTCTCGGGGTCAATATATATATGTTACTAAATACATCCAACTATAGTATCCCCTAGAGGTTGCAGTTTGCGGTTAATCGGACGTTCAGTAAGTGTTTGCGGTAATCGCTTGTTAATCTTGCGATGTGATGCTGCACAGTTGCCCCGCCTCTACGGTGAGGCTGTGGATCGCCGATTAAAGCCCGTCGGGAAGGTAGTTGATATCTTTGGGAATATATCATCTCCCTATGCCGTAGTCCTCTGCTACAATGGCTGTTCGGTGCAGGTTGGCGAGAAGATCTTTGCAAAATAGGTGTAAATTCGATGGCAGAAGTTGAAAAATTGAAGCAGCTGCAGTTGCAGCGTGAGGCCCTGAAGAAGAGGGGGGAGCAGAAGGTCAAGGAGACGGAGAAGAAGCGTACCGAGGAGAGCGTCCAGTCCGTCTGCCCTGAGTGCGGCAGCCGTCAGCTCGTCCACGACTACGAGCGTGCCGAACTCGTATGCCAGAATTGCGGTCTCGTTCTTGACGAGGAGTTCATCGACCGCGGTCCCGAGTGGCGTGCGTTCGATCACGACCAGCGCATGAAGCGCTCTCGTGTCGGCGCGCCGATGACGTTCACGATCCACGACAAGGGTCTCTCGACGATGATCGACTGGAGGAACCGTGACTCCTACGGTCGTGCGATCTCGAGCAAGAACCGTGCCCAGCTCTACCGGCTCCGGAAGTGGCAGCGGCGTATCCGGGTCTCGAACGCGACCGAACGGAATCTTGCGTTCGCCCTCTCGGAACTGGACCGGATGGCGTCCGCGCTCGGCCTGCCCCGGAACGTGCGCGAGACCGCAGCAGTGGTCTACCGTGACGCGGTGGACAAGAACCTGATCCGTGGCCGGAGTATCGAGGGGGTTGCGGCGGCAGCGCTGTATGCGGCATGCCGGCAGTGCAGTGTCCCCCGGACGCTCGACGAGATCGCCGAGGTCTCCCGTGTATCGAGGAAGGAGATCGGGCGCACCTACCGGTTCATCTCCCGCGAGCTCGGGTTGAAACTCCTGCCGACGTCCCCGATCGATTACGTACCGCGCTTCTGCTCGGGCCTGAACCTGAAGGGTGAGGTCCAGAGCCGCGCGGTCGAGATCCTCCGGCAGGCTGGAGAACGCGAACTTACGAGCGGCAGAGGGCCAACGGGCGTCGCTGCCGCCGCGATTTACATCTCCTCGATCCTCGGCGGCGAGCGGCGCACCCAGCGCGAAGTTGCTGAAGTCGCAGGCGTGACCGAGGTCACGATCAGGAACAGATATAAGGAACTGGCAGAAAAATTAGATATCGAGATCATACTCTGATCTCATATCATCTCACCCCCTTGGGCTCGTAGATCAGGGGTAGATCGCTGCGTTCGCAACGCAGAGGCCGCGGGTTCAAATCCCGCCGGGTCCATTTCTCTTTCTTCTTGATCTCTATTCTAAGGCGATACTATTGAGTTTATTGCATTTCGACCTTCATAGGCGACCGCAGGTCGCCGGGGGTTTTGAGCGGGGTGAAGCCCCTTCGGTTGGGACAGAGAAGCCGCGGGTTCAAATCCCGCCGGGTCCGCATTCCTCCCGCTGAAGTTTTGCGATCTCCCGCCGGGTTCTTCCCACCGTTACCACCCCGGACCAATGTTCCCGCACGGTCAGGGATAACGAAACTTTTCTGGCCCGGGAGCGACTATACTTCGGTGTGTTCCCGGTTTTGCACCTGCAGTCAACTGTTGCACCTGGATCATACCCGGGAGAGTTACCATGAGATCTGAGGGGGTTGGGGGTAATATCTATTTTAACGGTGATTGCATCGCCGGGGCAAGGGAGCACATTCCTGATGACTCGGTCGACCTGATCATCACCGACCCACCTTACGGCATCAACGGTGACAAACTCCACAAACACTATAACCGCAACGAAGCGTTCGTCGTTGAAGGCTACGTCGAGGTTCCTGCGTCAGAATATGGTGAGTTCAGCCTGAATTGGATAAAAGAAGCCGAACGTATTCTCAAACCGGGAGGATCGCTGTACATTGTCTCCGGGTATACGAACCTGTACCACATTCTCCACGCTCTCCGGCAGACTGAACTTGAAGAGATCAATCACATCATCTGGAAATACAATTTTGGCGTATACACCCGCAGAAAATACGTATCATCCCATTACCATATCCTCTTCTACGGAAAACCCGGGGGAGAGAGGACATTTGAGCTGGAATCCCGATTCGGGTTAACTGAAAAGGATTCTGCTGATGGATCGTTGAACTATCAGGATCGTGAAGATGTCTGGATCATCAATCGTGAATACAAGCCGGGCCGGGTGAAGAATAAGAACGAGTTGCCGACAGAACTGCTCATAAAAATGATACAGTACAGCAGCCGTGAGGGCGATCTGGTATGTGATCTCTTCCTCGGCGGATTTTCGACGGCAAAGGTAGCCGTCGGCCTTAACCGCCAGGCGACGGGCTTTGAGATCTCCCCTTCGATCTTTGATGCGAAGATCGAGGAGATGCGGAATGTTCTGCCCGGACACCTTCTCTCGACGCTGAGATCCCCGGAGATTGAGGAGCCGGTGAATCAGGGCAGATCATGGACCGGCGAGGATATGGCGACCCTGGTTCTCCGATTCAACCAGCTCATCGAATCAGGTAAAACAAAGAAAATGGCCATAGAACTCCTGGGAGAAGAACTTGGCCGGGGACGATGGGCTATCGAGAAGATGTTAAGAAAATTGGGTGTCCGGTCCAACGACGGCAGACGAGGTCGGCCTGGTAAGAACTCGATCTAAGTTCTCGAACCCCTCCCCCTTCGGGGAAGTCGTCTCTTGCACCCCCCCAGTGCTCACGCTCACTGTATTTGCGGCTCAAACCCCTTCGGCCAGAACCCTTGTCTCCTTCACTTCCGGGCGACCCACCACCGGGTGAAGGGCTCCGGGAGGAGCGATGATTCGAGTGCCCGCGCGAGGTCGGCAGGCCTGAGGTTCTTTGCCGCGAGCGCCCGCTTCTCGACGAGATGCCAGGAGAGGAACGCGAGAACGAACGTCACCGAGAACGAGAGGACGCAGAGCGCCGGGAGGAGGAGCGCGTTCGCCGTGACCTGGATCAGCACCTGCTGGACCGGGTAGTGGTAGATGTAGATGCCGTAGGAGAAGTCCCCCGGCCTTCCGAAGGCGTTCAGGAACGGGACCGGGATGTGCGCTGCGTAGATGGTGAGGTAGGGGATGGCGATCACCCCGGCGACGGCCGAATACGGCGTCAGGGCCGAGAGGACGAGCATCAGGAGCAACGCCCCGGCGACGACCGGGCGGTAAGCGATCCGTTCCCGGTGGATGTAGAGGTAGGCCCCGATCAGGAAGTAGAGGGTGAACCGGACCTTTGCCATCCGGGGGTCGTCGAACCAGTACATCCAGGCCAGAATGTTCACGACGGCGAGGGCGGGGATGGCGCCCCACCGCCTGAGGAGCCCGGCAATCCCGAGGGCCGCGACGACCCCGTACATGAAGACCTCTACGGGTATCGTCCAGAGCGAGCCGTTGACGTAGGTCCAGGGATTCTCCTGGAAGAGGCCTATGACCGATCCGTCCTCAAAGAACGGGGCGGTTGCGACTCCTGCCGGGGAGAAGAGGGCGGCGAAGTATCCCGTCAGGGGAAGGGTCGTCATCAGCGGGCCGATGATAAAGAGCGTGATGAGGATCACAACCACAAGGGCCGGAACGACCCGAAGGAACCGTTTCCAGGCGAACCGGAGCGGCGATGCGGTCGACTCCCAGCTCGCCGCGATCAGGTAGCCGCTGGTGACGAGGAGGGCGGCAAGCGCTATCTCTCCTATGAGTATGACCGGATCGTCCAGCCCTACATCGACGTAGCCGAGCCTGAGCGCGTAGGCGTGCGTGACGACGATCACCACTGCTGCAGCGAACCGCAGGAAGTCGAAGTTGTTTGAGAATCGGCCTGCACCGCCGGGAGCATCTCTGCCTTCCGGATACTGTATGGTCATGGGAGTCAGGGTAACCGCACTGTTATTCACCGGCAGGTATTATATAATCCCCAGAAATACTCTCCTGCATGGACCCGCTGGTCGTCGTCACGTTTGCCGTTGTCGCCCTGCTCGAGATCCTCGTTCCGCTCGCGCTCGGTTACTGGTTTGTCAAGAAATTCGGCCTCTCGTGGCGGGTCTTCGCCCTTGGCGCCCTCTTCTTCATCGTCGTGCAGGTCTTCCACGCCCCGCTCGTCCTTGTGACACAGACCCCGCTCTACCTCGCCCTGCTGCCGTTCGGGACGACCGCGGCCCTGGCCGGCCTCGCCATCTACCTCGGCCTCATGGCCGGGCTCTTTGAGGAGATCGGCCGCTACCTCGTCTACTGCTATATCTTCCCGCGGCAGAGCCTCTCGCTCTCCCGGGAGAACGGTCTCCTCTTCGGGACCGGGTGGGGCGGTATCGAGAGCATGATCGTCGCGCTGATCGTCCTCTCGGGCATGGTCTCCTATATCCTGCTCACCGGCGACGGCGGGGCGATCCCCCTGCCCGACGACCCCCTCGTCCAGGCAGAGATCGAGGCTCTCCGGGCCCTCACCCCGTTCGATATCCTCCCCGGTCTCGCCGAGCGGATGATGACGATCACCCTGCACATCGCCTGGTCGTTGATGGTGCTTGCCGCTATCGTCTACGGCAAAAAAATGCTGCTCGCCCTCGCCATTCTCTGGCACGCCGCCGTGGACGCCGCCGCCGTCTACCTCGCCCAGACACAGGGGATTCTGGTGACCGAGGCGGTGATCTTCGTCTTTGCGGTCCTCGCTCTCGCGTACATCTTCTGGGAGTGGCGGCGGATGGGGATACGGGCCGCCTCTTAGCCGCTCCACTCGTGCAGGTATCCCCGGCGCTCAAGCGGCCCCCCGTCCGCGAGGACCGTTCGCTCCGCTATAACCTCGCCGATGATGTGCGCCGTAACCCCGGGGATCGGGAGGACGCCCGCCGGAGCGGTGAAGAGGAGTTCGAAGTCCCCCCCGCCGTAGAGCGCGAGTTCCCGCCCCTCATCCTCCGGCACCCCTGCCGGGAGCGGGAGGCGGGCGGTATCGACGGCAAACCCGCAGTCGTTCACGCCGAGGAGGTCGTAGAGCGAGAGCGCGAGGCCGTCGGAGATGTCCATCATCGCCGAGACCCCGGCCCGGCCGAGCGCCTGCCCCTCGCGAACCCGGGGTTGTGGCTCGAGGAGTTCCCTCCGGTGCCGTTCATAACCTGAGAGAGCTGCCTGTGCCTCGCCGAGCGGCCCGGTGACCGCGATGACGTCACCCGGCCGTGCCCCCCGGCGCCGGACGAGGTGCCCGGGTGCGACGGTCCCGAGGCCCGTGCTCACAATCGTCAGCTCACCGTGGGCATCGAGGTCCCCACCCACGAGTTCGGCGCCGAAGGCCGTGCAGCAGTCCCGTGCACCTTCCATGATCCCCCTGAGCCGCTCCGGTCGGTCGAGGCCGACCGCGAGGAGCACCTGCCCCGGCGCCGCGCCCATGCTCGCGACGTCCGAGAGCGTGACCGCCACCGCCATCCAGCCCGCCTGCCAGTCGGTCATCCCGGTCGGGAAGTCGGTCGTCTCGTGGAGCATATCGGTGGTCGCGACCATGAGACAGTCGCCGCAGGAGATGATGGCGCAGTCGTCTTCGAGCCGTTCCGGGGCGATTATCGTCGAGATAAGCCGGTGCAGGCCCCGCTCATCCACCGCGACGCACCTCCTTCTCCCGCTCGCTCCGGTACTCCTTGAAGAGGTACTCGACCCGCTCGGCCTCCTGCTCGCGCCGGAACTCCTTCTGTTCCTCCTCCCACTCCCCGATCGCCTCCTCGACGGCCGCAGTCCTTGCTGACCCGGTTCTGCCCCGGATATCCGGCTCGACGGTTTCCGCCGGCAGAAGGGGGAGATTGGCCTCCCGGGCGACCCGGACGAGGTGCGGGTCGGGGCGGTCCCCGCCGATGACCAGCGCCCGCACTCCTGTCCCCGCAAGGTCTTTCACCACACCTCGTCCCCAGCCGTGGGCCCGGGGGACGTAGAGGATGTCGCCCGCGGATATACCGATCCCCTCCTGGAGGCCCCGGATCCCCTCACGGGTGAGGGAGTCGAGCACCTTGAGCGGGGTGTCGTCTTCGGAGACCTCGATCTTCGCGACCGTCTGCATCCGCTCGAGGCGTTTCTTCAGCCGCCTTGACCGCCGCCGCTCGCCCCGGAGTTGCTCGCGCAGGCTCTCGATGGTCGCGTCCTTCGTCGCCAGTTCTGCATCTCGCCGGACCTTCCGCTCCGTCGCGGAACGGGCCCGCCGCAGGTTCTGCCGCAGCCGCTCTATCTCCCGGTCGTGCTCCCGGAGGTCTTCCTGGAGTTCCTGGACGTAACTTCGGAGCCGTTTGACCATCCCGTCGAGCGCCATCACTCGCTCGTCCTCGACCGGCCGCTCCGGCGGGGCTTTTGCCGGGGGCGCCGCCGGTTTCTCCGGTGCCGGAACTCCCTGCAGGTCTGCGAGGACTGTATCGAGCGGCTGGCCCCGGAGCACCCGCGCCCGCACTTCGTCGAGGTCGACGCCCGGCTGCACCCTCTTCGCGATGTTCCTGAACTTGTTCTGGAGGCTCCGGTAGGCGTCCAGCGCCGCCGAGAGGGCGTCACGCTCGTGGTCGTTCGTGTACGAGAATGATGCGGTCAGGCTGTACTTCGCCTCCACCGAGAGCGACTGCTTCGGTGTGTAGGGGATGGCGTTGAACGCCCGGCGAATCTTCTCGACCGAGTAGGGCATCTGCTGGACGTCGGAGGCGATGATGAGCGGTTTGCCCGCGCGGTAGAGTTCCTCGACGATATCGGACATCGTCATCTGGCGGGAACTCGAGAGGAGAACCAGGTTCCCGTCGAGGTCCACGGCGGCGATGCCCGTGGTCGTCCCGGGGTCGAGCCCGACGATCAGGTAGCGGGGGCGGCTGGAGCGTGGTTCGAACCGTATCCGGTCGAGTGCCCTCCCTGCCACCCTGACCTGGACATCGGCGCCCCGGGAGGAGTTGACCGGGACCATCTCGCGGGGGGCGACGACCCGGAAGGTGACCCGGGAGAACCCGCCGAAGGCCTTCGTCTCCTTCTTCTCGTAGTCAAGGCCGGCGCCCCGGAGCCGGCTCTCGATCTCTCGGGCCTTCTGCAACACGGCGCCGTGGATCTTGCGGGCATAGCGGTTCTGGCTCCACCCGCCCCGGCCCGGCGAGCGGTGCCTGCTCACCGTGACATCGGTGATGTTCTCAAACGCAATCACCTCGACGCCCGCCCCGAGGGAGGCCACCCGGGCGGTGGTCCGGGCCTCGGCGTAGGGGTCGAACTTGTTGAAACTGATGTTGTAGCGGGCGGCGACTTTCCCGAGGCTCTCTGTCCTCTCGCCGCCGGTCACCTGGACAAGTTTCGTTGCGGGTGGGAGCGCCTGCAGGAAGGCATGGAGCTCATGCTGGTCGGCAGAGATCTCCTGGAGACTGTCGACGGCGAGGATATCGGGCTGTTCGGCGGCGAGAAGGCGCTGGAGCCGGAACCCGGTCACCTCCTCGACGCCCTGGACTTCGCCGCCCTCCACCCGGGCGAGGGCGTAGACGGGCCGCCGGGTACGGGAGCGAACCGAACCTTTGATGATGTCGATCCCGAAGACCTTCACTCCACCACCATCGCCAGTGCTTCGTCGAAGGCGTATTCAAGGCCGTATTTCCGTTTGAAGTACTGGAGGATGTTCTCGATGTCGCGCGCGAGGATCTCGCCGGCGTTCGGGTGGGCGGTCTCCACCCACTGGGGCCAGTCGATCAGCCAGCACTGTCCCTCGTCGACCATGACGTTGAACTCGCTCAGGTCCCCGTGGATGATGCCGAGGCGGTATGCCTCGCGGATGTTCTCGAGGATCTCGTCGAGGATGGCTTTCGGCTCCTCGAGGGTCGCCCGGGAGAGGTTGACGCCGGGGACAAACGACATCGCCACGACGTGCCGGTTCTGGTCGATAGGGAGCGGCACCGAGACTCTAGGGTGGAGAGCCTTCAAGGCGTCGTACTCCATCTTCGCCGAGTTGCTCGAGGCGAAGATCCAGGGGCAGTGCCCGGCCTCCGGCATGTAGCCCCGTTTGACACGGGCAGACTGGAACGACCGCTGCCCGACCCGGTGGAACTTCAAGACCACAACACCGAGCCCCATTGCCTCGTAGACCTCCGACTCCTTCCCGACGCCGATCAGGGTCCCGAGCGCCTGGACGGTGCCCCGGCGGGTGAGGGTATGGAGGGCCAGGCTGTCGTAGCCGTCGAAGACGAGAGCGTAGCCCTCGTAGGGGACCTTCTCGTACCTGACCATACCCATGGCCATCAGCCTGCCGAGGCGATAGGAGAGCTCGGACTCCGAGAACCTGGTGGCCGACTTGAGCACCTCGAGCGGCACCCAGCGGTACCGGCGCATGAGGCGTTCGAGGGCGAGCAGGATCCGGAGTTCGTAGGCGTGCAGGGATCGCACGTATTCTGCAGGAACGGGCATCTTCTACACCATTTATGTGGCTTGGTGATAATAGAATGATCGAGAGATCATGCAGTGCAGCAAGTGCCGCCGCGACGCGATTATCCACCAGCGATACTCGGGGCTGCACCTCTGCGAGCAGCATTTCAACCGGGACTTTGAGGCGAAGGCGAAGCGGGCGATCCGGGAGCACCGCTGGATCGTCTCGGGGGATACCGTGGCGGTGGCGCTCTCGGGAGACAAGGGCTCAAGCGCCGTTCTCTATTTTCTCCGCCGGCTCCTCCTCGAGCGCCGGGACGTCAAACTGATAGCGATCACCGTGGACGAGGGGATTGCCGGCTACCGCGTCCCGGCCTGGGCCCGGGCGATCGCGGAGAGCATCGGTGTTCCTCTGGTCACGGCAACGTTTCGCGACGAGTACGGGGTCATGCTCGATGAGATCATGGACCGGAAGGGGACGGGGCTCTCCTGCTCCTGCTCCGTCACGCTCCGGCGGGCGCTGCTGAACCGGATCGCCCGCGGGGAGGGGGCAACGAAGATTGCCTGCGGGTCCAGCCTGGACGACGAGGCCCGTTCGGTCCTGGAAAACGTCCTCCGGGGCGACCCGAAGTTGTTCGCCCGCCCGGGTGGGGAGGAGGGCGAGGAGATAGTCCCCTGGATCAAGCCGTTCATCTACATCCCTGAGCGTGAGGTGGCGCTCTATGCCTCCCTTCACACTCCGGGATTCGACCTTGCGGACTGCCCTTACGCGGGCGACCCCCTCCGGGAGGACGTCCGGGAGATCCTCGACGACTATACATCCCGCCACCCGGCGACGAACTACTCGCTCGTCAACCTGGGCAAGGCCCTGCGGAAGGCTCTCACGGATGCGCCTGATCCGGGATGACTGGCAGAAGCATCGGGTGCCCGTCCGGGACGCCGCTTCGCAAGCCCTACTGCATCGTCAGGCATCCGCCGGTCACGCCGGCGAAGATCTTCATGAACTGTTCGGGGTGGTTCAGGAACGCCACCGACCGCGGCCGCCCGATCAGGTCATAGAGCCCGACCTCTCTCTCGATCCCGATCTCCGGGACCTCCACCGGGCTGCAGTAGCGCACCGGCGGGGTGTCGGGATAACGCGGGTTCTTCACCAGCGCCCCGCCTTCCATCTCGTAGTAGGCGGCGCCCTGCAGTTCCACGTAGGGGCCGTAGTTGCTCGCGAACTCCGATGAGACGAGGTTTGCCATCACCAGATCCTCCCGTGCGGGGTTGATGGTCACGTGACCGTAACCTGGCGGGATCAGGATCTTATCGCCTGTGGTGGCCTCGATCATCACCACATCGTCGGCGGTCTCGGTCTGGAGGAGGTAGTGCCCCGTCCCCGAGAGCACCTCGTAGATCTCCGGGTAGCGCATCCCCGCCGGGTTCTCGGGGTGGTAGTGCCCCTTTGTCTTGATGTACTCCCCGCAGAGGGTCCCGGCAGGAATGACGGTGATGTCGTAGCGGACGTGCTGCTGCCGGAGCCACGCCCGGTCGTTCTCGTTCCGGGCGAGATCCCGGTACATAAAATAGAGGGGCCGATCGGAGGTGCAACCGGGATCTGCGAGAACCTCTCGCATCTCATCGATCGTCCTTGCCTGCGGCTCCGTTTTGGGCCCGTCCCAGTAGCCGTTCATCACCTTTTCTTACGGTACACGAATATATAATACCCTGCTCCGATGATGACCGCCAGAACGACAAGGATGAAGATCGGGTTCGTGAAGAAAGCGCCCGATCTCTCAACGAGGGCGACCTGTACCTTCAGAGTATCCGATATCTTGCTGTTGTCGAGCTCGTCGCGGTAGCGGATCTCGGAGTCAATCCCGTAGTCCTTCTCGGTGCCTTCGGCATCAACGCTCACCTCAAACCGGGCCGTCGCGGTCTGGCCCGGGGCAAGATCCCCGAGGTAGGCGGTATCGTCGCTGCTGGTGAAGGGGTCGACTGCGCTGATCCGGGCCTGGGCATTGTAGACCGTCGCCGCGCCGGTGTTCCGGTATACGACCTCAAGGACGCTCTGACCGCCCGGGTTGAGGACGGCCTTCGGCGAGACGACCTCAAAGGCGATCTTCCCACCGACGGGAAGGCCGATCGTCGCCGGCCGGGAGGTCACGGTACTTCCCTCGTAGTTCTCGTAGGTGATCGCGACATCCAGCGGGTAGGACTGGGGTTCGGCGCTGTTGGCAACTGAGACCTTGAACTTCACGTCCACCGTCTCTCCCGGTCCAAACGTCCCGATGTAGGCGCTGGAGTCGGTGGGGATGAGCGGGCTTGCGCCGTTCCTCGCGACCTTGGCGATGGCTTTGTTCGCCGTGTCGTGCCCGGCGTTCTTCAGCGTCAGGTAGACGTAGCCTTCCGTGCCGACGTTCAGCGACTCGGACCGGACATCCTGAACCTCGATGCGGAGGTCAGGGGTGACCTGAACGGTCAGCGGCAGGGTATCGGTCCTCGTCTGGTAGTTGTAGCGGAGCGTGTCGCCGAGGTCTTCCGCCTCCTGCATGTAGGTGTAGGTCACCTCGAGCGGCAGCACGTACTTGCCCGGCTCCGCGGAGTCTGACACCTTCACGTTGAACGTAGCGGTCCGGGAGGCGCCGCCCATGATGTCGCTCAGGAACTGGGGGTCCGTCTTTACGGTGAACGGCGCATCTCCACCCTTGAGGGCCACGGTCACGAGTTTGGCGGTGTTCGGTAGGTCGTCGGGGGTGACGAGCGTCGAGCCGACGATCTTGTGGGTATTCAGACCGCTGTTGGATATGATGACCGAAAGGCCGGTCTCGGCACCCGGTGCGAACTCATTGGTGCCGGCTATTGTTGCTGATAAATCGGGGTTCCCATAGAGGTACTTGACCCCTGCTGCCGATCCCGGCACAGCCAGGAGTGCCAGCAGGAGCACCAGTACCGTTACATGCTGCCAACGCATCTTCTCACCATGTTGTTATTTTAGCAACAACATTTATCTCTGGAGAGTATATATACATGATGGCATGAGTGCACCCCGGGATATCCCCAACAATCTCCTTGAATCTCTTAAATCACTGGGACTTACGAAATACGAAGCCCTTGTTTATATCGGACTCCTCAGGGTGGCGGGTGCGACTGCGACGGAGATCCACGAGACCTCCGGTGTACCGCGCGCATCCGTCTACCCGGTCCTGGACCGGCTCGTCCAGAAGGAACTGGTCAGTGTCTCCCACACCACACCCAAACGATTTGACGCCGTCCCCCCCGACCGGGGTGTCGAGAACCTGATGCGCCGGATCGAGAGCGACGCGGAGATCGCCCGGGAGGCCCTCGATGCGATCTACCGGGAGAAGGGGCCTGAAGGCCGGGGCAACCAGGAACTGGTCTGGACTATTTACGGTGAAGAGAACATCAGAACCCGTCTTGCAGAGATGCTTTTGGGGGCGGAGAGGAGCGTGGAGATGCTCGCAGCATGGGCTCTCCTCTCGGGGAGCGTGCTCTCACTGCTCGAATCGGTTCCAGACTCCGTGCGGATCGATATCTTCACCGACCGCTGGGAAGGTGTTCGTTCGTCACGCTACCAGGTCCGGTTCCCCTGCCCCGAGACACCGCGCACGGTTCGTTCCCCGCAGGGGAACCTGCTGCCGTATGAGAGGTCCGGCGTCTTTCTGGTAGACAACTCCCGGACACTTCTCTGGCTGGGGGCGAACGGCGAACAACCCTCCGCTCTCTACTCTGAGTCGGCGGCGCTCGTCCAGTTCGTCAGGCGGCACCTCACCAGTGTCACGGAACACGCGCGGGTCGCCGATCAGTAATCCTCCAGGTAGCCCATCTCCCGGATATCGATCAGCCCCTTGAGCGCCCGGGTCACGACCGGCCGTCCCGCTTCCTTGACGGCCGCCATCGCGTTCGTACCCCCGACTATCGCCACGCCCACGTATTGCGGGCTCACCGGAACCCCGAGGAGGGGGACGTTCGGTGCGCCGACATCGAGGACGCCGGAGAACCCTATCGCCGAGAGTTCGTCGAGCACTATTCCCATGAGCGACTCGGCCTCCATATGGCACTCACGAATGTTTGCAAGGATGTTGCCGTTCCCGTGACGCATGACGTCGAGGATCGACGTGGCCTCCTGGGAGATCAGGACCTCGAGGGGGTCGAGCGTGGTGTCGCGGTAGAGGATCATGCTCGTGAACCGTTGCGCGACCCTTCCTTCGACCTCGACGATCCCGCCCCCGATGGGGTTCAGCGGGATACCGTGCTGGAGGAGAAGGGCATCGAGCGTGATGCTGCACATCGTGCAGATGCCGTACCGACCGTCCGGCACGGTGTAGCCGTCGACCACCTCGCCCGGTCCGGCGACCCGGATCCGGTCGCTGATGGTGGTGCCTGTGCTATGAGCCTCCTTTATGATGGAGAGCGCGAATTCAAGGTCGCGACTCTCGATGAGCGAGAGGTTGTAGATGATCTTCCCGGCGTCCTCCTCCGGGCGGTAGGTCACCCTGAGCGCGTACTCCTCGATGCGGTGGTTGGTGAACTTCAGGGGGACATGCATTACCAGATCTCTCGCACGGCAGGGGAAAAAGTGTTGCCTTCCAGGTGATCTCCCGGGAACCGGTTCCCTATCGGCCGACCTCGAAAGGAAAGCTTGTTCTATTTTCCTGTAGTATTGTACGGTGAATGGAGAGTGGGATTCGGGAGAAAGCCCGGGACGTGCTGAAGCAGATCTTCACAACAGCCTCCTACGATGTTGCGGAGGTCGGCGAGCCGCTGGATTTCTCGGCGATCAGGAACGGCGACGCACTGGTGGTGCTCTGCTCCGACGACCCGGAGATGATCCGGGAGTTTGATTCGATGACCTACCGGCTGCGCACCGATGGCGACAATCTGGTCTGCAGGAAGCTGCTCTTTTCCCTCGACCCCGCGGTGCGGACGGAGGACTGCATACGGTGGGGTGCGGACGAGTTCGCCCGTTACGCCGGCAGGACCGCGCTTGCTGAGGTGCTCGGACAGGGTCTTGCCCTGGACTTCGGCCGCCCGGCCCCGGCGATCCGGGACAGTCCGGCAGAGGCTGCCCCTGCGATGATGGAGGAAGGAGAGCAGGAAGCAGGGCCGGAGTTGCCCCACCTGCCCCTCCGGGTCACCGAGAAGCGGGCCTCCGGCATCGCCGGGCTGCACGGGTCGGCGAAGTGCCGGTTCATCCCCTACTGGAGTTACCGCTACGTGAGCACCGGCGAGCGCGAGGTGAAGGACCGGTTGATCTCCTTCGACGCCGAAGGGACCGGGGCCATCAACGCCATCAACGGCATCAGGATGGAGATCGACCCTGGTGAGATCGAGCGGGGAGCGGTCCCGTTCGGCTCCGATATCGTGCCTGCCCGGCTTGTGCGGGAGGACGTCGAAGAGCAGATCGTGCGAGACGTTATCGAGCGGCTCACCCAGCGGGTGCGGTTCCGCTACGAAAAAGGCGACGCCATCTTCTACGAGGAAAAGACCCTCAAACCCGACCGAAGCAACATAACAGTCGACCTCGAGACCGTCTACGTACCGGTCTGGCAGGTGCGGGGCGGGAGCAAGATCGTCGAGGTCAACGGGTTCACCGGCGAGGTCCTCTCGATGCCGATGGACGAGGGCGTCGAACTGCTGTAAGGAGAGACCATGATCGTCGTCATCGGCGGCGGGCCTGCAGGGAGGCTCGGGGCGATGCACCTCGCACAGGCCGGAGCGGAGGTCCGGCTCGTCGAGCAGCGCAAGATCGGCGGACAATGCCTTCACGAGCGGTGCATGACGGTCTGCGCCTTGAATGACATCGCCCGGCTCATCGAGTACGCACGGACCCAGAAAGACCTCGGCATCCTCGACTCGGTTCCGGTCGTCTCCTACCCGATGATCCAGAAACGCCTCTGTGAGATCCAGGAGAAACTCTCCTCGGTCCTCGACGCCGAGACCCGCCGGGCGGGGGTGGAGGTGATCTACGGGGCCGAAGGCCGCCTGGAAGGCGACCGGGTCTTCATTGACGACGAGGAGGTCCGGGCCGATGCGGTCCTCGCGGCCACCGGGTCGCGGGCGGCAATCCCCGATATCCCCGGCACCAGCCTCTCCGGCGTCTATACCTACCAGACGCTCCCTGCGATGCCCGACCTCCCCCGGCGGCTGGTCGTCATCGGCGGCGGGGTGGTGGCGGCGGAGTTCGCTCACATATTCCAGGCCTTCGGGTCCGAAGTCGAGATCGTCACCCGGCACGGACTGCTCCGGGACCTTGATCCGAAGATGCGCTCCACGGCGCTCCGCGACCTCGGCGGGGTCGTTATTCGTGAAGAGACCGCGGTTGTGAGTATCGAGGGCAGAGGAAGAGTCCGCTCAGTCCTTCTTTCCGGCGGCGAGGAACTGGCGGCCGATGCCGTCCTGCTCGCCACCGGGCTCGTCCCCCGATCGGATTCGCTGCAAGGCCTTCAGAAAGGGCCGGACGGTGCAGTCATTGTGGACCGGCGGATGCGGACGAGTGTCGAGGGTGTCTACGCCGCAGGCGACGTCATCGGCCCCCCCTACCTCACCCCCGCAGCCCGCCGGGAGGGCGTGGTGGCGGCCGAGAACATCCTCGGCCGCGCGACCGTCATGGATTATACGGGCATCCCCCATGCGATGAGCCTCCGCTACGATTATGCCTTTGCCACGGCCGGGACCGACGGAGGCTTCACCCTCTCGGCCCCCGCACCCGCGGGCCCCGGCTCGTTCTGGGATGTAGCGGGAGGGTTTGCCGGAGTTGCGCAGGTCCGGGTCGACCCGGAGACCGGGCGGCTCCTCGGGGCCGCTGCTGCCGTCCCCGGGGCATCGATGCTCCTCTCCTACCTCGGCTACATGATAAAGCAGGGCGTCACCGTCGACGAGTTCGACGATATCGTCGAGGTCCACCCCTCGACCGACGGCGTCTACTGGCTCGCCCGCCACGCTGCCGGTCTGCTCCGGCAGAGAAAGAAGTGATAGGGCTCCGGCAGCGTCAGAACTGTCGGAACATCTGTCCGAATTTTGGGATAAAATCTTTTTTCCGGGACATGACGCCCTCGAGCCGGACGGGCTGGTCCCGCAGGTCAAGTTTGGCGATGCAGGCCTCGTCCCCGGCGGCGAAGAGGTCGCTTGCGTTCGCGAAGACGTTCGTGAAGAGGGCGAAGAAGCAGTCGACCCCGGTCGTCGTCCGCAGGTGTTCGAGCTCGGTGTGGATCTCGTCGGCATGGCTCTCTGCGAACGCAAACGACGACGTCATCACCTGTGAGACCATGATGCTCCGCCCGAAGAGGTTGTAGCGCTTCATGTCCCGGGTGAGGAGTTCCTCCTTCGGGAGGGCATCGAGGTCCATGCCCCTCCGGACAAGTTCCGGCCCGAACTCGGCCGGGTCGACCCCGGCGATCCCCGCGAGGTAGTCGGCCGCCCGGATATCCGCGGGCGTGGTCGTCGAGAGTTTCATCACCAGCGTGTCCGAGAGGATCCCCGAAAGAAGGAGCCCGGCGGTCGACGGCGTGGGTTCCACGCAGGCCTCGATGAACTTGTTCGCCACGATCGTCGAGGTCGACCCCACGGGGTCGTTGAGGAACTTCACCGGCTTGAGGGTCGAGATCGCGCCGAGGCGATGGTGGTCGATGATCTCGAGGATATCCGCCTGCTCGATCCCGTCCACGGCCTGCGAGTATTCGTTGTGGTCGAGGAGGATCACCGACTTCTGGACGTCCTGCATCAACGTCGTCCGGGATATGAGCCCGATGTGCTGTCGTCCTTCCCCGACGACGCAGGCGGTCCTGAACTTGGAGTTCGAGACGATCTGTTTCGCATACTCGATCGAGTCCTCCATCCGCACCGTGGGGACGTCGGTCTCCATGATCATGCTTGCGGGTAAAGAGAGGCTGATCATCTTGCCGACGCTGAAGGCATCGAGCGTCGTCGCGAGCACGGCCGCATCCCGCGCACGGGCGGCGGCGATCACCCGCTCGCCCACCGGCGCCCCTTCGGCGATGATGAGCGCGGCGACCCCGGCCGATATCAGGGCGAGCTGGGCGGGTTCGTTGTCCCCGACGATCGCGATATCTTCGGGCGTCATCCGGGAAAGGGTGACGTGCAGGGCGTCGATGACGGTATAGACCCGCCCTTCACCGAGCATCTCGCGTGCCGGCACGACCGTCCGGGCGTCGAGGATGCGGGCGAGGGTCTCAAGCGGCATCGGGATGAGCGAGAGCTGTTCCCTGGGGTTCTTCTGGACGTAGGCCCGGGCAAGGCCGTACTCGCTGACGAGGCCGACCAGGGTCTCGTTCTCGTCCGTGATCGGCATGTTCCGCATGTCATAGGCGTCCATCAGAGCAGCGACGTCGACCGTCGGGATGTCCTGCCGGGCGCTCCGGGCGTCGAGCGGTATATCAGATACGCTGGGCTCGACGCTTGCTATGTAGACCGGTGCCTCGGCATTGAACGTATCGAGCGCAAACCTCGTCTCTGCACTCACCTCCCCGCACCGGGCGGGGACGTACTTCCCCGGTTCGGCGTGGTTGCGGAGTTCAGCGTAACCGATGACGCTGCAGATGCTGTCGGTGTCGGGCTGCTTGTGGCCGATGATAACGATGTTGTTCTGTCCCATGCTCTCCTCGTATTCCCGGCGGGGGCGGGTTGTCTCAAGATGTATCGTCCTCTGCCGTCAAAGGCTTTATGTCGGTCGCCGGGAGCAACGTTGAAGTAGAGCTCATATCTATTCTCCTGTGTGAAGACCGTTCACCCCGACCTCGTCCCGGTCGCCGCCCCCCCGGAGAAGAGAGCGATGAGTGGCGAGCCTATCCTCCGGTTCGAGGAGGTCAGCAAGATCTATCGCCTCCCGGCCGGTGACGTCGTGGCGCTCGACCACGTCTCCCTCACCGTCGAGCCGGGCGAGTTCATCGCGGTGATGGGCCCCTCAGGCTCCGGGAAGTCGACGCTCCTGAACATGATGGGCTGTCTCGACGTCCCGACCTCCGGGAAGATCTACCTCTCCGGGCAGGAGATCTCCCGGATGAACGACGACGACCTCACAGGGCTCCGGCGGGACCGTATCGGGTTCATCTTCCAGCAGTTCAACCTCATCCCGCTCCTCTCGGCGGTCGAGAACGTCGAGTTCCCCATCCTCCTCACCACCGGCAGGGAGGAGAGCCGGCAACGGGCGATCAGGGTCCTGCGGATGATGCACCTCGACGACGCCCTCTTCTCTCACCGGCCGGGGGAGCTCTCGGGTGGAGAGCAGCAGCGCGTGGCGATAGCCCGGGCGCTCGTGAACGATCCCGATCTCCTCCTCTGCGACGAGCCGACCGGGAACCTGGACTCAAAGACCGGGACCGCGATCATGGAGATCCTGGCGGCGGAGAACCGGGAGGGCAAGACGATCGTCATGGTCACCCACGACCCCAGCGTCGCCGCGTACGCCCGTCGCACGATCCGGATCGTGGACGGGAGGCTGGTGTGATCTTCTTCTCGTTCGCAACAAGGAACCTCCGGAGGCACTGGATACGTTCTGCGCTCTCGATAATCGGGATCATCATCGGCGTCGTCGCAATCGCCTCGCTCGGCATCATGGGGAACAGCATCAACCTCCTCGCGGCGAACATCATCACCGACGTCGGGGATACCATCGTGATCACGCCGCACACTGCGTTCGGCGGGACCTTTGCCGGAGACCCGCGGACGGCGGTGGACGCCGCCATCCCTGCCCGCGAGGTCGAGGAGATCCGGCGGGCGGTAAACCCGCACCGGACGATCCCGGTGCTCCAGGGGGCGGATGAGGTGGAGTTCGGCCGCGGCGAGAGCGGGTATGCCCGGATCATCGGGCTCGCGTCGGGGGATATGCCTGTCCTGCTCGAAGTCGTGGAGGGGCAGTACCCGCGGCAGAACCAGCCGGGAGCGCTCGTCGGGACTCACCTGGCCCGGGAGTACGGCATATCCCCGGGTTCGAGGCTCACGATCGGGGGGGAGAGCATACGGGTCTCCGGCGTGCTTGCGGAGCGCGGGCTTGCCTTTGACATCAATCCCGATTATGCGATCGTCGTTCCCGACGGCTGGTACGAGAGCCACTTCGGGGCAAAGGAGACCTACCCGCTGGTCATCGTCCAGGTCGGCGACATCGATGCGATCGATGCCGTGAAAGACGCTATCGAGAACCGGATCAACCGGCGCGAGGAGGTGGTCGATGTATCCGACTCGCGCGAGATGCTCGGGCAGTATGAGGAGATCTATGACCAGATCACGGTCTTTCTCCTCGGCATCGGCGGGATTGCCCTTGTCATCGCCGCCGTCAACATCTTGAACGTCATGTACATCTCGGTGGCCGAGCGCATCCGTGAGATCGGCGTCATGCGGAGCATCGGAGCGTTGCGCCGGGAGATCCTCTGGATGTTCCTGTACGAGGCCGCGATCCTCGGGCTCATCGGAAGCGTTATCGGCGGCATCTTGAGCACCGCCTTCGGTTACCTCATCAGCGTCGTCTTCATCGAGGTCGCCACGGTCGGGACGACCTTCGGCGAGAACTTCACGGTCTTCGACCTCGCCGCGGTCGGGTACATCGTCTTCGGGATGGCGTTCGGCATCGCAACCAGCATCGCCGCCGGGTTCTACCCGGCGTGGAGAGCTTCAGAGCTGGCTCCGATCGATGCAATGAGGCAGAAGTAGGGACGGCAGGGCATGATCTTCATCAACCTCGCGGTCAGGAACCTCAGACGGCACAAAGTTCGTTCGGTTCTCGCAACGGTCGGCATCATCATCGGTGTCGTCGCGATCGCCTCCCTGGGCATCATGGGCGCCAGTCTCTCGGCGCTCGTCGGCGGGATGGTCTCAGACGTGAGCGACACCGTGCTCGTCACCCCGCACCTCGCGGCATCGAGCGGAGACCCCTTCGACCCCCGGAACATGCTCGCTGCGCGCATCTCCGAAAGAAACCTGGGGCTGATAGAGAAGGGCGCGGGAGAGCACCGTGTCGTTCCCCTGATCCTCACGTCAGACCGATTGCGGGTGCGGGATACGAGCGGTTATGTGACAATGTACGCCCTGCCGGCGGCTGACATCCCCTTCCTGCTCGAGCGGGAGGCGGGCCTCTACCCCCGGGGAAGGTCTTCGGGCGTGATGGTGGGCTCGCTCCTTGCCGG
The DNA here is from genome assembly GCF_036677455.1 of Methanoculleus sp. Taxonomy (GTDB): domain Archaea; phylum Halobacteriota; class Methanomicrobia; order Methanomicrobiales; family Methanoculleaceae; genus Methanoculleus. Next base: position 126,674 of record NZ_JAVBWL010000043.1, on the reverse strand, counting down.
CGAACTCAACCTCCACCCGGGAAGCCGGATCGAGGTCGGGGGCGAGAGCGTCCGGGTCGTGGGGATCGCGGCAGAGCGAGGTATGGGCATCGACATCAACCCCGATTATGCCCTCATCGTCACGGAAGACTGGTATACGGAGCGGCACGGCGAGCAGGAGTACAGCCTGGTCGTCGTGAAAGTGAGCGACCTCTCCGCAATCGAGGAGGTGAAGACCGCCATCGACCAGCAGATCAACCGCCGGAAAGAGGTCGTGGACATCCTCGACTCGCGCGAGATCCTGGAGCTCTACTACGAGACCCTCGACGCCATGAACATCTTCCTACTCGGTATCGGCGGGGTATCGCTCCTCGTCGCCAGCGTGAGCATCTTAAACGTCATGATCATATCGGTCACGGAGCGGACGGCGGAGATCGGGCTGATGCGAAGCATCGGGGCGCGAAGACGGGAGGTGCTCCTTATGTTCCTTTACGAGAGCCTGTTCCTCGGGATCGCAGGGAGCCTCATCGGTGGAGTCGTCAGCATGACGGTCGGCTACTATGTCAGCACAACGGTAGCGGAGTTCTTCACCGACTTTGCCATATCGGGAGGTGCAGGCATCCCTGCTTCCGTGGTGGTCGGCTACGTCGCCTTTGCGATGGCGTTCGGGACGGCGACCAGCATCATCGCCGGGTTCTACCCGGCGTGGAAGGCGTCGCGGTTAAACCCCATTGAGGCGCTCCGCTACGAGTGACGGGCTCCTTGGGGGTGGGAGGCCGCCCCCGGGTGCAGGGTTTTTATACCCGAGGTGGTATGGGGGAGCTGGTGAAGACGATGTTGTTTATACTGTGGTACCAGTTCGAACCGGAGCACGCCCATCAAGTCCTGGAACTCTGGAAGCACTTCAAGTTCCCCTCGGATGTGAATGTCCTCCAGCGCTACCTCATCATCGGAAGGCACATGTCGGTTGCCATCTTCGAGGCGCCGGACGAGCGCTCCATCTTAAAGATCACCGCGCCGTTCAGCTCCTACGGGGTTGCCCACGTCGCGCCGGCGATGCCGCTCGAAGAGGCGATCAAGACAGTCTGATCCGGGGGGCGCTGCACGGCGCCGCCCCTCTACCCTTTTTTTCTGTCTTGCAGGCTCGAACGCTGCCGCTCCCTGCACGAGGTCCACCGTGAGGGTGGTCGCGGTGATGATACATGCGTAATTTCATAGCCATGGAGACCGGAATCTCTATGAGCACTTGCAGGATGATAAGCTTCCATGTCTGAACGTGCTCCGACCATCATCCGGTCCTCAATACGATAACAATACCCAAAGCTGTGTGGAACGAATGTTACAGATGACTACGTGGCTCGACAAAAACTTCAGCTCGCTCCAGCCGACGCGGGCGATCATCATGAGAGCGCTGCGCCACCTGCGCCCCGCGGATCGAAAAAAACTCTTCTCCGAGGATCTTCCCGAGATGCGTACCGCCGAAGGGCGGTGGTTTGAGGCGATCGTCTACGAGATGATCCTTGACCTCTCGCTTCAGACCGACCTCATCCGCTCCGTCGTGGCCCGGGGGGCCGATGGGCCGTCGAGGGTCAGGCGTGCGCAGCTCGGGCAGAATGGGCTCTTCTACTCGAACATCGGGGATATCAAGGTCAGGGGAAACGGCCAGGACCTTGCCGAGGTCGACATGGTGCTCGTCGACCATACCGGGGCGCTGACGTTCGGTGAGATCATCACCTCTCCCGCCGACCTAAAAGAGTTCGAAGCAGAGATCCACTACAAGAAGCAACTCTTCGGCTACCTCTACGGTCAGCCGACCGTGCCGTTCCTCCTCATCTCCTCGGTTGACATATCCCGGACGGCTGTCGTCCGCCGCCTCCTCAAGGAGCCCGACAACGTCCTCCTCACCACCCCCACCTGCGAGGATTTGAAAGCCCTGATCCGCCCCCGTGACCTCAAACAAAGCTCGCCCCGGCAGATCCGGCACGAAAAACTGATCTCGATAGCCGATATCCCCCCCCGGCGTCCGTTCGACTACAAAAAACTGCACGACGAGCGGTTGCAGAGCATCATCGCCGCCGTCACCTCAAGTAGAGGCCTCAGGGAACTCGGCACCCCGGACGAGATCCCGCCGATCGTGAAGAAAGTTCTCTTCGGCGGCCTCTACCCCTCCGCCATCCGGATGCTTGATGCCCGCTATCCCATCAGGATCAAGGGGAAGACCTACGACCCCGAGACGATCCAGAAGCAGTTCTCGAAGGTCATTCTGGCCGTGAACATCCCGGAGTACCGACCGATCATCTACCTGCGAACACGGAGCAAGAAGGAGTACCTCAAGATGGTGCCGAACAGGACCGGGGGGTTCAAGTTCGAGAGCCGGCGGACGCCTCATATGGCTGGGTTCTTCCTCTGGCTCGAGTCGGTCCAGCCATCGCTCGGGGCGGAACTGACGCGGGCGCTCCTTGATGCATTCCCTGCGGTTCACGTTCCCGAAGCGACTGTAGCAGAAAAACCTAAAGCCACCTCTGTGGCGGGAAAATCTAAAGTTGCCTCTACTACAGCCGAAAAACCGTAAGTTACCTATGTTACCGGGGCGCATACCTCCTTACATGACCTTCAGGCGTGGTGATCCGGAATGGACCTGATCGCTCAACTTGCCGAGTTTCTGAGTTTTAGCCTGATCGCAATCGCGTCGATCGTCGCCGTCATGAATCCGGCCTCTACGGTTGCCGTCTACACGGCGCTCACTAAGGGGATGGAGGGATGCGAATGCCGGCATATCATCAACTCTTCCATGAAGATAGCCTTCATCGTGCTCGCCTTCTTCGCCCTCACCGGGCAGTTGATCTTCACGATCTTTAACATCACCGTCCCGGCGTTCCAGATCGCCGGCGGTATCCTGCTCGTCAGCGTGGCGACCGGGATGCTCGGCACGAAGGGCGAGACCTACTCGGCCGCGAACCTGGAGAACATCGCCGTTGTCCCGCTGGCCTTCCCGCTCTCGTGCGGACCGGGGACGATCACGACGGTGATCCTGCTCGCTTCGGGGCCGGAAGGCCTTTATGGTCTTTTCGCGGTCTTCCTCGGGATCATCGTGGCCCTCGGCATCTCCTACGTCGGAATGATCTACGGACCCTGGATCTTCTCTCTCATCGGGGAAGGAGGGTTACGGGTTGTCCCGAAACTGATGGCGATCATTGTGCTCGCGATAGCCATCCAGTTCATCATCAACGGGATCGCCGCTGCGATGCCCCAGCTCCTCGCGAACCTTGACCTTTCCGGGGTGATATGACCGACTTCCAGATTGCGCTCATCCAGGCACTCCAGGCAGGGGCGACGTGGCTCGCCGCCCCGATGCAGGTCTTCTCGTTCCTCGGGCAGCCTGAGTTCTACCTGCTCGTCATCGCGATCCTCTACTGGTGCTGGGACCCGCGCCTCGGGCTCCGTCTCGGGCTCCTCCTGGGAATCTCGGGCGGGCTCAACGAGGCCCTCAAGGTTGCGTTCCACCTCCCCCGCCCCTACTGGGTCAGCCCGGAGGTCCGGGCAATCGGGAGTCATCCGTCGTTCGGATTGCCGTCGGCCCACGCCCAGAGTGCGATGACGTTCTGGGGACTGGTCGCCGCCGACGCCAGGCGTTGGTGGCTCTCTCTCGTTGCAATTGCTCTGATCTTTCTGATCGGCGGTTCAAGGGTGGTGCTCGGGGTCCACTTCCCGATGGACGTCATCGTGGGCTGGGCGGTCGGGTTCGTCGTCCTCATCGGGTTTCTCACCCTGGAGGAACCGGTGGGCCGCAGGGTCGCCGCCCTCCGGCTCTCCCGGCAGGTGCTCCTCGCGTTTGCAGGTTCGCTCATCCTGGCGCTGATATCGTTTGTTGCCCTCGCCTCTCTCGGGGACTGGCAGGTTCCCGCGTCCTGGGCGGCGGGGGCGCTCGAGCGGTCCGGCGAACCGATCCATCCGCTCTCCCTCCGGGATGCCGTCACGGCGTCAGGGCTCTTCTTCGGGTTTGCCGCCGGCGCCGCCGCAGAGCATCACCGTGGGAGCATGTGCGCCGTCATGAAGGGATCCGTCCGCCTCTTCCGCTACGCCATCGGGATCGTCGTGACAGGCGTGATCTGGTTCGGGCTCGGCCTCCTCATCCCGCAGGATCCCGCCTGGGTTGTCTACCTCCTCCTGTACCTCCGGGCCGCCGCCGCCGGTGTCTGGGTCTCGTTCGGCGCCCCGATGCTCTTTGCCCGCTTGAATCTGGCAGGCGGTACCTGAAGGCGAACGTTTCCATACTCTTTTATCCCGCCCGGGTCCATTCCTCTTTATGCTTGCAGAGGGGATCGCCCTCGGCTGGGTGCTGATCGTGATCGGAGCGGTGCTGCTCCTGATCGAGGTCTACCAGCCCGGGTATTTCATCGCCGTCCCGGCAACGGTCCTGATCATCCTCGGAATCCTCCTCCTCCTCGGCGTCGATATCCTCAGCTCTCCAACCGGCCTCATCGTAGGAGTTCTGGTGGCAATCGCGGCGGCTTCAGTCACCGTATGGCTCTACAGCCGCTTGACGCCCGGGAAAGAGCCGCCGAGGACGCTCTCCCGGGATTCGCTCGTCGGCCTCGAGGGGACGGTTGTCGTGCCGGTAAATCCGGAGACGCTTGCGGGGAAGGTGCGGCTGGGGAGCATGGAATGGAGCGCCCGTTCTGAGTCCGGGAGCATCCCGGTCGGACGAAGGGTTATTGTCGTTCACTCCGAGGGAGTGCATGTTGTTGTGAAGGAGGTTGTGTAGTATGCTTCTTACTGGAGAGTTTCCGTGGACCGGGTTCATCACGGTCTTTCTCATCATCGTCATCATCATCATCTTCGCCCGCGGCGTGGTGATCGTCCAGCCGTACGAACAGGGCCTCCAGATCCGTCTGGGGCGATACATCGGGAGGATGAATCCCGGGTTCCGGTGGGTGGTCCCGCTGATCACGGTGGTCAAGAAACTCGACCTCCGGACCGAGGTGATGGACGTCCCGCGGCAGGAGGTGATCACGAAGGACAACTCCCCGACGAACGTGGACGCGATCGTCTATGTCCGGGTGATCGACCCCGAGAAGGCCTACTTTGAGGTGATGAACTACCGGACGGCGACGGTGGCGTTGGCGCAGACGAGCCTGCGCGGGATCATCGGCGACATGGAGCTCGATGAGATCCTCTACAATCGGGACATCATCAACACCCGTCTCCGGGATATCCTGGACCGGGAGACCGACGCCTGGGGCGTGAAGGTCGAGCGGGTGGAGATCAAGGAGGTCGATCCGGCCAACACGGTCAAGCAGGCGATGACCGAGCAGACCGCTGCCGAGCGGGAGCGGCGTGCCGCGATCCTCCGTGCAGACGGTGAGAAGCGTGCCGCGATCCTCATGGCGGAGGGGAACCGGCAGAGCATCATCCTCCAGGCCGAAGGCGAACGGCAGAGCAAGATCCTGCGGGCCGAGGGCGAACGGCTCTCCCGGATCCTGCAGGCACAGGGCGAGGCGCAGGGGTTGCGCATCCTCTCGGTCGGCACCCGGCCGCTGGACCGGCGGGCGATCACGGTCCTCTCGCTCGATGCCTTGAAGAAGATGGCCGACGGCCAGGCGACGAAGATCATCTTCCCGTTCGAGTTATCGAGCCTTGTCAAGCAGGCCGCCGAGTACCTCGGTGCTACGGCCGAATCCCCGGACGTCCCCGAAGGCGTGGAACTGCCGTCAGAGGATATCCTCGGGGAGATCCCGGGCCCCGAGACGCTCCGGGCCGCGGAAGAGGCGGCAAGGAGCATTGATACCAACATTGACGCGGAGATACAGAAGAAGGCGCGGGACCTGAAAGCCGAGATGGGAGAGGAGTAGGTCTCTCCTGCGGACTGGTCCCACCCCCTTTCACCACGGGATCAGGGCCGCTCGTTCTCCTGGTTCAACGAACCCTTTTTTTTGGCCTGCTGTCTCCGGATATGCGTACGCACGTGGAGTCTATCTCTTCGCGAGGGCTCGAAGGCATACTACCTGAAGGAAGACGGCATAGCCGTTGTCAACATGGCATGGCGCGTCCGGGTCTGGTAGTCCGGGGAGAACCCGTCGCTGTCTCCCGCGGGTGCCGTGAAAAGAAGTATGGGGAGGATCGTGCAGGTTCCGGGCCGGAGCCCGCACGAACCTTAACCAATCGTCATCACGAACCGCACCGCCGCGACGATCATCGGCATCGTGATGAGGAGGATCAGCATCACCGTCACAAACCCGCTGATCGATGCGACGACCCGATGCGCGTAGCGGGACAGGCCCAGCCGCTCGAAGAACCGTTCCACCCCTTCTTTCATGATATAGCCGCCGTCGAGCGGGACGATCGGGATGGCGTTGAACATCCCGACCAGCAGGTTGAACCACCCCGTCCAGAAGAGGAGGTGGACCGTGCCCCAGAAGAAGGGGAACGGTTCTTCCCAGGCTATCTGCTCGGGGGTGTCGGAGAGGAGGATCGCGAGCTGCTGGGTGTTGCCCTGGATGAAGGCGTCGATCGGGGCTATCGTCAGGTAGAGCGGGGCAAGTAACCCTAGATTCGCGACGTTCCCGATGTGCTCCTTCACTGCGGGTGCGTTGTAGTAGTAGACCCCCATGAACCCTGAGTTCCGGTCACCATCGAGCACCTCCGGCCATTCGTCCAGGATGAGGGTATAGGTGCTCTCGACCCCGTCCCTTGTGGCCGTCACCGTGACTGTCTCGCCCGGCCGCGTCCCGTCCATGATCGCTGAGATCTCCTCCTGGCTCGTCACCGGGATGCCGTTGATCTCCGTGATGACCGAGTAGCCGGGGAGCCCCGCCTCGGCCGCCGGGTAGTCTTGGTAGACCCCCTGGACGAGCGGTGTGGGGAGCGGAGTCGCCATTCCGATGAAGAGGAACATCACCGCAAAACAGGCGAGGCCGATGACGATGTTGTTCGTGATCCCGGCGCCGAACATCCGGATCTTCGGCATCCCCTTCGCTGCTTCGACATCTTCCTCGTCGGGCTCGACGAACGCTCCTATCGGGATGACCGCGATGAGGAGACCCATGCTCTTCACCCGCATATCCTCGACCCGGGCGAGGATCGCGTGCCCGAACTCGTGGACTACCATCGTGAGCACGAGGCCGAGGATGACGGCCGCGGTGATCGGTATCGCCTGATTGACCCCGGGTATGGCGAGCATGTTTCGCGGGTCGTAGATCCCGGTCGGTTCCGGGGTGTGCACCAGGTATTGGGGGACCGCGAGGACCAGAGCGAGCGTCATGAAGGCCGAGACCACCACGACCATCAAGACGCCGAGCGTCGCGTAAGCCCGAAGCGGACGCCGGAACTTCTGGAACCAATCGAAGAAGCCGACCCGTTCTGTCTTGATGCCGAGGATGGGGCCGAAGAACATGAGGTGATCGCGAAACAGCCCCCGGTCGCGGATGTAGTAGACTATCAGAAGGTATGCCGCGACGAGAAGAAGGAGTATCTGGAGCCAGCTCATCACTCAGAGTTGGCGCGCGTGAGGCATAAATTCTTCCGGGTCAGGAGAAGAAGTCCTGCATCGTCTTCTGGTAGAGGTTCGTCACCGTCTTCCAGCTCCGGCGGGCACAGGGCGGTGGGCTCCCGTGCTCCCGGATGTAGTCCCGGAGGAACCCGATCGTCACGGCATCGGAGGGATAGCCGCTTCCGACCTTCCCGTACTGCTCTGCAAGTTCCTGGATCGCCCGGTCCCGGGTGACCTTCGCGACGACGCTCGCCGCACCGACGATCTTGTAGCGAGCATCCGCACGGTGCTCTGCAACGATCTCACAGGGGAAGTCGAGATAGCCCGCGACCGTCCGGCCGTAGCGCTCGGCGTTCACGTCGCAGGCGTCGAGGTAGGCCGATTCCGGGCGAAGCCCCGTGAGCGCCTCGGCGTGGAGTTCGGCTACGCACTCGTTCATGCTCATCCGGGTGCGGCAATCATCGATCTCAGCGGCATCGATGGTGACGACCGCTATCGAGAAGTCTCGGAAGAGAACCTCGTAGAGCGCCTCGCGTTGCTTCGGCCGGAGGACTTTCGAGTCCCGGATGGGGAGGGCCGCAAGGTCTTCGATAGCCCGGCACCCGACGGCGGCGACCACCATCGGGCCGAGGACCGAGCCTTTCCCCGCTTCATCCACTCCACAGATCACGCTCTTCTGGTTGCTTCGCAAGGTATTTCAATGCCGACGGTTGAATCCAGATGGATGTACACCATCATTGTTGGCCTGGGCGGAATCGGCCGGAACCTGACTGCGATCGCCGTGAACGCAGGTGACTCCGTGGTGGTGATCGATCAAGACGAGGAGCGTGCAAGCGATATCCTGGAGCACTACGACGTCCTCGCCATCACGGGAAACGCAACCGACAAGGCCGTGTTGCAGGATGCCGGGATCGACCGGGCCGACGCCCTGGTTGCTACCACGAGCGACGATGCCGTGAACCTGATGACCTGCTGGCTCGCCAAACGCTACAACGTCAGAAACGTCGTCTCGATCGTCAACCAGAAGGAACACTCCGACCTCTTCAACGAGGTCGGCGTCCGGATCAGCGAGAACCCCGACGAGCTGGTGGCGACCCGGCTCTATTACTGGGCGAAGAGCCCGAACCTCCAGCAGGTTGCCTCGATCCCCGGCGGGACCATCTTCGAGATCGTCGCTGAGGAGGGCGCGCCCATCGTCGATCACGAGATCCGGGACCTCGAGGTCCGGGACTTTGTCTTCATCGCCATCCGGCGCGCCGGAGGCGACCTCATCATCCCGAGCGGCACTGTCCGTATCCGGCCCGGGGACGTCATCACGGTCTTTACAAAAAAAGAGGCGGAGGCGGAGACGATAAAGACCCTCAACCGACAGTTGATACGGTCAGGCTAGGGTGTCCTTGAGCGCTTTGAGCTCGAAGAGCAACTTCGGGTTCCGCTTGATCAGTTCCTTGATGAGCGCCGAGACCGAGAACTCACTGAAACTGATGCTCGCGATCGAGTCCGCGAGGGTGTTGAGTTTCGCATCGTCGAGGGTGATGAAGTACTCCTTGACCTTGTAGTTCCGCTCGATGCCCTTGCCCATCCGGGATACCCGCCACTCTGTATCGTAGGGCATCAGCGCCTCCTTCGAGCAGTTGCCCGCCTCGATGCACGTTGATGCCACCTGAGCGGCGAGCCGTCCGGTGTAGAGAGCGTTCCCGATCCCGCCGCCGGTGATCGGATCGACGACCCGCGCAGCATCGCCGATGACCATGAGGCCGTCCGCGACCGTGCAGGGGAGCGGTCGGCAGACCGGGACACCGCCCACTATCGCCTCGATCGTCTTCCCGTTCGGGAAGTTCTTCGCGACGAACCGGTCCAGGTAGTCCTTTGCCCGGGATCCGTCCTTACTTTTGCGTCCGGTGATGCCGATCCCGACGTTTGCCGTCCGGTCGCCCTTCGGGAAGACCCAGAGGTAGCCTTCGGGCGCGATCTCGTTGCCCAGGTAGAAGTCCGTCGAGCCCGCCTCAATATCGATATCGGTCATCAGGTACTGGGCGCAGCTCATCATCTCCCGGAGGGGGACGGTGGTGTCGAGCCCGGCCCGGCGGGCGAACTGCGCCTCGGTGCCGTCGGCGGCGAGGACCACCTCGGCCCGGATCTCGGCCGGTGTCCCGGTTGAGATCACCTTTGCGCCCCGGACCGCTCCGTTCTCCATGATCGGCCCGGTCGCCCGGGTCTTGACGAAGACGTCCGCCCCGGCCTCAGCAGCCTGCCAGACGAGCTCCCGGTCAAAGACCTTTCGGTCGAGGACGTAGCCGACCTCGTTTCCTGCCCGGTCCTGGTCGAGGCTGATGGCGGTGCCGTTCGGGACGATGATCCGGGCACGCTCGATATCGGCGGAGATCCAGCGGGGGTCGGGTCTGATGTACTCTTTCAGGAGTTCCTTGCCGATCCCCTCTGCGCACCGGACCGGCGTGCCGATTGCGGCACGCTTCTCGATGAGGCAGACCGAGTTTCCTGCCTCGGCCGCCGTTTTCGCGGCAAGAGCCCCGGCGGGGCCTCCTCCGACGACGAGCACATCGTAGTTACTCTTCATGGACGACCTCCAGTGCTCCGAGCGGGCACGCCCGTGCGCAGATACCGCAGGCGATGCACTCCCGCTCAAGGCTGAGATAGGCGTCGATCAGTTCGAGCGCGTCCTCGGGGCAGACTGCGACGCAGGTGCCACAGTAGCCGCACTTGTCTCGATTTATCCTGAGCATTGTACTATCGTTGTTGTTGTGATCGCAAAAACCTTTATGTTCTTCGCTTCCGGGGACGCCCCGGTATCTCCGGCCGGATAGGGGATCGACAGGATGTCACTGCGAGTCGAGGGGGGCCGGAGGCCGGGTCATCCACTGGGCTATTTAATAGGAGTTAGCACAAATTTATCTGGGAACTGATGAATGCTATGGGACTGAAAGGTGGACCTACGCAGGACGAAGTCATGGCTGTCTCGCTCGCGAAACTCGGCATCCGCCCGGGCGACCGGGTGGTGGATGTCGGGTGCGGGACCGGGAAGGTCGCCATCGCTGCATCGAGGCTCGCTGAACGCGTCTACGCAATCGACAGGAGGGCAGAGGCCATCGCCTATGCCCGGGCTCAGGCGGCTGCCGCCGGGGTCTCAAACGTCGAGTTCTTCGAGGGCGATGCGGTGGAGATCCTCCCTGACCTGGGGCCGCTCGACGCTGCTTTCGTCGGGGGGTCCCGTCGCCTGCCGGAGGTCCTCGACCTCCTCGCCGGGACGGTGCAGGGCAGGATCGTCGTGAACGCGGTGATGATCGAGACGCTTCACTCGGCGGTAGCGACCATGCAACGCCTCGGGATATTCGTGGAGGCCGTCCATCTCCAGGTCTCCCGGTCCGCCGATATCGCCGGCGGGACGATGTTCAAGCCAGTAAATCCCGTCTACATCATCGTCGGGGGTGCCGGATGCTCGTAGGGGTGGGGCTCGGCCCCGGCGACCCGGAACTCCTGACCCTCCGTGCGGTCCGGCTCCTTGGCGAAGCTGCGGCAGTATTCGTCCCCGGCAACCTCGCCTATGATCTGGTCCGGCGCTACCGCCCCGATGCCGTCATCCTCAAATTCCCGATGACGAGCGACGAAGCCTACATCCGGGAGTGCCTCGAAGAGAACGCCGACAGGATTGCACCACAGGCAAAAGACGGGCTGGTGGTCTTCGGGATCATCGGTGACCCGAACTTCTACTCGACCTTCTCCCGGCTCTGCGAGGTGATCGCCGGACGCTACCCGGATGTCTCGTTTGCGACCGAGCCGGGGATCAGCTCCATCACCGCGTTCGCCTCCGTGGCAAACGTCCCGGTGGCCGGCGGGTTCCTGGTCTCGGACGGGAACGGCCCTGAGTCCCGGATCTTCATGAAGGTGAGGAAGCCTGCGGCGCTCGCGGCCTCCCTCTCGGGCGAGGGCTACTCAGAGTTCGTCCTCGTGGAGCGGATGTTCATGCCTGAGCAGCGGATCTACCGGGGGGACGACCTCCCCGAGGAGAGCGATTACTTCTCGATCCTCTTTGCGAGGCGGTCGCATGCATAAGGTCTACATCGTGGGTGCGGGGCCAGGGGCGCCCGACCTCATCACGGTTCGGGGGATGGACCTCCTCCGGCGGGCGGACGTCCTCATCTACGCGGGCTCGCTCGTGAACCCGGCGCTCATCGCGGAGTCCGGCGCGGACGTGAGACTTGACAGCTGGGGGATGACGCTTGACGAGATCGTCGATGCCGTCGAGGAACATGTCCGGGCAGGAAAACTTGTCGTCCGGCTCCACTCCGGCGATCCGGCACTCTACGGCGCGATCGTCGAGCAGATGGCGGAGTTCTCGCGGCGCGGGATCGAGGCCGAGATCGTCCCCGGCGTCTCGTCGCTCTTTGCGGCCGCGGCGGCATTGAAGACCCAGTTCACGCTCCGCGACGTCTCCGAGAGCCTGATCGTCACCCGCCCGGCGGGGGCGACGCTTGAAGCGGACCAGATCGCCGAGTTCTCCCGTCTCGGCCAGACGATGGTGGTCTTCCTCGGGACCGAGCGGATGGAAGAGGTCCTCGCCCGGGTGGAGTGCCCCCCGGAGACTCCGGCGGCGGTCGTCTACCACGCCTCCTGGCCCGACCAGAAGGTTGTCCGGGGAACGGTGGCCGATATCGCGGCAAAAGCCCGGGCAGCCGGGATCGAGCGGACGGCGCTGATCATCCTGGGGAAAGTGGTCGATCCGGCGACGTCGGGGTTCGGGAGGTCGGTCCTCTACTCATGACCGGGACCGTTGTTGTCGCGCTCGAGCGGTTCTTCCCCGATGCCCAGCGGATCGCCGACGCACTCGGCGCCGAGGTGATCACCTACGGCCCGGATGCCTTTCGGAGAGCATTTTCCGGCCACTCCCGGATCGTCGCCCTGATGTCGGCCGGGATCGCCGTCCGGGGTATCGCTCCCCTGCTCACCGACAAGTGGCGGGACCCGGCGGTGGTGGTGGTCGGCCCGGACCTACGCTACGCAGTCCCGGTCGTCGGAGGGCATCATGGCGCAAACGACCTTGCCCGGGACCTTGCCGCCCTCGGGATCACGCCGGTGATCACGACCGCGACCGAGACCCGCGGCCGTGAGTCGGTCGAGGGATTCGCCGCCCGGTCCGGGTGCGAGGTCGTGAACCGCGACTCCACCCGTGCGGTGAACGCCGCGGTTCTGGACGCCGACATCCCCCTTTATTCCGTCACCGGCCCCGGGATCGTCGTCGCGGGCCCGGGAGTCGCCCTCCTCGTCAGGAAGGGGGAGTATGCCGTCGGTGTCGGGTGCCGGAAGGGTGTCGGGGTGGCTGAGGTGGCAGGCGCCGTCCGGCAGGCGCTCGGGAAGGCCGGGATCGTCGAGGGCGAGGTCCTCGTCTATGCAACGACCGCACAGAAGCGCGGGGAGGAAGGCCTCCTCCGGGCTGTTGCCGACCTCGGCGGTAACCTTGTCTTCCTGGACGACGAAACGTTGAATGCACAGGAGGCCCCTTCCCCCTCGCGGGCCTCCCTGATAGGGCTTGCCGGGGTCGCGGAGCCCTCGGCCCTCGCGGCCTCGAAGCGCAAAGTTCTGATTCTTGCCAAGCAGACGTATGGGAGTGTTACCGTTGCAATCGCACGATAAGAGAGGAAGACTGTATATCATCGGGACCGGTCCCGGCAACCTGCAGCAGATGACGCCCCGGGCGTTAAAAGCCCTCGGCGAGGCCGACTGCGTCATCGGCAATGGGTTTTATCTTGATCTGGTCGAGCCGATGCTCGCCGGGAAAGAGGTTGTCCGGAGCAGTATGGGCCGGGAGGTCGACCGGGCGAAGAGGGCGCTCGACCTCGCAGAGGACCGTGTCGTCGCGATGGTGAGCGGCGGGGATGCCGGGGTCTACGGGATGGCGAGTATCGTGCTCGAGGTTGCCGAACGCTCGGGCGCCGTGGTCCCCGTCGAGGTCATCCCCGGGATCACGGCTGCGGTCTCGGCGGCGGCGCTCCTTGGCTCGCCGCTCTCGGGCGACTACGTCACGATGAGCCTCTCCGACCTCCTGACGCCCTGGGAGGAGATCGAGCGAAGGCTCGACCTCGCGTTCCAGATGCAGGTGCCGGTCGTCCTCTACAACCCCCGGTCCCGGGGGAGGCCGCACAACCTTGATGCAGCGGTCACTATCGCCCGCCGCCACCTCCCGGACGAGACCCCGGTGGGTGTCGTCAGGAACGCCTACCGTGAGGGTGAGGAGCGGTTGATAACGACGCTTGGTGAGTTTGAAGACCACTTCGCCTTTGTGGACATGCACTCGATCGTCTTTGTCGGCGGAGAAGAGACGAGGATCTGGAGGAGTGAGACAGATGAGAGAGGAATCATCACGCCCCGGGGATACCACCGGAAGTACGTATACTGACCTTGCGGCGGTCACCCCGGAGGCCTACGCGATAGCGAGCACGAGCCGGAACCTGGCCCGGGAACGGGTGGGGAACGCCACGCTCGAGGACCGGATCCGGCAGCGATGTTCGATAGCGGTCGGCGACTTTGCGATGGCCGACCTGATGCGGTTTGCCGGCGACCCGGTGGAGGCGGGTGTCTCCGCACTCGGGCGGCGGGCACCGATCATCACCGATATCCGGATGGTGCAGACCGGCATCCTGAAACGCGGCCATGGAAGCGAGGTCCTCTGCGCCCTCGATTACGGGGCGGATATCGCCCGGGATCGAGGGATCACCCGGACGTCCGCGGGGTTCTTTGCCCTGCGCGACCGGATGGAGGATGCGATCGTGGTGATCGGGAACGCCCCATCGGCGCTCCTGGTCGTCTGCGATATGGTCCGTGAAGGGGTCCGGCCGGCGCTGGTCATCGGGACCCCGGTGGGGTTCGTGAACGCGGCGGAGTCCAAAGAGGTTCTTCGTAGCCTCGACGTGCCGTCGGTCTCGAATGCCGGGACCCGCGGCGGCACACCGGTTGCGGTGGCGGCGATGAATGAGATCGTGACGATCCTCGCCGAGCGTGCAGGTCATGCGGGACCCGGTTACTGATTTTGAGTACCCCGATGCGTGGGTTGCGGCCTGCCGCTCCCCCGACCTCCTTCCCGACGTCGAGCGGGGCTTAGTGGTCCTGACTGCGTCGGGAACCGTCCTCCGCCGGGGGTTCACTACCGGGACGACCGCGGCCGCGGCCTGCAAGGCGGCGGTCCTCTCGCTTTCCGGGGGTGAGGTGACGGAGGTGGGGATCACCCTCCCCTGCGGGATCACGGTCAGGATCCCGGTGGACGCCTACCAGGGGCGGGCGTCGTGCTGGAAGGACGCCGGGGACTACCCGTCGGACGTGACCGCCGGGCTCGAGTTCGCTGCGATGGCGGTCCCTTCCCTCTCGGGGGGTGTCCAGTTCGTCCCCGGCGAGGGTGTTGGGAGTTTCTCCCGCGACACGCACCGCCACCTGCAGGGGACGCCGGCGATCAGCGCCCCGGCGCTCGACTGCATCCGGCGCTCGATCGACGAGGCGGTGGAGGAGGCGGACCTCTCCGGGACAACGGTCATCCTCACGATCCCCCGGGGGGCGGAGGTGGCCAGGAAGACCCTGAACCCGAAGGTCGGGGTGCACGCCGGGATATCGGTCCTCGGGACGACCGGATTCGTAGAGCCCTGGGACGATCACATGGAAGAGGGGGTGCTCGACCGCATCGACCGGGCTCCCGGCGGCGTCGTGCTGACGACCGGCCGGCTTGGCTTGCGTTACTCCCGGCTCCTCTTCCCCGAGCGGGAGGCGATCCTGGTCGGGAACAACCTCGCAGAAGCGCTCCGCGTCGCGGGCGACGATACTGTTATCTGCGGGCTTCCCGGCCTGATCCTGAAGTTCATCAACCCGGACGTGCTCGAGGGGACCGGGTATGCGACGGTTGAGGAACTCTCGACGACCCCGCTCTGGGAGGAGGCCGTCCGCCGGGAGCTTGCCGCGTTCCGGACCCGCCACCCCCGCGTCCGGGTGGTGATCGTCGACCGCGACGGCCGGGTCATCGGGGAGTCGCCGTGAAGATCGTCGGCGTGGGCTGTGGCCCGGGGATGCTGACCGCGGAGGCGGCGCGTGTTATCGCGGGCGCGTCGCTCATCTACGGCTCGGACCGGGCGATCGCGCTTGCCGGGGAGGCCATCACCCCGGGGTGCGAGGTCCACGAGATTGCGGATTACCGGGGCCTCCGACTCCTCCCGGACCATGCCGTCGTCCTCTCGACGGGGGACCCGATGCTTGCGGGCCTGGGCTACCTCCCCGGCGATGTGGTCCCGGGGATATCCTCCCTCCAGGTCGCCTTCGCCCGCCTGAAGGTCCCGCTGACGAAGGCGGCGGCCGTCTCGGCCCACGGAAAGGACCATGCCCGGTCGATCGCCGAAGCCTGCGATGAGGTCCTCCGGGGCAGGGTGGTCTTCCTCATCGCCGACCCGGCCTTCTCGGTCGAGGCGCTCGCGGCCGCCCTCCCGCCGGAGACCCGGCTTGCCGTCTGCGAGGACCTCGGCTACCCGACAGAGCGGATCGTCGTCGGGACAGCGGCAAAACCCCCGGCCCCCCGGGGAGATCTCTTTGTCGTGGTGGCGGGGGAGTTTTAGGGGTTACAGCGCGGGAGACTGCAGATCTCCCACAGCGCACCGGCCCGGCTCCTCCTTCCTGAACTCATAGCCCGACCGGAGGAGGTCGAGGAAGATCGCCTGGTATATTCCCCGTTCGCAGAGTTCGAGGTGGTAGCGGTGCACCGTCGACTTCGTCCCGTACTCCGCCGGCACATCGCTCCAGGCGCACCCGGTGGTGAGGACATACAGGATCCCGTTGAAGAGGTGCCGGGGGTCCCGGCGGGGTCTGCCGATGTGCGGTTTCCGGGGCGGGAGGTGTCGCTGAACGATCTCCCAGAGGTCGTCGTCGATCTCCCGGAATGCCATAGACCTCGCATAGAGTTTGGAGAATTTATAGTTTTGGGATGGGCGGAGCCTGCTCCTTCTGCGTCATACCGTGCCGTAGTTCGTGACGATGATCTCGTGGATTTTGCCGCGTCTCATCCCGTCGCAGTTGATCATTCTCCTCGCCGGAACCCGGTCGATCTGGTATCCGGCATAGAGATCGTCGAAGAACCCGTCGTCCGGGTCGGTGTTCCTCGGGTCGGAGTTGCTCAGCATAAGCCTCGCGCCTCTCGTGTTGCATCCCCGGTAGAATGCGGCAAGACGCCTCTGATCCTCGTCGGTAAACTGGTTTCTTGAGTACTGCGTGAACGAGGATGTCCGGTTCAGCGGCCGGTAAGGGGGGTCGAAGTAGACAAAGGCTTCTTCTGATATGTACGGTTCTGAGAGCGTGAAGTCGCCCAGGTGGATGGTTGTATTCTGGAGCAGAGCGGCGTCGGCCCGGAGCACGTCTTCATGCAGGATCTTTGGATTCTTATACCTGCCAGACGGGACATTGAACTCGCCGCGGGAGTTGACCCGGTAGAGGCCGTTATAGCATGTCCGGTTGAGGAAGATGAACCGGGCGGCCCGTTCTATCCAGTCCGCGTCGTACCGGTTGAAGTCGATGCCTTCTTTTGTGCGGTTGAACCGATCCCGCGTAGCATAATAGTACTCTTTGCGTCCCGCGTCGTCCCGGGGGAGGAAGTCGTCGGAGAGATCACGCAGGCAGTCGATGAGGCGCTCGACATCGTTCTTCACCACACGGTATGCGAGGACCAGGTCCTCGTTGATGTCGAAGAGGTGGCACTCCCGAAACCCGAAGATGCTGTTGAAGTAAAAGTAGACCGCTCCACCGCCCATGAACGGCTCGACGAAGACCGGCAGGGTTCCCTCGCAAAGTTCCCGGGGAACCCTGCTCGCGAACGCATCGAGCAGCTGCGCCTTTCCGCCCGCCCACTTGAGGAACGGTCGTGCGCTGGTCGGGGGTGTTGGTCTCATTCCGTAGTTACTTCGCGATGCCGGCAAAAATGTGTTTTGGGCGAGCGAATAATCATCTCCTGCCTCTCCGTTCAGCCTGCTCCGACCCGAAGAGTCCCTGTTCCCCCCGTGAACAACCGGCACCGGCGAGGAGGGTAATGTTAATACCGGTCGGGTTGACACCTGTTGAGGTGCAGATAGAACTGCTCCGGTTTTTCAGATGGCGGCGTATTCCGGGGAGAAACAGCCCTTGCCCTGCTCAAGGACGGGTGAGGGCGAGCAGGAGGCCTCTGTGATGAGAGAGCTGCCGGCAGACGGGCGCCTGGCGGCGCTCCTGGCAGAGAACGAGGCCCTCCGGGCCGAGAACGTGACCTTGCAGTCTACGAAGAATGCTCTGCTGGAGAGCGAGGTACGTTATCGACGGCTGTTTGAGAACGATCTCACCGGCGACTTCGTCACCACGAAGGATGGCCGGATAATCGCCTGCAATCCCGCATTTGTCAGGATCTTCGGGTTTGCCTCCGTAAATGAAGCCCTGAACACCAGCATCCTGGACCTCTACGAGGACCCCGGCGACCGGGAGGCGCTCCTTCTACGCCTCCGGCAGGAGGGAAAGATCGAGAACCAGGGCCGAACCCGAAAACGCCGGGACGGCACCCGTATCCACGTCGTCGAGAACCTGGTCGGGCGCTTCGATGCGAACGGAGAACTGATCGAGATCCAGGGCTACACCTACGACGACTCCGAGCGAAAAAGGGCGGAGGATGCCCTGCGGGAGAGCATGGAGTGGTTCCGGCAGACGCTCGATAACCCGCTCGTTGGCTACGCTCACTGCCGGATCATCACCGATGCTTCCGGGCGGGCTGTTGATTTTGTTTTTCTAGAGGTTAATGGGGCATTTGAAGCGTTCTCCGGGAGATCCCGGGGGGTCGTCCTGAACCGGCGGATAACTGAAACCTTTGACCTGGTGGAGGTGGCCGATCTCATTACCATCTACGGAGATGTGGCGTTGACCGGCAGGTCGGTGACGT
The DNA here is from genome assembly GCF_036677455.1 of Methanoculleus sp. GTDB lineage: Archaea > Halobacteriota > Methanomicrobia > Methanomicrobiales > Methanoculleaceae > Methanoculleus. Next base: position 108,270 of record NZ_JAVBWL010000043.1, on the reverse strand, counting down.
TCGAGTACCGGATGCCCTCTCTTGAGAAGTGGCATGAAGTCACCGCCTTCTCGATCCGGCCGGGATACACCACAGCGTTCTTCACCGACATCACGAAGCGGAAGCTTGCAGAGAATGCCCTGCGCGAGAGCGAGGAGCGGTTCCGGGCGGTCCTCGAGAACTCGCTCGATGCAGCCTACCGGCGCAACCTGCAGATCGACCGATACGACTACATGAGCCCGGCGATCGAGGAGATCCTCGGCTTTACCCCGGAGGAGATGGCCGCGATGGGGATCGAAGAGGTCATGGACCGCATCCATCCCGACGATCGCCCGCTGGCTGAAGCAACGATCAGCGACGCGATCGCATCGGGAAGGGGGCTTCTCGTATACCGTTTCCGGGCGAAGGACGGCGAGTACCGCTGGCTCGAAGACCATTTAACGGTGACCTGCGACCCGGCCGGCCGGCCGCTCTACCGGGGCGGCATCGTCCGCGACGTCACCGGGCGCAAGGAGGCAGAGAAGGAGCTTGAGTCCGCCCATCGGGAGGCGAACCTCTACCTCGACATCCTGACCCACGACATCGGGAACACCGAGAACGTCTCGAACCTCTACGCCGAGCTCCTCCTCGATTCCCTGGACGGGGAGGCGGCCTGCTACATGGCAAACCTGAAACGGAGCATAGCAAAGAGCATCGGTATCCTCGGCATTGTCTCGAAGATCCGGCGGATTCACGCAGGTCCGCCCGACATCCGGCCGGTCGACCTCGATGCGGTCATCCGGGGGGAGATCGCTCATTTCCCGGATCTTCCCATCCGGTACGAGGGAGCCCCCTGGCAGGTTCTCGCCGACGACCTCCTCTGCGAGGTCTTTACGAACCTGATCGGCAACGCGGTCAAGCACGGAGGTCCCGGCGTCGAGGTCTCCATCCTGACGGAGGATGCGGGGGGGGTTGTCCGGGTGATGGTCGCGGATACCGGCCGGGGTGTCCCGGACGCCCTAAAAGAAGAGATCTTTCACCGCTATGAGAAGAAGCAACGGGGCGTGGGCGAGGGCCTCGGCCTCTACCTGGTGCGGATCCTCATCGAGCGCTACGGCGGCAGGATCTGGGTCGAGGACCGCATACCGGGCCGCCCGGAGGAAGGAGCGGCGTTCTCCTTCTTGCTCCCGGAGGCGGTTGGGTAAGCCGTACCGGCTCGCCCCCGTCGCAGCATGGGAAGCCGGGAGTCCTCTCCGGCGCCTCTCCCTGCTGTCCTGCGCCCTGTCTGTTGCTCCTCAGGTTCCGGGACGCATGCCCGCCAGTTGCATTGCCCCCGGTCGTGTTCTCCTCTCCCATGTAGGAGATCCGGTAGATCACGCCGTTCGTGTCGTCACCCACGAGGAGAGAACCGTCCTCTGCGATCGCAAGGCCGCAGAGCCTTGTGGAGAAGGCGGTCTCGTTCTCATGCAGGAACCCGGTCATGAAGTCCTCGAACCCCTCTGGCTCACCTGCGTCGTCGAAGAGGACCCGCACCACCTTGTAACCAATCGGCGGGCAGCGGTTCCATGATCCGCGGAGGGCTAAGAAGGCATCGTTCTGGTCCTCCTTCGGAAGCTGCGTCTCATTGTAGAAGACAAACTGCATCGGCGGGCTGTGCGCCTGGTACTCGAGCACCGACGGGACGCTTATGGCGCAGAACTCCTCCCGCGTCATGTTCGGCGGGTCCTGTGCGATGATCCTGTCGATCTGCTGCTTCCCGCAACGCCATGGCCATCCGTAGTTTCCGCCATCCTCGATCCGGTTCAGTTTTTTGGGAGGCAGGTCCGGGCCCCGCCAGTCGGATCCCTGGTCGATCCCCCAGAACTTGCCGGTCTCCGGGTGCCAGCCAAAGCCGATGGTGTTCCGCAGCCCTTCGGCATAAATGCGGTACTCGCTGCCGTTGACCTGCACTGCGCCGTCAGCCTGGGCGAGCACCCCTGCCGGGAGAATGCAGAGGAGGGCCAGAACAGCCGCGAGCACAAGATGTTCCGGTGCGTATTTCATCTCTCAAACACCCGGGATGCCGCAGGCTGGCGCCCGCATCGTCGGCCCGAGAGTCCCTGGCGGATCCGGTGTTCTGTGCCGGCAGAGCAGAATCTCCCACCTGACCGGCCGCGCCGGTGAGAATACGGGATCGGTCATAGGTTTGGATGAGTGGGGACCTCGCTTCCTGCTGTAGCCGGATGCCCGTTGCGGACCTCGCATCGCTCCGGGATCGGCCCGCCCGGCCACGATGGGGAGGATCGATCCGGTGGGTCTTATCTCCTCTCCCGGAGCAACCTTTTAGTGATGAGCGAGAGCGGGCCGGAGCGCCGCCGGGTCAGGATCCCGGTCAGGACCAAGTTCCTCCTTGTATTCCTGGGACTGTCTACGGCCGCCCTGCTTCTCGCCGGTTCACTTGCTTTCGTCCAGATGGACGATGTCAGCCGGTACGCGCTCGAGCGGAGCACCGACCTCGGGGTCCGCGCGGTGAATGACAGCACCGCCGCGCTCGAGCGCAATACCGGTGAGTCGCTCCTCCGGCTTGCCCAGGACCAGGCCTACATCAGCAACATCCTCTTTGAGCAGGTGAGCGGGGACCTTGAGGTCATGGAACGCTACGCCGCAACCATCATAGCAAATCCATCCATGGTCCGGCAGCGCCACTTCTACCTGCAGGATGAGGAGCCGGCGGACCGCCGCGCCACCTCCGTCCTCTTCCTCTCGCCCGGCATCGATGCCGGCCGTCTTGCCGAGGAGCGGAACGCCGCGGGGATGATGGACGACATCTTCATCCCCATCGCCGCAACGAACCGACACCTTGCCGGTGTCTACGTCGGGACGGGCTCCGGGATGGCGATGATCTATCCCTGGACGACCGGGCTCGACGCCACGTGCGATCCCCGGCTCAGGAGCTGGTTCGTGCAGGCGAGTGAGACGGGAGGACCGGTCTGGTCCGAGCCGTATGTCGACCTCATCGGACACGGCCTGATGGTGACCTGCTCGCGGCCGGTGTACAGCCCCGACAGGGACTGGGTCTGGGTGGTCGGTGCGGACGTCACGATCGAGACGATCAACCAGCAGATCATTGGGACGCAGGTGGGCGACCGGGGGTATGCCATGCTGGTCGACCGGCACGGGAACGTCATCAGCCGTCCCGGTCTCACCTCGGGTGACCTCCGGTGGGACGAGTCGTTCGTCACCGAGAACCTGCTTTTGAGCTCGAACCCGGACCTCGCCGCGGTCGCCGGGAAGATGATCGCGGGGGAGACCGGGATCGCCCGGGTCGGGCTTGACGACGGCGAGCGCTTTGTCGCGTATGCCCCTGTCCGGAGCGTGAACTGGAGCGTCGGGGTGGTGATGCCGGTCGACGAGGTGCTCGCGCCGATAGAGGAGACCCGGGCGAGCATCCTCTCGGCATCGGAGGATACCGCCCTGCATATCGGCACCCAGCAGGACCGGATGAAAGCCGTCTTTACCGGGGTGTTTCTCGTCCTGCTCGTTGTCGTGGCCCTCCTGACCCTTGCCGTCACCCGGTACTTCACCCGGCCCATCGAGGAGCTGCAGAAGGGTTCAGAGGCCATAGGCCGGGGCGAACTCGAACACCGGGTGGAGGTGGCGACCGGGGACGAGTTTGAGGATCTTGCCCACTCCTTCAACAGGATGGCGGCCGACTTGCGCGGGCACATCGAGGACCTCCGGCAGACAACCGCGGAGAAGGAGCGGATAGCAAAAGAACTTGAGATCGCAAAGGAGATCCAGCAGAGCATCCTCCCGGAGTCGGCGCCGGTGCTCCCCGGGTTCGACCTCGCGGGCTTCAACCTGCCTGCCCGGGAGGTGGGGGGGGACTTCTTCGACTACATCCCTGTCGGCGAGGGCTGCTGGGGCGTCGAGATCGCCGACGTGTCGGGGAAAGGTGTTCCGGCGGCCCTCTTCATGGCTCTCTCCCGCACCCTCGTCCGGGCGAGTGCCTCGGCGAACCCGGACCCCGCCGGGTCGATCCTGGAGGCGAACCGCTACATCTGCATGGACTCGAAGACCTGCATGTTCGTCACGCTCTTCTATGGTATCCTCGACACCCGGAAGGGGACGTTCACCTACGTCAACGCGGGCCACAACCCTCCCCTCCTCTTCAGGGCGGGATCGAGCGCGGCGGTCCTCCTCCGGGGGAAGGGGATTGCTCTCGGCATCTTCGACGATATCGAGCTCGAACTCGTGGAGCTCCGGCTGAACCCCGGCGACACGGTGGTCTTCTACACCGACGGGGTGACCGAGGCGACAAACGAGCGTGACGAGGAGTACGGGATGGAGCGGCTCACAGCGCTCATCCCGGGGCTGCTCGATCGTGGGGCACGGGAGATGATCGACGCGATCGTGAGGGATGTCAACGTCTTTGCCGGGGACCGGCCGCAGTTCGATGACATCACGCTCGTGGTGCTGAAGGTTGGGTGACGGGAACCAGGGGCGAGATCCCTCCCGGTCCCTGTATTTTACACCTCCCTGCCCCTCCTGCACCGGACAATAACGGCACGTTTATTATGACCAACGTTAGAAGAACTTCTGTGGGCTGGAAGGCGGTTCGTAACAGTTTAGCATTCTCTATCCTGTTCAAACCATCCGCAGGCAGCGGATCCTGCCGATTTTGACCTCCTCCGGTAACGCATCATGCGGAATGGGGATCTATCATGATCAAGCGAACGGCATTTCTGGCGGCGGTTGCCGTGGTCCTCATGGTCGTGCTGGCTGCTTTTCCGGCTACGGCACGAAGTGTTGACAACGGCGGTACCATCTATGCGGGTGAAGAGAACCTTGACCTGAGCGCGGTCTTCAATGCTGCTCCGGTCATTCTTTCCGAAGAGGGAACTCCGCCCGATCATCCGGGAAGTGAGGTAGGGGCATCTTATGAAAGCCAGAGCGTCTCGTCCGGAACCCTGGTCTACTACAGCAGCATCTCGACTCCGACATCCGGAACTGTCGGACAGACTATCGCGGTAGCCGATGTCTCGAACTTTGAACTGACCGCATCTGCGGTTGGAACGGCGACCGGTACCTGGTATGCGTTCACCGACGGCACCCCCTTCTTCGATCCAGGCCGGGCTGCCGGTGTTGTCGTCATCGCGACCCCCACGGCCGATCTTGATGTTCTATTGAACGGCACAATCACCTCGGTGAACTGGCAGTCCGTGTCCCGGGCAAACGACATTCAGTTCCGGATCACTCATAATGTCGGACCCCTCCCCGGGGCTGCCATGGAGGTCAGGGTTACCACACCTGCCGGAGGTACATTGACGGTATTTGAGGGCGTGGATCTCAGAAGTGTGGTTCTCGCCGGCAACCAGCAGAGCACCACCGCCCCTATACCGCTACGAGGCGCCGGGGAAGGAACGTATGTCGCACAGGCTGTCTGGCCCGCTGCTTCCGACTTCTATGGGAAGGGTTTCGACACCAATACCGTGACCTTCGAGGTCATCACTCCGCACCTCTCTCTATCAACTAATAAGGAGACCGTCATCCGCGGCAACAGTTTCACTGTGACCGTCGTCGGTGAGCTGAACCGGGAGTACCGTCTCTCTGTCAGGGATGTCGGCGGCTTTGCCCCCGGAGAGTTCCCGGTGATCGCACCCGGTCAGGTCGGTGTCACCGCCATCACTCCCGCGGAGGCAGAACTCATGACCACCGCCGCCGGCACCCGATCCGTCCTGTTCAACACCAACCAGAGTACCAGGGATACGAGTTACACCATCTGTGTCACCGACCCCCTTGATACAACCCTCTACGATGAGGTCACGGTCTTGGTCGAGAAGGGCTCTGTCACCGTCACGGCATCCGGTACCGGTGCCTACGCCATCGGCGAGGAGATCGTCCTCTCCGGGACCAACACCGACAGCGACACCACCTACCTCTTCCTGACCGGCCCGAACATCGATCTCAACGGTGCCAGGCTTGAGAATACCAGCGTGAAGGCCCGAACCGGGGACGAAAGCACCTTCACCCGGGCTACCGTCCAGGCTGACGGCACCTGGTCTTACCGGTGGAACACCGCCGAAGTCGACCAGATCCTCGATGCCGGCATCTTCACCATCTACGCCGTCTCGCAGCCCTGCGCCAGGGAGAGTCTCGACGTCGCCCGGTCCTCGACGACCACATTCCTGCTCCGGTCCCCGACCCTCACCGCCGAGGCCTCCGGCGCCACCCTTGTTCCGGGCGACAAGTACCGGATAGGTGGAACGGCGACGGGAGCGCCGGGTTCTGTCCAGGTCTGGGTCATCGGGCCGGGCTGCCGGATACTCGGAGACCGGACGCCGGTTGAGGGCGACGGCACCTTCGAGTATGTCATCGATGGTGCACGGACCCAAAAATTCATCCAGAGCGGTCCGTACTACGTTGTCGTCCAGCATCCGGGGACCTACGGAGGATTCGGGGTTGTTGCCAACGAAAGCGGTTTTCTGTCTGGACCCGGCATAAACCCCGCAGATCTCTCGAAACTTTCAGAATCTGACGCGGTGAACGCGCTGCTCGGCGCCTTTGACCTCCGGTACGTCGATGATTTCTACACCAAGCTCTCTTTTAGTGTGGTGAAGGCGTCCTGGATCTGGATTGATCCGATCGACGATCGGGCATACGGGGAGATTGTCACGGTCGCCGGCGATACCAGTTACCCTGCAGGCACGGTGCTGGCCTACCATATAACCGCAGAGGAGGGTGGGGCTCGTATCCTCACCGGGGAGGTTGTCGTAGCCGACAGGGGTGCGTGGAGTTTCGATCTGGAGGCTGTGCTCAAGCCGGGCGCTTACAGCGTCCGGGTTCTCTCCCCTGACGGACAGGTCTCGGAGACCATGTCGTTCAACGTCTGCGACGACATCATCCACCCGACCACCCCGGCAGGCGCCACCTACACGATAGAGAGTATCCGGACGACCCCTCCTCTCGATGAACTCTCTTTCGGTGAGAGCCTTGCCCTTGCCGTCGTCATCGATACTCCCTGGGCCGAACACCTGGCGGGCCTTGAGTTCTCCACCGATCTCGAAGACCCGTACTGGTCCTATGATATCGAACTCGGCGGGGCGATGGTCTCTACCGGGTCCCGGTACTCCCGGTCGTTCGGGCTCTCGGCGTTCGAGCTCGATTACGGGCAGGATGTCCGCCTCCGTGTCTTCCTCGACGGCATCGTGCCGGCGGGGGGAGCGGAGAGCCCGGTACTACTCGGTGTCCTTGAACGCGGCGCTAAAGGGGAGGTCGTGCCAAAGAGCGATTACCGTCTCCTCTTCATCCCCGGCGTAGACCAGCCCGGCCTCACCCTCGTCCCGGGCTGGAACTTCGTCTCGATCCCCCGGCCGCTTGCGGCCGGGAACGACACTGCGGGGATCTTTGCTGGTGTCAATAGCGGCGGCCGCTCGATTCTCCGCTACGATACGGCTGCGGGGAGTTGGACGAGGCTCGAGATGGAGGACCGCCTCGCTCCCCTTGAGGGATTCTGGATCTACTCGACAGAACCCGCGACCATCCCGCTCACCCTCTCGACAGAATTACCCATCCCACCGATGGAGCGCGGCCTCGTTACCGGCTGGAACGCTATCGGAACCACCGGCACGGGCCCGGTGACGGCGAGGGATGCCCTCCTCTCTGTCCGCGGGCAGTGGACGACCCTGATCGGGTTTGATGCCGGGACGCAGGCCTTCGAGACGGCGGTCATCAACGGCGGGAGCGGCGCATATGCCGACAGCCGCCAGGTCTATCCCGGCCGGGGCTACTGGCTCTACATGACCGGGCCGGGCACCCTCTGCGCCGTAGGAGCGTGATGCGAGTGAGACGGATCCTTGTGGTGCTCCTCCTCGTCGCGCTCGCCGGGACGGCGTCGGCTGTCCCCCTCCTCCCCGCGGAGTTCTGGGGCACGGTCAGCGTCGGCGAAAGCCCGGCACCGGCCGGGACCATCATCACTGCCCGGATCGATGGCCGCGACTGCGGAGAGTTCACGACGACGGCCGCCGGGGTCTACGGCGGTGAGACACTCTTTGATGAGCGCCTGATCGTCAGCGGGGGGGAGGGAGATGCCGGGGAGACGATCACGTTCCTTGTCGGCGGCGCTGCCGCCGGGACGGCAGTCTATGCACCCGGGACCTCTACGCACCTCGATCTCATGACCGCGGGTGTCAAGGGCGATTTCGATGGGGACGGCGAAGTGGATATCGGCGATGTCGCCCATGTCGCGTATATGATCGTCGGGAAGTCGGCGGCCAGCCCTGCCGCTGACTTCAACGAGAACGGCGCGGTCGACATCGGCGATGCGGCAAAGATCGCTTATTACTACGTCGGGATGGTCCCGGCGCTGTGAAGAGCGCGTCTGCGTCCTCCTGGTGCAGGACATTTCCTGGTTTTTATGAACAGCAAGCATCTCCAACATCGTGATGCGCTGGATCTGAGAAATATCCGTTCTCTGCGGTGTCTTCGGGGGAAACGGTCCGGAAATGCAGGCAGTAAAAGGGAAACGCTTTTCATAACCGGAAGTTACTGTTATTCAAGGATACCCGATGCCGATCCGGTGCCCTGCGAGACTGATCACCCTAGACGAGAAGCATTCACCGACCCGCCCCTGATTCACTTCAGGTTTCAATATCACCTGCTCAGCGACCACTCTCTCGTTTTCCTGTGAGCGGGAGCGCATGACCCAAGGCGGCACCGCGGATGTGATGAACATGAAGCAGACGGTCTTTCTTGTAGTAGTAATGCTGGCCGCGATGGTGCCGGCGGCGCTTGCCTCGGATGATTGCCAGGTTGAACGAGTGGACTCACCTATGGTGCCCCTGGCCCCAGATGCCGGGTTGGGTCTGAATTTTCAGCAGGATTCGGGCACCCTGGAGTACACCTTCGTGACGAGCTGGGGAACGAAGGCCTATGTGAAAGATGGTGCTTTAGATAGGCCGTCAGGTATTGCGGTTGATGCTGCCGGCAATGTATATGTAACTGATACACAGAATAGCCGCATCCAGAAGTTTGATAGCTCCGGCAACTTCCTTGAGAAATGGGGTGACTGGAGCCTTGAAAGTGGCGGTTTCCAGCTTCCCGTCGATATCACAATTGATGTTGCCGGCAATATCTACGTAGTCGAAGAGATCAATCATCGGGTTCAGAAATTTGATAGCTCCGGCAATTACCTCACGATGTGGGGATCAGAAGGTTCAGGAGATGGCGAGTTTCAGTGGCCAAGCGGTATTGCCGTTGATACTGCCGGCAATGTCTACGTGGCAGATCCTACAAATTGTCGCATCCAGAAGTTCGACAGTTCCGGCAACTTCCTTGAGAAATGGGGGGGGTCCTGGGGATGGAAAGATGGAGAGTTCAATTACCCGACCGATGTTGCCGTCGATGTTGCCGGAAACATCTATGTGGCGGATCATTATAACCGTCGCATTCAGAAATTTGATAATTCTGGTAGATTTCTCATAAAATGGGATTTAAGCCACTCTGGTGACGAAAAACTTAAATGCACCAGCATTACAGTTGATTCTCTTGGCTACATCTATGCATATAATGGAGATCGCATCCAGAAGTTTGATGATTCAGGTAATCTCCTTGCAACATGGGGATCACAGGGTACCGGCGATGGTGAGTTCATATCATCATCGAGATATGTTGGCATTGCAGCTGACTCATCCAATAATATCTATATAACCGATTCTGAGAATCACCGCGTCCAGAAGTTCAACAGTTCCGGCAAATTCCTCGATAAGTGGGAATCCGAGGCTCCCACGAATGACGAGTTCCTGGATCCATGTGGTGCCGCAATTGATGCCACAGGAAGTATTTATGTGGCGGATACATGGAATCACCGCATTCAGAAGTTTGATGATTCCGGTAATTATCTCTCAACGCTGGGATCACTGGGACTCGGTGACGAAGAGTTTAAATATGAGGTTCCCGACATCGGGATTGATGCCGCGGGTAATATTTACGTGCTCGAAGGGATTCGTATCAAAAAGTTTGATAGTTCCGGCAATTTCCTCACGAAATGGGGATCAGAAGGTTTTGGAGATGGCGAATTTGGATGGCCACAGGGCTTTGCCGTTGATGCTTCCGGGCATGTCTACGTAGCCGATACACAGAATCACCGTATCCAGAAGTTCGATAGTTCCGGCAGCCTCCTCGCAATGTGGGGGTCAGAAGGTTCAGGGGACGGGGAATTCCAGTACCCATGGGGCGTTGGTGTCGATGTTGCCGGGGATGTCTATGTGGCGGACACATACAACCACCGTATTCTGAAGTATGATAGTTCCGGCAACCTCCTCGCAACGTGGGGATCAGAAGGTTCAGGAGACGGGGAGTTCCAGTTCCCATGGGGCGTTGCCATCGATGGTTCCGGTGATATCTACGTGGCAGACAATGCGAATCATCGCATCCAGAAGTTCGATAGTTCCGGAAACTTCCTCACGGCATGGGGTTCACGCGGCTACGCGGATGGAGAGTTTGAGTGGCCAACGAGCATCGTAGTTGATAATTCCGGCAACGTCTATGTGGTAGACAACGGCAACCACCGTATCCAGAAGTTCGCACCAGCAGCCGCGACCCCTGCCGCTTTCACCGCGAACGTCACCGCCGGGGTGGCACCGCTCACGGTGCAGTTCACTGACACCTCAACCGGCGACCCGACGGCATGGCACTGGGACTTCGGGAACGGAAATACCGCCGCCGACCAGAGCCCGGTGTATACCTACACCCTCCCCGGCATCTACACCGTGAACCTGACCGTCAGTACTCCAGACGGCTCTGCCACGCTCTCCCGACCTGACTTCATCACCGTCACGGCTCCGAAGGGCGACTTAAACGAGGACGGCGTCGTCGACATTGCCGATGTCGCCCATGTCGCGTATATGGTCGTGGGGAAGGCGGCGGCCAGCCCTGCCGCTGACTTCAACGAGAACGGTGCGGTCGACATCGGCGATGCGGCAAAGATCGCTTATTACTACGTCGGGATGGTCCCGGCGCTGTGATGAGAGCGGAAGGACGAAACTCACTTTTTGGGGGAGGTCGCCGATATCTCTGGGGCTGTTGTTGAAATATCCTTTTATCCGGATAGAAAGGGCATAGGAGTGCAGCCTTTTCATCGAGGTTTTCGGGATGATTGCCATTGCAGGGATGTCAGGCCTTTTTCTGATCCGGTTTGGCGCGATCATCCGTGTAATGCCTGTTACATCATCCCAACCCCTGGGTTCAGAGATCGAGCGAACTCCTGGCACTCTTCTGGAATGATCATTGACAGTGATGAGGGATACCATATCGAATGTTTTTAAGGGAGTAAAAAAGCCGTTAGAAAGATTTAATGCAGTCTCAACCAACAAAATGTTCATATGGCATGCATGGGTTTATCGGCAGCTAACGCTCGACGCTGCTCCGCAGTACACAAGGGTATGCTGGCGTTGTCTGATCAGGGCACGCCAATTCTTCTGTTGAAATCCATCCGTTCCGGGGTTCTGTGATCCTCTATGACAAAGTCTATTACTGCGTTGTTCTTCTTTGGACTCATCTTCTGTATGGGTTTTATCTCAGTATCGGCTGCTGCGGACGGTGAACCATGGGAGTGGTACGGTTCAGGGAGCTCTGCCGGCCAGATTGTCCTCTCGCCTGAGGCGCTCGAACGGTTCGAGAGACCGATGATGCACACGAATACATCAGGAGAAGGTGAGGTCGATAGGTCCGATGTACGAATGAGTACAAAGCCGGAAAAAGGTGCAGCCCTGTCTCTCCCGGCAACTGCCACGGGAAGGCCACTTTATGACCCGGGATCGATCATCGTCCGGTTCAAGCCGGATGTGGCAAGTTCACCGTCCCGGTTGTCGCGGGTGTCGGAGACAACCCACTCTCAAACCGGTTCGATTGTGATCATGGACTACAGCGATATCGGCCTTTCAGGCATGCAGATGGTGCAGCTGCCGGAAGATCTGTCGGTAACCGATGCCGTCAATGCCTATTCCCGGAACCCGGATGTCCTCTACGCCGAGCCCAACTACTATTATTATGCCGATGCCGTGCCGGACTTCACGCCTACACCCACGCCCATCCCGGGAGGGGGAGGAGGAAGTGGAAGCGGAGGGGGCCGTACCCCGAACGATCCTCAGTTCAGCAACCTCTGGGGGCTGTACAACACTGGGCAGACAATCAATGGGAAAACCGGCACTGCAGACGCTGATATTGATGCACCAGAGGCCTGGCCGATCACCACGGGATCCCGGAATGTGATCGTTGCCGTCATTGATTCTGGAGTCATGTACACTCACCCGGATCTTGCTGCAAACATCTGGACAAATCCGGGGGAGGTCCCGGACAACGGAGTCGATGACGACGACAACGGGTATATCGACGACGTCTACGGCTGGGACTTCTACGATGACGACAACAACCCCGGTGACCTCAACGGCCACGGAACGCATTGTGCCGGGACCATTGCCGCTGTCGGAAACAATTCCCTCGGCGTTGCCGGAGTGATGTGGGATGCAAAGATCATGCCCCTCCGGTTCCTTGGCCCGGATGGGAAGGGAGATACTGAAGATGCAATCCGCGCCATTAAGTACGCAACCATGATGGGTGCGGACGTCATCAGCTGCTCCTGGGGCGGGGGCGGTTACAGCCAGGCGTTAGCAGATGCAATCGCTGAAACTCCGGCACTGGTCGTCTGTGCTGCGGGAAACGATGCCCTGAACAATGATCTGAATCCTCACTACCCGTCGTCATATGCGAGTGAGAACATTCTCGCGGTCGCCGCAAGCACCAACACTGAGCAACTTGCATCGTTCTCGCACTTCGGCGCGACATCCGTGGACGTTGCAGCGCCCGGGGAGAACATTCTCAGTACCTGCGTCACCAAGGTGACAGCCTTCTCCGACGCCATGGACTCGCTGGATACATGGGACGTCGAAGCGCCGTGGGGGTTGAACAGATCCTATTACACGAGCGCCCCATCCGCAGCGGACGACAGTCCTGCCGGCTATTATTCACCGAATACAAATGCATGGCTGACCACGAAACAGCCCATCGATTTAGGGGAGTTGCAGGGGGCGACACTCTCCTTTAACATTAGATGGTATCTGCAAGACGGTTATGATAAACTCCATGTCATCTCATCCCCGGATGGCGTGAACTATTATTCACATGGCAACCTTACCGGCTCAAGTGAGGGGAAATGGTATACTGTTACCGTGCCGCTCAGCATGTACGATGGAAATCCAGTATATATCGGATTTGCTCTTACAAGCGATGGTTCAGTCCAGAGGGACGGTGTTCTCATCGACGATGTTCGCGTTGTGGGTGTAGACCCGGTCTCTGCAGGTTACGCGTATAAGTCCGGAACCTCGATGGCTACTCCCCACGTTTCCGGGGTGGCCGGACTGATTCGATCGGTCAATGCATCCCTGAGTGCAACTGAGATGAAAGAGATCATCCTCGATACGGTGGATACAAAATCGGCATACCTGGGAAAGATGGTCTCAGGGGGAAGGGTCAATGCATACGAGGCAGTGAAGGCAGTTGCCCCGGTAACCGTTCAGCCACCTTCAATTGTGTCCAACAAAGACAGCGTGATCCACAGTTATCGTTTCGCCGTAACGGTCTCGGGTGAGCCGTCCAGTCCCTACTGGCTCTACGTCAGGGACGCTGGTCTCCCCACGGCGGCGGAGTATCCCCTGATCACACCCGGGCAGCTGGGGGTAACGCCTGGCGTGGAGATGGCTGACATCACTGACGCTGCAGACTTCACCGATACCCGTGCTCAGATCATCACCAGCGCAGGGGGAACCCGCACGGTTGAGTTCAATACGACCCACGCCACCAGAGTCCAGAACTTCACGATCACGGTCGTCGACCCGGCTGACACCACCCTATCCGACGACGTTGTGGTAACGGTTGAGCAGGGTTCCGTCACCGTGACCACCTCCGGCACCGGTCTCTACTACATCGGTGAGGAGATTGTCGTCTCCGGAACGAACACCGACAGCGACACCGTCTACCTCTTCCTGGCCGGCCCGAACCTCAACACCAACGGTGTCAGGCTTGAAGACCCTGGCGTGCCGGTGACGGACGGCACTCCGGCAACCTTCATCCGGGTGGATGTCGAGGCCGATGACACCTGGTCGTACCGGTGGGACACCGCCAGCCTCAATGCGACCCTTAACTCCAGTGGCTACACGATCTACGCCGTCTCTACCCCGCGGGACAAGGCTCATCTCTCCAATGCCGTCTACGCCACAACCACCATCCAGCTCAGACCCGCCTTCATCACCGCAGAGGCTTCCAGCAGCGCCCTTACCTCAGGCGACGAATTTCGGATCACCGGGGTCGCCGGGGGAGCGCCGCCCAACGTGAACATCTGGACCTTCGGCCCGGACTACTATGGTGGGCACGGTGGAGCGCTGGGGGCACGGGCCGTCAGCGTTGAGGCCGATGGCACCTTCGAGTACGTCCTGGGGGATGCTGAGACCTACGCTCTGCAGGAGGGGCAGTATTACATGGTCGTCCAGCACCCGGTGGATTATGACTTCGGGGTCATGGCCGACACCGCCACGGGAGCGATATACGGAGAGGGCGTCGCCAACGTGACACTCACTAATCTCTTAGCCTACGACGCTGCAATCGCTCTCATCACTGCCCTGGACTCACCAGGTGTCGATGACATCTACACCCGTCTCAACTTCGAGGTCATTGACGCAACCCTGCTGGCGGACTTCGCTGCCAACACCACCGCCGGCACCACCCCGCTCACCGTGCAGTTTAATGACACTTCAGCCGGTAGTCCAATGTCGTGGTCCTGGGCGTTCGGTGACGGCAACACCTCGACAGAGCAGCACCCGATTCATGTCTACAGAACCCCGGGCACCTACACCGTGAACCTCACGGTCAGCACCGGGAGCGACTCGGACGCATTCTCCCGGCCTGACTACATCACCGTCACAAACATGAAAGGTGATTTCAAAGGAGACGGCAAGGTGGACATCGGCGATGTCGCCCTCGTCGCGCATATGGTCGTCGGAAAGGCGGCGGCCGACCCTGACGCCGACTTCAACGGGAACAGTGCGGTCGATATCGGCGACGCGGCAAAGATCGCCTACTACTACGTCGGGAAGATAGGGGAACTCTAACCCCTAACCTGCCCCGGCCGGATTCCACCTTTTAATACGGGTTCGCTCTCCTGACCCCGACGCTGGGAGAGCAGATGCCCCGGGATGAAGACCGCCCGGCACCGTGATCACCCTTGCCTCCGGCGAGTGACTGTCCGGCCCGTCATCGCGAGGCTCACGATGGGCCAGGTCTCTTACAGGGGGGCGAGGGGAGCCCTAATCCTTCGGCCGGCCCCCCGGACCGACAGGAGAGTGCGCAGGAGAGATCATCCCGCCTGTTGTTCGACAGGGCTCTACGGCATCTTTCTTCGATCTATGGGGCATTGGATACGAGTATTTTCGATGGAACTTGTTTTTCACCGAAGTGATGTGAGAGAAAAGTTTATACCTGAATGGAGACATTACCGTGCATAGCCAGATAGCCGATCCGGCATCACGAGGGACCGACTTCCCCGACCGAGAGGAATTCATCGACCATCGCCGTTATCCCGGCATTCCGGGCATTCTGATACCCCCGCTTCGCATCCCTCTCTCGACTCCCGGGCAGGCAAGGAGCTCGCCGGCAGGAACGGCATCAAGGATGCGTGGTCATGATGAGATTGATACTCTCGCTCGTAGTTCTTATTGTACTGGCAGCGTTGCTGCCAGCGGCAGCGGCGGCGGATGCAGAAACGGGTGATACACCCCCGGTTTCTGAGATTGATGCCGGAACAAACTATCGACTGCTCAGCTCAGGTTTCATCCCGAACGTCGGCCAGTGCGACGGTGGGGTGGAGTATCTCCTGCAGCACCAGGGAACGATGGTCCTCTTTACGCGAGACGGGCTTGTGCTGGTCCATACCCCGGGAAGCGCGGACAATGCCTCGGTAGACGTTATCCGGCAGTCGTTTGCCGGGGCGTCCCCGGACACGCATCTCGCGGCGAGGGGCCCGCGTCCGGGGGTCATGAACTACTACGTCGGGAACGATTCGTCGAAGTGGCCGAACGGCATCCCGATATACTCCGGGGTCGTGTATGAAGACCTGTATCCCGGAATCGATCTCATGTATACCGAGGAGAACGGCAGGCTGAAACGTGAGTTCAGGGTGTCACCCGGTGCAGATCCCTCGCGGATAGAGCTGCTCTACGAGGGGGAGAACGAGCCCCATGTGGATGGGAACGGCGTGCTGCGGTTCGCGTCGCCGGCAGGGGAGATGCTCGAGAGCCCGCTCGTCTGCTGGCAGGTGATCGGCGGGGAGAAGGTCGACCGGGCCGCGGAGTACGTCGTCGACGGGCGATCGGTTCGCATCGATGTGACGGAGTATGATGCCGGGCATGAGCTGGTCATCGACCCCGAACTGGTCTACTCGAGTTATCTGGGTGGTTGGGATTGGGATCTGGGGTATGCCGTTACGGGTGACGGCTCCGGCGGGGCCTGGGTCACGGGGTATACGGCCTCTCCTGACTTCCCGGTTCTGGACGACTCCAATGGAAAATATGGTCACATTGCTTTCGTCTCCCACTTCGGACCGAACGGCACCCTCCTCTCCTCGACCTGCCTGGGCGGAGGAGGGGGTGAAACGCGTTCTGATTACGGACACGTCCTTGCGGGTGACGACGAGGGAGGGGTCTGGGTCATGGGGACGGCGGGCCCTGGCTTTCCGGTCCTGAACGCATCCCAGGAGGTCTGCGGAGGTGGTGGGGATCTCTTCATCTCCCACCTCTCGTCGTCCGGCACCCTCCTCTCCTCGACCTACCTCGGCGGAGGGGGAGCTGAACTCGACAATGCTCTTGTGGGTGACGGCACCGGTGGGGTCTGGGTCGCGGGGCTTACGACCTCAACCGACTTCCCGGTCACGGATGGTGCATACCAGAGCGACTATGGAGGGGGTTCTGGTGATGCCTTCGTCTCCCACTTCTCATCGACCGGCGTCCTCCTCTTCTCGACCTACCTGGGCGGAGAGAATTATGATTATGGGTCGGCCCTTGCGGGTGACGGCGCCGGTGGTGTCTGGGTCATGGGGGGTAACCAATATGGCAACTTCCCGGTCCTGAACGCATACCAGAGCACCAACAAGGGGGGGTGGGATGTCTTCGTCTCCCACTTCTCGTCGGCGGGCGCTCTCCTCTCCTCGACCTACCTCGGCGGATCGGATCACGATGACGGATCTGCCCTTGCAGGCGATGGCGTTGGAGGTGTCTGGGTCACGGGGGAGACCCGGTCAGTGCACGTGCCGGACTTCGACACGGGCTTCCCGGTCAGGAACGCATACCAGGGCAACAACAGAGGTTATTACGATGCCTTCGTCTCCCACCTCTCATCGGAGGGCGCTCTCCTCTTATCGACCTACCTGGGCGGAGACGAACACGATTCCGGGTATGCCCTTGCTGGTGACGGTTCCGGCGGGGTCTGGGTCACGGGACGTACACGCTCTGCTAATTTCCCGGTCGAAAACGCCTACCAGAGCACCTACGGGGGAGTGTCCACCTATGGCGATCGCTTCGTCTCCCACTTCTCATCGGAGGGCGTTCTCCTCTCCTCGACCTACCTGGGGGGAGAGGCGGATGATTGTGATGGGGGTAGAGGGAGAGAAGATGATTACCGGTATACCCTTGTGGGTGACGATGCTGGAGGTGTCTGGGTCACGGGACATACAGGGTCTACTGACTTCCCTCTCCTGTGGGCATACCAGAGCAGCTACGGGGGAGGTATTCATGATGCCTTCGTCTCCCACTTCTCATCGGAGGGCGTTCTCCTCTTATCGACCTACCTGGGCGGAGAGGATTATGATTATGGAAATGCCCTCGCGAGTGACGGCGCCGGTGGCGTCTGGGTCACGGGGTATACAGGGTCTAATGACTTCCCTCTCCTGTGGGCATACCAGAGCAGCTACGGAGGGAATAGCGATGTCTTCGTCGCGAAGTTCAGCGTTGACGCTCTGGTGCCTCCGCCGGTCGCAAACTTCACCGCGGACGTGACCGCCGGCACTATCCCGCTCGTGGTCCGGTTCACCGACACCTCAACCGGCGACCCGACGTCGTGGTCCTGGACCTTCGGCGACGGCAATATCTCGACCGAGCAGCACCCCACTCACACCTACAGAACATCGGGCAACTACACCGTCAACCTCACGGTCAGCACCATAGATGGCTCCGACACTATCTCCCGACCGGGATGCATCAATGTCACCCGTGTCAGGGGTGACTTAAGCGGGAACGGCGTCGTCGACATCGGCGATGTCGCCCTTGTCGCGCATATGGTCGTCGGAAAGGCGGCGGCCGACCCTGACGCCGACTTCAATGAGAACGGCGCGGTCGATATCGGGGATGCGGCAAAGATCGCCTACTACTTTGTCGAGAAGATCCCGGCGTTGTGAGACCGGCCGTGAGGGGCAAAAACCCCCTTTATTCTCCTCTGCGACAACTCGGGCGGTTCTGGCACCTGCCGTGCTGTTTGCCGGGCTCATAAAGCGTAACGGTAATATCAGACCAACCTGAAAACGAATATCACCGAGGTCGATAGATGAGATACTCTACTCTACTACTAATCTGTCTGGCAGCATGTCTCCTGGTTGGAAACGCGAGCGCAGAGACCCGGATTGTGGCTCCGGGCGGCTCCCTTGAGGACACCGCCGATCTTCCCCTCATCATATCCGGGGTTACGGCGGCGACCGGCGTGGGATTTGAATTGTTCTACGATCCGGACGTCGTCCATATCGAGAGCATCACGGCAAGCAGCGAGGTTCCGGGGTCGAACGTGGTGCCCGGGATCTATAACGACGCGGGGTTCGCAAAGGTGGCCGTCACCAGCACAGAGGGGATCTCCGCACCGGAGCCCGTTCCTCTCGTTATCATCCGGTTCACCCGCGTCGGGCCCGGGGAGAGTTCTGTGACCCTCCAGGAGCCCCAGTGGAGCGATGCGCAATTTATGTCGTTCGATTTTGATGCTGCCGAGGGCGGCATCATCACCTCCCCGGAGACCGCAACGCCGGCGACGCCCACGCCGTCTTCGGGTTCACAGAGTACCTCGTCATCGTCCGGCGCTCCTGCAGCAACCCCGACGCCAGAGCGTACCAAGACCCCGGCGGTCACCACCGCCATCCCCGGGGCGACGACGATGCCGCCGACATCTCCGGCCGGGACCGTCGAGACTCTCCCCACCGCATCCCCGGGTATGACCCCCGGGAGTACGCAGCCGCCCCGCACTCCTGAGGCGGCTCCGGGCTTCGGTGCGGCGACCGTTTTTGCGGCGGGCGTCGTTGGCGTCGCGCTTTTGATGTATCGCCGCTCATGATCAAGTAAGAGAGTTGCGTTCCCCCACCTCTCTTCTTTCTTCGGATGATCTTTATTAACTATGAAACGTCCTCCTCCCGGCGCAGAGATGTGTCATAACACTCTCACGATGATTTACACTATTTCGTTTTAAAACGGGTCCTTTTTTTCAAATCGCTGTTATTATAACCTGGAGCAAATAGAATAAATTTATATGTCCAGAATGGGACAATTTCCTGTATAGCCAATTTGAACGAGGCTGACGTAGAAGGGCGATGAACTGGGCCTGAGCTCCACTGCAGCCCGAATGGCTGTAAGCATACGCATGTGCGCCGGGTAACGGGCGAGGCGTTCCAGAAAGCCCCCTAAAAAAGTGGGTAACGCCCGAACTGACGTATGGATCGAAACATGGACGGAGAAACGCGAAGAGACTCTCACTGAGAGGTTGACTATTATGAGAAAGCATATACTGTTGGTATTATTCTGTGCACTCTGCATGCTGGCTACGGCAGCAGGTGCTGCATCGATCGTCGCTCCGGGGCACCCCCACGGGGGGCTCCTGCCGCCGGGCTCGACCGGGGTCTTCCCGGTTGCCGTCGGCGATCTTGAGAACGCTGAAGGAGTTACCTTCAACCTGACGTTCGACAACACCCTGTTATCGGTGGAGGGCGTCGTGGCCAACGACACCATCCCGGGTTCAGAGGTCGTGCCAAACATCGACAACATTCACGGGTGGGTGAACGTGAGCGTCACGAACTCGCAGGGCATAACCGCCGGGGAAAACTGGCCGTTGCCTCCGCTTGTCGATATCACGTTCCGTGCTACCGAGAACGAGGGTGAGTCGGCGGTGGAGTTTGCGGGGACCCCGACCTACAGCCAGAACTTTGAGCCGGTGTATTTCGATTCGGTTTATGATGACGGCTCGATAGCGGTCAGGGACCCCTCGACGATCTGGGCACCCTCCGGCACGCTGGCCTACGGGCAGCCTGGCACCTTCGCCGTCGGCGTGGACAATGTCACCGGTGCGACGGAGATCTCGTTCGAATTGATGTATGACGGGTCGTACCTTATCGTCGATGATATCGCGATTGCACCGGATCTACCTGGTGCCGTAATCACCTCTGCTCAGGCAATGAACGGCGTCCCGAGTGAGTATGGCCCATACGAACTGGGGGAGTTCGGCCTGGAGTCCGTCCCGGAGGAGATACGGCAGAACATTCAGCAGACTCCTCACCATTACAACTTTGCGTGGGTGACTGTGGAGATCCCGGACGGCCTTACCGTCACGGATTACACCGAGATCGTCGATTTCACGTTCCGGCCGACCAACCTGACCGGCACGAGCGAAATCACTACGTATGCCAATTGGGATGTGGGTGAGGAGTGGCATTACTTTGATCTCGAGATCCCCGGCCAGATCGCAACAAGCGGCGGCGGCAGTTATCCGGGCCTTGGGGAGCTCAGAGCTCCGTCAGCCACCATCGACGCCGGGTCACAGAAGGTGCTCCCGCTCATGGTCCGGTCCCTGAACGCCGCTGACTCTGCGTACGTCTGGGCTGAGTGGAACTCTACCGTGATCAACGTCACATCGGTATCCCTGAATGCAACCGCACAGGGCGCAGGCGTGACGCTTGATAACTGCTGGTATGGTTCATACTATAACGAACCGACCGGGTACCTGAACGCCTACCTCGGGAACATGTCGAACCTCAACACGGCGTCCTGGACCCCGGTTCTCGACCTCATGGTAAAGGCGAACACCACGTCGGGCCAGACCCCGATGACCATATCGGGAACGGCGTACACGATCCCCCGGGAGAACGTCCTAATCCTTCATCCGGCAGCTACGCTTGAGGACGGCGTAATTTCGGTCGTCACCGCGCAGAAGGCGGACCTGAGGGGGACCCTCATCGACCCGCTCCGGTACGTGAAGAAGTATGCCGACGACAGCCTGCACTTCACCCAGACGATGGTCATCGAGAACATCGGTGTCAAGCCCGTCACCGAGGATTTCAAGATCCAGGGTGAGTTCGGGTCGAGCAAGGCCGACATCACCGTCTCGGACGACATAGCCCCCGGGGCGAACATCACCTACCACATGACGGTGCATGTCGTTCCCGGCTACGGCGAGACGGATATCATCCTGACCGATAAAGGTGCTGTGAAGGAGTACGAAATCACCACCGCCGGAAATGTCGCTGTTGGAGACTATTCGATCGGGCTCGGCATCGATGTCGACAACACCGTCGACGAGATCAACGAGGAGAACAACTACGTCCAGACGCGGGCAGAGATCACCCGTCCCGACCTGGTCCCGGTCTGGGAGCCGGTAGGACTCGTCAGCGGGATCCCGTCGAGCAACACGACCATCCTTGAGGCATCGCTCGCCCCCGGCACCTGGACGGTCAAGATCGGGGCGAGGAACGACGGCAACGTCTATGCCCTCCCGACCACCCTGCATTACTCGGTGAACGGTGGAACTCCAAAGCCCTACTCTGTCCCGAGGCTGGAGCCCGGCGAGAACTGGACGACGACGGTCAACATCGACGTCGGCCGTACGGCCAAAACCTACCGCGTCGAGGTCAACGTCAACCGGACTGAGGAGGCGGAGACGGATTATACAAACAACGTCTATACGGGTTCAGTTGGCTCCGGAGCCCCGGTAACGGTGGTCCTTCCTGAAGTCTTCGGCTCGAGCGCCGACGGTGCCGAGGTGGCGATCTGGATCACGAACGTCTCGTCACCAGTCACGGCGTTCCAGATCCCCCTGATCTACGACCCGACGGTCTGTTACAACTCGTCGCCGGTCGAGACGATCCAGGGCGTCACGGTTACGACCTCCTACGGGAGGATCACGCTCACCGGAACCGATCTGCCGGCGCTCACGAGCGATGCTCAGATTGCGACGTTCACGATGAAGGCCCGCACGGACTCCGGCAGGACGTCGCTCCTCGACTCGCAGACGAATGCATACGTAAAGACGACCGATGGCGCATACCTCGAGCTGGAGATCGTTCGCGGCAAGTTTGTTCAGGAGAACAAGACCGACGCTGCCGTCTCCGTCTTCGCTTCACCGAGCGGATCTGCCAACCAGAGCCAGACTATTTCGGTGACGGTCCAGAACCGGAAGTCAAACCCGGTCACTGTCACCGCCAACCTGACCGTGGATAACGGCCAGATCTGGGAGATGCAGGATATCAGTCTCGCCGGGCGTGCAAGCAGGACGTTCACCGTCAATACCTGGAAGCCGGCTGGAGGCACCTACACCCTGAACGCGGCCATCACCGGGGATGATGACCCGGCCGGCAATACCGCTTCGCGGAACATCGTCATCGACAATTACGATCTAGAGGTCACCGACCAGAACAAGCAGTATTGGGGTTACTGGTACGACTATAACAAGTCCGTCCTGAAGAACGAGTACTTCGTGCTCGGAACCTACTTCACGACGAACCAGGCGGGTATGGTGAATGCAACCGTTGCCGTTACGTATCCTGACGGGACGCCGGTCGACCTGACCGATAACTCCGTGTTCGAGTTCCACTATTATTATCCTGCAGAACAGAGCGTGTACGCCTACAACTCTGAGTGGAACAGCGTATCCTGGTATTACATCCAGCCAAAGCAGCTTGGAACGTTCAACTACAGCATCACACTTGAGGCAAAAGGTAAGAGCGCTTACGTCAACGGCACAATCAAGGTCAGGGAGCCCAACGTCGATATCAAGGTGATGAACACCACCCTGGTCACGAATGAGGCCTCAAAGACTCTTGAGTTCCCGGTGTTTGCCCGGACACCATCCGAAGGCCAAAAGGTGCAGCTCCTTCTCGGGGCCGGTGCTGACGGCAGGACCATTCAGGGGCTGACGTCGCTCATCGGCTACCCGCACGGCTGCCCTGAACAGACGATGAGTCCGGCGTTTGTGGCACTCCGTGTGAAGCAGTACTATGCAGAGCGTGGTGCTCTGACCCCTGAGATCAACCAGACCATCCTGCAGACGATGCAGAACGCGCTCGACCGCATGAACGTACCCAACGGCGACAACGCCCAGCAGCTTGCAGGCCAGTCGTATGGTGACGGTTCCGGCGGATGGGCATGGGGCAAGAGCGACTGGTCGACCCCCTCGATGTTCTACACGTTCTACACGAATTACGTGATCACCGAACTCCTGATGGACATGGATGCCGATCCCGGGTTCTGGAACGTCGATACGAACATGAACGGGATCGACCTCAACGCGAGCGCGAACTGGCTGATCCAGAAGCAGAAGGTGGACGGGAACTGGCAGGACTGGGGCTACATCTCCAACGACGTCGAGTGGACCGGATTCATCTCCGAGAACCTTGTAAACGAGTACCCGTATCTGAACGAAACCATGCAGGGTGAGGTGAATTCATCGCTTCAGAGGTCCTGCGCCTGGATGCAGACCTACGATTATTCAGATGAAGACACCCAGGCACTTTCGTACGCAATCCTTGGGCTTATCGCGATACGCGACCATGGCATCGGGGACGCCGCAGCGATCAACGTCAAGATCGATGAACTGGAACTACAACTCCAGGGTAAGAAAGTCATATCGGGAACCGAGTCCTACTGGAATGATGAGACCAAGTGGGACACGTATGAGCCGACAGCAAGTGCGGTTCTCGCCCTCTACAGTGCCGGTGTCGATCCCGCTGACCTGTCGAGCAGCATCAGCCACCTGATCGGCAACCGCGCCGGTCGCTCCTACTCCGGTGGATGGGGAAGCACCCGCACCAGCGCTGCGGTCATCAACACGCTGACCAATGTCGTGCCGCAGGGGAATGTGGACTTCACCGTGGATGTCGAGATCAAGAATCCGGCTGACGTGACGGTCTGGTCCCGTAACGACATCTCCTTCAACCAGAACTCGTTCAGTTTCGTCCATGAACTGACGGAGGAGGAACTGGGCACGCTGTATGGGTTCGGCGCCCCGAACGGCACTGCAACCGTTATCATCTCCGGGAAGACTGATGCCGATCCGGCGAAGATCGCGAAGTTGAGCGTCTCGATCGACAGTTTCGAACAGGTCCCGGAGAGCATCGCGCTTGCGACCATCCCTGAGAAGTACATCGACCCGATCGCGACCGACTTCGATCTACAGATCGTTGCCCCGGCGCCGGGTGATCTGGAGGAAGGAGACTCGTGGGACGTCGGGTTTACCGTCAACAACAACTATGCTGACTCTATCGACCAGAGCGTGATGATCATAGAGATCCCGATCAGCAACGCGGTGAACTTCACCGGCAGTGCTCTCGGATCGGATACCGCGTACTATCTCTCCGGCGGTGAAACGAAGCGCATCTCGCACATGTACAACGCTACCGCGAAGGTGCTCTACATCTACCCCGGCTCTGATGATGAGTCCAGGCCGAGCGTTCTTGCAGGCGAGTCCAAGACTTTCTTTGTCCCGCTGAAGTTCGGAACCTCGGGCAACATCACGGTCGAAGCGCGGGTCTACCCGATGTATAATGATACCTGGATGGCGCTCGGCAGCGGCGGCACCTACGTGATGGGATACGGCAACGTCACCCTCGCGGCGGTGGACGAGAATGATGCACCGGTGAATGCTGAGTTCTATGTGAACGGAGCATCCGTTGCATCCGGAGTAAGCACATATAACGCCCGGCTGCTTGAGGACACCTATCCGGTTGCGATCCGGAAAGACTCTGTCTGGATCAACTCCTCGGTGAACGTCGCACCGTCTGAGAGCGTCACCTACACGGCGCACTTTGCGAGCGACACCTCCGTCCCGTACATCGCGCAGGCGGAGGGCACGGCAGGCGAGATCCGGATCATGCCCCCGGCGATCGAGGACACCACGGACAATGCCAGCACGAGCCACTGGAATGCAGCGACAAAGGCAATGAAGTCGTTTAATTCGACCATTGCAAGCAGCGGTGGCCGTGCGACCATCTCGGTCGAGATCCCGACCCTCACCCGGAACATCGGAACGGCCGAACTGAACGATACCGTTGTGGTTATGGTCCACAACGCATCCGGATGGTTCACGGTCCCGTCGAGCGGGTACAGCCTTGCCGGCGGCGTCCTGACGCTGTTCAACATTGATACGGCGGATGTCGACGAGATCTCCATTGGGTTTGAGGGAAGGCTGCTTGGGGATGTCACTAAAGACGGCAGAATCCGTCTGAATGATGCCATTGCCATTGCACAATCGCTTGTGCCCGGTGAGGGAGGACTGACGGGCAACGCCAGAATCTACGGTGATGTCGACAATTCCGGCAACTTACGGTTACAGGATGCAATCACCATTGCACAGTATCTGATCCCGGGTCAGTACGACGACAACTATCAGCCTCTCTGACGAGGCACGAGGATTGAGCCTATGAGCAGAACAGCCCTCATTTTTTTACTCACACTTGCACTTGTTTCAGTGACGTCGGCGAACGAGATTGTCATCGAGAGCGGGGATGACCAGCAGTATCTCACCTTTATCGCCGGCAGCACCAAGGACATTGCAGGGTACAACATTCAGTTGAACTACTCCGCAGACACCAGAATCCTGAGTGTTGAACCGCTTGAACCATACACTGGTGTATTCAAGATCGAGAACGATGCAGGGTGGACGCGAATAATCGGGTTTACCGGTGGGGATACCTACTCTGCCCGGCTTGCCGGGTTCACCTACTCCGGGAAGGGAGACTTCTCGATCATCGTGTATGAGTTGTACGACAGCGAGCTCAATGATGTGACGGTATCCAACACAATGGGTATCGTGCCCGAGGCAACTGGCTCACCAACGCCCACGATCCCCGAGTACCAGCCGGGCCCCGGATACGTGTCTCCCACCGGGACTGCGAGCGGGTCGACACCCGTTACCGGGGGATCTGCCGGCCTGCCGGTGGTGCCGAGTCCAACATCCGTACCCTCTCCGGAGCCCACGCCGCCGGTAGCTCCGTCCCTGTCCCAATCTCCGTCTCCTGCACTTACGGAGGGGAATACGGCGACGCCAACGGTGACTCTGGAAACAATGACACAAAGTCCCTACTCCGAGTCAACCCCTAAATCCCCGTTTGGTGCGATGCTCGTAATTTGCGCCATATTAATTGCAGCATTTGGCTTCGCGAGCATAAGAAAACATATTTAAGTTTACAAAACTTTTTATCTGATGATCGACTCGATTTCAAGAGGAGAGAGAGATGTCACAAATGCGCAAAGTCTGCTTATGCATTAGCATACTACTACTTCTCTCCGTGTTTACCGTTTCCGGAGCATCTGCCGCGAAGGAGTTGCAGGTGTCTTCTGCAACGGGGACTGGAGGGGTTGAGATATTCGTAACCTGTAACGGTTCGGATCAGCTCAACGGGTACAACTTAAACATCACATGGGACCCGGCAGTGATGAACGTCACGGCCATTACGGACTATTCTGAACTGGGGGGGTTCTACGGCTCGCCAGTTCCACTAACTCAGGGTTTTGCCTACGTCCGGGATTTCTCCACTGGCACTAGGAGTATTACCGGCAATCAGGCACTACTATCTCTGACCTGCAATGCACTCGTCCACGATGGAACTTCTACCGCAATCACCATCGATGGTGGGTACATGAACCATGAGGTCGATGAGAAGGTCGGCGGCGATGTGACGAACGAATACGTTCTCGTTTCTGGCACATTCACCACCACCGACCTCACTTCACCCACGATCGCCATCACCGCCCCCACCGACGGTGCAACCGTCTCCCAGACGGTGAATGTCGCCGCGACCATCACTGATGCCGGCGGTGTCGACCAGAATTCCATCAAGGTCTTCGTCGGCGGTGTCGAGGCATTAAACCCGACTATTACCCAGATCGTGGGCGGTTTCTCCGTGACCGCTCAGCGGGATAGCGTCCCTGTCGGCAGCAATGTACCGGTCGAGGTCTATGCAAAGGATCTTGCTGGTAACGAAAACACAACGACCCACCATGTGACGGTAGCCACGGCGGGCATAACGTTTGCGTCCCCGGTCAACGGTACGTATACGAACGAAACCCAGCCGGCTATCCTCGCGAACTTCGTGAAGGTAGACTGTAGCACAATCAAGATGTTCATCAACGATGTCGATGTCACCGCATCCTGTGTAGACACCGGGGTCGGATCCGACGGCACGATCGCGCTCGACTACGCCTCCTACGGCGCGCTTGCCGACGGCGCGTATCATGTCGTCGTGAACGGCACGAGCTCGCTTGTCCCGGGACAGGTGGAGTCCGACGAGGTCTACTTCGTCAAGGATACCGTCGCGCCTATCGTCTCGATCACCGGTATCGATGACAGCGACGGCGACGGGTTCCCGGAGGCAGGGGAATCTCTCTGCGTCCACTACACTGCGACCGATGCCAACCTTGACGACGTGTGGTTCGGCGGTGTATACAACACCTCCCGCCAGAGTCCGGGCTGCATCGATCTCACTGTTCCGGCAGGGAACCAAGAGATAGTTGCATACGCAAGCGACCTTGCCGGCAACGTCGGCACGAGCACACCTGTCCACATCTACAACAACAACCTCGCGTACTTCGACGACCCCTCGCTCGGATCCTTTGCAGGCCTTGACCTGACGAAGACGGCGCTATACGACGTCTTCTCGACCGCAAAGGCATTTACCCTGACCGGTCCGAACAAGCAGGCGACGGTGCCTACGCTCGGCCAGCTTGAGAAGCGTATCACCGCCGGCAGCAACGTCACCCTTGACAACCGCAAGGACAACCCGATCCCCGCGGGCACCCTGCCGGCAACCATCGGCATCTACACGGCACCGTCCGGAACCCTTGACTTTGCCGTCACCGTGCCGAACGTCACCAGCGCAACCCTGATGATTGCGAAGGCAAACAGCACGCTCATCGACCAATTGGTCAAAAACCCGTCGAGGAGTTCGCTCACCCCGGGCATGCTCCAGGATCTCCTCGACTCGAAGACGATAGTGCTCTATGGCAAAGGCCCGGCAACGAACGGGTATGCGATCGTCAGCATCGACGGTAACGGCGGAGTCACCATCAAGGATCAGGTAGGACAGGTCTCGGTCTCGTCGGGCAACATGCCAAAGACCATCCGCGACAACTACGTCGACCTGTCGACCGGGTTCAACACCGCGACTGCGCCTGGATTAACGCCGCTCCAGATCAGCGACCTCGGGCAGGGAGAGTATGCCCTTCTGGCAGTCTGTATGGATAATGACCGCTTCGGGATCATCGCGGCGACGACCTTTGAAGTCACTGCCAGGACCGGGGTACTCTCGACAAGCGCCGGGACCTACCTCATCGGGCAGCCCGTGGTCGTGAACTCGGCAGAGCAGGGAGACGTCCTCTCGGCAGTGTTGCTCAACAGCGCCACGACCTACACCGGCAACGTGACGCTGGACTTCTCCACGCTCGGGAAGGATACGTTCAAGTCCGCTTACCTCCTTGCCAACGGGAACCAGACCGTTGTGAAGCCTTATGGCAAGGCAAACGTCTGGTTGACGCAGGGATATGGCAACGCGAGCGCAAAGAAGGACGCAACAACCCTCAGCGTCCCCACGGACGGCCTGCTCCCTGGAACCTATCGCGTGTACATGCTCCTTGAGAACGAGGGCAACGTGACGTCATACGAGGAGGCCATCATCACCCTCACGACCGTGACGCCCACCCCGTCTCCCACCTCCGCTCCCTACCACGGCGGTGGCGGCGGCAGCAGCGCCCCGACCACCTACACCGGGACCGGCACGCTGAAGGTCAACAACGCGGGCACGGTCCTCAAGTCCGTCCGGATTAACGCTGATGACGGCATCGGAAGCCTGCTCATCCCGATCGGCACGACGGCGCTCGACGCCGACGGCAAGCCGCTCTCCAGCATCGACATCGACCCCCTCTTCGAGATCCCGGCGGTCCCGACCGGTTCCGTCTTCCAGTTTGCCGGCTACGCCTACGAGGTCAGCCCTGCAGGCGCCACCTTCAGCCCGGCGATCACCCTGACGTTCACGATCCCCGATGACGTCTGGAAGACGCTCGACCCCGCCACCGAACAGTTCACGGTGAAGTGGTACAACGCGGAGACCGGCCTCTGGGAGGACGTGCCGGTAACCGTCAACTCCGGCACCCGGACCGTGACGGCGACGGTGGCACACTTCAGCGTCTACGCGCTCTTCACCGAACCGGGGTCGACGCCGGTCACCCCGACCGAGACGGCGACCACGACAACGACCACGACCACGACCACGACGACCACCGGGGGCGAGCCATCTGAAGGCCTGCCCGTGATGATGATCCTCGCGATCTTCGCCGTTGTCGTCATCATTGCAGCGGCCGGATACTTCTTCATGATGAGGAAGTAATCCCGTCACTCTTTTTTTAGTCCTGCAATGGGCAGGCCCCGGGCCCATCTGTACCTGTCTTGCCACCCGGCTCATTCGACGAAATGGATACAGCCGTACTGTGTTGTGCTGCCACCACGGTGCAAGCGGTCGCCGGCAGATGGGAACCGGGCCGGGCAAGGGAGTGCTCCCTGACGGTCATCCCCCGGTGCGGCGCCCTTCGCGGGAGAACACTTTGTGGCGAGGAGAACAGCAATCTCGCCCCAATCTTCACCGTCCCGGCCCTGCTACGGTGGGTTGGGTGACACACCTGGAGTTCTCCTATTCGGGTGCACCGCCTGCTATTACGACGATGTTGGCGGGTACTGGCTTTTTTCACCAGGAGCATCAATACGATGTACCTGATTGCAGGATGGCCATGTACCATGCCACTACGGCTGATTTCCGCCCCATGTTTCAATTTTTCGTCAAGGGGTAAAGTTTATTTACGCCAAAAAGTATCGTCCACCGCATGAAGAGAATGTTTGGTATCCTTGCGATCATGGTGATCGCGAGCATCATGATCGCAGGGTGCGTGCAGCCAGCGGGTAACGCGACGGCGACCCCCGGTATGACACCGGGAGCCACCGAGACCCCGATGGGAACTGAGACCCCGGTAACGACCGGGACTCCGGTGGGAACTGAGACTCCAATGGTGACTGAGACCCCGATGGGAACTGTGATTCCGACAACGGCTGAGACCCTGATGGGAAATGAGACACCAATGGTGACCGGGACCACGCCAACGACCGCCGCTGCGGGCGCGACAGAGACCCCGCCCGGACCGCCGGCGGCAGCCGTCGCCGATGAGATGATCTCCATCACCGATGGCGGATTTACGCCGAGTACGATCACCGTTCCCACGGGCACTACGGTGGGCTGGACCAACGACGGCGAGATGAACCAGACCGTCACGGGAACCGGGGCTATGGGTTTCTTCGACTCCGGGATGCTCCAGCCGGGCGAGTCATTCACTTACAACTTTAGAGGCACGGGGAACTACACCTACACCTCACAGACGTCCGGGGCCAGTGGGGTGGTGATCGTCACCGCCAACACAACCACTTAATCCCTTTTTCCGCCATCGGCTGGCGCAGGGAGCCAGAACCTGCCTTACGTCCGCCGGTATGCCACGGCGGCCCGGACCAGGCTCCCGGTCAATCCTTCTGTAAAGTAGGCGTGGGTATACTGCCCGATCGTGTTCTGCACGGTGAGCCCGTCCCGCGCACCATCGATCCCCCGGCCCCGGAGGAGTTCCAGGGCGAATCGGGCATCCGGAGCAGAGTCCAGGCGTGAGTAGTGGAACTCGTGGCCCCGGAAGGCGGAGCCCGGTGCAAGGACCGGCGCCCCACCGACCACCCGGGCCTCCACATAACCGAGGCCCTGGATGCGGCTCGTCATCGCGGCCGCTGCCGGGAGGACGCCCACCATCGGGCAGTTGCCCTCGTCGGTCTCCAGCCGCTCCGTGAGGTAGATGAGCCCGCCGCACTCCGCGTAGACCGGCATGCCGTCGTCGACCGCTCGTCGCACGTCTCCCCGGCAGCGAGAGGCTGAGAGCGCTGCCGCGTGGAGTTCAGGGTAGCCTCCCCCGAGATAGAGCAGGTCCACGTCCGGGAGCCGGTCCGTCATGGGTGAGAAGAAGACCAGATCCGCCCCGGCCCTGACGAGCCGATCGAGGTTGTCCTGGTAGTAGAAGCAGAACGCCGCATCGTTCGCGATGCCGACCCGGACCCCGGCCTCCGACCGGTCAGGGGTTTCCGCCGGTGCCAGGAGGAGCGGGGCCGTCCGCGCGAGGTCCAGGATTCCGGGAACATCGCAGAACTCCTCCACCACCGGTCCGAGACCGGCGAGTGCGCCGGTCTCGGCGGCCATCGCGAGACCGAGGTGCCGGCTCGCGACCACAAGATCGTCCCGCCGCGGGACCCATCCGTAGACCGGGAGGCTCTGCGTCGCCTCGATCAGAGCCCGGTGGCGGGGACTCCCGACCCGGTTGAAGACGACTCCGGCGACCCGGACCTCCGGGTCGAACCCGGCAAACCCCCTGACCGTTGCGTGAACGCTCCGTGACGCCCCTTTTGCGTCGACCGCGAGGAGGACCGGGGCGTCGAGGATCTTTGCAACGTGCGCCGTGCTCGCTGTATCGGTCCCGTCGAGGCCGTCGTAGAGCCCCATCACGCCCTCGACGATGGCGATGTCGGCACCGCCGCATGCGCGAAGAAACGTCTCGCGGACCCCCGTCTCCCCCATCATGAACGGGTCGAGGTTGCGCGACGTCCGGCCGCAGATGGCCGAGTGATGCGTGGGATCGATGAAGTCCGGACCGACCTTGAAGGGCTGGACGGCGAGCCCGCGGGCGGTGAGCGCCGCCATCAGGCCGCTTGCAAGCGTGGTCTTTCCGCAGCCGCTCTGGGTTCCGGCGACGACGATACGTGGGATCTGGCGCATAACGTTCCTGTAGTGTTGAATACCGCAGAAGATAAATATGACCGGGGATAACCACAATCTATCAGATGGTTTTGTCTTATAACAAATTAATCTGATCTACCGGGACGGCAACGCTCCACAGGTGATTATTATGCACATCATGGAAGGATTCTTACCAAGCCCCTGGTGGCAGATCTGGTTTTTGATCTCTCTGCCCTTCATCGTCATCGGGCTCTACCAGTTGAATCGGCTCGTAAAAGAGAAACGCGAGGCCCTGCCGCTCCTTGCGGTCGCAGGCGCTTTTGTCTTCGTCCTCTCCTCACTCAAACTCCCCTCGTTCAACGGGAGTTGCTCCCACCCCACGGGGACGGGGCTCGGCGCCATCTTCTTCGGGCCCTGCATCGCCGCCGTCCTCGGTCTGATCGTCCTCGTCTTCCAGGCGGTCTTCCTCGCGCACGGCGGGATCACCACCCTCGGGGCGAACGTCTT
The DNA here is from genome assembly GCF_036677455.1 of Methanoculleus sp. Taxonomy (GTDB): domain Archaea; phylum Halobacteriota; class Methanomicrobia; order Methanomicrobiales; family Methanoculleaceae; genus Methanoculleus. The sequence goes on along the minus strand of NZ_JAVBWL010000043.1, from coordinate 75,683 downwards.
CTCGATGGGGGTCGCGGGACCCATCGTTGCCTACCTCATATACAAAGCCGGGACCCGGGTGGGCGCGAACACCTATGCGACGGTCTTTTGTGCCGCTGCCCTTGCCGATCTCACCACCTACGTCGTCACCTCGGTCCAGCTCGCGCTTGCGTTCCCCGGGACCGTCGGGCTCATTGGGGCGTTCTCGGCCTTTGCCGCTATCTTCGCAGTCACCCAGGTTCCGCTTGCCATCATCGAGGGTGCGGTCATCGCGCTGGTCTTCAAGTACATCGTCCAGCTCAAACCCGAGATCCTCACGCGCTTAAACCTCCTCTCTGAGAGCACCGTCAAGAAACTCCGGGAGGCCGCAGTATGAAACACGGCCTGGAGATCGCGGTCGCCGCGCTCATCATCATCTTTGCTGCCGTCTTCCTCTTCCAGGATGCCGCGATAAAGGCCACCGGGGAGGAGGCCTGGGGTGGGGCGGATGGCGCGGCCGCCGGCCTCATAGAGGCCTCCGGCTACGAGCCCTGGATCGAGCCCTTCTGGGCACCCCCAAGCGGCGAGATCGAGTCGCTCCTCTTTGCCCTGCAGGCGGCCATCGGCGCCGTGATCATCGGTTACGTCTTCGGCTACTGGCAGGGTAGCAGGAAAACCGCCTGATTTTTTTGGTGAGCCGGCAAATCTACTAAGAGAACGGAGGACTCGCGTGCACGATATTCTCGAAGAGTTTGCCCAGGAAAATGGCCTCCGGGAGGTGAGCCCGTCCCTCAAGCTCTTCATCGGGCTTGCGAGCATCCTTCTCTCAGTCTCGTCTCCTGCCCCTGTCGCCCCCCTGCTGGTCGCGGCCGCGATGAGCGCCGCCACCCTCGGCCTCGCGCGTATCCCTGCGCGGTTCTACGCACGCCTCCTCCTCATCCCGGCCTCGTTTGCGGTGATGAGCATCGCCGTAGTCCTCTTCATCACCGTCGGCGGTGCGGTGCTCATCGAGGTCCCCGGCACCCCCCTCGCGGTCACGGCGGATGGTGCGAACCTTGCCCTCCTCCTCCTCGCCCGGGTCTTCGGCGGGATGTGCTCGCTCTACTTCATCACGCTCACGACACCCATGACCGAGATCCTCGATATCCTCCGGAAGATCCGGGCGCCCGCCGTCTTCATCGACCTCGCCATGCTCACCTACCGGTTCATCTTCATCTTCATCGAGGAAGCCGGCCAGATCTACCGCGCTCAGGTGATGCGCCTCGGTTATAGCCGGTTCCGCGAGTCGGTGCAGTCATTCTCGATGCTCGCCGGAGCACTCTTTATCCGGACCTGGGAGAGCGGCGAAGCCCTGGTTCTCGCCATGGATGCACGCTGCTACGACGGCAAACTCGGCATCCCCGGCGAGACGCGCCCCGTCTCTCTCCTCGCGCTCGTGACGGCCCTGGCTTACATCGGGGCCGTCTTCGGCGTCTCGCTCTCCACCGGAGGCCTGGTACTTGTATGACACCGCTGCTTGAGACCGACAACATCACCTACACCTACCCAAACGGCCCCGCTGCTCTCACCGGGGTGAGCGTCCAGATCGCCGGCGGATCGAAGACCGCCATCGTCGGCCCGAACGGCGCCGGGAAGTCGACCCTCCTCCTGATGCTGAACGGCATGCTCCGACCCACCTCGGGGGAGGTCCGCTTCTCCGGCCAGCCGCTTGCCTACGACACCCGGAGCCTCCGCGACCTTCGCCGCCGGGTGGGTTTCGTCTTCCAGAACCCCGACGTCCAGATCATCGCCCCGACCGTCGAAGCGGACGTGGCGTTCGGCCCGCTGAATCTCGGCCTCCCCCCTGACGCCATCCGGCGGGCGGTGCAGGACGCGCTCGGCTACGTCGGGCTCCGGGGTTACGAGAAACGGCCGCCCCACCACCTCTCCGGCGGCGAGAAGAAACGGGTTGCCATCGCCGGGATCCTCGCGATGGAGCCAGCGGTCCTGGTCTTCGACGAACCGACGAACACCCTCGATCCCGCGAGTTCCGAGGAGATCATGGAACTCCTCGACGAACTCGCCTCCGGCGGGCGGACGGTCCTCATCTCCACGCACGATGTCGAACTCGCCTATCGCTGGGCCGACTCGGTCATCCTGATGGAACGAGGGAACGTCCTCGCCCGCGGGCCGCCGGAAGAGGTCTTCTCGGACCACGGCCTCCTCGCGGCAGCCCGACTGAAACCGCCCGCCCTCCTCGACCTCTACAACGAGCTCGGCCTCCGGGACGTCATCGACCGGGGCGTCCCCCCGAAGAGCGTGCTCGAGTTCACCGACCGGATCGAGCGGGAGCTGCGCGGTCACACCCCGGTCCGGGACGAAGTCGGGACGATCTACCTCTGCAACGCTGACCAGACCAGCGGCGATGCGATCCGGCGGTTGATCGAGCAGGGCGCGGTCGAGCATCTCGGGGCGATGGGCACTCGTGCGAAGGAGTTCGCCAACCGGGAGCGGATCCTCCTCGACTACACCTACGGCGTCATCGACAAGTGCATCCTGAAAGCTCTCATCGGCGAGAGCTCGCTCATCATCACCACCGGGGGGATGGTCGATCATGTCCACCGCCGTATCGGCGAGTACAGCGCCGAGAGCGGACTGGCACTCGCGGCGACCCCGGTGGAGGAGCCGACGAGCCATCGCCCCGGCCTGGAGGGTGCCCTTGAGTGATCTCGCTGGTATAGCCCCGGGAAGACGCATATATCTCTTTTCTTGTGATTTCTGTCCCGCCGTGCGAAGGTTAATCCGGTGCTGGCACCTGACGATACATGATGATGCTCGAAGAGACGTTGCAGCGGATATCCCGGCAGGCAAAACGGAGACGGATGGCCCTGCCCGACCAGAAGACCAAGATCGTCTGTACCATCGGCCCTGCATCCCGTTCCCCGGAGGTGCTTGCCCGGTTGACCCGGGCCGGCATGAGCGTCGCCCGGCTCAACCTCTCTCATGGAACATTCGATGAGCACCGGGAGAACATCAAGAACATCCGCGCCGCGGTGGAAGAGACCGGACTCCCCGTCACGATCCTGCTTGACCTCCCGGGCCCGAAGATCCGGATCGGCGATCTCGCACACGAGCCTCTTGAACTCCACAAAGACGAGACCGTCACCCTTACGACCGCCCCGGCGTCGAGCGATCCATCCCGGATCCCCGTTGACTTCGAGCAGTTTCCGCAGCTGGTCTCGGAGGGGAGCACCATCTTCCTCAATGACGGGTTCCTCCAGCTCCGGGTCGATGAGGTTGCCGCAAGCGAGGTCCGGGCGACGGTGGTCATCGGCGGCCCGCTCCTCTCCCGCAAGGGGATGAGCCTCGTCGGCGGTGGGGGGGTCGTTGCCCTCAGCGCCGTGACCGACCGGGACCTCGAGTGCATCGATTTCGGGCTCGGTGAAGGGCTTGACACCTTCAGCATCTCCTTCATCGAGCGGGCGGAGGATGTCCATAAGGCACGGGAGTATGCGGCCCGGTCCGGGAAGTCCATTCGGGTGATAGCGAAGATCGAGCGGCAGGAGGCGATCGCCAACCTCGACGGGATCCTCGGGGAGACCGACGGGGTCATGATCGCCCGGGGCGACCTCGGGGTCCAGACGCCGATCGAGGAGGTCCCCACGGTGCAGAAGCGGATCATCCAGAAGGCGAACATCCTCGGCCGTCCGGTGATCACCGCCACCCAGATGCTGATGTCGATGACCGACAACATCAGGCCCACCCGGGCGGAGGTGACCGACGTCGCAAACGCCATCCTCGACGGGACGGATGCGGTCATGCTCTCCGAGGAGACGTCCATCGGGAAATATCCGGTCGAGACGGTTGCGATGATGGCGAAGATTGCCCGATCGACCGAGGAGAAGCGCTCGCTCGTCGGTGCCGGGTGCAGCCCGCTCGCCTACTTCCGGCAGGGGAAGGGCAGGGAGAAGATCACCGTCAACGATGTCGTCTCGTTGAACGTCATCGAGGCGATAGATGCGCTCGGCATCCGGCTCGTGCTGACCCCCACCCGTTCCGGGAGCACCCCCCGGAACATCTCCCGGTTCAAGCCCGAGGCCTGGATCCTCGCGTTCACCCGGAATCCGAGCACCTTCAAGTTCCTGGCATTCTCCTACGGGGTCTGCCCGTTCCTGATCCGGAGCGAGAAGGAATACTGGCACGAGGCTATCCTTGACTCGGTCCGTGATTCCGGCATCATCAAGCCCGGGGAGCGCGTGGTCCTCACCGAAGGTGTCTCCCCGGGACGTGAAGGGACCGACTCGCTCATCATCCTCACGGTGGAGTGAGATATCCGGGACGGCGAAAACCCTATCCCGGCAGCGGACGAACACTCATCAAGTATGGGAGTGGTCGTTTCGAGTGAGCGGGATGCATCTGGCCAGGATGGCGTGCTGAAGGAGAAGACGGCGCGCCTCTCTGTTGTCTCGAACACGCTTCTTGTGGTGATGAAACTCGGCGTCGGTGTCGCGATCGGCTCGGTCGGCATCATATCCGAGGCGATCCACTCCGCGATCGACCTGATCGCCGCGGTCATCGCCTACTTCTCGGTCAGGCAGTCGGCCCGGCCCCCCGATGAGTGTCATTCCTTCGGGCATGGGAAGTACGAGAGTATATCCGGGCTCCTCGAAGCGGTCCTGATCCTGGTGGCCGCGGTCCTGATCGTCAACGAGGCGTTGAAGAACCTCCTCGGCGGGGAGGAGACGCTGAACGTCGAGGCGCTCGGGCTCGGTATCGGGGTCATGCTGCTCTCGGCCGTGGTGAACTTCTACGTCTCCTCCCGGCTGATGACGGTGGCGAAGAAGACGGAGTCGATCGCGCTTGAGAGCGACGCCTGGCACCTCCGGACGGATGTCTACACCTCCGCCGGGGTCGTGCTCGGGCTCGTCCTGATCCGGCTGACCGGCCTTGTGGTCCTCGACGCCCTCATCGCCCTCGTGGTTGCCGCGATCATCCTCCGGGCAGCATTCGATCTCATCCGGCGCTCGTTCGAAGACCTCGTCGACCGGAGCCTCCCCCCGGAGGAGGAGGCCCGGATCCGGGAGATCCTCAATGAACACTGCACGGACGTCATCAACTTCCACCGTCTCCGGACCCGTCGGTCGGGTCCGAACCGGTTCGTGGACCTCCACATGGTCGTCCCGAGGACCGCGACCCTCGACGAGGCGTATGGTGTCGTGAAACACCTGGAGACCGACGTCAAACGGGAGTTCCCCCGGACGAGCGTCACAATCCGGGTCCAGCCCTGCACCGGCGAGGACTGTTCCGTCTGTGAAACCTTCACCACCTGCCCGGAGTGCGACCGGTCCACGTTTCACCACGAAACGCCGCCCGGAAGATAGAACGGAGGTCTCCCGGGCTCTTTTAAAGGAGTGCCGTAAGAACAAGACAGGCAACGACCGGGATGACGAGGTTGTCGTCCACGGGGCTTACCAATTCTGCAAAGGCCGTGACCGCGGCTGTAGCAAGGGCGACCGCCGGCGGGACAAGGAAACAGAGGGCGGCCGCCGTCACCGCGACCCCGGCAACCGTGCCCTCGAGGGACTTGTGGTTGTAGATCCGGTTCCTGCCGAACCGGACGCCGGCAAGGGTGGTGACGCTGTCGAGGAGCGAGAGCACCACGAGTCCGATGAAGGCGATCTCTTTCTCAAAGAAGACGAGGCAGAAGGCGGCGCTGAGCGCGAAGAAGAGCGCTCCTTTTCCCGGAGCAGCGTCCCGCCGCTCAAGACCGGTGATGACCGCCGAGACGACCGGGATAGTGTAACCCCGGGAGACGGCGTCGGAGAGGAGGAACCCCACGAAAAGCGTGAGTATGAGGACAGAGAGGGTGAGGTCGCGGTCGAAGAGGAGGACAAACGCCGCTATCCCGAGGCCGAAGACGAGGTGGACGACCTGCCGAAGCGACTCGTTCATCTAAACGGGCAAGGAGACCCCACGCTTCAGGGTGGGGAGGAATTGCCCATCACCTCCGACATGTATTTCACCTAATCGTAACAATATATGATCGTGATTAGGACAATCACGTTCAAACTTCAGCTGCCCGATGGCGAGGCCACGGCTCTCCTCAATACGATGAGAGCCTATTCCACGGCGTTCTCTATGTCCGCACAATGGGGATTCGAGAACCGCTCGTGGAACAAAGTGGAGAACCACAAGGCGACCTACAAGGCTGTTCGTGAGTCCGTTCCTGATCTTCCGTCCTCCCTGGTGCAGAGCGCACGCGACTGTGCGTGTGAAGTGCTGAAAGCCGCCAAATGTGAGACACTGCCCGAACGGAAGCCGCTCGCCGCCATGCGGTACAACCAGCGGGTCATCACGGTAAACCTGATCTACGGTATCGTTACCATTGCATCGGTGCAAGGACGGATCAAAACGACGTTCCCGATCTCCGAGTATCACCGCCAGTACCTTTCGTGGAAAGTCACCTCTTCGACCCTCTCCTATGACCGGAGAAAGAGGGTGTTCTACCTTCACATTTCGATGGAGCATCCAGACATGGAGCCGGTGCAAGAGGTCAAGGTGCTCGGTATCGACCGGGGTATCGTGAACGTCGCAGTCTGCTCCGATAACACCTTTTTCAACTCCAAACGTGTCAAAAACGTGCGATCTAAGTACGCGCATCTTCGCAAGGAGTTGCAGTCCAAAGGCACCCGGTCGGCAAAGCGGAAACTCCGCAAGATCGCTAGACGGGAAAAACGGTTTGTGACTGACGTTAATCACCGCATTTCGAAGCAGATTGTCAATTCTGATTATACAGTTTTTGCTCTTGAAGATTTGAGCAAGATCCGTGTCAAGAAACGACGCAGCAAGTCGTTTCGGCGGAAGTTGAACAACTGGGCGTTCTACGAACTCGAACAATTCCTCCGGTATAAAGCCGCGGCTCTTGGGAAGCAGGTTTTCCTGGTTGATGCCCGGTACACTTCGCAGAAGTGTTCTGTGTGTGGGCACACCTACAAGGGTAACCGGGACGGTTCGTCGTTCAGGTGCCGCAGATGCGGATTTCAACTCCATGCAGACCTCAATGCTGCTCGTAACATTGCTCAAGCCGGTATATCTGGTCTGAGTAGGCTGCCTGTCAACCAGCCAAATGTAACGTGTCTCTGACATAGTTACAAGCCCCGTCCTTCAGGGCGGGGCAGTTGACTGCACCAGTGATTGTCGCGATGCCGGTTAAATTCTCTGCATGTGGAGCCGGAAGGTGGCGATCTCACCGCGAGCGGCAGTTCCGGATGAACGCCCGGGCCTCGTCGTCGGTGATCGCGTAGGTGGCCTGGAGATCGAGCGCGACCACCCGAAGGATGACCGCGACCTCGTCGAGGCGGCGCTTGTGATCGCCGCGGACATGCTTTCTCACCTCGCGCAGGGTTTCGAGCGCGGTCCCGACGTTCGCGATCGTGCAGAGCGCGCTCTCCCGGGTGCCGGTCTCGACGGCGGGGAGGGTGCGGGGCTCCCGGACGGCAGGAGTTGGGGTCATGCTCTGTATCCTCATCCTCAGGAGACTTGAACTTGCTGGAACCCGCACGGATAACGTATTATTTGGAGCCCTCAAACAGAACTGTAACATTTCCTCACCCGGGCGACCGACCCATGACCACGAACCAGAAGAGAACCACTTCCGAACCGGATGGCTGGAAAGCCCTCCTCGCAAATCCATACCTCGTAGGCGCCCTGAAGTTCATCCTCCCGCTCGCTATCATCCCGGCTGTCTTTCTGGGACTCTACCTGACCGAGCCCTATGAGCAGTTCCTCATCATTTCCGGGCTGATCGTCGCTTACTTCGTCCCCCCGGCCGGGAAGGAGACGATCATCCCGCTCGCGGTCGTCCTGGGTTACCCCTGGTGGCTCATCACGCTCGTGATCTTCCTCCTCGACGTGGCCGTCTCCCTCTTCGTCGTCTGGAACCTGGACCTGGCAATGAAACTCCCGCTCATCGGCCGGCTGATCGAGAGGGGGATGACGGCGGGCCGGAACTACACCGTAACTCAGCCCTGGCTCCGGCGGTTCTCGACGATCGGGCTCATCCTCTTCGTCTTCTTCCCGCTCCAGGGTACCGGGGCGATGAACGGGGCGATCCTGGGGAGGCTGCTCGGATTGGAGAAACGCCGGGTCTTTGGTTGCGTCTGCATCGGGTCGCTCACCTCCTGCCTCGTCTTTGCCCTCGGTGCCGACGTGCTCCTGGATGTCTACCGGCAGGACCCGACGCTCGGGATCGGCATCCTGGTCGCGATCATCGTTGCTGTCGTGGCCGGGGTTGTTGGCTGGCGGGTGCATAAGAGGCGGCTCCGGGGGCGGACGCCCTGATCAGGCGGACCGGGTCGGCACGGGCCTCCAACGGCGGGGTGGATGAGGGTCTCTCCCGAGAAAAAAGGTCTGGCCTAAAACGCTGGTTTTTGAGCGAAAGCGGTTTCGCAGGCTTTAAATCCTTTGAACCCAACTCCTCCCTCAAGTGAGGAAACGGATGAATTCTCAGTCATATCCCTGGATCATCGCGGTCGCAGCGATCCTCATCGCCGTCGCCGTCGGTATCTCGGCGATGAACCAGCCGGCGGCGCTGTCTGCCCCCGGAACCACCGAAGACGCGAGGGAACTTCTCATCCGCCTGCAGTCGGATATCGCTGTGGCGCTTGAGGCCGTCGACGGCCGCCTGACCCATGCGGCGTCCGATCTCGGGAAGACGGGCCTCAACGACACCGCCGCCCGCGGAATCCTCCTGAACCTGAGCATGAGCGATCCTGCGATCGTCGACTGCGTGGTCGCCGATGCAAAAGGCACGATCGTCGCGGCCGAGCCGGCGGCCCACCGTGGTGCCGAGGGTTCGGATATCTCCGGCCAGGAGCATGTCCGGCGTATCCTGGCAACGAAACGGCCGGCCATGAGCGAGATGATCACGGTCGTGGAGGGGTTCCCGGCGGTGGTCATCGCCGCGCCGGTCTTCACGAACGAGAGCCGGTTTGCCGGGTTCGTCGCCGCCGTCATCCGGCCGGAAGTCCTGATCGGGGGTGTCGCCGGCCCGGTAACGAACGGCACGCCCTTCCAGGTGATGGCCGTCCAGCCGGACGGGCGGGTGCTCTACGAGACCGATGCGGCCCAGGTCGGGCGGATGACGCTTGAAGACCCGTTGTATGCGGACTACCCGGACCTGCTCGACGTGGCCCGCCGGACCGCGACCGAGCGCTACGGCACCGCCACCTACGGGTTTGAGGTCGACGGAGAGGCGGTGAGAAAGGAGATCGTCTGGACGACGACTGGCCTCCACGGGACTGAGTGGCGGGTAGCGGTGATCCGGGCGGTGGGGTGAAGGACTCCGCTTCTCCGGCATCTTCGGCAGGGTCCTGAGTGTACCTGATCGGCAACAGGACCCACTCTATTTATAACCCGGGGCGGATAGGGTGAGCCATGGCGGGACTGGAGACGCGCAGGTTCGGGAAGACCGGCCGGGAGGTCACTCTCGTGGGGCTCGGCGGCGAGGGGGTCCTCAGGACATACGGGCGGCATGCGGAGGCAGCGGCCGTCATCGCCGAGGCCCTCAATCAGGGGATCACCTATTTCGACTCGGCAAAGGCCTACGCGGGAAGCGAGGACTACTACGGCGAGGTCTGGCGGGGCCGTCCCGACCTCCGGGAACAGGTCTTCCAGGCAAGCAAGTCGACGAGCCGGCTCCACGCGGAGGCCGAGATGGACCTCCAGGCGACCCTCCAGCGGATGAGCATCGAGACCCTCGACCTCTGGCAGATCCACGATGTCAGGACCTTCGCCGAGATCCGGGAGATCGAGGGGGCGAGCGGCGCCCTCGATGCGTTCATCGAAGCGAGAGAGTCCGGCATCGTCCGGCAGATCGGGGTGACGGGCCACCATGACCCCGACGTCCTCTCGCACGCGGTGGAGAACTGGCCGGTCGACGCCGTGATGATGCCCGTAAATCCGGTGGAAGGCGCACCCGGGGGGTTCCTCACGACGACGCTTGCGACCGCGAAGGAGCAGGGTGTCGCCGTCATCGGGATGAAGGTGCTCGGCGGATCGAACTACATCGCCCCCGGCACGGGGGTGACACCGGAGACCCTTATTCGCTACGCCCTCTCCCGGGATATCTCCGTCGCGATCGTCGGTTGTTCGACTCCTGCGGAGGTGCAGACACTTGCTACTGCCGGAAGGAGCGGCCCCTTGCCCGACGACGAAGCGGAGACGCTCGTCGAAGCGTTCCGCCCCTACGCCCGCGAGCTTGCCTATTACCGGGGGGTATGGTGAGCAGGCCCCGGGGCCTGCTACTGATATATGCTCCCGGCGCGAACCTACAGGGCGGGAGAGCGGCACCGTGGATACGACGGCGGCCGCCTGGGAGAGATACTGTCATGGCAGCCCTGGAACCGCAACGACTCCGGGACCGCATCGCCGCATCCCCGGACGCGGTCCTCGTTCTTGTCGTGCTCGTCATCTTCATGGATATGATGATCTACGGCCTCCTCATCCCGGTCTTCCCGGAATACGCCCCCCGGTTCGGCGTCGACGAATCGGTCATCGGGATCGTCTTCGGGATCTACGCCGCCATGCTCCTCCTCTTCTCTATACCGATGGGCCTCCTCTCCGACCGGGTGGGGCGCCGGCCTCTCATTGTCGCCGGGATGCTCCTCCTCGCTCTCGCGACGGCCCTCTTTGCCTTCTCAACCACGATCACGCACCTGATCGTCGCCCGGGCGGTCCAGGGGATATCGGCCGCGGCCACCTGGTCAGCAGGACTTGCGCTCCTCTCCGATACCTGCGATCCCGCCCGGCTCGGGGAGAGGATGGGCATCGCGCTCTCGGCGGTCGCGTTCGGGACCGTGATCGGGCCGGTCGTCGGGGGGCTGCTCTTCGAGTACCTGGGCTACACTGCGACTTTCCTCATCCCGGCAGCGCTGGCGACCGCGATCGGTCTCGCGGTCTTCGCCGTCCCGGTGCGCACCTGCAGGCAGGAACGGTCGGGGGTGCTGCCCCGGGGCTCTCTCTTCCCGCTCGCCGCCGCTGCGGCCGTGGTCGTCGCGGTCTCGGGTACCTATGGAGTTGTGGACCCCTACCTCCCGGTCTACCTGCACGCCGCCTTCTCAGCATCCCCGGCGACGATCGGCCTCGTCTTCGCGGCGCTGGCGGTCGCCGCCATCATCGCCCAGCCGGCCGCAGGACGGGTCTACGATCGACACGGGGGCAGCCGCTACCTCGTTAGCGGCGGGCTCCTCCTCTCGGGTGCTGCGCTCGTTGCCGTCATGCAGGCACCAGACCTCCTGCTCGTCGCTGTCGCCGTCTTCGCGCTGGGGGTCACGCTGAGCTGCGCCCTGGTGCCGGTGATGCCGATCGTGGCCGGGATCTATCGCGGTCAGGGCTCTCAGGGTGCCGCATATGGCATCTACAACACCTTCTACTCACTGGGGCTCGCGGCCGGGCCGTTTGCGGGAGCGATCCTCGTGGCCCGGTGGTCGTTCTCAGCGATCTTCCTCGCGACATCGGCGGTCCTCGCGGCTGCGGGGGTGCTCACCTGGGCAGTCATCGGGAGGCTGCACTGGCGGTGAAGCGTGCATCACGTTCATCGTCTCGCCGGACCAACCGATACCGCACAGTCTGATATTGAACCGAGGAGATCATGTCGCTTGAATTCTGCCGTCGTCACACTCCCGAACTGCTGATCGCCGTCTTCGGCCTCATCTCCCTCGTCGCGGTCTCCGGGGCCGTTGGCGGGGAGGTGGGCTCGTTTCTCTTCGCCTCGCTTGATGTGGCGCTCTTCGTCGTCCTCGCGATGCTCGTCTACCTCGCCGAGGACCGGCACCGGGCGTTCGGGTGGGCCGCCGTCTTCTGGCTCCTCGTTCTCATCGGGGGGGTTGCGGCTGCTGCAGCCGGCATGGGCGTCATAGCGATCCTGCCTGTGGAGGTGCTCGGGGGCGAGGATATCGAGGTCCCTGACCTCGCTCTGGCAGCAGAGGTGGCACTCCTCCTCCTCGGCGTCCTTCTCGCAAGCCTCGCGAGTCTCATCGGGTTCTCCCGCCGGTTCAGGGTATGGCTCGCCCGGTACCTTCCGTTCGACCCGGACTCGCTCCTCCATACCACTGCGCTCGTCGTCATCCTGGCCCTGATCCTCATCCCGCCCATACCGCTCCTGGTGACGGGGGGTCCACCCTTCCTCTCGCCGCAGTTCCTCGACCCCCTGCTCGCTTCCGGGGACCTCCTCGCGGATACGGTCACGTTGAACGCCTACACCCTCTTCTGGACGCTCATCGGCTCGTTCTTCATCGCCGGGGCGTGCGTCCGGCGAACCCCCCGCCAGGTCCTGGAGCGGCTCGGGCTTGTGCGGCCGACCGGAAAGGAGATCGTTCTCGCCGTTGCGGTAGCCTTCGCGCTCGTGATCGCGTTCCACTTCATCGACCCGGCGCTCGCTGCGCTGGTGGGCTGGCTCGGCCTCCCCGTCACCGATCTTGGGGCCGTCAACCTGCTTTTTGCCGGTTCGCTTACCCTGCCCGGGATCATCGTGGCGTCAATCGCCGCGGGGTTCGGCGAGGAGGTGAGCATCCGCGGTCTGCTCCAGCCCCGGTTCGGGATCCTCCTCCCGGCACTCCTCTTTGCATCGCTCCACGCGTTTCAGTACAGCTGGGACGGCCTCATCTCGGTCTTCCTTGCGGGGCTCGTCTTTGCGTATATCAGGAGGTACTCGAACACCACGACCTCGGCGATCACCCACACGGTCTACGATCTGGTGCTCTTCGCGATGCTTATGGTTGGGGTATCGTTCTGATGGGCGAAGCCCTCTGCCCTCATTCTGGATGATCCCCGTGCCCCATCCCGGGCCTTAACGTTCCACATGGCTTCCGTCGCAGAAGGGTTTGTTCCCCGATCTCCCGCACCGACAGAGGGTGACCCGGTTCCTGATCGTATAGACCCTTCCTTCGGCAGATTCGATCGGGATCCCGCCGCGGACCCAGAGCGGCCCATGTTCGCCCCTGACAGGATCTTCGACCACGACGATGGACGTATCAAGAGCAGGCTCGATCGTCTCACCGGTCTTTTGGTCGCGGAGAACGAGCCGACCGGAGGGGCAATTGCATGCTTCCTCTACCGCCGTGCCCCTGGCTTCCGGAGAATCGGGTTGTTCTGTGAGGTTCCAGATCCCCCTGGCCCGCAGGCAGAACCGTGCACGCGCACAGAGCGCTTTATAATCGGTCAGTTCCAGTTCCGGTCCCCTGACAATGGTCGGGCTCTGGAGATATGGTTCGTTTCCGGCAGTCTCGGTACCGTCAAAGTGGATCGTTGCATGCGTCCCGTCGCAGAAGGGTTTGTTCTTCGACCCTCCGCAGCGGCATAGGGTATACCGTTCCCGCAGGGGATACTCCCGCACCTTCTTCCACGACCGGCAATCGCCCCCGTCATCGTAAGAGATCTCCATCATCATGAGCGGGATGCTCCCGGTCACGATGTAGGGACCATTTCTGCTCACCCGGATCTTCATGGCCATGCTTTCCTCGGTTTTCTGGCGATCTGTCACCGTCGTTCTCTCGTGATGGAGGGTGGTGATGAGTGTTCCCGAGGGTATCACGAGCGCGGATAAATAATTTGGGCTTCTCTCAGTCATCGATCTGGAGAATATAAAACGACGTTAAACCGTCGAATCCTCTGCCTGATGGCGCTTTAGGTGCGCAGGTCGAAACCATCGAGGAAGTGGCGTGGTAACGGCAAAAATGAGAAACATCACTTGAAAAGAAACGCTGAGGGGGAGATTTGAACTCCCGAGGGGCTCAACGCCCCACGGGCTTTCCAGGCCCGCGCCTTACCGGTCTAGACTACCTCAGCACAGAACGTGCATCATTAGTTGGTGGGATAGTCTATTAATAATATCCTCCCCGCGGGCCGGTATACTCTGTTCAGGATGACGATCATGAGCGCTCTTGCGCCCCGGTGTGCGTCTTCCATCCCCGGGGGTAGGTGCCTGGCTGCATCAGGACGGTGGTGGGTGCGACGACGAACCCGGGTTCCCCGGGTTTCAGCGCCGACGAGTTGACGAGACCCTTCCCGAGCCCCACCAGTTCGCCGCGTTCCGTCACGATCGCGACCGTTTCACCCTTCGCAAACCCACCCACCTTCGCCGTGACCCCCACCCCGGCGAGGACCGCGCCGTGGCAGACGGCATCGACTGCGGTGTCGCGGATGACGACCTTCGGGAGGTCGCCGACCGCGGCGTCCGGGGCGAGGATCATCCCACGGAGAGGTTCCGGGTCGCCGTCCCGGGCCGCTGCGCAGGCGTCGGCAAGGCCGTGAAGCGAGACCGCCGCCGTCTCGTCGAACGCGCCCGAGCGTATCCTCCGGAGTTCCTCCATGTGGGCGCAGACCCCGATCGCGTAGCCCATGTGGACACAGAGCGTCCGGATGTAGGTTCCGGCGTCGCACCTGACCCGGAAGAGGACAAGCCTGCCCTCCATATCCAGGATCTCGAGCTCCTGAATCTTCCGGATCCGGAGGTTCCTCTTCACCGCGCTCTTTCGGGGCGGCCGCTGGTAGATCCGGCCGGAGAACTCCGCCGCCACCCGGTCCACGGCCTCCCGTGGCGCATCGGCGTGGAGCCTCATCAAACAGACATACTCCTTGTTGTGCGAGAGGAGGACCGGGGCGAGCCGGACGGCGCCGCCGAACATGACGATGAGCACCCCGGAGACCTGCGGGTCGAGCGTCCCGGCGTGGCCCACCCGCCGGCCGAGGAGATCGCCGACCCAGGCGGTCACCTGGTGGCTGCTCGGCCCCCGGGGCTTGTCGATGACGACGATCCCCGAAGCGGGGAGAGAGCCGCCGCAGGGGTTATCTGGATCGTTCGTACTCGCCTTCATCCTCTCACCGGTCCTGGCGGCGGTTCAGCGCTTGAAGGGTTCCTGCAAGCGACCCGTCCCCGACGACCGCCGGGGGGTGCCCGCCGGCCTGCATGGCATCGGCGGTGATCTCCCCGATGGCGACGAAGAGGAGACCGTCCCGGGGCCGCCACCGGGCCTCGCGGTAGGACATGGCGCTCGTGAAGAGGACGGCGTCGGCAGCGTCGAGCGCGAGTTCGGTCCCCGTGGGGACGAGGGCGTAGACCCTCTCCTCCCGGAACGTCCCCCCGAGAGCCGTGATCGCCTCCTTGAGGCCCGGGTTCGGGACGTCGGCCCGGGGGATCCCGACCGTCCGCCCCCGGAGCCACTCCCCGAGGTAGGGGGCGAAGTCCCGGGAGTAGAACGAGGGAAGGACCTCCGCCTCGATCCCGGCTTCAAGAAGGGTTTCTGCCGTCTTCGGCCCGATGGCGATCACCCGGGGCCACCGCTCAAGCCTCGGCCCGACGATCGCGGCCGGGAGGGCGCTTGAGAAGAAGAGGCAGTCGAATTCGCCGCGGTGGACGGCCTCGACGAACGCGGTGACCCTGTCCATACGCAGTTCCGCCCGGAGGGGTGAGACCGTGTAGCAGTCGTGGCCGTAGGAGGCGCAGAGGGCGCGGTCTCCTGCCGCCTTGTTTTCAAGCCGGGTGATGGCGATCTTCATCGTCACAACGTTCGTCCCGGTGGAATATGACTGTATCTGTAGGGATGCTTCCTCCTCGCTCCTGCCGGGCACGATTCGGTTGGTTTATCCCCGCCTGCTTCGACCGTAGATCAACGTGCTCGCAAGTATCGTGCTCGGGGCCGTCATCGGCATCGGCTGCGGCGTCGTGAGCGGTCTCGTCCCCGGCATCCATGCCAACACCGTGGCAGGCGTCCTTCTCTCGCTCCAGGCGCTCCTCCTCGTCTGGTTCGACCCGGTGGTCCTCGCCTCCGCGATGTTCTCCACCCTGGTTACGCATACGTTCATCGACAACGTCCCGAGCACGTTCCTCGGCATCCCCGATGCCGACACATCCCTCGCGGTCCTTCCCGCGCACGCCCTCTGTCTCGAAGGGCGGGGAGAGGAGGCCGTCCGGATATCTGCCCTTGGGAGCGCCGCCGGCGTCGCCCTCTCCCTCCCGCTTGCGCTCGCGTTCGTCCTGGCTCTTCCGGCACTTCAACCGGCGATCGACTGGGGCATCGGGCTTGTCATCCTCGCCGTCGCCGGCTACCTCATCGTCGTCTCCGAGTCGCCGGGGTGGGCGCTCGCCGTCTTCTCAGTCTCGGGTCTCCTTGGCCTCTTCTCCCTCGGCTACTCCTTCCTTGCCTGGCCGACCGGCGGCGAGTCCGGGGTGCTGATGCCCCTCCTCTCCGGGCTCTTCGGGATCGCGGTCCTCCTCAAGGCGTCGCACGGGGTCATGCCCGAACAGCGTTTCACGGGGATCGACCTCTCGGCCGGTGCGGTCCGGCGGGGCTCCCTCCTCGGCTCCGCCGCGGGCGCTCTCGTCGGCTGGCTTCCGGGCCTCTCGAGCGCCACGGCAAACGCCCTCCTGACGTCGGTCATCGGCTACGACTCCAACCCGCGCGAATACATCCTTGCGACCAGCGCCGCAAACACCGTGAACGCCTTCCTCGGGCTTGCGGCCTTCTATGCCATATCCCGGACGCGGAGCGGGGTGATGGCGGCTATCGGGGCGCTCGAGGAGGTTCCGCCGGCAACCGCCATCCTTCTTGCAGGCGCCATCGCCGCGGTCGGCGCCTACCTCCTGACCCTCCTCCTCTCCCGTGCGGCCTGGTGGTTTTCGGGCATCAACGTCACGAAGATCAACCACGGCGTCATCATATTCGTCGCCCTCCTCTCCCTCTTCCTCTGCGGCCCGTTCGGGGGGCTCGTCCTCCTGCTCGCGACGGCGGTCGGCTATGTGCCGACTCTCGTGAACATCCGCCGGGTCTACTGCATGGGGGCGATCATGGTCCCGGTGATGGTCTACTCGTTCGGCATCGCCTGACCACCCGGGTTATATCGCCAGAGTTCCAATACCGTACCATGCTACAGCGCTACTGGTTCGGAGACGTCGATGAGCAGGGGTGCCGGGCCGCCGGCACCGATCCGGCCGCGCTCGCCGGGCGGGCTGCCACGATCCGCACCGGTATGGAGTCCTACGTCCCCATCGACTGGGAGGTTGCCCGGGACTGCGGCGTTGTCCGGACGCGGGAGGAGTACGTCGACCTGCTCCGGTCCGTCTGCACCACCCTTGCCCGGGAGAAGATCGCCCGCTCATACCGGGAAAGAGACGTCGAGCTCCTCCAGATGGTCAGGATGCTCGACGAACTCGACAACGTCATCAACCTCCTCCAGGAACGCGCCGCGGAGTGGTATCAGGTCACGAACCCGTCGTTCTCCCGGAAGTACCGGTCGCTTCCGGCCAGAAAGATGCTCAACCTCATCCAGCGGGGGGCCCGTGGTGGTCTTCTCGATGTCTCCGGTGAGATCGAGCGGCTCACCGTGACGAGGAGCCGCCTGATGCGGGAGGTCTCGGCCCGGGCCGACGAGGTGCTGCCGAACACGAGCGCCCTCATCGGGGGGCTGGTCGCGGCCCGGCTCCTCTCCCGGGCCGGGGGGCTTTCCGCGCTCGCAAGGATGCCGGGGAGCACCATCCAGGTCCTCGGCTCCGAGCGTGCGCTCTTCTCGCACCTCCGGGGCGGGACGCCGCCGCCGAAGCACGGGATCATCTTCCAGCACCGGCGGGTCCATAACGCCCCTCGCGAGGTGCGGGGGAGGGTGGCCCGGGTGCTCGCGGCAAAACTTGCCATCGCCGCCCGGCTCGATTACTACCGGGGAGAGGCGGTGCCGGAGTTCCTGAACGCTGCCCAGGCACGGATCGACGAGGCGGGGGTCACGGCATGATCCGGCTCGGGAACGTGCTCGTCTCGCCCGGCGAGGGCGGGGTCTACGGGGAGCGGACACTCGACGGCTACCGGGTCTGGGACCCCTACCGGAGCAAGCTCGCGGCGCTCTACACCCTCGGCGGCGGGCTGAACCTCACCCCCGGGATGCGGGTGCTCTACCTCGGTGCGGCGAACGGGACGACGGTCTCGCACGTCGCCGACTACGTTGAGACCGTCTACGCGGTGGAGTTTGCGCCCCGACCGATGCAGGACCTCCTCGAGGTGGCCCGCCGGAGGAAGAACATCGTCCCGATCATGGCCGACGCGAACCGGCCGGAGGAGTATGCCCCGTTCATGGAGGCGGTCGATCTGGTCTACCAGGACGTGGCACAACCCAACCAGGTCGAGATCGCGGAGCAGAACCTCGTATTCCTCAAACCCGGCGGTCACCTCATCCTGATGCTCAAGACCCGGAGCGTGGACGTCCGGCGCGACCCGGCCGAGGTGCTCGCTGAGGCCCGGGCCGGGCTCGAAGAGCGTCTCGACGTGGTGGACGTCCGGTGGCTCGAGCCATACCACCATGACCATGCCGCCATCGTCTGTGCCCGCAGTATATATTAGTGGGAAGGGCAACTCCTTCATATGGACCGGGTAGTCTTCAATCCCTTCTCTCCCGTGGCGCTCCTCCTCCTCTTCGGGCTGCTCATCCTTGTCGGGCTCGCCATCATCGTCTTCCCGGTCATCTTCCTGACAGCGATAGGGGCAACGTTCACGAAGCTCGGGTTCTCCTGGTGGCAGGCGCTCCTCATCCTCTTCCTGACCCTTATCGGGAGTTTTGTCAATATCCCCATCAGGACGATCGAGGGCCGGCCGGCGACGCCGATCTATGACCGTTACGTCGCCATGTACGGGCGGTTCTACCGCATCCCGCAACAGGTGCCGCGGACGGTCCTCGCGATCAACGTCGGCGGCGCCGTGATACCGGTCGCTCTATCGCTCTACCTGCTCTACGACTCGGTCGTCCTCAGCGGCGGCTACCTGCTCCTCGGGCTCGCGCTCCTCGGGGTCGGGGTCGTGACGGTCGTGACGAAACTCGTCGCCCGCCCGGTGCCGGGCCTCGGGATCGCGACGCCGTTCTTCATTCCGCCGCTTGCGGCGCTCTTTGCGGCGCTCATCCTCTCGCTCTTTGCGGGAGACGTCCCGGGCGCGGCGGTGATCATCGCCTACGTGAGCGGGACGTTCGGAACCCTGATCGGGGCGGACCTCTTGAACCTCGAGCATATAGCAGAACTGGGGGCGCCGATGGCGAGCATCGGCGGGGCGGGGACGTTTGATGGGATCTTCTTAACCGGGATCATCGCGGCGCTGTTGGCGTGAGGGGCGTCGGCCGGTTGTGATTACCAGCTCATGGGCGCCCAGGTTCTGCGGTGCCCGGGCATGCCGCGATTTGCTGTAGCGTTGGACCTGAAAGGAGGCGGTGCGGTCCCGTCACGCAGCCGACTGCAAGAAGAGTTCAATTTCCCGCCTGAAGAGAGAAAAGTCATCGATATGCTCCTCCAGTATGGAGAAGGCAAGAGCGTCGTCGATTGCCCCGTAGCGGTGCACGACAATGTTCCGGAACCCCTTCATCGCCTTCAGGTTCTGCCGCATCGCCGGGGCGAGCACCCCGTGCTGCACGAGGTTCTCAAGGATATCCTCATCGGTGCCGGGGACACCGAGGTGGAGGTCGGCGTTCAGAATAGCACATATGTCGAAGACGTTCTCGATGGCGTATTCGGCGCGTTTGTAGATCCCGTCTTTCACGATACCGAGCCGCACGAACGAATCGGCTGAGCCGGGGAGGTGCTCTTTGACTATATCGGTACTTTCCGTCATCTCCTGGAGTTTGATGCGGATCGCCGTATCCCGGACCCTTCCCGTCATGCCATCGTCTCTTTGCCGATATAATCGTACAGCCGGTGCTTGAAATCGTCGAACTCCTGGATCGTCTGGTACGCGACGTCGTAGAGGAACCGCTCATCGGGACAGTAGATCACCTCTCCCCGGAGGATTTCCACCCTGACATAGAGCGGCAGGTGGGAGAAGATCTGGATGTCGTAGCGGTCGTCGCAGAGTTCGGAGAGTACCGCAAACCGGAACCGGGACGCCTCCTCATGATCTCCGTCGTAATAGATGCAGAGATCGACATCAGACCCTGCCCTTGCCCGCCCTTCGGCAACAGAACCATAGAGGATGATGAAGCGGACCTTTTCGAACCCCTCAACGGTTTTCATCCGCTCAAACGCATGCTGGACAGAAGGATTCACGTGCTCTCACCCCGGGGCGTGCCCGTAGTTCTAGATGGGGATCGTTCTCTCATTAACGTTTCCCGTGGCAGAGAAGGAGATTGTTTGAATGGGTGTCTGCCTCTCTGGCACGGCCCCTCAAATCCCGGGGCCTGGAGGTTCTTCACGAGTTGATTCCATGAGATGGGTGTCAACTACCCCTCCTCGCGTCGGGGGCATGATACCATGAGTGGCACCATGCTCTTTACAGGCTTGCGATTCCACCTCTCCCCCTGCGTCGGGGGAGCAGACCGCAATAGGCCGGTTGACAGCGGCCCTGGTAGCGATATTCTTCGCTGCGTTGATGTCGGCGTTCTCGGTATGCCCGCAGGCGCAGCAGCAGAACGCTGCCTGGGTCTGGCGGTTGTCAGGGTGAACGAACCCGCAGGCACTGCACTGCTGACTCGTATACGCCCCGTCGATCACCTGCACTACGATCCCGGCCCGGCGGGCCTTGTACTCGATGAAGGATCGGAGTTGATGGAACGCCCATTTGTGGTGTCGCTCGCGCTGCCCCTTCGTAACCGTGGTCCGCAAGAGGATGCCCTTCAGGTCTTCGAGAGCAATCCCCCGCTTCGTGCCTTGTGCCGCGCAAACGATCCGTTTGCTGATGACGTGGTTGGTGTTGGTCTTAAACCGGCGTTCTCTTCCGGAGATCTTCCGCAGTCTCCGTTTGGCAGATTTGGTGCCGGTCTTCTGGAGAACCCCCTTGTGTCTGCCGTACCGCTGCCGCACCTTCTCGGTGGCGTCGCTGGAGAAGGTTACTCCGTCGCTTGTGGTGGCGATCTTCACCACCCCGAGATCGACCCCGAGGTACTCAGAGGGGTCGGCAGGCTCGATGTCCGGTGTCTCCACGGTCGCGTAGAGCCAGAACGCTCCGTCCCGATAGATGAGATCCGTCTGCTTGACAACTTCGACCGCCGGGAAGTGATCGGGCTTGCTGTACCTGAGTTTGATCCGACCCTCCAGCGTCCAGATGCTCACCCGGTTCCGGCCGAGGGAGAGCACCCGGGCATCGTAGCAGATGGCCCCGTGCTCCCGGAACGAGATCTCGGTGAGAGACTTCAGGGGTTTGCCGAGAACGGCAAGCACCCTGTTCTGCTCCTTGATCGCCGCTTTGGTGCTTCGGTAACTCCCGGCAACCTTGCGGATGGCAAGCTGGGCCACCTGCGCCGAGAGCCCGAAGGTCTCCCGGATCTGATAATACAGCCGCTTCTGCAGGCCGATGTTAGAGAACTGGCGAACAGAGAAGGCAACCGACGAAACCGCGTTGCAGGCGGCATTGTACCGCTCCATCGTGGCGAACAGCATCCGCCGCTCGTCGGGAGACGCAACCAACCGCAACTTCGTCACCGATTGCATACACCTTCTCAGTTGTCGCTCGCCGGCATAAAGAAGAGCCGCGCGGGGTGAAAGTGGATTGGGCTCTACAGAGGGCCGATTCCTCCCCTGACTCGAGTTGGGGGGCTCCTCGGCCCACGATCCTGATCCTATGCTCCGGCACCCGTATCCACCCTGACGATCTCTCCCACCGTGCGGCCGGCGACCGGGGGTATCGGGAGGCCGCGGCGGAGCCGTATGATCAACCATTCGTCGATGACGCCGGCAAGATTCCTCCTGCACTCTTCCAGTGTCCTGCCGGTTGCAAAGACCCCGGGAAGCTCCGGGACCTCTCCGTAATACGGCTCGTCGTCCTCAATGATCTCGTAGTTGGCGTGTTCGAGTGCCGCGTTGATATACTCAAGGATCATTGTGTTTCTATGGGATTTCCCACGCATATAGGGTTTTGCCCGCCCGGGTCGAGCGGGATCACGACTGCTGCTGTTGGGCTATTCCATCTTGATGTCAGGATGTGGGGCGTGTTCGTCGTTTCCCATGCGACATGGGGTTGGGTTCACTCCCCGGCATGGTCTTCCCAGAGGCCGGTAAAGACCCGCGCCTGCCGGGTGTAGATCTCGGGGATATCCTGCTTGTACTCGAGCGTCACCGGGACGGCGGGGTGCCGCCGGAGCCGGGCGAAGACCGCCGCGAGGTCGAGGCCGCCGTCGGGGTGGTCGAGTTCGAGGTGCTCGTCATGGATTGAGCCTCGCCGCAGATTCGAGAGGTGGTGGAGGGTCACGTTGAGCCTCTCGAATCGCCCGAGTTCATCGAGAAACGAGAGGGGGCGGTGGTTTACGGTGCAGGCGAGGTGCGGGAAGTCGAGGCAGAACTGGGTTATCGTTCCGCCCGCAAGGGCGGCGAGTTCTTCGGCGGTGGTCCCGAGGAGGGGGTGGCCAGCGTAGACCGAAGGAAGGTTCTCGAGGGTGAGCCGTGGGTCGGTGTAGGTGTCCAGGAAGCGGGAGAACTCTTCCACGGCGGCGGAGCGCCCTCCCGGCTCGTATCGCCCTGCGTGGAGGACGATCGTCTCTGCGCCGAGGGTGTCGGCGGCTTCAAAGGTCTGGCTCATGGCGACCTCGATGTGCTCCTTGATCTCCGCCGCCGGGCGATCGTCGTAGGCGGTGGGGGCGCAGGGGTTGACGCCGTGGCTGTGGTGGGGCGCGTGGACGACCGAAGGGATGCCGGCTGCGACGACCCTGTCGAGGGCCTCCTGGAAGAGGGGCTGGGGGAGCGGGACGGCCTGGATCTGGATGTGCCTGATATTGCCCTCGTCGTAGAGCTTGGTGAGCAAGGCGAGCGTTTCCGATGGCCTGGAGGCTTGAGCACTGGAGGTGTGAAGTTCGTCGAGCTGCACGGTGCAGCCGAGGTTGTAATCAGCCATATATCGCCCTCTGGTGTATGGTGCTGAGAAAAAGGTTCGAGTAGCCCGGAGCAGATTCGAACTGCTGTCGCGAGATCCAGAGTCTCACATGATTGACCGCTACACTACCGGGCTATTGGGCTCTAAAATGTTGTGTGTAGTTCCTAATTAACCTGACGCCCGGAGGGTCACACTTTTGCGGCGCGGGGGCACTTTCCGCAGGCCCGGCAGACCTCGGCAACAGGCTGGATCTCGGTGCCGGATCTGCAAAACGCCGGGATATCGTCTAGATCTCGCCGGAAGTAGACATGGGGAACAAGCGCGATGTGGGTGTAGCGCCCGCAGGGCACGCCGAGTTCGTCCGCGATCGCCTTCTGGAGGTGGACGAGCGCGTACATGTTCGAGCCGGCGGCAGAGAGGATGTCGTTGCTCCGGAAGACGACCTTCATCTGGAGCTTCCCGTCCCGGAGGAGGCACTGGACAAGCTGCAGGCAGGGGCAGTCGTCGAGGTTCTCGTCGATGACCGGGTTCCAGGTGACCGCGACGGCCCGCCGGGAGTTCGCGGCGGCAGAGAGTTTCCGGGTGATGTAGGCGATCTGGTCGACGTGGACGTCTTCGCCCTCCGGCGCGACCTGGAGTTGTTCCCCCCAGTCGAAGAGCCGCCGGTGGTAGTCGTACTCGAACTTCGCATCGGAGCCGTGTAGGAGATTCTCGGTGTAGGCGTCCAGGAACCGCTTCTGGAACCGGGAGGCGGGGCTCGCCATGGGAACGCTCTCCGGCGACTCCACCTCGAGCGCGAGTTCCTCGCACTCGATCGTCGCCTCGTCGTTCTCGGTCTCCAGCACCCATCCCTTCTCGAGGACGGTCCTGACCGCCAGTTCGTGTGCCCGTGCGAGCGTGGGGGCCCGAATGATCCGCATGGAGAGTAGTTGGCCGGCCGGGATAGAAAAGTCTCCGCACTAGGGGTGGTCTCCTATATACATGCTCCGGCATTGTGACACCGTCGCCGGGGTGGGAGGGGGGAGACACCCGGGGTGCTCCCCCGCCTGTGACGGCGCCTGCCATGGGTGGTGTGGGCGCACGGGTGCGGCGCGGGAGAACAGGCAGGAATGAAGAGCCCATATGGTCGGGCGCTCCCCGGTTTTGCCGGGGTAACATTTTTATTCTCGTACAATAATGAAACCGGGTGATCCGGGAATGAAGCATGATCCTGGCGTATTCGGGGTGTTTTCCCGTATCGTGGTGCCTATCAGAGACGTCGGACACCCGGTCGACCACAAAGGATATAATAAGTGTTCCACAAATATTGTGACATATTCCGTGATTCGGAGTATAGAGCGTGGTGAACCCGTATTCGACGTCTGTCGAGTACCTCGCGTTCACACTCCCTCATGTCATCACAATGGAGGTATAGTATGAAGAGTATGACAAAATTGATGGTTATCGCCATGCTGCTCGTGGCTGCGCTGGTCGTTGCACCGGCTGCGGCGAGAGCAGTTACAACCGGCAACACCATCTATGTAGGCGAAGAAGACCTCGACGTAAGTGCGGTCTTCGGTGGAGCGGCCAGCGGAAACCTGGTCTACTTCAGCAGCCTTAGCGACAGGACTGTTGTGGGGTCACCCATCAGTGTACCCGACACCACGAACTTCGACCTGAGTGCAACTGCAGTTGGATCCTCGACTGGAACCTGGTATGCTTTCGCTACCGGTGCCAACTATGGTGACAACACGGTTGCTCCCCTTGGGAACGTTCTCGTTCAGATCCCGTCGACAAACCTCCGGGTTCTGCTCGGGACCAGTGGCACCACATCCGTTGACGGCCAGAGCGTAACCCGCTCGAGCAACATCCGGTTCCGGATTGACCACAACCTTGCAGGTCTTGCCGACCCCCTCGACCCCGCTTACAACATCATCGAGGTCCGGCTTACCACCCCCGGCGGCGGTACTGTTACGACCTTCGGTAACAACAGCGTGAACCTTGCACTGCCCCTCACCGGCCAGTGGAGCGAGACCCCGGCAATTGATCTGACCGGCGTCACGGCCGGCACGTACACCGCTCGCGGTGTCTGGCCCACTGCGGCTGGCCTCGGCACGGAGTACAACACCAACACCGTGACCTTCGAGGTTGCCTCTGGAGCAGTCGGCATCACGGCAAACAAGGACACGGTTGTTCGTGGCAACGCGTTCACCGTGACCATCACCGGTGAGTCCGAGAAGAACTACCACCTGTTCATCACGAACCCGGGCAACAATGCCCCGACGTTCCGGACTGGTCAGGTTGGCGTGACCCCCGTCACAGCGGACAACGTGACTGTCAAGACCACCGCCGGTGGCACCCGGTCCGTTGAGCTCAACACCAACCAGAACACCAGGGAAGCGAGCTACACCCTCCGTGTCGCCGACCCCCTGGATGCAAGCAAGTATGACGAAGTCCGGGTGAAGGTCGAAGCAGGCTCGGTCACTGTCACGTCCTCCGGCACCGGCACCTACTACGTCGGTGAAGAGATTACCCTCTCCGGAACCAACACTGACAGCAACGATGTCTACCTCTTCATGACCGGTCCGAACCTCGGCACCCGTGGTGTCGGGCTTGTCGGCAACCTGAATGCAGTAGTGGACAATACTACCCCGGGCAACTTCGTCCATGTGGACGTTGAGGCTGACGACACCTGGTCCTACAAGTGGGACACCAGCGCGATCACCCGGTCTCTCGATTCCGGCGGCTACACGATCTACGCTGTCTCTGCCCCCAGGGACAAGGAAAACCTCGGTGACGTCGAATACGACACCCAGACCATCCAGCTCCGGCCCGGGTTCATCACCGCGACCATGAGCAGCGCAACCGTTGCGAAGGGCGATGATGTCACGATCACCGGAACTGCACAGGGCAACCCGTCCAACGTGAACATCTGGATCTTCGGCAAGAACTTCTATGGCGGCGCGAACGGGCAGCTGGCTGTCCAGTCCGTCAATGTCGAGTCCGATGGCACCTTCGATCACGACATCACTGGCACCGAGAACCTCGTTGCCGGCCAGTACTTCGTTGTCGTCCAGCACCCGATGGGCACGGACTTCGAAGTTGCACAGGGAACTGGTGCGCAGGATGCCAACAGCATCTACCGCGCTGACGATACTGGCGCCACGAACGTCTTCGTAGCAAGACTCACGAGCCTCCAGGCAGCCGAAGCGGCAAACGCCCTGATTGACGCCCTTGAGTCCCCGTACGTCAACGACGCCTACACCAAGCTGACCTTCTTCCTCGAGGACGCCTGGATCCGGATCGACCCCGTTGGCGACAAGTCCGCGGGCAGCACGTTCACGATCTCCGGCACCACCAACCTCGCAGCTGGCGAACAGCTGATCGTTGAGGTCACCTCCGCGGCGTTCCAGCCCGGCCAGACCGGCCAGACCACCGGCTTCTCCAGCGATGCCGGCACAGTGACCGTCCAGGCAGGCGAGGCCGCGAACACCTGGTCCTTCGAAGTCGATGGAACCAGCTTCAGACCCGACCAGTACATCGTCACGGTCGAGTCCATCGAAGCCGGCACGACCACGACCGGAACCTTCAATGTCGTTGAAGCGGCCCCGACCACGCAGCCCACGGGCAACGTGACCACGGCCCCGACCGGCACTGAGACCACCCCCACCGGCACTGCGACCACCGCAGCAACCCCGACCCAGTCCCCCGGATTCGGAGCAATCCTTGCTCTCGCCGGCCTTGGTGCGGTTGCCTTCCTGGTCCTGCGCCGGAACTAAACCCTAACTAACCAACCCTAATTTTTTGTTTTGTTCTGTTTCGCTGAGCGGTTTTTCGGGTACGGGACGGGATCGCGAGTCCTGAGATTATCTGAGGATCGGCGGTCGTGCTTCGAGTTGCCTTTGAGAGCAGAACCGGATCCCCTGATCGGCATTGAGACGAAAGATGAGATTGCTGGGTTCCGGAAAGATGCCGGAAAATACCTTGATGATGAATTTACGGAGATCAAGAAGGAGCTTGCTGCCATCAAGGGTGCCCTTTCCAGAGCGGGTATCCAGATGTGACTCCCCTGGCTGATATCGAAGGCATCCGGAGAACTATCGATCTAGTATATAGATAATGCGTGATAATCGCTCCGAACGGCATTTTACTATTGGCGTGATCGTTTTTTCCCTGCCGCATCACGCTGCCTGCCCACACAAAGGCTCGTACCACCTCGTGACCTTTTGATTCCCCGGAGTCTGCCCACACCAAGCCCTCATTCAATGGTAGTCCCACTACAGATATGCATCTCGCTGCCGGGGATCAGCGCAACCTCGCCTGCCTTCCTGGGCGAACCCTTATATCTCCTGCTTCATAAGATCGATGCAGGAGAGGGATCGAATGAGTCTGCATGCCGAACTGCTCAAAAAAAGAGACGAGATCCTTGAGATCGCAGCCCGACACGGTGCCCGCACGGTCAGAGTCTTCGGATCGGTGGCCCGGGGCGAGGAGACCCCGGCAAGCGACCTCGACCTCCTTGTCGAGTTCGAGCCAGGAAGGAGCCTCCTTGACCATATTGCCCTCGCTCAGGACTTGCAAGACCTGCTTGGCCGTGATGTCGACGTGGTGACCGAGAAGGGGCTGCACTGGTATATCAGGGACCGCGTCTGCCGGGAGGCCGTGCCGCTGTGAACGACGACCGCCTCTACCTCATCCATATCCTCGAGTCGATAGAACGAATTGAGGACTATACCCGGGAAGGGCGTGAAGTGTTCATGAATTCTCCGATGGCACAGGATGCAGTGATACGGAACTTTGAGATCATCGGCGAAGCTGTGAAACAGATCCCGATATTCTTGAAGGAGGAGTATCCAGATATCCCGTGGCGCCGGATTGCGGGTCTCCGAGATGTCCTGATCCACCAGTACATGAGCGTGGATCTAGAAGCCGTTTGGGCTATCACCGGAGAAGATCTCCCCGGGTTCAAGCGGGCAATTACGGAGATCCTGGCTGGAATGCAGGGTCGCTGAGCAGTCTGCCGGAGCCCTCTCACTCATGGCCTCACCCGGGCGCCGTCTCATAGTTGAAGATCTGATGTGGGAAAGGGAGTTGTCAACTACTGCGCTCGGGGGGTCCGAGAACTTCACGCTTATTAGGCAGGGTTCAAACGGGAATGGGTGAAGCTCAGCCCCGGATTCGGTCACTTGGACGTACAGGAGGGATTGTGGGCAGAGAGCCCTATAGAACAATGCGTGATGATTGTCTCCTCAATCGACCATCGCGGGCTTGAAACGGATACCCCTGCAAGTCAACCCGATCAGCCGCTCTTAAGTAGTACAAGGCCTCAATTTCAAGTAGGATGAGGTTACGCGTATGAAACTGACCGTAAAATTGCTCGACATAGCAAACAAGGGAGTCCTTCTCCACAGCACCGACGCACGAAGCATGCGCATCCGCGACGGCGACCGTGTCCAGGTCACTGACGAAGCAACGGGAAAGGTTGCCCAGGCCCACGTCGATACCACCGGCTCGCTCATCGAGCCCGGCCTCATCGGCATCTACCGGCCGCTGAACGCCACGCTTGCCGTCGACGAAGGCACTCCCGTTGAGGTCAGGGGTGCCGAGCGGCCGGCATCCCTCTCGCACATCAAGAAGAAGATGGACGGCGGCCGGTTCACCAAGGACGATACCCTGGATGTCGTCAGGGACATCGTCAGCGACACCCTCTCGCCGGGCGAGATCACCGCCTACGTCACCGCGTCCTACATCAACGGCCTCGACATGGACGAGGTGGAGTACCTGACGAGAGCCATGGTCGAGACCGGGGATCACCTCCGCTTCGCCCGGCACCCCGTCGTCGACAAACACTCCATCGGGGGCGTGCCCGGGAACAAGATCACCCTCCTGATCGCGCCGATCGTCGCCGCGAGCGGCCTTTTGATCCCGAAGACCAGTTCCCGCGCCATCACCGGCGCCGGCGGGACTGCGGACCTCATGGAGGTCCTCGCGCCCGTCTCGTTCTCGGCGACCGAGGTGCAGCAGATGACCGAGAAGGTCGGCGGCGCCATCGTCTGGGGCGGGGCCACGAACATCGCTCCTGCTGATGACAAGATCATCACCTATGAGTACCCGCTCCGGATCGACGCCCGGGGTCAGATGATCGCGAGCGTCATGGCCAAGAAGTTCGCCGTCGGCGCCGATCTCGTGGTCATCGATATCCCGGTCGGCCGGAACACCAAGATCCCTGACGCCCAGGAGGGGCGGAAACTCGCCCGGGAGTTCATCGAACTCGGGGAACGGCTCGGGATGCGGGTCGAGTGCGCGCTCAGTTACGGGGAATCGCTCGTCGGTCATACCATCGGCCCGAACCTTGAGGTGCGCGAGGCGCTCGCTGTCCTCGAGGGGGCGACCGAACCGAACTCCCTCATCCAGAAGAGCCTCTCGCTCGCCGGGATCCTCTTCGAGATGGCCGGGAAGGCTGCACAGGGCCAGGGAGCTCAGATGGCCTCAGATATCCTCCGGAGCGGCAAGGCGCTCGAGAAGATGCGGCAGATCATCGAGATTCAGGGCGGCGACCCAACGGTGAAGGCCGAAGATATCGTTCCGGGAGAGTACCGGTTCGAGGTGCGGGCGCCACAGGACGGGTACGTCATTGAACTGAACAACAGCGCGCTCGTCACGCTTGCCCGGCTCGCGGGCTCGCCCTACGACCACGGCGCGGGGCTCTACATCCACGCAAAGAAGGGGACCCGGGTCAGGAAGGGCGACCCCATCTTCACCATCTACGCCGAGCGGGAATGGCGTCTTGAGCGCGCGATCGAGGTCGGCCGGGTGCTGATGCCGGTGGTCGTGGAAGGGATGGTCCTCGAGCGGATTCCGCCTGAGCGCTGGATGTAAACCGAAGCACTCAAATTTTTGGGCCGCAGTACACTTCAATATGGCTAAATATCGTCTCATCATAACCCTTCTCATCTCCTGCGTCCTCCTCTGCTGCACGGCGCAGGCGGTCACCCTGCAGATCAGCGTGGCCGACGAGGAGACCGACGATGCCGTTTCCGGTGCCTCCGTGTACATCGACGGCGCCTACGTGGGGAAGACTTCCTCGGACGGCACCTACTCCTACGCCCATTCGGGGGATGACGACCTGTACCTGAAGGTTGTCCGGGCAGGGTATCGGAACTGGGTGGACTACGTCGATTACGACGCGACCCGTGTCTGGGTTGACATGATCCGCGAGGACGAGACCCTCACGTTCGAACTCTACGATGCGGTGACCCTGCAACCGGTCATCGGTGCCGTTGTGCGCGTCGAGGGTGGCGACTACTCCGACTCGGAGGTCACCGGCAAAGACGGGAGCGTGGACTTCTCGGTGAGGGCGGGCACGTCGTACAACGTCGAGGTTCGCGCGTCGGGCTACTACGACCTCTCGCAGACCGTGCAGATGGAGAGCGGTGACAGGCCAATTCAGTACTGGCTCTTCAGCAAAGACCTCGTGGGGATCCTGGTCAGGGACGCCGAGACCTCTGCTCCCATCACGGGCGCGGAGGTGTACATCGATAGCGCGCGCGCCGGGGTGACTGACGCCGAAGGTAGGCTGCAGTTCCACCTGGATCGGGGAAAGCGGTATTCCGTCAGGGTGACAGCGGCCGACTACCAGCCCTTCCAGGAGAGCCGCGACCTCGAGGTGGACAACGTGCTCCTTCAGGTCTCTCTCTCAAAGTCGGCATATCCCCTCTCGGTAACGGCCTTCAACGAGGCGACAAAGCCGGTCGAGGGGGCGGAGGTCTACCTCAACGGGACGCTCAAGGGCAAAACCAACCCGTATGGCCGGTTCGCGCTCTCTGAGCTCCATGCAGGCACCTATGAGATCCTGGTGAGAGCCCCCGGCTACGGGGACTGGCGTGCGACGCGCCAGGTTGCCGGAGTGGGAGACGATGTCGTCGCCGAACTCAAATACGACCGGGCAACCGTGACCGTCCGGGTGGAGGGCTCCGACCGGAAAGCCCTGGCCGACGCGGTCATCGTCATCGACAATAAGGTTGCCGGGGTGACCGACAGCCTCGGGCGCTTCCAGACGGCGCTCGTTACGAACCGGGCGTATGCCGTGACCGCCGCCCGTGACGGCTACCAGAACGTCTCGGTCGAGGCGGATATCCCGCTCGGTGCGACCGAGTTCACCGTCCCGCTGGTCATGGAGCAGAACTTCAATGTCTGGCTGCTCGTGGCCGGCATCGGGGTCGTTGCCGTGGTTATCATTGGTGCAATCCTGGTGATGCGGCGCAGGCGGGCCGGGCAGAGCCGGGGCAGGCCACGCGACCGGGACAGCCTCTAGGACCTTCGGGTTCCTTTTTTTTCCTCGGGGGGCGGGGCCGCACGATTTTGTGTACAACGGCGAAATAAATCCTGCAAGAAAAGAATATTCTCGTTTTTGTGGTCCGAAAAATATCTTTTTTCGTTGTTGTGGCGCCTGCACCGAAGGTTTGTTCAATTTGCGTGAATATCATTGTCCGATGGATGAAAGGAGGCTTTTTAGTTCCGCGTTCTATTGACAACATTTATATGCTAAGGTGCACCAGGAACAGATACGGTGGTGTATGAGTAGATTGACATATGCGTGCCTGGTGATGGGGCTGATTCTGCTGGCGGCCCCGGTCGGTGCGCTGATACCGGATAAAATCGAGATACTTGATCCAAGTCCCGATGATTGGGTGACGGCGGGGAGCGGGGAGCCTGTGACCATCACGGCGCGGGTGTTGAGCAATACGCCCAATAGCAATACTCCGGTCGGCGGGGTTGCCGTCGAGTTTACCCTGGACGGTGGTTTAGGGAGCATCTCTTCCGCGCAGGCGGTGACGGATAATAATACCGGATATGCGACGACGGTCTTTACCCCCGGGACCACCAGTGGGGATGTGACGATCACGGCGACGGTTGCGCTGGATGCGCCTCTGGAGGACAGCGTCGACCTGCATATCGATCACGCGGTTCCCTATAAGATCGCCAATCTGTGGTATGAGCCGGAGGTGATCGCTGGAGAGACGACGGAGATCGTTGTCCGGATGGTGGACAGATACGGGAATGTGATAGATTGCCGCAACATAGCCGAGAGCGTGAAGTTCATGGTGGGTTCGCCCGAGGGAGGTGAGGATGCAATTTTTGATGACCCCGAGGTCGACGTAGACTCTGCCGGAGACGCCACCGCAACTCTCCGGGTCGGTACGATGGCCGGGGAGAATCTTGTCTGGATACAGCCGCCGAAGACTGTAAAAGGTGAGTATATCTCCATCGCTGGCGTGGCGGGACCGGTGGTCAAGATCACGCAGGTGGTTGATCCCTCCAGTGCCTCGGTTCCGGCCGATGGGGATAAAGTAGTCTCGTTTACCTATACCCTGTTTGACGAATACGCCAATCCCGCCGCTGGACAGGAACTCTTGGTGAGCGCCCTGGTGAAGCGGGTTGGCCGCCCGGAGGAGTTGCAGACCGTTTCCCTGCATTCCAACTCTCATGGGCAGGTGATGATCACCTACGGACCTGAGGACTCCGTCGGTATCGCGACCATCACCGCCACGGTCTCCGCGGATGAAAACGTGCATGTGTCAAAGGATGTGGTATTCACCAGTACTGCTCCGGTGGACATGCTCCTCTCGGCAAGCCCTCAGTCTATGCCGAGCCGGGATGTCAAGGAGAACTCCGTCTCGCAGCTCCGGGCCAAGGTGATGGATGAGTCGGGGAACCCGGTCGAAGGCGAGACCGTGACGTTTGAGACAATTCCTGAGTCGATCGTTGTCGGGGACTACGTAGCGACCGGGAATCCGTATCTCGGGATCGAGGGACAGATGAACGGGGTCACAGCCGAGACCAACGAGGACGGGTATGCCATTGTCAAGTTCCACCCCGGTGCGTTCACGACCGATCGAGATGCAGAGGGCTGGAGCGCCACCGCGACCGGCACAGCGATTGTCCAGGCGAAGTGGGTGAACGACGCCGGAGATCGAAGTGCAACGCAGGACATCACCCTGACCTGGAAGAACTACCCCTACCTCTCGGTGGAGACGGCAGTCTCCCCCGAAACGGTCGCGGTGGACGAGGCGGTCGACGTCACGATCCGCCTCCGGGGGGACGGCTGGGCGCTGCAGCCGGACCCGATCGATGTGGTGCTGGTGATTGACCGGTCGGGGAGTATGCTTCGCGATAAGCCCGACCGTATGCACTCGGTTCGTGAGGCGGCAAAGGCTTTTGTGAATGAGTTCTCAGAAAATCATGATCGTGCAGGTGTTGTCTCGTTTGGGCGAAAAGGGACCATCTCCACTCCTGGGGAGAAATCGGGCCTCACAAACTATAAAAATAATGACTACGCGTGTCCAAAAACCTATGATAATTATGCAACACTTGACGCTGGGCTCACTTATAACCTCCAAACAGTAAAGGATGCCCTCGACGGTATCGTTCCCGACCACGGGACACCGCTCCGGCAAGGGCTCAAGGTTGCGATTGACCACCTAGATACCAATGCATACGATGGTTCGGTCAGGGCTGTAGTGCTTCTCTCCGATGGCGATTATAATTGGTACGGCGACCCTCTTGCCCGGGGATCGAGTTCGACTGCCTCTCCGGATGATTATGGGGATCTCACTCAGGGTTATTATAAATTCAGCGACTTAATGGATGCTGAACAGAATCTTTCGTTCTATGCTAAGAGCAAGGGCGTCACGATTTATTCTATCGGATACGCGAACAGCATCTCCACAAATGGCAAGAGCACCCTGAAAAAACTTGCCGAGTCTACAGGGGGGTTATATTACGATGGCGATGCGGCTAACATCGGTGCCGTCTACACGGCGATCGCCGGCGAACTCAAGACCGAGGCTGGTGTCGACACCGAGCTGGACGTCGTCTTTAGGGACGTCGAGGTGAACGGGGCACCCGTCGGGTCCGAGATCGACGTGTTTGACTACGTCTATGAGGACGAGATATCGACCATCATCAAGAGCTGGATCGACGATGACGATGTGGGGCACTACGTGATCGGCCCTCATACTATTGATCAGACTGAAGACTGGGAGGGCGATCACAGCCTGAACTTCAACATCGGCACCATCCGTCTCGGCCAGACCTGGGAGACAACCTTCCGTCTCAAGGTTTTGGAAGAAGGGAACATCAACGTATTCGGCCCGGGCTCGACGATCACGTTTAACAACGCGATCACGTTTAACAACGGTGCTGATACGCTGGAACTCCCCGACACGTTCATCACAGCCGTCCCTGACCTGAACAACCTGGGTATCACGTCCTGTTCGCTCAAGGTGGAGCTTGGTGACCCGATTCCTCCTGAAGAGCAGGGTGCATTCTACGACACCATTCCGCTGACCTGGACCGTCACCTATGACGGCACCCGGGATATCGACGAAGCCCTTGCCTACTCGGACGACAACGGACGTTCGTGGACCGTCTTCTGGACGAAGACTATTGACCGCTCGGCGGAGCCGGGCGAGACTCTGACAGGCGAGACCCAGATGGATGTCAGCAGCCTGCCTGCGGGCGAGTACCTCATTCGACTGGTCGCCTCGGCTCTCGATGCCCCCGATGCGGTGGATACGACGAGTACCGCGATTCGTATCGGGAACGCCTCGCGTGACTATATCATGATTGGGTGAATATACCCGCTTTTTGCTTTTTCGCACCAGGCACATCGTACACGTTACCCCCAGGAAAAGGTGATCGTTCACTTCTCCTGGGGGTGGGTGGGTTGACCACTGCTCGTGAGCCGCATTTGCGGGGGGTTGAGCCCCGAGCAATTGGGTGTATCGCTTCCCAACTTGCATGCCTGGTGACGGTGTATGGTGTAGGTGGGTGCCGCGGCCGGGCCCCCTGACCCCCCTCTCCTGCGGCCGCTTGGCTGGCGAGGCCCGACCCTGGGCGGACACTCTCCCGCTTATTCGCACAAACCTCTATTTAACTCTCGCGGAGCGCCCGCCATTTTCCGGGAGGCAATCGTTCGTTGAACTGAATTACTCTCGCTGGAAGTAGTTGCCCTGGGGCCAGAAACTCTTCTTTTGTAGTATTACATTGGTTAAAATTATGTCGGATAATCACTATAAGATTCTTGTGTGGAATGCCCGGTCTCGCTGCTCTGATTCTGGATGAAAAAAACTTCAAATATAATTATTATAATCAATCCGTAGGGTAATTGTGGGTTTAAATTCAGTTCACTGGATCGAGAGTAAATAGGAAACAATATATATAACATACGGGATCACGGCTCCTTGATCTCAGCATGAATTTCCAGAAAATAATCATCCTCACGATCCTGCTTGGCCTGATCGTTCCTGCGGCTGGTGCGGCAGGCCCCGACCGGATCGCCCTCTCAAGCGATACCGACTGGCTGGTGGCGAACGGGACCGATTTCGCCGGAATAACTGTGCGGGTGCTCGACGGAGGCGGGGCGCCGCTTCCAAACTGCACCGTGGCGCTCTCGGTCGACCCGGCCTACGGTCGCCTCGCGCCCGCGACCGTCACCACCGGACCGTCCGGAACCGCCGCTACGCGTTTCATCACCAACACGACGAGCGGTGTCGCCGTGATCACCGCCCGGGCCGGGACGTTGGAGGAGACCCTCTCCCTCTCAATCGACCATGACCTGCCCTCCCGCTTCACCTACCTCCATTATGACGGCGAACTGACCGCGGGCAATACCACCACCATCACCCTGGGGCTTACCGACCGGCACGGCAACCCGGTGGACGATCGCAGGGTCACCGAGACCGTGCGCTTCAGCGTTGGTTCGGTCGACGACGATGCCGTCTTCATCGACGACGGAGGCTCACCGGTGCCTGAACTCGAACGAAGCGTCAACGTCACGGGATTTGTCCAGGCGGAGCTTCGGACCGGCCGGACCATCGGTGAGAACATCGTCCGGATGACCGTCCTGCCGGCCGGCGTCGACCGCTACATCTCCATTCGCGGGCTGCCCACAGGGCTTCCCGCCGCAATCGAGGTCTCGGTCAGCCCTGATGCCGATCCCATCCCCTATCGGTCCGCGAACGGTGTGGAGACCTTCACCCTGACCTACAGGCTCTTCGACGCCTGGGGCAACCCGGCAGCCGGCCGCGGCCTCCAGGTCAACACCTCCCTTGGCGAAGGCGTCGTCCTGACGACGAACGGCACGGGCATCGCCTGCCTCACCTACGGCCCGAAGGAGACCACCGGCAGGATCACCATCACTGCAACGGCCGTGGAGAACGCGAGCGTGATCGCATCGGAGACCGTCGAGTTCATCCACACCGACCCTGTGGATATGCTCCTGTCGGCAAACCCCCAGTCCATGCCGAGCCGGGACGTCGACCGCGATTCCGTCTCGGAACTCCGTGCAAAGGTCATCGACGAGAAAGGAAACCCGGTCCAGGGGGAGGACGTGACATTCTCGATCCGCAACATCGACGTCAGCGACTTTGTGCAGACCCGGGCCCCGGTCCTCGCCGAAACATCCGCGAAGACCGACGCCAACGGCTACGCCTCCGTCAGGTTCTACCCGGGCGCGTTCACGACCGACCGGAAGGACCCGAAGTGGAGCGGCAGCGCCCGGGGCGGGTGCGAGGTCGTCGCCACGTGGAACGGTGCCACCCGGACGATCCCCGTGACCTGGGAGAACTACCCTTACCTCTCCGTGGAGGCAGAGGTGGTCAACGAGACCGTTGCTGTCAATGATACGATCGATGTCACGGTCCGCCTCCGGGGTGACGGGTGGGCGCTCCAGCCAGACCCGATCGATGTGGTGCTGGTGGTGGACCGTTCGAAGAGTATGGACACCAGGGATAAAGGGGAGACAAAGACGAGGATGGCGGCGGCAAAGGCCGCAGCACGAAGTTTCGTAGGGGAGATGAATCCTGCGCGGGATAAAATCGGCCTGGTTTCATATAGCACTGACGCCTCCTGTGATCTGTCGCTGGCTTATGATTATTCGAAAGTGAACAGCACTATTGACGGACTCAGAACCGTATTATATACGGCTACACGGAAAGCGCTGTATGTTGCCATCCAGGAAATGGCCGCCAACAAAAATTCGGATCCCGATGCCGTGCAGGCCGTGATCCTGCTCTCCGACGGTGAGTACAACTACTACGGTGACCCGCTTGCTCGGGGTACAGGAAGATCCAAGTATGATTGGTCGACACCTCAGAACGACTATACAAACTTCTCTAATCTTAGGGACCAGCAGAGTATGGCTGCCTATGCAATGAACAACGGCATTCGGCTGTACATGATATCGTTCTCAGGCGATATCACCGAGAACAGTCCCACGTGGAAGACGATGGACACCCTCGCAGGGGCGACCGGCGGCAAACACTACCATGCCGCCACCGGTGACGACCTGGCTGCTATCTACGCTGAGATCGCCGGCGTTCTCAAGGCCGAGGCCGGCGTCGACACCACCATGACCCTTGACTTCGGCACGATCCGGGTCAACGACGAAGACCGGGAAGGAAATGATACCTTTGCCTATATCCACGAAAACGGGGTATCAACGGTGATCGCGAGCTGGGTCGAGAACGAGACCGGGAATCATACAATCATCCACCCGCAGACCATCAACCAGACCAACGACTGGAACGATGACCAGAACCTCAACTTCGACATCGGCACCGTCCACCTTGACCAGACCTGGGAGGCGACGTTCCGCCTCCGGGTCCTCACTGACGGCAACATCAACGTCTTCGGGCCCGGATCGAGGATACGCTTCAATGACGGTGCGGAGCTCGCCCTTCCTGACACCTTCATCACGGCCGTCCCGGACCTCACCAACACGGGCCTCGGCTCAGAAACGCTCACGCTCGCAAACCCGCGCTACACCTGCGCCGAGCCGGTGCTGGAACTCCTCACCGGCGCCTGGGACCTCACGTACACCGGGTCGGGGACCGTGACCCAGATCGTGGAGTACTCCAACGACGGTGGCCTCTCCTGGGTACAGTTCGACACCCCGACCGGAGGCGTCACCTCCCTTTACGTCAGGGATCTCCCCCGGGGTGAATATCTCATCCGGGTACGCGCCTCAGCGGACGACGCGCCGGATGCCGGGACAATCTTCCCCCCTATCCAGGTAGGAGAACGACAAAATGCGTATATTCGGCTTGCGTGAATCTCCGGGTGCCATTGTGCGCACCCGGAAGAAATGACGGACCCAGCGGGAATTGAACCCGCGTCCTTGGGTTCGAAGCCCAAAAGGATGTCCTCTACCCCATAGGTCCCCTCTTGGTTTTCTATCATAAGTTATTAAGCGTTTTTATGTCCAGTACACTATACAATGATCCTCTCGTCAAGCGAAATCGTTCGCCGGCTCCAGGACGGCGAACTCGTCATCGAGCCATACCACGGCGTATCCCAGCAGCCCGCCTCCTACGACCTCCGGGCGGCCGAGGAGACCGTGCTCCCGTGCGGCACGTGCACCCTCGTCCCCTCGATCGAGCGAGTGGAACTCCCTGCCGACCTCGCGGCAACTCTACGGTGCCGTTCCTCGCTCGCCCGGCGCGGCATCCTCCTCGGCGGCGGGTTCGTAGACCCCGGGTTCCGGGGCCAGCTGACGCTCTGTCTGACGAACATGGGTAGAGAACCGGTTACCCTCGCTGGCGGAGACAGGATTGTGCAGATGATTCTCCAGGAGGTGCGGAGCGGCGACCGGCTTTACCGGGGTCGGTACCAGGACAGTGTTGGTGTGGTGCAGACACGATGAGCCCGTC
Organism: Methanoculleus sp.; assembly: GCF_036677455.1. Taxonomy (GTDB): domain Archaea; phylum Halobacteriota; class Methanomicrobia; order Methanomicrobiales; family Methanoculleaceae; genus Methanoculleus. Next base: position 37,231 of record NZ_JAVBWL010000043.1, on the reverse strand, counting down.
GATACGTTCGGAACGGAAGTACCTCGAGATCCTGCGGATCCTTGCAGAATCACATGAACCGCTGGGTGCCAAAAGGTTGAGCGAGAAGATGGCCGAGAGGGGGTTCGTCCTGAGCGACCGTGCCGTCCAGTACTACCTCCAGTATCTCGATGAAGCGGGGTTTACGGAGAAGGTCGGAAACCGGGGCCGTATCCTCACCGAGGCGGGGATCGCCGAGAGCGAGAGCGCCCTCGTAGACGAGCGGATCGGCTTCATCATATCGAAACTCGAACAGCTCTCCTTCCGGAGCACCTTCGACCCGGCGACTGGGACAGGGAGCGTCGCCTACAACCTCTCCTTCGTGCGGGAGGAGGATCTCTCAGGTGTCACAGCGGCCTTCGACGAGGTTGCCGAAGCCGGCTATGGGCTTCTGAACACCTACCGGATCATCGACTCCGATCCCCGCATACCCGAAGGCCATGTCGGGATCATGACGGCCTGCAGCGTCACCCTGGACGGCGTCCTCCAGAAGATGGGCATCCCGACAAGGCTCGAATATGCCGGCAGGATCGCTATCGATGAAGATGGCTCCGCCGGGTTCCTCGACCTCATCGGCTACCGGGGGACATCGGTCGACCCGCTTCACCTCTTCATATCCGCCGGCCTCACCTCGATCACCCGGCTGGTGACGACCGGGGCCGGGGTAGGGCTTGCAAACGTCCGCGCGGTTCCCGCAGTCGCGCGGGGCCAGGTAGAGGAGGTTATCGGACTGATGATGGAGTGTGGATTCGTATTCCCCGCCGGCAGGGGCATCGGGGAGTTTAACCTCCCGAAGCACCCTTACCGGCTCTCGATTGTGGCGTTCTCCGGCATGAACATGGTGGGAAACGCCGTTGAGAAAGGCTACGCCATCAGGACCGAGATCGGCGCCGGGACCATACCGTTCGAGCGAATTACAGATGCTACCGGATCCAGGTGAACCCGTCGCTGTCCGGATCCGGCTTCTTCTCTGCTTTTTTTCTCCGTGATTGAGCGGTTGCATCGATCACGTCAAGCCTCCCGCGCGCGGGGTCAACCTCCTTCGGACGGGAACTCCCGTGGCCGAACCCCCGGCCGGTCTGGTCCAGCAGGGCATCCCTCGGTGCGGGGGCCGTCCCACGCATGGAGAGGTTGTGCCCATCGAGGGTGCCGTCGCTCGGTCGCTGTATCCCGCGGTCGATCGAGACCTGATCGCCGGTGAGCGCCCCCTCTTTCGGCCTCTGCACCGGCTTTACGGCCGCGGAGTATACGATTGCATCGTCTTTGGGAGCAGTAGTCTTCTCGATGCTGATCCCTTTCGGACCAAAGACAGAGTTCTTCGGCGCGGGCATAGATGAGGCGACCGAGGCCGAGCCGGTGAGGTCGATCTCCCTCCCGCCCTGCTTCGGGGGGAGGATGACGGCGCCGTCATCTCGCTTCTTCTCGGCTCTGGGGAGCATATCGATGGTATCGTCCCTGCGCGTGTTGCTGCCCTTGCCGCTGCCCGGGAGCAGGAGCATCTCGTCCCTCTCCGTTGTGGATGGTTCTGTCATATACGCGTTCTCCTCCAGAAATGCTGACTCAAGGGGTGAGGCGAACTCCGGGACGTCGTCCTCCACCGGTTCCCCGGTCTCCACCTCCCGGAGGGCCTCTTCGCGCAGCCGCGCCTCCTCTTCGGCCTTCAGTTCTTCCTCCTCGCACTCAAGCCGGTACTCGGCCCGGATCTCCCGGAGGTCCTCGACGCGGGGGATGTTGGACAACCCCGAGAGCACGATGATGATCCCGACAAACGAGGTGTTCCTCACCGGGTAGTCGCCGGACCGCATCTCGAGGCCAGCGATGCTCCGGTCGATCCACTTTCGGACCGTCTGAAACCCTTTCATCGAGAGCTCGGCCGAAGGCCCGGCGATCAGCACCAGCGCTTTATCGGCGCTGGTGAGGTCGCAGGGGACTGATACCTCTTCATAGACCGCTTTCTTCGCGAGCGAGACGATCCGGGCGGCCTTCTCCTGGGAGCCCTGAATGAAGTACTTCAGCGACCGGCGGCGGTAGAGGAAGTCCAGCCATCCAGTCGGCAGGCGCTCGGTAGCGTAACCGACCGCGACGAAACCGTTCCCTTTCAGGGTGTTGAGGACCTCCCCGGCGTCCAGGACAACTTCGGCGGCATCGAGCCCGGACTCGTTGAACTCGCCTGCACGGAGGAGGATGCCGATCTGTCGCGCGATCCGCTCGTTGAGCAGACCGTAGTGGACCCTCGGGTTGAGCGCTCCCGGGTTCCGGCGCAGTTTGCCCATGAGGCCGGGTTCCTCCGCCCCGGCTGCAGCCGCAGCCGCCTGGATCTTCTGCGACCAGGTCTCGTTGTCGAAGAGGAGGACCGCATCGACGAGCCCCTGGAGGGTATCGAGGTCGTCGGCGGCCTTGGCCGAGACACGTTTTCCCTCATCAAGGCATGGAAGCATGGCAAGCGCAAAGATCGGCTCCACATAGGATTTCCGGAGCTCCTCGATGATGAGCGGCGAGATGTCGATCACGTTGCCTCCGAGCCCGCAACAGATCAGGATGGCGTCGATATCCAGGGTGTCCAGACCCTGGATCCGGGTCATCACCTCCTCGATATCGATCACGTTCGTGATATCGCCGGAATCCATGACGTCGATCCGTGGAAAGAAGATTCTTGCGGGGTCGGGGAGGTGGCGGAGTTGTACGAGGGAGTTCGGGTCGATATCGATCGCTACCGCGCTCATACAGTAGACCCTGCTTCGCCGGTCGTGATCGTAGAGGCTATCCACAACCCGCGACCCGGCGCCGCCCAATCCTATCGCCAGCACTCGCATACCGTTATGCTCCCCCGTCCTGAACCATCACATGTCCATAGTGACTTTTGCCGCAAAAAAGGCGCGTATATCACTCAAAACCATTGATAACTATGTGAGCGGGCGAACATATATATTTCTGTCACGCCCGGACCCGGGCGCGCACCCGTTCGCAAGGCAATCTATTTGAATCCTTTGGTTTTATCCCCGCCTGCTGGACCCCTTCGATGGGTAAGAAAGAAGATTCTCCAGATGTCCTGGAGAACACGTTACAACTCTCCGTTTTGCAGTACCTGTGCGGTGCGTGTCGTTTGGCGAGCACAAAATGGGAATATATATAACTCCCGGCACGTAACTACTCATTGAGGTGTATAGCCTTGACTACATATGGAATTGAATTTGTGCCCGGAGCAATCAACGTCAAGCAGGTGGTGAATTACACCAAGCTTGCAGAGTCAAAGGATATCGACTACGCTTGGATCACCAACCACTACAACAACCGCCATGCATACCCGACCCTTGCCATGATCGCGGCAAACACCGACTCGATCAAGATGGGCCCGGGCATCATGAACACGTTCACCGACACCCCGGCAGCCATTGCATCCTTTATGGCTACCTTGAACGAGATCTCCGACGGACGCGCCGTCCTCGGTATCGGACCCGGTGACCTCTCGACCCTCCCGAAGCTCGCCATCGACCCCGTCAAGCCCGTCGGCCACCTGAAAGAGGGTGTCGAGCAGATCCGGAAACTCCTCGCCGGTGAAGAGGTCAAGAAGACCGGCAACATGGAATTCTTCGACTACGACGGCGCCAAGCTGACCGGCGTCACCCTGCCCGGCAAGAAGGGCATCCCGGTATACATCGGTGCCCAGGGACCCAAGGTGCTCGAGCTCGCCGGCGAGATCGGTGACGGCGCCCTGATCAACGCGTCGAACCCCAAGGACTTCGAGGTCGCCATCCCGATCATCAAGGGAGCGATGGAGAAGGCCGGCAAGAAGACCTTCGACGTCGGTGCCTACACTGCCATGTCCATCGACATGAACGAGAAGAAGGCCCGGAACGCCGCAAAGATCGTGGCCGCATTCATCGCCGCCGGCTCCCCGCCCGCGCTTCTCCAGCGCCACGGACTCGACCTCGCCAACGTCGCGAAGATCAAGGAAGCGCTCGGCCGCTTCGACTTCAAGACCGTCGGCGGACTCGTCGGCGACAAAGAGATCGACGCCTTCACCATCGCCGGAACCCCCGACATGGTCAAGCAGAAGTGCGAAGACCTCGCAAAGGCTGGAGTTACCCAGATCATCTTCGGCTCGCCGCTCGGCCCCGACATGACCACCTCCATCCGCCTGCTTGGCAAGTACATCGTCTAAGACGGAAAACTCGTCACCTTTTTTTGCCCGCATACGTGTTCCTGGTAGCCACGCGGTCCTGGATCCACAGGTATTCCTGGTTCCCTTCCTGTGTCCTGCGAGGGATGTCGCTCCCCGCCGCCGTCAATCCATACCGGGTTTTATACGGTCGGCACACTAACTGGAATATGAAGGGCTATGTTCACCATCCGCGAGGTCCGGACTGATCGGGGGGTTCTCCAGTACCGCCGGGAAACCCTCACCGGCATCCGGTGCCGGATCAGTCCTGTCCGGTGCGAACGGCAGATCGATGCCGCTCCTGCCATGCCCGGCTCCCGTGACGGCTGCCCGTTCTGCCCCGACGCCATAGAAACCGCCACTCCGACGTTCGAGGACGGCACCCGGCTCCGGTGCGGGAAGAGTGTGACGTTCCCCAACCTCTACCCCTACGCCGAACACCATGTGGTCACGGTGATCACGCCCGATCACGATGTGGCTGGCCTGTTCGACAGGAGGTGTCTCGCCGACGCCATATCCGGTACGGCGGAAGCCCTGGCCCGGTCCCCGGGCTACGCGAGCATCAACTGGAATTACCTCCCATCAGCCGGTGCAAGCCTCGTCCACCCACACCTGCAGGGTCTCGCCGACTCGGAGCCCACCTGCCTTGCGGGCCTCTACCTATCCGCCGGCCGCCGGTACCTCGCCGATCACGGCCGTCTCTACTGGGACGACCTCGTGGAGCGCGAGCGCATCTCCGGCCGATTCCTCTTCGAGGACGAGATCTTCTGGTCGGCAAATCCCGTCCCTCTCGGTGAGCGGGAGGTCCGCGGGATCCTCCCGGTATCGACGCTCGCCGAACTCGGGCCGTATGTTGAGGACCTGGCCACCGGGATCCTCCAGGTCGTCACCTTCTACCGGAGCCTCGGCACGCACGCCTTCAACCTCTCGATCTTCTTCGACACTCCCTCTGCAGGAAGGGGTCACCGGGCCTTCTGCTCTCTCATCGCCCGCCTCAACCCGAACCGCCGCTCCATGTGCGACTCGGCGTTCATGGAACGGCTGCACCTGGAACCTGTCGTCCTGACGCTTCCCGAGGAACTGGGCGCGCTCTTTCGTGAGAAAAGTTGATTTTGAGGCGTACCGACTCTCTTTATATGATAGACCCGCGTGGATTTCTGGTCGGCGGAGAATGGCGGACGAGCACCGATATTCTGGACATCCGGTTCCCATACACCGGAGAGGTCGTCGGCCGGGTCTGCCTTGCCGGGAGCGCTGACGTCGAAGGCGCCCTCTGTTCTGCCGAACGCGGTTTCTCCATCACCCGGCGCCTTCCCGCACACCGCCGCTCGGAGATCCTTTACGCTCTTGCCGGTCTCATCCGGGAACGCGCAGGAGACCTTGTCGATGCGATCGTGCTCGAAGCGGGAAAGACCCGTCTTCTTGCCGAAAACGAGGTCGTGCGTGCGCGGGAGACGATCGAGGTCTCTGCCGAGGAAGCGCGCCGGATCGAGGGCACGATCCTTCCTCTCGACTGGAACGCGGCCGGGGAAGGGCGGACCGGCTGCCTTTGCCGGTTCCCGCTCGGCCCGGTGCTCGCGATCACGCCGTTCAACTTCCCGCTCAACCTTGCCTGCCACAAACTCGGTCCGGCCATCGCCGCCGGGAACTCCGTCATCCTCAAACCCGCGTCGGCCACCCCGATCTCCTCGCTGATGCTCGGGGAGATGGCGCTCGATGCCGGGGTTCCGCCCGAAGCGATCAACGTCTTCCCCTGCCGCACCGATCTCGTGGAGAGGATGGTGCGGGACGACCGAATCGCCTATTTGAGTTTCACCGGGAGCCCGGCCGTCGGGTGGCACCTCAGGGGTATCGCCGGCAAAAAACGGGTCGGACTGGAACTGGGCGGAAACGCGGCCGTGATAGTCCACTCCGATGCCGATATCCCCTACGCGGTCGCCCGTATCGTTGCCGGCGGGTTCTCGAACGCCGGTCAGACCTGCATTGCGGTGCAACGGATCTACCTCCACCGGCCGATCTACGAGGAGGTGCTCGCGCTGCTCGTCGAGCGGGTCCGCGCCCTTACCCCCGGCGACCCGCGCGAGCCCGGGACCGACGTGGGGCCGATGATCTCGGAGTCTGCCGCCGCCGCGGCGCTCGCAAAGGTGGAGGACGCCGTCGCGGCGGGCGCGAAGGTGCTCGCGGGCGGAACCCGCGACGGCCCGCTCTTCAGGCCGACGGTCCTCGCCCGGACCACACCGGATATGGAGGTGAACCGGACCGAGGTCTTCGCCCCGGTGGTGACAGTCGCCCCCTACGAGACCTTCGAGGAGGCGCTCGCGCTCGCGAACGACTCCGAGTACGGGCTGCAGGCGGGCATCTTCACCCACGACTCCCGGAGGATCGCGCAGGCGTTCGCGGAACTCCGGGTCGGCGGCCTGGTGGTCAACGACACCTCGATGTTCCGGATGGATCACGCCCCCTACGGCGGGGTCAGGGGCTCGGGCATCGGGCGCGAGGGGCCGAAGTGCGCGATCGAGGAGATGACCGAGAAGCGGATGATGGTCTTTTTGCCGTAGGCAGCTGTGGCGGGTACCGGGCAAATAGTTTCTTACACGAATAGTGGCTTCTCGAAGAGGGAAGGCGTTTGAGAAGGCCACTGCTCGCGAATTGCTTCTCGTTTTCTGCATCTGCCACTTTTCTGCGACCACACTGGCACGGTTTTCGAGGTGATATCGCCACGCACTGCCCCCGCCCCTGGGCCGATAGTCCCACAGTCCACTGCACGGGGTTTTATTTCAGTTGCGTTGTTGCCAGCACTCGAAACCCTCTGGGTATCTCATGTTCCGGTTCTTATGAACCATCGCGCCTTACGCTCCGGTTCTTATGAACCATCGCGCTCTGAACCGTCGCGACTCGCACATAGCGGTGCTCATGCTCCAGCCCCTTGGTCCGTCGCGCTTCATGTCAGGCACCGATATGGAGATGGTCCCTGAAGACCGCGATACCCCCCGCTTACCGGCGAAGACAAACAGCATGCCCTCTACCAGGCAACGAAGTCTACAAATTCGAAAAAAGAAATGGTATTGAGTTTACTCGGGCTTGCTGATGAGCGCAGTCTTCGAGACGATCTCGCCGGTCTTCTTGTGGGGCTTCCTGATGACCGCGTCCATGCCCTTCTCGAGTTCACGTGCTTCCTCGCAGAGGTGCATCGCCTGGCGCATCATCTCGTGAGCGCTCGTAACGATCGGGATGTACTTCTCCCACTCCTTCGTCATGAAGCAGCCCTTGACGTTGACGCCCGCGACCGCCTGCGCGATCTCGTAGGCCGCGCGGGCCTTCGCGAGCGCGTAGGGGTTGGTGAACTCACCTTCGACTGCCTTGTCGGAGGTCATGACGACCTTCGGGAGAGCGAGGTCCGCGCCCTTCTTGCCTGCCTTGACCTGGTCGATCACCTTGTCGAGTTCCTGCTGCATCTTCCGGAACGCGCCGGTGATAGCGAGGACCTTGACGAGGTTTCCGTTGTAGTCTGCCATCTCGATGGGGTCGAGGAACTCACGGCGGGCGCCGATCATGGCGTCGGCCTTCATGATGATGTAGCCGAAGGTGCTCGCCTTGAGCGCGTCAAACTGCTCCTTCTTGGTGGTGACATCGTCGGTGATGACGATACAGGGAATTCCTGCCGCTGCAAGGTCCTCGCGGGCCTTTGCGGGTCCGGGGAGGACGCCGTTCGGGGAGACGACGATACAGAAGTCGGGGCCCCATGCCTTCATGTTGCTGACGACGCGGTCGATATCCTCAGGCTGCAGTTTCGTGCCGGAGGTCGCCATGAAGGTGATGATATCTTCACGGTCGGCGCGCTCATCGAGAAGGAGTTCGCCCATTACACCACTGGCAATATTTCCCAGTTTCGCAATTCCTACTTTAACAACCACTTTAACACCTCTCAAAATTTGAGAACACGATAGTATCGCCAAGTTCTCATATAAACGTTTTGAAATGGCCCGAAACCCCTCGCCGGGGTGGCGAAGGTTAAGGGGAAGTGTTTAAATTATATGTGATTATATATATATGTGATGAAACAGGGTCTGCTTACCGATCGCCAGAAAGAAGTGCTACGCTACCGGAAGAAAGGGCTGACGCAACAACAGATCGCCGAGATCATCCATACCTCGAAGGCAAACGTCTGCACCATCGAGAAGGCCGCCGTCGAGAACATCTCGCGCGCACGTGAGACGCTCGAGTTCCTCTATACCCTCGATGCGGCACACCTCTGCACGCTTCCGGGCGGCCTCGACCTGCTCAAGGCACCCGAGGTCATCTATGCGGAGGCTGAAAAAATGGGGGTAAAAGTCAAGTACGACACGATCTCGCTCATTAACCGGCTCAGGGATGCCAACCCCGATCGGTTCAGGGGCAGGCAGGTCCGCGACCCGGTCGAGATCTACATAAACGAGGACGGCGACCTGTACTTCGGGTGATGCAGTCTCTCGATGCGCGCGCTCGTGCTGGTGCGGCCATGCCGGGAGTCCTGCGAGCAGCGGGTCTTCCGGTTGCCTGCGTATGAGTGGTGCCCTCGCAGCCCTTCGTTCACCTATCCAGTCGTTCAGTTCAACGAATTGATGCCGCACCTCTGGCAGATATCCTTTTTACGTGGATTTCCGGGAAATAGGATAGCAAGGCTTATATCCTATTTTCTTTAATGTTTAAGAAACCGCTCTCCACTATCCCGTCAGGATCCCGGGGGCAGTTGGCACCGTATGTGCCTTCGATTCCCGGGATCGCTCCGGTTCCGCAACATATGTGGTTCAGGGGCTCGCGGCGGGGTGGTGTAGAGGGTACCAGAAAAAGCAACGATCGAACCCTCCTCATGGAGGGCGATGTCGATACGGAGTTGTGCTCGTCACAACGGGATGACAGGAGCTGGATCTGATCGAGACGTTGGGCCAACGCAGTGCAGCGCGCCCGGTTTCGGGGAATCTCTTCCCGGAAGCGTCAAAGAGTCAGGATCTATTGGCGAAGACTGGACCCATGCCCGGTGCACCGCCCGGGCTGGCAGCGGAGATGAGCGATCGGGATACGCGGAGACGCATGTCTTTCGCCCTCGTGATCTCCGCCGCCTCCATCAACTGTTTCCCTTCGCACCCTGGTGTTTTCACCGGGGTGTTCGATGTCCTGCCCCGAATCAACGGGTTCGTCAGAAGACCGATCGTGCCGGCTCGTCCGGCATGGAATTCGGCGTCGCTCTAGAGAGCGATGTATCGCACTACAATGCACGAAGGGTTGATTGAAACATGCCGAATTTACACAGGCCACGCAGAGGATCCCTCGCGTACAGCCCGAGAAAACGGGCGAAGAGCCCGGTTCCCCGCTACGGTTCATGGCCGGAGTACGTGGGATCCCCGGCTGTGCAGGGGTTTGCAGGGTACAAAGTGGGGATGACCCACGTCATCATGGTGGACGACCATAAGAGCAGTCCCACCGAAGGCAAGGACGTAATGGTGCCGGTGACCGTGGTTGAGGTCCCGCCCATGCGGGTGGCAGGGGTGCGCGCATACAGCGAGGATACCTACGGAAAGCACGCGCTGACCGAGGCCTGGACGACCGACCTCGACGAGGAGTTGTCCCGTCGCATCAACGTCCCGAAGAACCACGACACCGCTGCCGCCCTCGATGCCATCAGGAATGCAATCGGTGAAGGCAAGGTTGCGGAACTCTACGCTCTGGCCTACACCCGGCCTATGGAACTCACCGGTGTCCCGAAGAAGGTCCCCGACCTTATGGAGATGCGGATCGCCGGCGGAAACCTTGACGAGCAGATCGCCTACGCCGCCGGAATTCTTGGAAAAGAGATTTCAATCTCCGGCAACCTCGAGGTCGGCGAATACGTCGACGTGACCGCCGTTACCACCGGTAAGGGCACCGAAGGCCCCGTCAAGCGCTGGGGCGTCCAGGTCCGGAAGCGGAAGCACTCCCGCGGCGGCAAGAAGCGCCACATCGGCAACCTCGGTCCGTGGCATCCGCACCATGTTCGGTGGCAGGTGCCCCAGATGGGCCAGATGGGCTACCAGCAGCGCACTGAGTTCAATAAGCGCATCTTAAAGGTCGGCACCGACGGCGCCGACATAACGCCGGCAGGCGGATTCCTCCACTACGGCCTTGTGCGCGGCCCCTACGTCTTGATCAAGGGCTCCGTCCCGGGACCGAACAAGCGGCTGGTCCGGATACGGTCCGCAATACGGCAGGGTGAACACACCGTCCGCACGCCGACGATCAGTTTCGTCAGCGCGCAGAGTCAGCAGGGGTGAGCAGCGATGAAGGCACAGGTTCGAACACTGACAGGCGAGATCGCCCACGAGATCGATCTCCCGGAAATCTTTAATGAAGAGTACAGGCCCGACCTGATTAAGCGGGCTGTCCTCGCGCTCCAGAGCACCCGGTTCCAGCCACATGGAACTGACCCCTATGCCGGCCTCCGCACCTCGGCAGAGTCGTGGGGTAGCGGCCGGGGTGTCGCTCAGGTTCCCCGTCTGAAGAACGGCAGCAAGGTGGCACGGGTGCCGCAGGCAACCGGTGGTCGTGCAGCGCACCCCCCGAAGGTCGCAAAGATCCTGGTCAAGGAGATCAACCGGAAAGAGAAGCGCAAGGCCTTCCGGTCCGCCGTCGCAGCCAGCACCTACCAGGACCTCGCCCGGGAACGCGGGCACCTCTTTGAGGGCGACCTCCCGCTGGTCTTCGAGGACCGGTTCGAGGAGATCACCCGGACAGGCGAGATCATTGCGGCACTCACTGCGCTTGGTGTCTATGCCGACGTCGAGCGGGCGAAGGGTAGCAGGAAGGTCCGTGCGGGACGCGGTACCATGCGTGGCCGCCGTTACAAGCAGCGCAAGAGCGTCCTCATCGTCACCGGGAACGAACCGCTCCGGGCAGCCAGGAACCTTGCCGGCGTCGATGCCGTGGCGGTCAACCAGCTGAACACCGAACTGCTGGCACCCGGCACGCAGGCAGGACGCCTGACGATCTGGACCGAGTCTGCAATCCGGAGACTGGAGGAGTTCTCATGATGTTGAAATATCCATTCGTTACTGAAAAGGCAACGATGATGCTTGAAGGCGAGAGCAAACTCCAGTTTATCGTGCAGAGGAATGCCACGAAGTCGGATATCAAGCGCGAGTTGGAGTCTGCCTTTGAACAGGAAGTGACCTCTGTCCGCACACTGATGACCATGAAAGGCGAAAAGAAGGCCATCGTAAAGTTTGCTGACATGAAAGCGGCTGAAGAGATCCTCAGCCGGCTGGGAATAATGTGAGGTGAGTGACGAATGGCACATCGAATTATAGCACAGAGCCGCGGGAAAGGCGGCCCGTCCTACCGTGCACCGTCGCACCGGTATAAGGCCGAACTGCGGCACATGGGGAAGACCGACGTCCTGACCTCCGCGGTCGTCATCGACATCGAGCATGATCCGGCCCGTCACGCGCCGATCGCTCTCGCCCGGCTCGAGGACGGCCAGAAGGTCTACATCCTTGCCACTGAAGGACTCGGTGTCGGGGATGCGGTCTCCTGGGGCACGGGTGGCGTGGTGAAGAACGGAAACACCCTGCCGCTCAGCGAGGTCCCGGTCGGCGCATACGTCTGCAACATTGAAGCCAGGCCCAACGACGGCGGTAAATTTGTCCGCTCGAGCGGCGTCCAGGCCCTCGTCATCGGCAAGGCCGATGACGGCAGAGTCGGTGTTCGGATGCCGAGCGGCAAGAACAAGTGGTTCAACGGTGCCTGCATGGCAACCGTCGGTATCGTTGCCGGCGGCGGACGGGGAGAAAAACCGTTCGTCAAGGCAGGAAAGAAGGCTTTCCACGTCAGGTCCTCCTCCGAGAGATGGCCCCGCGTCAAGGGTGTCTGCATGAACGTCATCGACCACCCATTCGGTGGCGGTGGCCACCAGCACTGCGGCCGGCCGAAGACCGTATCCCATGGGACGCCCCCAGGGCGAAAGGTAGGGCATATTGCCGCCCGGAGAACCGGCAAGTGGAAGAAGTGAGGGTGAATCATGGCAAAGAAGACACAGAAGCGAATGCCGCGGCGGCGTGAGGAGTTCACCTATCGCGGCCATTCCATGGACGATCTGCAGCAGATGGCTCTCTCCGAGTTGATGCCGATCATGCCGGCCCGGGCACGGAGGAAGTTTGACCGCGGTCTCTCCCGGGAACACGAGAAACTCCTCGCCGATCTCCGGTCGGGAGACGGGAAGGTCCGCACCCACCTGCGCGACATGGTCGTCCTGCCCGAGATGGTCGGCAAGACGATCGAGATCCATAACGGGAAGGAGTTCCAGAAAGTGGAGATTCAGCCTGAGGCGGTCTTCCACTACCTTGGAGAGTTTGCACTGACCCGCAGAAGGGTTTCCCACGGCAGCGCCGGTATCGGTGCAACCCGGTCGAGTAAATACGTACCGCTGAAGTGATGGCTATGGCAAGAACAGAATATTCAGCACAGATCAAGGGCGAGAACGTCGCTCGCGCAAAAGCGAACGAACTTCCTGTCTCTCCCAAGCACTCGATCGAGATTGCCAGGTTCATCCGGAAGATGACCACCACCGAAGCAAGGGCATACCTTGCCGACGTGGTGGAGTTGAAGAAGGCTATCCCCTTCAAGCGGTTCAACCGGAACGTCGCGCACAAGCGCGGCCTTCAGAAGTGGGCGGCAGGCCGGTACCCGGTCAAGGCCGCAGAGGCCTACATCCGGCTGCTTGAGTCTGTCGAGAAGAACGCCGAGTACATTGGCCTTGATACCGGTAAACTCCGGATCGACCACGTTGCCGCGAACGCCGGCCGTGGCCTCCGGGCATTCTTCCCGCGCGCGATGGGTCGCGCCACCCCGAAGCGCAGGGAGACCGTGAACATCGAGATCGTTGTGACCGAGGTGGCGTAATGGCAATCGAGAAGAAATTTATCACTGACGGCGTGCGCAACGTCCGGGTCGAGCAGTTCCTCACGAAGGAGCTCAAGCGGGCAGGATACGGCGGCATGGACATCACCCGGACGCCGCTCGGCACCCAGGTGACCATCTTTGCGGAGAAGCCCGGTATCGTGATCGGGAAGGGCGGCAAGCAGGTCCGCCAGCTCACTCAGGACCTCGCCACCACCTACGATATCGAGTCTCCGCAGGTGGAGGTCCAGCAGGTCCAGAACCCCAACTTCAACGCCCAGATCATGGCGGAGCGGCTGGCAAACGCGCTTGAACGCGGCTGGTACTTCCGGAAGGCGGGCCAGAGCACGATTCGCCGGGTGATGGAGTCCGGTGCGCTCGGCTGCGAGGTCGTCATTGCCGGGAAGCTGACGGGTGCCCGGTCACGGACCCAGAAGTTCACCGAGGGGTACGTCAAGCACTGTGGTGAGCCCAGCGAGACGATCGTCGAGAAGGGCTACGCGCTTGCGATCAAGAAACTCGGGACCATCGGGGTTCAGGTCAAGATTGTCCCGCCGGATGCCCGGCTGCCCGACACCTTCGATGTCCTTGAGCCCGTGAAGAAGGCCCCGGCCGAGCCCATCGAGACCGAAGAGGTCGGCGAAGAGGTCTTCGAGGAAGAGTTCGAGGATATCTCCGGTGAGGAATACACGGAGGAGAGGTAAATGGCAATCTTTCGCGCACGGGAAGTAAAACAACTCTCCGATGTCGAACTCCTTGAGCAGGAGCAGAAACTCTCCCTCGAACTGATCCAGGAGCGGGGGAAAGTCAGTGCCGGCGGTGCCACCGAGAACCCCGGGAGGATTCGTGAGGTCAGGAGGACTATCGCGCGCATCCGGACAGAACAGAACGCGCGGAGGAACGCATGATCTCTCCCCAGAACGTCCTGCGGCACGAACTGATCGGCCTGGACGTTCTGGTCGCCCGCGCGAGCAACCCGGGTCATGCCGGGGTGTCCGGTCGCATCATCGATGAGACCAGAAACACCCTGGTCATCTTGACCGGGCGAGGAGAGACGCGGATACCAAAGCGGTGCAGCATATTCCGCATCCGGCTCCCGGATGGCACGACCGTCGATCTGGACGGTTCGAGCCTTGAAGTGCAGCCGGAACGGCGGATAAATATGCGCATCAGATAAACGAGGCTGAATAATGGCACGAAACATTGGGTTGGACGTCCCCCTTCCGGAAACGGAATGTGAGGACGTAAATTGTCCGTTTCACGGCAGTTTGCCGGTACGCGGCCAGGTGATTACCGGCAAAGTCGTGAGCGACCGTATGAACGGTAGCGTCGTCGTGGAGCGTGAGTTCCTCCACTACGTCAAGAAATACAAGCGGTATGAGAAGCGCAGATCCCGGTACCACGCCCACAGCACGCCCTGCATCAACGCAGGCGTGGGCGACGTGGTCCGAATCGCGGAGTGCAGACCGCTCTCAAAGACCAAGAACTTCGTGGTGGTCGAGGTGATGAAGGAATGAAGGCGATGCAGTCGACCATTCCGCGCGCCCTCGCCACCGGCTCCCAGATGGTCTGCTCCGACAACACCGGCGCACGACTCGTGGAGATCGTCTCGGTCGACGGCTACCACGGTGTCCGGCGGCGGCAGCCCTGCATGGGCGTCGGCGACATCGCGACCGTGAGCGTCAAGAAAGGCACCCCCGATATGCGGAGGAAACTTGAGAAAGCGGTGGTCATCCGGCAGAAGAAGGAGATCCGCCGCCCGAACGGCATCCGGCTCTCGTTCGAGGACAACGCCATGGTGCTCATCAATGAGCGCGGCGAGCCGAAGGGAACGGAGATCAAGGGTGCCGTCCCCCGCGAGATCGCGGAGCGGTTCCCGAAGATCGCCTCCATGGCGACGATTATCGTCTAAGGTGTGGTGAAGAAATGGTACGCATAGTAAGCAAACAACCGAGAAAACAGCGTAAGGCGCGCTACAACGCACCGAACCACACCCGGGGCCGGTTCCTCTCCGCATCGCTTGCCCCCGAGCTCCGCGGCAAGTACAGCACCCGGAGAACCCGTGTGATCAAGGGCGACACCGTCAAGGTGCTCCGTGGAGACTTTGCCGGCGACGAAGGCGTCGTCGATGCGGTTGATATGAAGATGTGCCGGCTGGTCGTGCACGGCGTGATGGTGACGAAGTCGGACGGAACCGAGGTTCCCCGGCCTGTCGATCCCTCGAACGTGCAGATCACGAAGCTCAACCTGAAAGACAAACTACGTGAGGAGAGACTCGGAGGCGGAGCATAATGTCCAACTATCTCAAGCGGCTGGTAGCGCCGGAATCCTGGCATATCCCCAAAAAAGTGCAGAAATTCGTCATGAAGACCGCTCCGGGCCCCCACAATGCCGGTGCTCTACCGGTCGGCGTCTGGCTCCGCGAGCACATTGGTCTTGCCCAGAACGCGAGCGAGGTTCGGAAGATCCTGCACCAGCGTGACATCATCGTCAACGGGCGGGCCTGCAGGGACCCGCAGATGGGCCTCGGCGTCTTCGATATCGTCTCGATCCCGAAGCTCGGGAAGCACTACCGCATTCAGCTCGACATGCGGGGTAACCTGATCGCCGTCGAGATCCCGGCAGAGTCCGCGAAGACCCGGCTCTGCAAGATCCGGAATAAGACCACGGTCAAGGGCGGCAAGGTTCAGTTGAACCTTGCGTTCGGTGCGAACATCCTCGCCGACAACACCTACAGGGCAAAAGACTCCATCGTCGTGACCCTTGGCGTCGAGGGTGATGACCGGTTCCGGATTGTCGATCACTTCCCCTTCGGAGAAGGGAACGTGGCCACCATCGTCGGCGGAAAGCACTCCGGAAAGGTCGGCAGGATCGTCGAGATCATCAAGACCGCAAGTTCCGTCCCAAACCGCGTCATCCTCGCAGACGACTCGACCGGAACCCGGTTTGAGACCATCGAGGAGTACGTCTTCATGGTCGGCCGCTCCGCGATTGCACCTGAACTGGAGGCACTGGCATGAGCGCGATGAAGGATATCTACATCGACAAGGTTGTCGTGCATATGGGCGTCGGAGAGAGCGGTGAACGGCTGGTCAAGGCCGAGGATCTCATGAGAAAGATCACCGGCCAGAAGTCCGTCCGCACCATCGCAAAGCGGACCCAGCCCGCGTTCGGTATCCGGAAGGGCGCACCCATCGGGTGCAAGGTCACCCTGCGCCGTGAGAGCGCCGAGAAGTTCATCACGACCGCGCTTGCCATCATCGAGCGGCAGCTCGCACCCTCGCAGTTCGACCAGACCGGCAACGTCTCCTTCGGTATCGAGGAGCACACCGACTTCCCGGGCATGTCATACGACCCGACAATCGGCATCTACGGCATGGACGTCAACGTTGTGCTCGAGCGCAAAGGCGTTCGGATTGCACGACGGGCCGTCGAGCGCAGGAAGCTGCCGGCTGACCAGAAAGTGAACAAAGAGGAAGCCATTGCGTTCATGCGCGAGCACTACCAGGTGGAGGTGTAAAGAATGGCAGATGAGTCAGGCGCACCTTCAGCGGGCGAGAACATGAAGAAGTTCGGCCGTGGTGCAAACGAGTGCCGCATATGCGGCCGGAAACAAGGCCTTGTGCGTAAATACGGCATCTACTTCTGCCGCCAGTGCTTCCGCGAATGGGCAGGGAAGATGGGCTTTAAGAAGATGAACTAGAGGTTGAGAGAACATGGCACGACTGAATCCAATCGCTGACGCGATGAGCACGATCAAGAATGCCGGCGACGCTGGAAAGAACGAGGTTATTATCGAACCCGCCAGCAAGCTCCTCGGTGCAATGCTCCGCGTTATGCAGGAAAACGGCTTTATCGGCAGCTTCGAGTTCATCGACGACGGTCGCGGCGGCCAGTTCCGGGTCCAGCTTTCCGGAACGATCAATAAGTGTGGCGCCATCACCCCCCGGTTCCCGGTGGCAATGGCTGATATGGAATACTGGGAGTCGCAGTACCTCCCCGCAAAGAACTTCGGTATCCTGATCGTCTCTACCTCGAAAGGAGTCATCTCCCACGCGGAGGCTCGGGGCGAGGGTATCGGCGGGCAACTGCTGGGATACGTCTACTAAAGGAGGGAAGAGTATGGGAATAACACGACAGATCGAGATCCCTCCTGGTGTGAATGTCACGCTCGAGGGGAGCATGCTCACGGTCTCGGGACCGAAGGGCACGCTGGCTCGTGACATGCGCTTCCCGCAGATCAATGTCACGGTCGAGGGCGGCGAAGTCGTCGTCGCCACGGCATCCGACAAGAAGCGGTTCCTCGCCATGAGCGGCACGCTTGAGGCGCTGGCAAAGAGCATGATCCGGGGCGTTTCCGAAGGCTACGAGTATCGCATGAAGGTGGTCTACAGCCACTTCCCGATCCAGCTCAAGCAGCAGGGTAACCTTCTCGAGATCAACAACTTCCTTGGCGAGAAACAACCCCGGGTAGCGAAGATCATTGAGGGCGTCACCGTCAAGATCGGAAACGACGAAGTGACCCTCACCGGTATCGACAGGGAGAAAGTAGGGAATACGGCCGCAAACATCGAGCACGCGACCAGGGTCACGAAGCGTGATCCCCGTGTGTTCCAGGACGGCGTTTACATCACTGAGAGGGCGTGAAGAGCATGGATGAGACAAGAAGATTGATCCGTGCCCGCACCCGGCACAACAAGCCTGCCTTCAAGAGGCGGGGACTTCACCGCAAATCGAAACTGGCCGATGTCTGGCGGCGTCCGCGCGGCCTGCACAACAAACAGAGGCGGCAGTTCAGCGCAAAAGGCGCTCTTCCCCGGCCGGGATACGGGAGCCCCGTTGCAATCCGTGGCATGCACCCGAGCGGCTATGAGGAGGTCCGGGTCTTTACACCGGCAGAGCTTGCGGGACTGAACCCGGAGGTACAGGCTGTCCGGATCGGCGGGTCCGTAGGGAACAGAAAGCGTGGAGAGATTCAGGCACGGGCACTGGAACTGGGGCTGAAGGTGCTGAATGCAAAGGATCTTACCCCCGCGGCCGTGACTGCGGAAAGCGAGGAAGAGGTGAACGAAGATGAGTGATCTTGCCAGCCAGAGGCGAATGGCAGCCGCCATTCTCAAGTGCGGTGCCAACCGTGTCTGGTTCGATCCTGAGCGCCAGGCTGACATCGAGGCGGCCATCTCCCGAAACGACCTGCGCGAGCTCATCGGAGAAGGGGTCATCAAGGCGCACCCCGTCAAGGGGAACAGCCGGGGCAGGGCACGGGCGCGGATGGCAAAGCGTTCCTACGGTCACCGGAAAGGACCCGGGCGGAGGAGAGGCGCTGCAGGTGCTCGCGGATCGACCAAAAGGGCTTGGATACGCAAGATCCGGGCGCAGCGTCGCACGTTACGCGAGATGCGTGACGAAGGAACAATCGAGCGGAGTCTCTACCGCGTGATGTATCGGCGGGCTTCCGGGGGTCAGTTCCGGAGCGTGTCGCACCTTGCGGCTCATGTTGAGACGATGGCAGGGAGGATGAAATAATGGCAACCGGCCCAAGATACTTCGTGCCCTTCCGGAGAAGGCACGAGGGCAAGACTGATTACTACAAGCGGATGTCGCTCCTCTCGTCAGGAAGCCCGAGGATGGTCGTCCGAAAGACGAACCGTCAGATCATCGTGCAGCTGGTCGTCCCCGAGATTGAGGGAGACCGCACCCTGGTGGCCGCATATTCGGCTGAGCTTACCGATTATGGCTACGAGGGATCGACCTCCAGCACCCCGGCAGCCTACCTGACCGGGATGCTGTTTGCGGTCAAGGCATTGAACGCGGGGTATGAAGAGGGGATCCTGGATATCGGGCTCGCCCGGGCGAAACCCGGCGCGCGCGTCTTTGCTGCTCTCAAAGGGGCAGTGGACGGCGGTCTTGACGTACCCTATGGCGAATCGATCCTCCCCGATGAGGAGCGGCTCAAAGGTGCCCATATCGCCGGGTATGCCCCTGAGAAGGCGGGCAACCTGGTGGCAAATGTAGAGGCTGTGGCTCAGGCCATCAAGAAGGAGCTGGTGTGACATGGCATACGTACAGGAAGAATGGATTCCGCTCACCGGTCTCGGGCGCATGGTTGCCGCAGGCGAGATCACCAGTATCGATGAGGTGCTCGCAAGCGGCAGGCCGATCAAGGAGCCCCAGATCGTCGATCTCCTCCTGCCCGACCTGGAGGACGAGGTGCTGGACATCAACATGGTTCAGCGGATGACGGACTCGGGTCGCCGTGTAAAGTTCCGCACCGTCGTGGTAGTCGGCAACAGGAACGGCTACGTTGGGTTCGGCCAGGGCAAGGATGTTCAGGTCGGCAACGCGATCCAGAAAGCGATCGCAAACGCAAAACAGAATCTCGTCAAGGTTTCCCGGGGGTGCGGGAGCTGGGAGTGCGGTTGTGACACCGCCCACTCGATCCCCATCGAGGTTACCGGCAAGGCAGGCAGCGTCCGGGTGACGCTGAAGCCTGCCCCGCAGGGCATCGGCCTCGTGACCGGGGATATCCCGAAGAAGGTCCTGACGCTTGCAGGCATCAAGGATGTCTGGGCGTTCAACCGGGGGCAGACCCGGACGACCATCAACTACGCCAAGGCGACGTTTGAGGCACTCAAGCAGACGAACATCGTCCGGATCGGAGGGAAAGAGTGATGTACGCGGTAGTGCAGGTGCGCGGCGTGGTCAACACCAACCGCGAGATCAAGGACACCTTAAAGATGCTCCGTCTGCATCATGTCAACCACTGCGTCCTCGTGCCCGATACGCCCGCATACCTCGGCATGATTCGCAAGGTCAAGGACTTCGTGGCGTACGGTGAGGTGACCGGAGAGACTCTGGCCATCCTCCTGCGCACCCGGGGCAGACTGACCGGGGACGTGCGACTGAACGACGAATACGTCCGTGCGCATACCCCGTATGCCGATATCGACGAGTTCGCAACGGCGCTCTGCAACGGTGAGGCCAGTTTCCGTGATCTGGCTGAGATAAAGCCGGTGCTCAGACTGCACCCTCCACGAAAGGGCTATAAAACAATCAAGCGAACCTTTCAGCAGGGTGGGGCTCTTGGCTACTATGGGCCCGAGATCAACGATCTCCTCTACAAGATGAGGTGAGAGAGATGCCCGTAAACAAGAGAACTAAATATCGGGGTTCACGGACCTGTGGCGGCGGTACGCATAAGAACCGGCGTGGCGCCGGCAACAGGGGTGGACGGGGTAGAGCCGGGCAGCGTGACCACCGCTTCTCCCACTTCTACCTGAAGGGTGAGATATCCAACGGTAAGCACGGGTTCGTCAACAAGACCTCTGTGCCGGTATCTGCTCTTGATATCGGCGAGATCGACCAGATGGCCGAGGCACTCCTCCGTGAGGGGCTTGCCACCCAGGAGGGTGATCTCATCACCCTCGATGCCACTGAGATCGGTATCGAGAAAGTACTCGGTGGCGGAAGAGTCACCCACAAGATGAGTATCTCCGCCCGGGAGTTTTCAGAACGAGCCCGGGCAAAGATTGAGGAGATGGGCGGTCAGGCTACGACTGCCTGATCTTCTTTTTAGGTGAAACCATGGGAGATCTGCTGGATAGATTTGAACCCATCCTTGCAGCGATGCCTGCAGTCCGAAGTCCGGAGGGGCACGTCCACTTCAAGAATAAACTGACGTGGACGGTTGCGATTCTGCTTCTCTACTTCGCATTGACTAATATCGATATCTTTGGACTCTCTGCACAGTCACAGGATATCTTCGGAATGTACCGCGCCCTGCTTGCCGGTGCAAGCGGTTCGCTTCTGCACCTCGGTATCGGGCCGATCGTCACCGCGTCGATCGTGCTGCAGCTGCTCAAGGGCGCCGGAATCCTGCAGATCGACACCAGCGAAGCACGTGGTCAGGTCATGTACATGGGCCTGCAGAAGATGCTCATCTTCGTGATGATCATCGTCGAAGCCCTCCCCATGGTCGCGAGCGGGCTGATGCTGCCCGACCCATCAGTGGCAACGCAGTTCTTCGGCGGGAATCTGTTCGCGGTCTCGCTCCTGATCTTCCTGCAGCTCTGCCTCGGCGGCCTGCTGGTGGTGCTGATGGACGAGGTCGTCACCAAGTGGGGTGTCGGCTCAGGCGTGGGGCTCTTCATCGTTGCAGGAGTATCCCAGGGTCTCGTGAACGGCTTCCTGAACTGGCAGACTGGCACCGACCCCTTCCCGATAGGATTCTTCCCGCGACTCTTCGCCGTGGCGACGTCGGGGGCGGACTTCCTCCAGTACTTCGGCACGGACCTGCTTGCCCTCGTCACGACGATTGCCATCTTCATGGTCATCGTCTATGTGGAATCGACCCGTATCGAGATCCCGCTTGCGCATACCGCTGTTCGCGGTGCTCGTGCGCGTTTCCCGGTGAAGATCATCTATGCGAGCGTTCTGCCGATGATCCTGGTCCGGGTGCTGCAGGCGAACATCCAGATGATCGGAATGTTCCTCTCCAACGCCGGGATAACCATCTTCGGCGAGTTCCAGGGACAGATGCCGATAAACGGCCTGATGTGGTTCATTGCCCCGATCAACCAGCCACAGGACTGGATGTGGTGGCTCTCCGACCTCGGGCACGCTCCCTGGGAGATCATGATCCGGATGGGCATCGATATCGGCGTGATGGTGATCGGAGGTGCGATCTTCGCGCTCTTCTGGGTCAAGACCGCAGGGCTCGATTCAAAGGACGTGGCGCGGCAGATCCAGAGAAGCGGGATGCAGATCCCCGGGTACCGCCGGAATGCGCAGGTGCTTGAGAAATACCTCGACCGGTACATCCCGCGGATCACCATCATCGGCGGTGTGTTTATCGGGCTCCTCTCGGTCGTCGCGAACCTCTTCGGTGTCGTCGGTGCGGTCGGAGGGACTGGATTGCTGCTTGCGGTGAGTATCACCTACCGCCTCTATGAGGAGGTCGCAAGCCAGCAGATCATGGAGATGTACCCGTTCATGCGGGGATTCTTTGGAAAAGAATGAGTCCGTAGGCCCCGCTGGGCGGGGCCGGAGGAGTCATTCTGGGAGAAAAAGGTGCATCAGCACCTTTTTCGACCGGGAATGAGTCCGGAAAAGGAATTCTTTTCCGGGTAGAACCGGGAATGCGTCCGGAAGAGGATCCCCCTCCCGGGGGTATGAGCCAGCCCAGATGGCCTGCCCTTCTCCTGACCAAACCACCCGGGGCTCATAAACCTCATATCAGTCCCACAACTTATTTTTCTCATCTGGTTGCCCGCGGGGGCCCGGGATGATTCCGAAAGAAATTACTCTTCCGGGCGCGGATTTATTTTACAAGGAACTATAACTTACATGGAGTGATAGAGTTGGGGAAGAAAGTCGTTGTAACGGGAGTTCCCGGTGTCGGGAAGACCACCGTCATCAATGGTGCGATGGAGAGGCTGGCTGCCGAAGGCGTTTCCTACACGGCCGTCAACTTCGGCACGTTCATGTTTGATGTGGCCAAAAAGGAGAACCTGGTCTCGAACCGCGATGAGATGCGCAAGCTCGGAAAGGATATCCAGAAGCGGTTGCAACAGGCGGCTGCCTCAGGGATCGCCACCATGAGCACTGATGCGAACATCATCATCGATACCCACAGCAGCGTCAAGACCCCGACGGGGTTCCTTGCGGGGCTGCCCGAATGGGTGCTCCGCGAACTGATGCCTGATATGGTCGTGCTGGTGGAGACCGACCCGGACCAGATCCTGATGCGCCGGCTTGGCGACGCCTCAAGGGTCCGCGACATGGAGGGGGCCCGGGATATCGCCGAGCACCAGGAGTTCAACCGTGCGGTCAGCGCGGCGTACGCGATGTACACCGGCTGCACCATCAAGATCGTCAAGAACGAAAACTTCCTGCTCGAGAAAGGTGTCGAAGACCTGGTGAGCGTACTGAGGTAACCCGGCATGGTGGACCTGAAGAAGCACGGCCCGACGATTGCCCTTGTCTTTACGATGCTTGTGATGCTCTCATACAGCGTCGAGTGGATACGGGTGACGGTCGGTCAGGCGATGGATGTAGTGCTGGGCCCCCTGATCGATACGTTTGGCGTACCGTTTTTCGTCATTATTCTGATCCTCTCGAGCATCACGGGTCTCTATTCATCGCTCGTCCAGAAGTACACCATCGACTACGAGAAGATGCAGGAGACGCAGGCGAAGATGAAGGTCTTCCAGAAGGAGTTCCGGGAAGCCCAGCTCTCCGGGGACGAAAAGAGGGTCAAGAAACTCCAGGGAAAGCAGGAGCGGATGATGCAGGACCAGCTGGATCTCTCACGGCAGCAATTCACTCCGATGGCGATCATCCTCGTGCTCTCCGTCCCGATCTTCTTCTGGCTCCTCTTACGGCTCCCGCCGATCGGTACGCCGACCAGCATTGCGAGCGGCATCGTGCTCCCCTACATTGGGGCCGTTGGTCTCTCGGATATTGCGTTCTGGATCGTGCCAGCCTGGATCCTCTGGTACATGCTCTGTTCGCTGACCGTCAGCCAGGTGATCCGGAAATCTCTCAATATCGGAGGGCTCTGATGCGGATCACCATCAGCGGCCCGCCGGGGAGCGGTACGACGTCACTCGCCCGGTATCTCGCCGGGGAGCACGGGCTTGACCTCATCTCTGCAGGAGAGGTCTTCCGCCAGCTCGCCCGGGAGCACGGCATGGACCTTGCCGAGTTCGGCAGGTTTGCAGAGAACGACCCCTCGGTCGACCGGATGATTGATGCCCGGCAAAAAGAGATCGGTGAGGGTGCCGAGGACATCATCGTCGAGGGTAGACTCTCGGGCCGCATGATCGAGAACGCTGATCTCCGGATCTGGCTCTCTGCACCGCTCTCCTGCCGGGCAAGGCGGATCGCCGGCCGTGACGGGATGGACGAGGAGGGGGCCCGGGTCTACACCGAGAACCGACAGCGTTCGGAGGCCACCCGCTACCGGAACTACTACGGTATCGAGATCGACGATCTCTCGCCGTATGACATCGTCCTCTCGTCCGATACCTTCGGCGTGGACACCCTCGGGGCGATTGTGGATACTGCAATTGCATGTCTCGCCCGGCAGAAACAGGCCGGGCCCCTCTAGGGTTTCTCCGCTCTCTCCGCTTTTATCTTTTTGATGCGTCGAAGCCGGACCAGATCCTGCCGCTCCATCTCGTCGCGCTGGTCTTCGATAAACCGGCGCAGTTCGGTAAGCTCCGGGATGACCTTGAGTTCCAGCGCATTCACACGCCGCCGGGTCCGTTCGATGTCGTCGAGCAGCCTTTTGACTCCCCCTTCCAGTTCGGCACTCACGATGATCGCTTCAAGGAGGTCCTCGTAGGCATCGGCGGCATCATCGATGACCGATGAGGTCCCGAGGATACCATAACCCCGCTGGTCGAGCGTCTTCTTCACCATCACCGGCTCGAGGACTGGGAGGGAGACCCCGAAGACGTTCTTCTGCCCGGCTGCATAGGTCGGGGTGGTCTCCACCGAGAGCGCTGCAAGGAGCACTCCCGTCGCCCCCTCCATCATGGTGGCGACCGCCACCGTTTCCCGGGCCCCGGTGTATTTCTCCTCAAGTTCCCTGCGTTTCAGGGCGGTCCGGTCGGTGAGTTTGACCAGTTCCAGCATCATCCCATCGAGTTTCATCGCAAGGAGCCGGTGTATCCGCTCAGCAAGTGCCAGCCGCCGCCTGACGAGCAGGAGGCCGGCCCGGGTGGGTTTGATCTCATCGACCGGCATGGTGCTTCCTCATAGAACGATATATTGCCATATCCGCTCAGTCGGCAGACCGAACGCCTTCCCTCGTGCGATTGCCCGCAGGTTCGCGACCTCGTATTTCTTTCGCTCCAGGTATGCAAGCACCGGCAGGACCGAGAACGGATGGCGTTGCGAGAGCGATTCCAGCCGGTGAAGCCTGATGCGGGTGATCGCCATCTCGACCTCATGGATGGGCCGCTGGCGCTGGTGCCACCGCTGCCAGACCAGTTCCGCGGCGTCGAAACTTGAGAACTCCGGATCCCGGCGGAGATCGCGTATCGCCTGGGCCAGGACCGGGGCGATATCGGTCTCCAGGAAGACGCTGACGAACTCTCCCTCCGTCTCGATGCCGTAGAGTCGCTCGAAGCGACTGACAGGTATCCTGCCGCCCGGGATCATGGTCTGGTCGATGGTCGCAAGGTCGCACGCCTCTATTCCGCAGTGGAGCCGGAGGAGGTTCTTCATGTTGGTGATATCGATCTCAAACCGGAGATACGCGTTCAACTCCTGGCACCCGCTGCACCCGGATCTGCCGGGATTGAGCAGCCCGGCGTAGTAGTGCCTGTAGAGTTCATTCTCGATCCGGGCGAAGACGCCCTTCTCTCCGCAGACCCGGTAGGATTCTGCAAGGACCGGATAGAGCCGCCAGTCCTGGAGAGCTTCGATTGCCTCGCCGCAGGTCGTGAAAGAGAGGAGACGGTCGAGGAGTGCGCTGTCGATCTCGCCCGCCGGGATAAGAAGGTCGCGGACCTGTTGCCGGGGTATGTTGTGAACCGTGCCCCGCAGGATCGCCATGATGTTTGCTATGTCCCATCGGGTGAGGTATTCCCGGGTCAGGGTTTGCAGGTCCCCCGGAGCTATCGCCCTGGCGTTCCGGAACGACCGCGCCAGGCTGCGGTTTACCGCCTCTTCGATGAGATGGGCGCCAGCGAAGTCGTGTATGAGATCCGTGATCTCCTGTGCGTACTCCTCGCGCCGGCCGAGGAGGGTGATGATCTCCGGTATGCTCATCCGCATCAGCCGCAGGTAGTCTTCACGGGGAAGGAGGGTAGTCCTCCGGACCCGGAACCGGGTGCAGGCATAGATGAACGACGGAGAGGTCACGCCGGGCAGGGGCATGCACCCCCATTACCTGCCTGTCTTATAAACGCGCACCCTGTTGTCGAATACGAAGGAGCGGCTGGATACCCGGGAATAGAGCACTGCACACAGTCGATGACTATGGCGATGCCGGGGTCTCGACCGTACCGGCAACCGCCCGGGGTGACCGGGCGAGATCCTGACCTCATCGGGAAACCGGGATGGAAGGGCATGGCGGAGGGTTATACTACAGGCATGACAATCTTCGTCAACAGTTCGCTCTCCGGGTATTCGGGCCCGTTATAGTAATATTCGTAAACAGTGTCGACAGGTTTAAGCCCGTTCTCCTCTATCCAGTTCGCCATCTCGTCATATGTCGACGCCATATCCCTGTATGCACCACGATACATGCAGGAGACGATAGTGCCTTCCGGAATGGAGCCCGGGCGGACATCTCCTCTCTCCGGCAACGCCTTCGATACAGGGAACCCTATCTCGACGTCAAGATGTTGCATGTCCATGTTATGGTAAGCCACATACGGAACATCCGACAGAAGCTCTCCCTGTTCTCTCAGATAGTCAGCCATTCTGCAGTAACTTTCACCGATCAGCACGGGCAGGTTCTCGATAGCCGTCGTGGTGCGGATCGATATGGTGGGTTGTTCCCTTCTATGGAAAACATCAATGTTCGATACTCTTGGCATCTTACTCCTCCAGCACAGCACGCGATATCGTTGACTATCTCCTGCTTTGCCTTTAGGTGATCTGAGATCTCTCCCCTTGTTTGATGATTCCTTCTCCTGCCTCAAATACTTTCTGCCGGGGTTGCGTCGCGCCTCCCGCAAACGGCGCTCTTTTCATGGCCTCCCATCGGACGCCCGGTTATGGTCAACCGAGACCGATCAGGCCCCCTCCGTTCGATGGGCAAGATTCATCTCCGGTGCCGCTAACCCGGCCCTGATAGCCATGCCATACTCGGTCATTACGGGGGGTGTTTTTGCCGGTCACAACGACCCCGGCCACCCGGAATCTCAGGCACGTCTCGAGGCCGCCCTCACCGGGGTGCCGGCCGGCGTCCGCCGTGTAGCACCGGAACAGGCGACATCCGATGACCTCGCACGGGTGCATACGCACCGGTATATTGAGTCCGTCCGCTCGCTCTGCAGGGAGTGTCCACCGGGCCGGGTCCGGTACCTTGACCCGGACACCTATGTCACCTCGCGCTCCTTCAACGCGGCCCTCTACGCAGCCGGGGCCGCCATCCTGACGGTGGAGCGGACGCTTGAGGGCGAGCACTCTTTTGCCCTTGTCCGCCCGCCGGGCCACCATGCCATGCCGGACCGGGCGATGGGGTTCTGCCTCTTCAATAACGTCGCCGTCGCGGCGGTGAAAGCGCTTGAATCGGTCGACCGGGTGGCGATCCTCGACTGGGACGTGCATCATGGTAACGGAACGCAGGCAGTATTTTACGCCTCGAATCGGGTGCTCTACTGCTCGGTCCATCAGGCGGGGATCTTTCCCCTGACCGGGTGGCCGGATGAGCGGGGTGTCGGCCCCGGTATCGGGTATACCATCAACGCGCCTCTTGAAGCGGGCTCGACCGGGGCCGACTACGCGCTGGTCTTCCGTGAGGTCTTCATCCCGGCGTTCCGGTGGTTCAGACCGGACCTTGTGATCGTCTCGGCGGGCCAGGATGCGCTCTTTGATGACCCGCTCGGCTCCATGCTCCTTCGCCCGGGCGACTTCGGGGTTCTTACCGGGATGCTCGTGGACTCGGGCGGCCCGGCTCTCGCCCTCGTGCTCGAGGGGGGCTACGGGCGGTCGCATGCGGAGGCTGTCCGGGCGATCTGTGCGGCCCTTGGTGGGGCGCGCTTCGTGCCCGGGGGTGGCGAGCCGAAGGAGAGCACTTGGCTTCTCGTTGAGGCACATGCCGGTCCGGGGCAGGCAGTTTTCGTCTGACGAGATCAGGTTCACCATTTTTCGGGGGAGATCATGCTTACACGATCATCCTCGTCACCCCCGGTATACCTCCGGTGACGGTGACCACCGCGCCGGTTGCTGTGATGATACCCACGTGACCGGGGACTGCGACGGCTCCCCCGCCCGCACCGACGGCAGAGGTGCCCATCATCGCGGCACTCACTGCAATCGGTGTTGCTTTCGCTCTAACGTGTCTGATGCGGTGGCAATGGTTCCTGTGACGAGTAGGTATATATGCAACAATGTACTATATTGTACTGTGATGCCTATGGAATCCAACCTCCCCTCCCGGGGGCGTCCCCGGCCCTTTTCTCAGCCACGTTGGCGTCTCGGCTGACAAGCCCGGTCTCAAACCCGCATCGTCCGTCGGATACCACACCGTGAAAGATAAGATATCATGAAATCAAGAGATATTGCAATCGTCGGCATACTCCTTGCCGTAGGGGCCATCATCAGGTACATGTCCCTCCTGATCCCCGGCCCCATCGTATCGAACCTCGTGATCGCCTTCTACAGCCTTGCCATCATCCTCATCGTTCCCACGTTCCGGGAGGCGATCGGGATCGGCGTCGTGGCAGGTATCATCTGCGCTCTCCTCAGCCACTCGATCTTCCCGCCCGCGAACCTGATCAGCGAACCCATCGGGGCGGTCGTCTGTCTCGGGGTCTACCTGGTCTTGAGGGACCGGTTCGTTCTCGCCCCGGGCGTGACGACGCTTCTTGCCACCTTCGCGAGCGGGTTCTCCTTCATCCTCATCGCGCTCCTTGCGGTGGCCCCGACGGTCCTCGGCAGGTTCGGTACCCTTGAGGCGTTCCTCGCGGTGACCGTCCCGATCGTCCTCATAACAGGAGCGGTCAACGCCGTCGTTGGGCAGGTGCTTGTGGTGCCGGCATCGCGCGCACTGATGCGGGGCACCGGGCAGGCAGTCCCATCCCCGGGCACGAGGCAGGTAGATGAGTCCTGAGACCGGTCGGAAGACCGCCCTCTCTCTTCGCGGCGTCTCCTACACCTACCCCGGGTCCGGGTCGCCAGCGCTCGACGGGATCGACCTCGAGATCGGGAGGGGGGAGATCGTCTTCGTCACCGGCCCTACCGGGGCGGGGAAGACGACCCTCTGCCTTGCGGCGTCCGGCATCCTCCATCACGAGTACGGCGGGACACTCGAGGGTTCGATCACTATCCTCGACAGAAGCGTCCGGGACTACCGGAGCATGGGCGGGATCGGGAGACACGTCGGGGTGGTCTTCGACGACGCCGACGCCCAGCTCATCTTCTCTACCGTCGAGGAGGAGGTCGCCTCGGGACTTGAGAACCTCGGGATCCCCCGCGCGGAGATGCAACAGAGGCTCCATGACGTGATGGAAGCGACCGGGATCGCCGACCTTGCCGACCGGGCCCCGCACACCCTCTCCGGGGGGCAGAAGCAACGGGTCGCCATCGCGGCAACCCTCGTCCTGGGGACAGAGATCCTGGTCCTGGACGAACCGACCGCCGAACTGGATGCAGAGGCGACCGGTGCAGTATCCATGCTCCTCCGGCGGCTCGCGGAGAAGGGCACGGCCGTGCTCATCGTCGAGCAGAAACTCAACGAACTTGCTGCCATCGCGGACAGGATGGTCCTCATCGAAGGCGGCACGATCATGAGGGTTGGGTCTCCCGCGGAGATGATGCAGGATTCCGTCCTGCGCCACCCGGGGCCCGGCAACGCCCGACCCCCCGTCCCGGCGGCAGCCTCCGCGTGCGGGGCGGCCCCAATCGTATCTGTCCGGGACCTCGTTCACCGTTACGATGGGGTTACGGCAATCGGGGGGCTCGACCTCCAGGTCGCTCCCGGTGAGATTGTGGCCGTGGTCGGGGAGAATGGGTCCGGGAAAACGACGCTCGTCAAACACTTCAACGGGTTGCTCCGTCCTACCCGGGGGAGCGTCATTGTCGACGGGCTCGATGCCGGAAGCGTCTCGATAGCGGAACTCGCCCGCCACGTGGGTCTTGTCTTCCAGAACCCGGACACCATGCTCTTTGCAGAGACCGTGGAGGAGGAGGTGGCCTTCGGCCTCAAAAACATCGACCCCGGGAGCACGGGAGAGCCAATTGACGCAGCCCTCCGCGAGGTCGGCCTTCTCCACCGGAAGGCGGCCTACCCACGGTCGCTCTCCCGCGGCGAGCGGCAGCGCCTGGCGATCGCCTGCGTCATCGCCATGAGGCCGAGGGTGATCGTCCTCGACGAGCCCACGACCGGGCTCGATGCCCGGGAGGCGGCGCGGGTCATGGAGACCCTCGGCCGCCTGCGGCAGGACGGCCACACAATCGTCATGGTGACGCATGACATGCTTCTCGGAGAGGAGTATGCCGACCGCATCGTCAGGATGGAGCAGGGGCGGATCGTCGGCGACAGGAGAATGTATGAGGAGGAACCATGCCCGAAATTATGCAGTATATCACCCGGGAGAGCGCCTTTCACCGCCTCCACCCGTTCACCAAACTGATCTTTGTGATCGTCGTCGTTCTCCTTGCGGTGCTGACGAGCGATATCGTGATGCTCGCGGTCCTTGTCGGGGCGGTCGTAGCTGCGGCGGTGGCGGGGGGGCTTGTCCGCGACCTCCTCCGCCAGGTGCCCCTGCTTCTCTCGCTCGCGGTAAGCCTGCTTGCCCTCACCGTCCTCACCATCCAGAACGGAGAGATCCTCGGCTACCTTGTCCCCCAATCGGTCCCGGTCATTGGAGGGGCCTTCCCCGTCACGGTTGGGGCGATCGACCTTGCCGTCGCGATGACGCTCCGGTTCGCGGCGATGCTCTTCGCCTTCCAGCTCTTCGTCATATCGACCCAGCCGCGCGACCTCGTTCATCTTCTGGACCGCCTCAGGATGCCCGTCGACTACACGCTCATGCTCCTGATTGCGCTCCGGTTCATCCCGAGCCTGCAACTTGAAGGAAAGCGGATCCACGAGGCGCAGCTCGCCCGGGCCTACAACCCGGGGAGAGGCCTCTCCGGGAAAGTCCGGGGCCTCTTTCCCATCATCATCCCCCTGGTCTCGAACTCCCTCGGAAAAGCCACGGTCCTCGGGCTGACCATCGATCTCCGGGGCTACCGCTCCGGCCTGCGGACGCCGATGCGTGACCTCGTCCCGGGCAGGGTCGACGTCGCCGGGATCTGCTGCATGGGGCTTCTCGTCGCAGGGTATTTGGCCATGTTGGTCATATAATTTGATATGCGCGACGGTCCATCCCCCCCTTCCTCCATCCTCCCGCCGACGGCGTTCGAGTTCTACATCGGCGGGAGCGTCGGGCCGTCCCTCTACGTCAGGCTGGTGGACGGCCGGAACGGCCGGCTCCTCTACGAACGTGCGAGTGCCGGCGGCTACTCCGGGGTGGTGATGGAGGTGTCGCCGACACCCGGGGAGTGGGCGCGGTTTATGGAGACCGTTGACCGGCTTGGCGTCCAGGAGTGGGAGCCGGAGTATGTCTCCGCCTACTCCTGCTCTGATGTCACCTACTGGCACCTGCGAATGGAAACGGACGGCTACAGTGTCGTCGTGCGGGGCGCGAACGGTTATCCAGGATCTGCCGGCCCGGAGGTCTCACGGGAGTTCCGAGAGTTCCGCGCGGCAGTGGAACGGCTGATCGGGCAGGATTTTCGTTGCTGAGGTCATGGGAGCACCTTGAGAGGACCTGTGGCGGCATGCCCGCGTAACCCGGGTGAGCAAACCTCATACCCCTGGATAACCAAGATATCTGGCATATGGGCAACCTGAACATTGCTGTGCTGGGACCCGGCGGTTACGCAAAAGACCTCGGGAAGAAGGGCACAGAGTCCGATATCACGTTCTATAACCTGAAGAAGGGCGAGGATACCGTCACCATCATCGAGCCGACACGGTATCCCGAGCGGCTGGCCCCGCTCTTCTACGCTGCATCGATGGCGGATGCGGCACTCATCGTGGTGAGCGCCATCACCCCGACGCTCGGGGAGTGGGTGCTGATGCTTGACGAGGTAGGGGTAAAGCAGGGCTATATTATCCTCCAGAACTACCTGACCCCCGATGGGGTCGCGCCGCTCCTCCGGGGGACGGTGCTCGAGCACTACGAGTTCGTGGAAGAGGACCCGATCGCGCTCCGCGACCGCCTGCTCCGGGAGGCGCATGCCCGCCCCTCCGTCCAGCCGGAGGCCGGTGCGGTGGGCACGATCCCAATCGACCACCACTTCAATGTCCGCGGCATCGGGACGGTCATCCTCGGCGGCGTGGTGCGGGGCGGCATCAGGAAGCACGACGCCCTGAAGGTCTACCCCGGGGAGCAGGTGAGCACGGTGCGGTCCATCCAAAAACACGACGACGACTTTGACTGGGCTGCCAGAGGCGACCGCGTAGGGCTCGCGCTCAAGAACATCGAGTCCGACGACCTCGACCGGGGCTTTGTCCTCTCAAACGACCCCGCGCTCCGGACCGGGACGGACCTTGAGGCACGGGCGACCCTGGTCAAGTACTGGCCGACGCCGCTCACGGCGGGGACGGTGCTCCACATCGGCCACTGGATGCAGTTCATCCCGGCACGGGTGGAAGCGGTGCGGGACGACGGCGACTGGCGGCAACCGACGCTGACGCTTGCGCTCGAAAAAGACCTCGTCTACCTCCCCGGCGATAGAGCGGTGCTCCACTACCTTGAGGGCGGGAAACTCCGGATTGCCGGGCATATTGAACTCGCGTGAAACCATAGAAAACCCTTGCCCCTTATTTTGCAATTCCTCCTGTAATTTCGCTGTTTGCGAAATGCATATCATCTGCGTTGTTAGCGGCCTCTTGCAAGCACGGGGAGACTCTGGAGAAGAACCGTGCACGGCTTCCCACCGGGCTCGCACCTGGCGGTGCTCGAACTCTGTTCCTATCGGAACATCGTTTATCGCCACGCACTGCCCCCGCCCCAAGGGGTTGGGAACGACTGCTGGAACAGCAGGAGTTTGAGCACCGGAGGTGCGAGTGAGGAGGCCGAAGGCCGGGCGGGGTGGGGGCAACAATTAGAGGCTTACATGATGGAGACAGGGGAGGGGCGCGCCCCCTCGAAGACCTTCGGTCTTCTCCTGCTCACTTCGTTCGCACCTCGCACCTATCGGTGCTCAAGCTCGCTGCGCTCGCACTCCCCGTAAGCCCCACCCCAGTGGCGATAGCCACCACGGTCCACTGTATGGGGAGACTCTGGAAATAAGCAGGTTCCCGGGACACGGCTTTCCATCAGGTATCACCATGACTGCCCCACCCCTCGCGTGCGGGTGAGGTGGGGGCTACACGTCTCTTTATGGGATCAGGCCCTGGGGCGGAGATACTCCACTTTCATCCCCGCCCCGAAGATCCTCTGGCTCTCCGCTCCTCTGATGATCCTCTTTGCAAGTGCAGCATCGGTTGCGACAAAACCCGAGAGATCGGAGACGCCGTAATCGAAGAAGACCGAAGAAAGGGGAGTCCCAGGACCTACGATCGTCACGCCCTTTGCGTTCTCCGAGAGTTCGAGGAGCCGCGGCATGGTCTTATCGCTGACGGCGGCGCAGGTCAGGAAGACATAATCGGACTCGGGCAGCAGGTACTCACAGGCAGAATACGGATAATCTCCTTCTTCCGGGTCCCACTCAATGATGCTCATGTCAGAGACAGGAGCAATCAACTTCTCGAGGAACGGGAAATGGCCGACGACACAGACTTTTTTTCCCTTCACAAGATTCTGGGATTTGATGAATGGATCTTTCAGTCGTTCTTCGACCCGTTTCTTCTCTGCAACCTCGATCCCTGCACTTCTCGCGGTATCCGGATGATTGTACCACGCGTTGATCGCCGCGTTGCCGATCGACGCTTCCCACAGATTCCAGGACTTCACGCACCCGGCTATCTCTTTCAACGATTTCCCGATCCTGTTCTCGGTCATCATCGGGGCGCGCTGGATATAATAGCGGTATCCGGCGATACCGATGCCGCCGTTTGCCTCAACATACGTCAGTTCTCCGCCGAGAGCCATGTCTTCAACGACAATGTCGTCGGGGATCCCTTCGATCAACGCATCGTATAATTCCCACATACTATCTCTCCTGAAATTCCGGAATGCTCTCTTCTGTAACGATCTCTCCTCTCCGGAGCTGGTTGCGGATAGTGAGGAGGGCAGAATCGATCGCCTCGATCTTATGCAGTGTCTGCTCCTCTTCCGCGGTCGTATCAATCACTTTTGTCACGCCTCCGTTTCTGATGACGATCCTTTTGTCGGCACGGAGGGCAAGAAGCGGGTCATGCGTCGACATGAGGACAATCTTTTCGTTGCCGACAAGGATCTCGATCGCCTCCCGCCGGTCGATTCCGGCATTCTCCAGTTCGTCGATGAGGATGATCGGGGATGAACTCAACAGAGCGGTATCGGCGATCATCAGCGACCGCGACTGCCCCCCCGAGAGCTGGGTTACTTTTGTATCCAGGGTGAATTTCTCGCCTGCTAACGAATTGGCAACCGCAAAACACTTCTCCACAACTGCGGCAGAGTCCGGGATCATCCGGCTTTTTGCATGCATCTCGAGAAACTCCTGCACTGTTAAGTCCATGACGAAGTTCATGTTCTGCGAGAGCTGGGCTACCAGTTTTCCCCCGGTGGAAAATCTCTTATCGAGATCCGGGACCGAACCGTTGATGAGGATCTGCCGTGCAGTCGGCGTGTCGCGCTGGGCCAGGCATTCGATATCCTCAAGCAGCCTGCTCTTTCCCGAGCCGGTGGGACCGACAATGCTCACGACCTCGCCGGGTGTCACCGTCAGTTCGAGCATCTCGGGTCTTCCCGCCTTGTCCCGTCCGCCGAGGATCGTGATGGAGGCTATCGTCTCAATAGACTCATCCGTTCGGGAGAATGCCTCCAAAAATGCACTGAAATGGAATATGACCTCCTCGCGGTCAAGCCCGAACTCCTCAAGCATATCCTCATCGACGTCCTCCAGGATCTCGGGGAGCGTCTTTGTCTCATCAACCCCGACCAACCGTATGTTGGCGAGGTAATCGACCGCAAGAGGATAACGACGGAGGATATCACCGATGGGTACCGAAGAGACTTCTGCAACATAGTCAAGGGCTTTCATACATCGTCAAACTCCATCCTCTTGACCATTCCCATCTGATACATCTCTCCGATAAGGGTCTCGCCGGTACAGTAGGAACAGATGGCGGCAGGCATGGTGAATCTGAGTTTGCGGTCACGAAGTGTCTGGATATCCAGGGTTTCCTGCCAGTGGCGGGCAAGCATAAACGCTCCCTGGCCGGTGATCCCGTTTACGAAAAGAACTGTTGCCGATGCATTCACCTCGCGGATGTTGAAGGCGAAGACCTCGCGCTCTGCCTGGGAGACAACATCCCCTTTCGTGACAACGACGATATCGGCATACTTCAGCATCGGACCGATCTTTCTCGGCGTGTTGACACCGGAGAGATTGTCGATGACACAGACCGATAAAATGCCGTTCACGTAGGGCGAGCACCGGTTGCAGAGCCCTGCGCTCTCCGTGACGAGAACCGACAATCCCTTCTTGATGCCCCATTCAACCGCCCCTTCGACATTGCTGACGAAATGGTGGTCAGGACAGATCTTTCCGGCAAAAGCCGTCTGATTGGGGATCTGCTGTTCATCGTAACGCTGGTGGTCAAAGGAGGTGAGCGAGTCAAACTTCACAACACCCACGCTCCCTGTGGGCAGTCCAAGGGCTGCAATGGTTTTGAGAATCACAGAGGTCTTCCCCGAAGATGGAGGACCTGCAACGGTAATCAGCTTCATAAGCGCCTGGTGCTCTGGTATAGGGTTCACGAATGTATAGTTTTTACTAAAATCAATTTTTTAAGGCAAATCAGTTTACCTGGCACGCTGACCTTCCTCTCGGTGGGGATGAATGCTGTCCAGAGGAATACAATGAAAAAAAGGGTTTAAATGAGTTTGAAGAACGGGTGGGAGTCGACCTGGGGCTCGATGCCGAGGTCGCGCACCGCTTCCAGCACAACGATATCTGTGTAGGCCTGTGCGGTGATCATCGCCTCGACGTTCTCGATCGGGCCGTACATGATCAGGTCGGCGCCAAGCGTGCTTGCAATCATGTTGCAGCCGATATCGGGTGCAGACCAGGCTGCCTGGCGCATACCGTCCGTCCCGCCAAGGTAGTGGCGGGTGAGCTGCTCGACGAGGGCGTCCTTGCCTTCGAGGCCTGCCAGCTGCTGCGAGGGAACCTTCTTCGATCCCTTCCAGCGCTTGAGCCAGGTCCAGGAGACGGTCATGTTGTGGTACGCGCCGCCGGTGGGGAGGCCGTGGATCGCCTTGCAGGCGAGGATCTCACGGTACGAGCCACCGGAGCCGAGGCCGAGCGGGGTCGCTGCGGTATCGAGGATCGGGCGGGTGATGCCGCACTTCTCTGCGATCTCAAGCATGCCCATCTCCTGTCCGGCGACGCCGCCCTCGACCAGGACCTTCTCACGGCCGGAGACCGAGGGGTCGCCGGGGTTGAAGGCGAGGACGATGGCTGCGTTCACATCGCTCTTGGCGAGCGCCTCGATGTTCTCGGGCAGGATCGAACCGTTGATCGAGTTGTAGATCGCACGGTCCGCAACACCGGCCTGGGTGACGTAATCGCATGCATGGGCGAGTGCCGTGGGTGCCGAAGAGTCCATCAGGAACGCGGTCTTGTCATCGATGCCGCAGAACCAGTCGATGTAGCTGTCGAAAGCCTCGCCGTATTCCGCGATCATCTGGATGAAGTGCGGAATGCCGGTGAGGTCCGAGAGTTCCTGGCAGCGGTTCCAGAGCGCCTCTGCCTTCAGCTTGTCGATCTTTCCGGTGTGGTCATCCAGTACAACCTCGTGTTTGTTGTAGAAGATGGATGCACCGAGCACGGTCGGGTATTCTCCAGGCTGCCCGCCGATCTTGGTACCGTTGAAGTCGTGTACCGTCTGCTCTTTTTCGAACTTGAACATATTCGTCAATCCTCCTTACAGGTACCCAACCAATTTGGGCAGTAATACCAACAACATCATGAATACAATCAAACCTGCGACCAGTCCGTACAGGATGCCGATATCGCGTCCGATCTTCCTTCCGACGCGCTGGGCAATCTCTGCATCGACGAACTCGATCCTCTCCTCGATGGCGTTGAGCCGCTCTTCGATCTCAAGGAACTGCGGGTTCGCGCCTGCGGCGGCAA
Source organism: Methanoculleus sp. (assembly GCF_036677455.1). Classification (GTDB taxonomy): domain Archaea; phylum Halobacteriota; class Methanomicrobia; order Methanomicrobiales; family Methanoculleaceae; genus Methanoculleus. Next base: position 123 of record NZ_JAVBWL010000043.1, on the reverse strand, counting down.
CTTCCGCGCCGGCTCCGCCTGCTTCCTTGACCTCGACGATCATGGGTTCTGCGGGGAACGCACCGGGGTCTTTGGCCTTGAGTTCGTTGATCTTGGCCTTGATGGTGCCCATATCCTCGCTTT